>NZ_AP022612.1:1305901-1958852 GCF_010729895.1 Mycolicibacterium confluentis
GGCCGCTGCTGGCCCGCCGTATTCGCCGCGATCGGTGCGGCCGTCACCGACGACGGATTCCCGGTCGTCGAGGGCCTGCTGAGTCTGGTCCATCTCGACCACGCCGCCCAGCTGGTCGCCAAGCTGCCGGCCGAGACCGCGCAGTTGACCGTCACCGCAACGGCTTCGGCCGCCTACGACACCGAGGTCGGCCGCGTCGTACCGGTGTCGGTCTCGGTGAAGGATGCCGACGGAACCCTGCTCGCCACGCTCGAGGAGCGCTTCGCGATCCGTGGCCGCACCGGTGCCGCCGAACTGGCCGACCCGGTCCGGGCCGGGGGAGCGGTGTCCGACAACGCCACTGACACGCCCCGCCGTCGTCGCCGCGACGTCACCATCACCGCGCCGGTCGACATGCGACCGTTCGCCGTGGTCTCCGGTGACCACAACCCGATCCACACCGACCGGTCCGCAGCACTGCTGGCCGGCCTGGAATCGCCCATCGTGCACGGCATGTGGCTGTCCGCCGCCGGCCAGCATGTGGTCACCGCGACCGACGGCAAGCCGGTACCCCCGGCCCGTCTGCTCGGCTGGACCGCCCGCTTCCTCGGGATGGTGCTGCCCGGCGACGAGGTCGACTTCCGCGTCGACCGCGTCGGCGTCGACCTCGGCGGTGAGGTGCTCGAGATCTCCGCGCGTGTCGGTTCCGACCTGAAGATGTCGGCGACCGCACGCCTGGCCGCGCCCAAGACCGTCTACGCCTTCCCCGGACAGGGCATCCAGTCCAAGGGCATGGGCATGGAGGTGCGCGCCCGCAGCAAGGCCGCCCGCAAGATCTGGGACCGGGCCGACAAGTTCACCCGGGAGACCCTGGGCTTCTCGGTGCTGCACGTGGTGCGGGACAACCCGACCAGCCTGATCGCCTCGGGTGTGCACTACGAGCACCCCGAAGGCGTTCTCTACCTGACGCAGTTCACCCAGGTCGCGATGGCCACCACGGCCGCAGCGCAGGTGGCCGAGATGCGCGAGCAGGGTGCGTTCGTCGAGGGCGCCATCGCGTGCGGCCACTCCGTGGGTGAGTACACAGCGCTGGCCTGTGTCTCGGGCGTCATCGAACTCGAAGGCCTGCTGGAGGCCGTGTTCCACCGCGGTTCCAAGATGCACGACATCGTGCCGCGTGATGAGCGGGGCCGTTCCAACTACCGCCTCGCCGCGATCCGTCCTTCGCAGATCGACCTCGCCGACGATGACGTCAAGGACTTCGTCGACGAGATCGCCGAGCGCACAGGTGAATTCCTGCAGATCGTGAACTTCAACCTGCGTGGGTCGCAGTACGCGATCGCCGGAACCGTGCGCGGTCTGGAGGCGCTGGAGGAAGAGGTCGAGCGTCGTCGCGAAATCAGCGGTGGCAAGCGGTCGTTCATCCTGGTGCCCGGTATCGACGTGCCGTTCCACTCCAGCGTGCTGCGAGTGGGTGTGGATGACTTCCGGCGGAGCCTCGAGCGGGTGCTGCCGCGGGACCGGGATCCGGAGCTCGTCGTCGGGCGCTACGTCCCGAACCTGGTGCCCCGGCCGTTCACGCTGGACCGCGATTTCATCCAGGAGATCCGCGACCTGGTGCCGGCCGAGCCGCTCGACGAGGTGCTCGCGGACTACGACACCTGGCGTAACGAGAAGCCACGCGAGTTGATGCGCAAGGTCGTGATCGAGCTGCTGGCCTGGCAGTTCGCCAGCCCGGTGCGCTGGATCGAGACCCAGGACCTGCTGTTCATCGAGGAGGCCGCGGGCGGACTCGGGGTGGAACGGTTCGTCGAAATCGGCGTGAAGAACGCGCCGACCGTCGCCGGACTGGCCACCAACACGCTCAAGCTGCCCGAATTCGCCCATAGCACCGTCGAGGTGCTCAATGCCGAGCGCGATGCCGCGGTGCTGTTCGCCAGCGACACCGATCCCGAGCCCGAAGAAGTCGAGTTCGACAGTGCCCCAGCGGCTCCCGCCGCAGAGACTCCTGCGGCCGAGGCCGCGCCCGCTCCGGTTGCCGCACCCGCGGCACCGTCGGGTGGGCCACGACCCGATGACATTGTGTTCGATGCCGCCGACGCCACGGTCGCCCTCATCGCGCTGAGCGCGAAGATGGGGCTGGATCAGATCGAGGCGCTGGACTCCATCGAATCGATCACCGACGGTGCGTCCTCGCGACGCAACCAGCTTCTGGTCGACCTGGGCTCCGAGCTCAACCTCGGCGCCATCGACGGCGCCGCCGAGGCCGACCTGGGTGCACTCAAGGGGCAGGTCACCAAGCTGGCCCGCACCTACAAGCCCTTCGGCCCGGTGCTCTCCGACGCGATCAACGACCAGCTGCGCACGGTCTTCGGGCCGTCCGGCAAGCGCCCGGCCTACATCGCCGAGCGGGTCGCCAAGGCCTGGGAGCTCGGACCCGGCTGGGCCAAGCACGTCACCGTCGAGGTGGCGCTGGGCACCCGTGAGGGTTCGAGCGTCCGCGGCGGTGCACTGGGCGGCCTGCACGAGGGTGCGTTGGCCAGTGCGGCCGAGGTCGACAAGGCGATCGACGCCGCGGTCTCCGCGGTCGGTGCCCGCAAGGGCATCCCGGTCAGCCTGCCGTCGGCTGGCGGTGCCGCGGGCGGGGGTGTCGTGGACTCCGCCGCTCTCGGTGAGTTCGCCGAGAAGGTCACCGGCCCCGACGGCGTGCTCGCCTCAGCGGCGCGGCTGGTGCTGGGACAGCTCGGCCTGGACGCTCCGGTCTCCGCCCCGGAGACGGCCTCCGACGCCGAACTGATCGACCTGGTGACGACCGAACTCGGTTCGGACTGGCCGCGTCTGGTCGCTCCCGCGTTCGACGCCAAGAAGGCCGTCGTATTCGACGACCGCTGGGCCAGCGCCCGCGAGGACCTTGTCAAGCTGTGGCTGGCCGACGAGGGCGACATCGACGCCGACTGGCCGCACCTGTCGGAGCGGTTCGAAGGTGCCGGCCACGTGGTCGCCACGCAAGCCAACTGGTGGCAGGGCAAGTCCCTGGCCGCCGGCCGCAACGTCCACGCGTCGCTGTTCGGCCGCATCGCCGCGGGCGCCGAGAACCCGGGCAAGGGCCGCTACAGCGACGAGGTCGCCGTGGTGACGGGCGCCTCGAAGGGCTCGATCGCCTCGTCGGTCGTGGGTCAGCTGCTCGACGGTGGTGCCACCGTCATCGCGACGACCTCCAGGCTGGACGACGACCGGTTGGCGTTCTACAAGGAGCTCTACCGCGACAACGCGCGCTTCGGTGCGACGCTGTGGGTGGTTCCGGCGAACATGGCGTCGTACTCCGACATCGACAAGCTGGTCGAGTGGGTCGGTACCGAGCAGATCGAAAGCCTTGGGCCGCAGTCGATTCACCTCAAGGACGCCCAGACCCCGACGCTGCTGTTCCCGTTCGCCGCACCGCGTGTGGCCGGGGACCTGTCCGAGGCGGGCTCTCGCTCCGAGATGGAGATGAAGGTGCTGCTGTGGGCCGTCCAGCGGCTCATCGGCGGGCTGTCCACCATCGGTGCCGAGCGCGACATCGCCTCGCGACTGCACGTCGTGCTGCCGGGCTCGCCCAACCGTGGGATGTTCGGCGGTGACGGCGCCTATGGCGAGTCGAAGGCCGCGCTCGATGCGCTGGTCAACCGCTGGCACGCCGAGTCGTCGTGGGCCGAGCGGGTCACGTTGGCGCACGCGCTGATCGGCTGGACCAAGGGCACGGGCCTGATGGGCCACAACGACGCCATCGTCGGTGCGGTCGAGGAGGCCGGTGTCATCACCTACACCACCGCCGAGATGGCAGCCATGCTGCTGGATCTGTGCACGGTGGATTCGAAGGTGACCGCAGCGGTCGCGCCGATCAAGGTCGACCTCACCGGCGGCCTCGGTGACATCCAGCTCGACATGGCCGAGTTGGCCGCCAAGGCGCGCGAGGAGATGCTGAGCGAATCCGCCTCCGACGACGACGATCTGGATGCCGGCACCATCGCGGCTCTGCCGTCGCCGCCGCGGGGCTACACCCCGGCGCCGCCGCCGGTGTGGGATGAGATCGACGTCGACCCGGCCGACCTGGTGGTCATCGTCGGTGGTGCTGAACTCGGACCGTACGGATCGTCGCGCACGCGCTTCGAGATGGAGGTCGACAACGAACTGTCGGCCGCCGGCGTTCTCGAGCTGGCGTGGACCACGGGCCTGATCAAGTGGGAGGACGACCCGAAGCCGGGTTGGTACGACTCGCAGACAGGCGAATTGGTGCCCGAGGCCGAACTGGTCGAGCGTTACCACGACGCCGTCGTGGAGCGGTGCGGTATCCGTGAGTTCGTCGACGACGGCGCGATCGATCCCGATCACGCGTCGCCGCTGCTGGTCAGTGTGTTCCTGGACAAGGACTTCTCGTTCGTCGTGTCCAGCGAGGCCGACGCACGTGCCTTCGTGCAGTTCGACCCCGAGCACACCGTCGCCCGCCCGGTCCCGGATTCCGGCGACTGGGAGGTGATCCGCAAGGCGGGCACCGAGATTCGCGTCCCGCGCAAGACCAAGCTGTCGCGGACCGTGGGAGCGCAGATCCCGACCGGCTTCGATCCGACCGTGTGGGGCATCAGCCCGGACATGGCGGGCTCGATCGACCGTGTCGCGCTGTGGAACATCGTGGCCACCGTCGACGCGTTCCTGTCCTCGGGCTTCACGCCGACCGAACTGATGCGGTGGGTGCACCCGAGCATGGTGGCCTCCACACAGGGCACCGGCATGGGTGGCATGACCTCGATGCAGACCATGTACCACGGCAACCTGATGGGCCGCTCCAAGCCCAACGACATCCTGCAGGAAGTCCTGCCGAATGTGGTTGCCGCACATGTGATGCAGTCCTTCGTGGGCGGCTACGGCGCGATGGTCCACCCGGTCGGCGCATGCGCCACCGCGGCGGTGTCGGTCGAAGAGGGTGCCGACAAGATTCGACTGGGCAAGGCCGATCTGGTGGTCGCAGGCGGCTTCGACGACCTGACGCTCGAGGCGATCATCGGCTTCGGTGACATGGCGGCCACCGCCGACACCGAGACGATGCGCGCCAAGGGCATCAGCGACTCGAAGTTCTCGCGCGCCAACGACCGGCGTCGGTTGGGCTTCCTCGAGGCCCAGGGTGGTGGCACCATCCTGCTGGCTCGCGGTGATCTCGCGGTCAAGATGGGCCTGCCCGTGCTCGCGGTGGTCGGCTACGCGCAGAGCTTCGCCGACGGTGTGCACACCTCGATCCCGGCTCCTGGCCTCGGTGCCCTGGGCGCCGGTCGTGGCGGCAAGGACTCGGTGCTCGCGCGATCGCTGGCCAAGCTCGGCGTCGGCGCCGACGACATCGCGGTGATCTCCAAGCACGACACCTCGACGCTGGCCAACGACCCGAACGAGACCGAACTGCATGAGCGTCTGGCCGACTCGATGGGCCGGGCACCGGGCAACCCGCTGTTCGTGGTGAGCCAGAAGACGCTCACGGGCCACGCCAAGGGCGGTGCCGCGGTGTTCCAGATCATGGGTCTGTGCCAGATCCTGCGCGACGGCGTCATTCCGCCGAACCGCAGCCTGGACTGCGTCGACGACGAGTTGGCCACCTCCGGTCACTTCGTGTGGGTTCGTGACACGCTGCGGTTGGGCGAGAAGTTGCCGCTCAAGGCCGGTCTGGTGACCAGCCTCGGGTTCGGGCACGTGTCGGGCCTGGTGGCGCTGGTGCACCCGCAGGCGTTCCTGGCCTCCCTCGATCCCGCCGAGCGGGAGTCCTACCTGGAGCGTTCGCAGGAGCGCGTCCTGGCCGGACAGCGTCGACTGGCCTCGGCGATCGCCGGCGGCAAGCCGATGTACGAGAAGCCTGCCGACCGTCGCTTCGACCACGACTCGCCGGAGAAGATGCAGGAGGCCGCCATGCTGCTGGATGCGGCCTCGCGCCTCGGCGATGGCGATGTCTACATCCGTTAGGGTCTGCGTGTGGCGATAGTCGGAGTCGGGATCGACGTGGTGTCCATTCCAGATTTCGCCGAGCAGGTCGACCAGCCCGGGACGGTGTTCGCTGAGACGTTCACGCCCGGGGAGCGCCGCGACGCCGCCGACAAGAGTTCGGTGGCGGCGCGGCACCTGGCGGCCCGCTGGGCGGCGAAGGAAGCGGTCATCAAGGCGTGGTCGGGGTCGCGGTTCGCGCAGCGCCCCGTACTGCCGGAGGCGATTCATCGCGATATCGAGGTGGTCACCGACATGTGGGGCAGGCCGAAGGTGCGCCTCACCGGTGACATCGCCAAGCATCTCGCGGAGGTCACGATCCACGTGTCGCTGACCCACGAGGGGGATACCGCCGCGGCGGTGGCGATCCTGGAGAGCTGACGGGCTCACCCAGTTCCCCGCGAGCGGCCCGCTCTTTCCCGCGAGCGGGCTGGGGTCCCCGCTTGCGGGGCGTTTGTACGGGACACGCCGGGGTTCTGCGTACAAGATGGGACGCTCGCGACTCGTTTCGCACCCGTCTGCCGCCCAGCGCGCACCCACGTACGCGACACGCCGGGTGATGTGTACGTCACTGCACGCTGGACGGGGCTTGCCGCGCGTTCGGCGGCCTGGCGGCCGACTAACCTCGTCCCCATGAGTGATCTGCAGGCGCGCGTGCGTGAGATCCTGCCGTCGGTGCGCGCCGATCTCGAGGACCTGGTCCGCATCGAATCGGTGTGGGCCGACCCCGAACGCCGTGACGAGGTGCACCGCTGCGCACAGGCCGTGGCCGACCTCTTCACCGGTGTGGGGTTCGACGACGTCCGGATCGTGAGCGAGGGCGGCGCCCCCGCGGTGATCGCCAAGCATCCCGCACCCGCCGGTGCCCCGACCGTGCTGCTCTACGCCCACCACGACGTGCAGCCCGAAGGGGATCGCATGCAGTGGCTTTCCGAGCCCTTCGAGCCGACCGAGCGGGACGGCCGCCTCTACGGTCGCGGCACCGCGGACGACAAGGCCGGCATCGCAACGCATCTGGCGGCCATGCGCGCTTTTGACGGCAAGCCGCCGGTGGGTGTGACGGTGTTCGTCGAGGGTGAGGAGGAGTCCGGCTCGCCGTCGCTCGGGCGTCTGCTGGCCGCCCACAAGGACGACCTCGCTGCCGACGTCATCATCATCGCCGACTCCGACAACTGGAGCGCGGACATTCCCGCCCTCACGGTGTCGCTGCGCGGCCTCGCCGACTGTGTCGTCGAGGTGGCGACCCTGGACCACGGCCTGCACTCGGGTCTGTGGGGCGGTGTGGTGCCTGACGCGTTGAGCGTGCTGGTACGGCTGCTGGCCAGCCTGCACGACGACGACGGCAACGTCGCGGTGGCAGGCCTGTACGAGGGGACCGCAGCCGACGTCGACCGTGGCCCGGACTGGGTGCGCGAGGAGTCCGGCCTGCTGGACGGCGTCGAGCAGATCGGTACTGGCTCAGTGGTGCAACGGATGTGGGCCAAGCCCGCGATCACGGTGGTCGGCATCGACACCACGCCCATCGCCAAGTCGTCCAACACCCTGATCCCCAGCGCAAAGGCCAAGGTGTCCATGCGGGTGGCCCCCGGCGGCGACGCGGCGGCGCACCTGGCCGCACTGCGCGCCCACCTGGAGAGCCACGTCCCGTGGGGTGCCAAGGTCACCGTCACCGAGGGCGACGTCGGCCAGCCCTACGCGATCGACGCCAGCGGCACGGTCTACGACGCTGCCCGCGTCGCGTTCGAAAAGGCCTGGGGCACCGCACCGGTCGATATGGGGATGGGTGGGTCCATACCGTTCATCGCAGAGTTCGCCGCCGCGTTTCCGGCCGCCACGATTCTGGTGACCGGCGTGGAGGATCCGGGCACACAGGCGCACAGCATCAACGAAAGCCTGCACCTGGGGGTGCTGGAGAAGGCCGCGACGGCCGAGACGCTGCTGCTGGCGGCGTTGGGTGCCGATTCGCCGCGCTGACGACCTATCCGTTGTCGCTTCGAGACCGTCGCCAGCCGAGGTGGCAGAGGAGGACGCTGACGGCGAGGTAGAGCGCGGCGCCGACCCAGAGGGATGACGCGCTCCACCCCGATATGTTCGCCGGCTGAGTCAGACCGAGATGTCGCGGCGCAGCTTGGCGACGTGTCCGGTGGCCTTGACGTTGTACTGTGCCACCTCGACATTGCCCTTCTCGTCGACGACGAACGTCGAGCGGATGACGCCCTGCACGGTCTTGCCGTACATCTTCTTCTCGCCGAAGGCGCCCCACTCGGTGAGGACCTTCTTCTCGGGGTCGGACAGCAGCGGGAAGTTCAGCCCTTCGGCGTCCCGGAACTTGGCGAGCTTCTCGGGCTTGTCGGGGGAGATGCCGACGACGTCGAGTCCGGCCTCGTTCAGCTCAGCCAGGCTGTCGCGGAAATCGCAGGCCTGCTTGGTGCAGCCGGGCGTGGACGCGGCGGGGTAGAAGTACACGACGACCTTGCGGCCCTTGAAGTCGGACAACTTCACGGTGTTGCCGTCGGCGTCGGGCAGGCTGAACGACGGTGCTTTGTCGCCGGCTTCGAGTCGTGTGGTCGCGGTCAAGGTCGGTTCCCTCCTGTCCACCGGTGCGTGGATATCGCTCGGTGCTGATCTAGGGTAGTGCGGCAGGGGCACACAGCAGCGTGGCCGGTACGACTTGGAGGATGAGCGTGGCGGATCGAGATCCCGAAGAGATCAAGAAGGAGATCGATCAGGCGCGCACGCAACTCGCGTCGACGGTGGACCTGTTGGCGGAGCGCGCGAACCCGCAGCGAATCGCCGACGATGCCAAGGCGAAGGCGCTGGCATTCGTGCAGAAGCCAGCCGTGACGATCTCGCTGGCGGGCCTGGGACTGCTCACGGTCGCGTTGGTGATCCGCCGGATCCGCAACCGCTGATCGATCCGTCGCTACCGGCGACGAAACCACCCGAACGACCACTGGAACCCCGGCGGATTGGCCGACATCCCGATGCGGCTGCAGCTTCTGATCTGAACCGGGGGCTGTGAAGTTAGCGCGTGGTGGGCGCCGGGGGTTCCCATAGCGTCACCGAGATGGCGGTGTGCCGTCGACATAGCTAAACCTCGTTGGGTTGCGGCGTGGGCTGGGAACGATATCGACAATGTGCTGCAGCTAACTCGATGCTAACACCGTTATCGGCGATATTCCCAGTAAAAGTGGCGTAAACCCACAAGATTGCAAAGTTCCCGTTACCGGCGGTTCCGTTTGCCAGCCTAGCCCGCACCGCAACTCGGGGGTTGTCCAGCGCATATTGTCGCTGGTGAAGATCTTGGTCTGGGATCGAGAGGGACCGGCTGGGCGACGGTTGCTGACCGCGAGATGTGTGTCCTGCCCGATGAAACCACCGCCCGAGGATGCCTCCGACGCGGTGGAGTGCAGGTTTGGGCACACCGCCTACGCGGTGGAGAGCTGGCGTGGGAACACCGCCTGCGCGGTGGAGTGCAGCCCAGAAACACTTCAGGCCAGGCGGGTGTCCGCCTGGCCTGAAGTGACTGTGCGCCGTCAGGGTTTCGAACCCCGGACCCGCTGATTAAGAGTCAGCTGCTCTACCAACTGAGCTAACGGCGCGTTTGGTGCGTGTGAGACACTATCAGGCATCGCGGCGTGGAATGAAATCGATATTCCCACCTGCGCAAATGTTCTGCGTGACGATGCGGTCGCGCGTGGTGTCCAAATCTGCCCTTAGACTGTTGCCAAGAATTCCTGGGGTGGCTCCGGCTGTGAGGTGGGACAAAAATATGTGGCAGGTCCGTTCTGTGACCCGTCCGCGTGGTGGTCGACGTTGGCTGGCGGCTCTGCTGCTGGTCCCGGCTGTGGTGCTGGGGGTGAGCGCGTGCGGCGCGGGGTCGGAGTCAGCCGAGCCCCAGCGGATCGCCGACAAGGGCACCCCGTTCGCTGATCTGCTCGTGCCGAAGCTCTCGGCCTCGGTCACCGACGGGGCCGTGGGTGTGGCGGTCGACAAGCCGGTCACGGTGACGGCCGAGGACGGTGTCCTGGGCTCGGTGTCGATGGTCAACGAAGAGGGCACCGCGGTGTCGGGCAAGCTCAGCCCCGACGGCCTGACGTGGTCCACCGACGAACCCCTCGGATACAACAAGCACTACACCCTCGAGGCGCGGTCACTGGGCCTCGGCGGTGAGACGACCCAGACGATGGCTTTCGAGACGCACTCGCCGGACAACCTGACGATGCCGTATCTGATGCCGAACGACGGTGAGACGGTCGGCGTCGGACAGCCCATCGCGGTGCGGTTCGACGAGAACATCCCCAACCGAGTCGCCGCCGAGCGTGCCATCAAGGTCACCACGAATCCGCCTGTGGAGGGCGCGTTTTACTGGCTGAACAATCGTGAAGTGCGCTGGCGGCCGCAGCATTACTGGAAGCCCGGCACCACCGTCGACGTCTCGGTGAACACCTACGGCATCGACCTGGGCGATGGCCTGTTCGGGCAGGACAACGTGAGCACGCACTTCACCATCGGTGACGAGGTGATCGCGACCGCGGACGACAACACCAAGACGATCACCGTCCGGGTGAACGGCGAGGTCGTCAAGACCATGCCGACCTCGATGGGCAAGAACAGCACGCCCACCAACAACGGCACCTACATCATCGGCGACCGGTTCGCCGAACTGGTGATGGACTCGTCGACCTACGGCGTCCCGGTGAACTCGCCCAACGGTTATCGCACCGAGGTCGAATACGCGACACAGATGTCCTACAGCGGCATCTATGTGCACGGCGCGCCGTGGTCCGTCGGGAGTCAGGGGTACTCGAACGTCAGCCACGGATGCCTGAACGTGAGCACCAGCAACGCGCAGTGGTTCTACAACAACACCAAGCGCGGCGACATCGTCGAGGTGAAGAACACCGTGGGCTCGACACTTCCCGGCACAGACGGGCTGGGGGACTGGAACATTCCGTGGTCCCAGTGGAAGGCCGGCAACTCCAGCGCCTGACGGCCCAATGTGGCGGGTTGACCCGTGAAACGGTGGGCTTCGCGATAGCGTGCGGATAACTAACGTCCGCGTCAGACGCATCGGAGGCCGCTGGTGAACCGTCCTTCTCTCCTGCACCGTGTCGCGCGACGCACGGTCGCAGTCGGCGCCGCAGCGGCGATGCTCAGTGTGGCCGCCGCGTCCCATGGTCCGGTGCTGGTGTCGGCGGTCACGCCGAAACAGGTTGGCATCCCGTTCCTCCTGACGGGTGTGAGCACCACACAGACGGGAGCTGGAATCGTCCAGAGTCCCTCCACGTTGGGTGTCGCCGACTCTGACCTCTACACGATGTCGGACGCCGAGATCGACAAGACGCTGACCAAGTTGGCGGAATTGGGCGTGACGGACATCCGGGTCGCTGTCCCGTGGGTGTACATGGAGAAGCGCAACGACCAGTACGACTGGACCAAGATGGACTACGTCGTGCAGACCGCGAATGCCAAGGGCATCAACGTCGTCGGGGTCATCACTGCGACGCCCACGTGGGCGGGGTTCCCACTCAACGGGCACTCCGACCCGCAGGAGTACGCCGAGTTCGCAGGCGCGGTCGCCGACCGTTATGACGGCGTCGTCGACACCGACGCCCACGGCGATCAGACCCACGGCAAGATCTCGGCCTACGAGATCTGGAACGAACCCAACGGAGCCCTGTTCTACAACCCGGTCAGCGCGTCGTCGTACACCGCGATGCTCAAGGCCGCCTCTCCGATGATTCGCGACGCCGACCCCGACGCGGTTGTCATCGCCGGCGTACTGGGTTCGGTGATCACCATCCCGGGCCTGTCGCAGAACCCGGTGTCCTTCTTCCGTGAGATGTACGAGAACGGCGCTGCGGACTACTTCGACGCTCTGTCCTACCACCCGTACAACCCCACGATGCCGTTCTCCCAGGGTGCCGGCCTGGCCAATTCTCCGTTGAATCAGGTCAATGCACTGCGCGCCTTGATGGTTCAGTACGAGGGCGAAGGCACCACCAAGAAGATCTGGATCACGGAATATGGGGTGCCGACCAACGGTCCCGTGACCGAGCAGCATCAGGCCGACTTCATCCGCGACCTCGTGGTGGCCTGGCAGAACGTCGAGGGCGCGGGCCCGATCTTCATCTACAGCACACGGGACATCAACTCCGGTGGCTTCGACGACGAAGAGAACTTCGGCATCTTCTACAGCGACTGGGACGAGAAGAAGGTCGTGCAGACCATCCGAGATCTCTACGCCGACTTCGCCGACGACGGTGAGCTGACGCCGTTCCAGGCCGCCATCCCCAAGATCAGTGACTTCCAGCAGTTGTTGATGCTCGGCCGCCAGCTCATCAGCTTCCTCCTGATCGTCCCCAGAGCTGTTGTGCAGTTTGCCGTTTCGGCGGTCACCGCTCTGGTGCGCGCTGTGGTCGACACCGTCGGTTCGGCGCTGGGACTCACGCGGAAGTCCGTGGCGGCCGCGACGGGCGCCGCCATCGACGAACGGGCCGCTTCGGTGGCAACCGATCCTCATGACGAAACCTCGCGACAGGGACGGGACTTCGTGCGGTTGGCGCGGGAATCTGCGCGTGAGTTGGTCGAGCCGCACCGCGGGTCGATCGAGGGGTCGTCTGACGCGGACCAGTCCGTCACCGACGCGCAGCTAGGACAGTCCGCGGTCGAGGTGGGGCAACTCGCTGTAGACCTCACGCCGGTCGGGGACAACGAGGGACAGTCCGGTGTCGACCTCAAGCCCGCGGCCGAGGCTGGGGGTGACGGGGGACAGGCTGTCGACCTCAAGCCCGCGGCCGAGGCTGGGGGTGACGGGGGACAGGCTGTCGACCTCAAGCCCGCGGCCGAGGCTGGGGGTGACGGGGGACAGGCCGTCGACCACAAGCCCGGACCCGAGGCCGAGGCCAAGCCGGACTTCAGGCAGGTTCTCAAACAGCGCCGGGCCGATCTGCGAGATCAGATCAAGGACCGCGTGCTGCTCGCCCAACGGGGTCCCGCGGGCGCCGGAGGGGGGCGCGGGAATGGGACTGATACTGCTGATCCCGGGTCGGCGTCGTCGCTTGTGGAAACCCCGACTGACCAGGCGAATTCGGCAGGCCCTGCGACGGCCGACTCGGGGCAGGCCGCCGATCCGGACTGACTGTGGTCCAGATCACAAATGTTTCAAAGTTCTCCTATGTGGAACCTCGACAGAGAGGTCTCGACAGCGACTCCGCCCCAACGAGGCGGAGAGGAGAGGAGAGTCCACATGGCCGAGGACGGCACAGCAGACGAGGCGCGCAAGGGTTTCGTCGCGTCGATCAAGGGCAGGGCGAAAGAGGTTGTGGGTGCCATCACCCGTAACGATTCATTGACCGCAGAGGGTCAGCTGGAGCGCCATGAAGCCCAGGAGCGACGCGAGGCCAGCGCGCTTCAGTCGGTGGCCGACGCGCAGGACGAACAGGCGGAGCAGTTGGCTGACGCAGCAGAGATCGCTGGAGCGCAGCAGCGTGGCGCGGCCCATGTCCGCGCCGCGGCGACGCAGCAGCAGATTCGTGAGGAGCAGATCGCGCAGCGGAAGACCGCTGAGCAGGCCGCACGAAACGATGCCGCACGGGAGAAGGCTGCCGCTGAGCAGGCCGCGGAGGCGCAGGCCGCTCAGGCCGCCAACCGCGAGGAGCAGGAGCGCAAGGTCGCCACCGCCCAATACGGCGAGGCGCTCGATGAGTACCAGCAGTCCCTGTCCGACGCGGATCGGGCCGAGGCTGAGGCCAAACGCATCCGTAAGCAGGCCGACGAGCTGACTGAAGACGCTGACCTGCCGTGAAGGCAGCAGCGGAGAAGAGGAGTGTCCAATGAATCTGGCTCAGATTCCCTTTGCGCTGTTACGGACGCAGTACCGGATCGCGCGATTCCCGTTACACCTGATCGAACAGCGCATCGTGTCCAGGATCGACGAGGAGGCGCCGGCACGACTTCTGTTTGAACGCTCGTTCGGTGCACTCGACGCCGCGGTCGGAGGCATTCTCGGTGACTCCGATCTTGAGATGCGCGGAGTCGCGATCGCCCAGCGCAGCACGGCCCGATTCGAGGCCAAGATCCTCGCGGAGGAGGCCGAGCAGGAGCGTGAGCGGGCCCGCAGACGCCTTGAGAAGGAGAGCGAGCGCGCCGCGGAGGTACACGACGAGGCGCACCGCGCGAAGCTGGACAAGCAGCGCAACGCCCGAGCCGCCGCCGCGCAGCGTAAGCAGGTCGCCGAGGAGGCGGCCACCAAGCGGACCGTCGCGGCCAAGGAGCGGGCCGACGAGGTCGCCGCACAGCGCCGGAAGTCCGCACAGTCGACCACGCGTGCCGAGGAGGCGCGCATCGAGGCCGCCGAGCGATCTGCCGTCGCGGTCGCCGAGGCCAAACAGGACGACGCGAAGACTCGACGCAACGAGGCGGCACGCAAGCGCTCCGAGGCGGCGAAGGCCGAGGCCTTGGCCGAGACCGAGAAGCAGAAGCGGCAGCAGGCCCGCGCCGACAACGGCTGAGCCCGATATGACAGAAGCGCCGCCCACTTTCGTGGGCGGCGCTTCTGCAGTTGGGGTGGCTGACGGGACTCGAACCCGCGACAGCCAGGATCACAACCTGGTGCTCTACCAACTGAACTACAGCCACCATTGCTGCGTCCGGCGGACCGGCGTGTGCAGCGTGGTCGATCTTAACTGGTCGGAGGCTCTGGAGCCGAATCGGTATCCGTCGGCGGGCCGAGTTCGGCCGCAACTGCGGCGATATCGCTGGTGGCGGGCCCGGGCGGGGCCACGAACGCCGTCGCACGGTAGTACTTCAACTCGCGGATCGACTCGTGGATGTCGGCCAGGGCGCGGTGCGCGAGGCCTTTTTCGGGCTGGCCGAAGTAGATCCGCGGATACCAGCGCCGGCACAGTTCCTTGATCGAACTGACGTCGATCATCCGGTAGTGCAGGTAGTTGTCGAGCGCAGGCATGTCACGTGCGATGAACCCGCGGTCGGTGGCGATCGAGTTGCCGCACAGTGGTGCGGTCTTGGGCTGCTTGACGTGCTGCTTGATGTAGTCGAGCACCATCTTCTCGGCCGTGGGTACGTCCACCGTCGAGGCCCTGACCTCGTCGGTCAGACCGGACCGGGCATGCATCTTCTTGACGACGTCGATCATCCCGGCCAGTGCCGCGTCCTCGGCGTGGATCACCACATCGATGCCCTCACCCAGCACATTGAGTTCGGCGTCGGTGACCAGCACAGCAATCTCGATCAGCCGGTCAGACCCCAGGTCGAGGCCCGTCATCTCACAGTCGATCCACACCAATTCGTCGCGCACAGCGCTTAACAGTAGGCGTACTTCAGCCTGCTCACGCAGCACCCCACCGCTGCAGGCGACTCCAAGCGGGAGTCGGGCAAGTAAGGTCGTGCATTGCTGCACCGCGCGCACTGGCAACGAATCTGGGCGAGAGGACCTCGGCTGTGAGCACTGAAACCACCGACACGGGATCGGCGATGACCCCCGCACAGCACATCGCCGCCGGCTACTCGGTGGACGGTCCGGCGCTCGAGTTGGGCTCCGTCGTCGTCGACGGAGAGGTGGACCCCACGTGTCGGGTGCGCATCCCGCTCAAGACGGTGAACCGCCACGGACTGGTGGCGGGCGCGACGGGCACCGGCAAGACCAAGTCGCTGCAGGTGCTCGCCGAGCAGTTGTCGGCCGCCGGGGTCCCGGTGCTCATGGCCGACGTCAAGGGTGATCTGTCCGGGCTGTCGAAACCCGGTGTGTCCAACGACAACACCACGCAGCGCGCCGCCGACACCGCCGACGAGTGGACGCCGACGGGCTTCCCGGTGGAGTTCCTGTCGCTGGGCACCGATGGCATCGGCGTCCCGGTGCGCGCGACGATCACCAGCTTCGGACCCATCCTGTTGTCGAAGGTGTTGGGCCTCAACCAGACTCAGGAGTCCACGCTCGGCCTGATTTTCCACTGGGCCGACCAGAAGGGCCTGCCGCTGCTGGATCTCAAGGACCTGCGGTCGGTGATCCAATACCTGACCAGTGCCGAGGGCAAGCCGGAACTGAAGGCGCTGGGCGCGGTGTCGAGCACGACGGCCGGGGTGATCCTGCGTGCGTTGATCAACCTCGAAGCCGAAGGCGCCGACACCTTCTTCGGTGAGCCGGAACTCAACCCCGACGACCTGATGCGCGTCGACGCGCAGGGCCGCGGTGTCATCACGCTGCTGGAACTGGGCGCCCAGGCCGCCCGCCCGGTGATGTTCTCGACCTTCCTGATGTGGGTGCTGGCCGACCTGTTCACCTACCTGCCCGAGGTCGGCGACCTGGACAAGCCCAAGCTGGTGTTCTTCTTCGATGAGGCGCACCTGCTGTTCAACGACGCCTCCAAGGCGTTCCTGGAACAGGTCGAGCAGACCGTCAAGCTGATCCGCTCCAAGGGCGTCGGGGTGTTCTTCTGCACGCAGCTTCCGACCGACATCCCCAACAACGTGCTGTCTCAGCTCGGCGCCCGGGTGCAGCACGCGCTGCGCGCCTTCACTCCCGACGACCAGAAGGCACTGTCGAAGACCGTCCGGACCTACCCCAAGACCAAGGTGTACGACCTCGAGTCGGCGCTGACGTCGTTGGGTATCGGCGAGGCCGTCGTCACCGTCCTCTCGGAACGGGGCGCCCCGACGCCGGTGGCCTGGACGCGGATGCGCGCGCCGCGGTCACTGATGGACACGATCGGCCCGGATGCGATCTCGGCCGCCGCGAAGGCCAGCCCGCTGCAGGCTGAGTACGGCCAGACCATCGACCGCGACTCGGCCTACGAGAGATTGGCTGCCGCGTTGGCCCCGCCACCGGCGAAGGACGAACTGCCGCCCGTGCCGACCGGAATCGACATCCCCCCGATGCCCGCACCGGCTGCCCCGCCGGAACCGGGCTTCCTCGACAAGATGATGGAGAGCCCGGCGTTCAAGAGCGCGATGCGTTCGGCGGGCACGGTGATCGGCCGCGAGATCACCCGCAGCATCTTCGGCACGGGCCGCCGCCGCAAGCGGTGAGACCGGGCCGCAAGCGGTGACTTCGGCGCGGTTTCCGGCGCTGTGCGCCTGGAAACGCGCCGAAATCGCTCAGTCGCCGCCGAGCTTCTTGTAGACCGCGCCGACGATCGGGGCGACGATGGCCCGCGGGGCGTACCCGCTGGCCACCGACATGGCCTTGGACGTCAGACCGGGGACGACGCGCATCCGGTTGTGCTCGAGCGCGTCGAGCGACACCCGGGCGGTGTATTCGGTGTTGATCCACAGGAAGTCCGGGATCAGCTTCTCCACCAGGGAACGTTCGGTGGCGTCGGGCAACTCGGTGCGCACGGGCCCGGGCGCCAGCAGCGTCACATGGACGCCGGCGCTCTTGACCTCGCCGCGCAGTGACTCGCTGAACGTGTTGGCGAAGGCCTTGCTGGCGGCGTAGGTCGCGTTGTTCGGAATCGGCGAGTTGCCTGCCGCGGACCCGGAGATCAGGATGCCGCCCGCGCCGCGTGCGATCATTCCGGGCAGCACCGCAAGTGTAAGGTCATGCACCGCAATGGCGTTCAGTTGAACCTGGGCCTTCTCGACGGCCGGATCCAGCTTGGCGACGGGTCCGAAGGTGGCCGTACCTGCGTTGTTGCACAGGATCGAGATGGGCCGGCTGGCCAGTTCTTCGGACAGCGCATCGCGGCCGGCGACGTCGGTCAGGTCGACGGCACGCACCTCGACGGTGACGCCGTAACGCTCGGTGAGCCGCTCGGCCAGGCCGGTCAGCACGTCACCGCGCCGGGCCGTCACGATCAGGCTGTGGCCGCGGGCGGCGAGTTCGGTGGCCAGGGCCTCGCCGATGCCCTGCGACGCGCCCGTGACGACCGCGCGAGCATCCGGACTGGGTGGGGGTACAGGCATGCGGCAATCGTAGACAAGGCCGCACTGGATAGAGTGCCGGGCATGACTGAGGCGCCGACCGGCGTACGCAGATCTCGTATCGCCGCCTGGGCGCTGTGGGACTGCGGTTTCGTGGGCCTCAACGCGATCGTCGTGACGTTCGTGTTCTCCGTCTACCTCACAGAGTCTGTGGGGGAGGGCATGCCGGGCGGGGCATCGCCGACGAGCTGGCTGGGCCGCGCCCTGACCATCGCGGGGTTGACCGTCGCCACCCTGGCCCCCGTGATCGGGGTGTGGGTGCAGGCTCCGCAACGGCGGCGCCGCGCGCTGACCATCCTGACGGGTCTGGCGGTCGTGTTGACCGCGGCCATGAGCCTGATCCGCGACGACCCCCGCTATCTGTTCGCGGGCCTGGCGCTGCTGGCCGCCACGGCCGCGTGTGGAGATCTGGCCGGGGTGCCGTACAACGCGATGCTGCGGCAGTTGGCGACTCCCGCGACGTCGGGTCGGATCTCCGGATTGGGTTCGGGCGCAGGGTTTCTCGGCAGCGTCCTGTTGCTGTTGCTGGTCTACGTAGGCTTCATCATGGGGGACGGACCGCAGCGCGGCCTTCTGGGGATCCCCGCCGACGACGGACTCAACATCCGCCTGGTGATGGTGGTCGCGGCGGTGTGGTTCGCGTTGTTCGCGCTGCCGTTGCTGTTCACCGCGCACCACCTCACCCCACTCGACGCGGCCCCGCACGTCCCGGTGAGCATGCTCGGGGCCTACCGGCGGGTGTGGGCCGACCTGGTCGCGGAATGGCGACGTGACCGCAACCTGGTGTACTACCTCGCCGCCAGCGCGATCTTCCGCGACGGACTGACCGGGGTGTTCACGTTCGGCGCGGTGCTCGGGGTGTCGGTGTACGGCATCTCGCAGGCCGACGTGCTGATGTTCGGTGTCGTGGCCTGCATCGTGGCGGGGTTCGGCGCGGTGGTCGGCGGACTCGTCGATGACCGAATCGGGTCCAAGCCCGTCATCGTGGGGTCGCTGACCGTCATGATCGCCGTCGGACTGACGCTGCTCTCAGCGTCGGGACCCACCGCATTCTGGCTCTGCGGGTTGGCGCTGTGCCTGTTCCTGGGCCCCACGCAGGCCTCGGCGCGGACGCTGCTGCTGCGCCTGACGACCGACGGTCGAGAGGGCGTCGCGTTCGGCCTCTACACGATGACCGGAAGGGCGGTCTCATTCCTGGCGCCCTGGCTGTTCTTCCTGTTCGTCGACGTGTTCAACGCCGATCGTGCCGGCCTGGGCGGAATCCTGGTGGTACTGGTCGTGGGCCTGGGCGCGATGCTGGTGGTACGGGCGCCGCACCAACGGCACGGAGTCGAGAACTAGCCTGCCGCAGCGCAGATCGTCAGGCCCGAACTCGTGCGCTCCCGGACCGATTGGCCATCCACCGTCACGGTGCACGTGACGTCGCGGCCGACGTTGAGGATCGTGACACTGGCCGCGGTCGACGCGGGCGGGGACAACGTCACCTCCTTGGTCCACGGCAGGACGACGTTGAACTCCATCTGCAGAATTCCGCCGGAGTCGACGTAGGTGATGCTGATCGCACGTCCCTCGCCGGTCACGCTGTAGACCACGGTCTGCGTCGGCCCCGACTCGGTGGTGGTCGGCGACTCCGTCGGCACCCTGGGCACAGGAGGAGGAACCGAGGTCGCTGTGCGGGGCGGGGTCCGCGTCGTGGTGGTCGGCGCTGAACCGGTCGGCTGCGGCATGGTCGGCAGGGGAGTCACCGCGGAGTCCTGCTTGGAGGCTCCGTTCGCGATCACGAGGGCCACCACGAGGCCGATCACCAGCAGCACCGCGGCGCCCGCGAGCAACCACAACCAGCGTGGCGACCGCGGCGGTTCGGGCGGCAACTCGGATTGGTCCTGGCCGGGGGCCTGGTACTGGGTCTGGGTCCAGTGCGGTGGCAGTTGGCGGGTTGCGTCCTGCCCGGGCGGCGGGGTGTAGCTGGGGTAACTGAACTGCCCGGCGTATGCGGGATCGGGATTCCCGGTGTTCCGGTCTCCCAGGGGTTCCGTTGGTGGCGACCACCCCGACCATCTCGGATCGGGACCCTGGGGCCACTGGGGATCGCTCATGACCACCTCATGACTTGCAGGCTACCTGCGGATCGGAGACTGCCGGTCGGCAAGGCGCAATTATCCTATGTGACAAAGCACAAAGGATATTGAGTGGTGTGCTCGCGGCTGCCTGCGACGCGCCCATCGTAGGTAGCCTGCGAAAGGCCGGACGGCGAGGAGGACTGACTGTGGGATCGCAGGTGCGCCATGTGCGCGCGATCTACGGTCCGTCGTTGTCCCCTGACGCCACGGCGTTCGCCCACATCGTCGACGACGGCGGTTACCCGCGGGCCGTGCAACGCTTCCTGCGGGGCTGGCGCGCATCGTCGTCCCGCGACGTCGAACTTCCGGTGGAGGGCCCGGTCACGCGCGTCATGCACTCCGCCGACGGCCACTGGCTGGCCTGCGAGGTGGCCCCCGAGGGTGGTTCGCGCACGCAGATCTGGGTGGTCACCACCGATCCCGACGATCGCGCCGCGCGACGGATCGACGCGTTGGGCTCGCAGGACCCGCACACCACCGACGGCACTGCGGAACTCATCGGCTGGGACGGCACCACGGTCGCGGCGATCCTCACCGGCGACGACGGTGTCGGACAGTCCTGTCTGATCGACCCGGCCACCGGCGATCGGGTGGTGCTGGACCGCCGTTCGGCCGGGCGGCTCGTGGACTCCTGGGCCGGTGCGGCCCTGATCAGAGTCGGGCCGAGGGGATATCGGGAACTGCTGATGCTGCACGGGCTCACCGAGATCGCGCTGCTGCCCTACGATCCCGGCTCCACCACCGATGCCGGCGTGATCCTCGACGACCACCATCCGCGACGCCTGAGATATGGGCCGGACGGCGAATCCACCAAGCTCTACCACCCGGCCAAGGAGTACGGGTCCGACAGCACAGCGGGTTTCGTGCGCGCACTGATCCGCAGCGACAACGGCACCGACCACGCCAGGCTGCTCGAGGTCACTGTGACCGAGGACGGGGTCACCTATCAGGTGGTGGCTGAGCGCGAGGGGGTCGAGTTGGACGAGTTCGTCATCAGTGACGACCTGTCCACCGTGGCCATGCTGTGGAACATCCACGGCTGCAGTGAATTGCAGGTCATGCAGTACGCCGATCGTACGATGAGCCGGATGATCCCGCTGCCGGGCCTGGTGGCCAGTGAGCTGTCGATCAGCGCCGGCGGTTCGATGGTGGCGGTGACGGTCGAAAGCCCTTCGCAGCCACGCACTGTCGAGCTCGTGGACACCCGGTCCTGGGAGTGGGAGCCCGTCGACCGGGTGCCGATGTCGGGTCCGCTGGCCGAGCAGCCGATCCTGGAGACCGTGACCGCCCGCGACGGTCTGACCCTGACGGGGTGGCTGTACGCGCCACCGGCGGGGGCACCGGACCGTGGAACCCTGATCTATCTGCACGGCGGTCCCGAGGGCCAGTCGCGGCCCGGGTACAGCGAGGTCTTCCCGCTGCTGCTGGACGCAGGAATCACGGTCTTCGCGCCCAACGTGCGCGGATCGGGCGGCTTCGGACGGACCTTCATGCACGCCGACGATCGCGACAAACGGTTCGCGGCCATCGACGACGTCGCTGACTGCGTGCAGCACCTGATCGCTCGCGGACACGCCCACCGCGACCGGGTGGCGTGTGCCGGGTGGTCCTATGGGGGCTATCTGACGCTGGCCGCCTTGACCTTCCACCCCGATCTGTTTGCCGCCGGAGTCAGCGTGTGTGGCATGAGCGACCTCAACAGCTTCTATCACAACACCGAAGCCTGGATCGCGGCGGCGGCCCAGCCGAAGTACGGGCACCCCGTCAGTGACCGCGCTCTGCTCGAGGAATTGTCGCCGCTGCAACGGGTCGACGCGCTCACCGCGCCACTGCTGCTCGTGCACGGGGGGCATGACACCAACGTCCCGGTCAGTGAGTCCGAGCAGATGTATGCCGCGTGCAGGGATCGCGGGCTCAACGTGAGCTATCTGGTGTTCGACGACGACGGTCATGAGATCGCGAAACGAGAGAACCGCGTTCGGCTTGCCGAGGCCATTCGGGACTGGGTGGGAACAGCGTTTTCGCGCTGAACACGGACAACTTTGCATGCGTCAGCAAATGATGACGAAAATGTGATGTTTGGGAAACTTTCGGTCGGGTAAACCTCTGTCCGCCAGACGGTGCGGAGCGAATGGAGGGCATACATGCGACTTATCACCGTGATCGCTGTTGTTTGGCTGTTGGTCGGAGTCTTCGCCACGTTCCAGCGGGGCTATTTCGAGGACTCCGAAACCAACTGCGCCACTGCGGGAACGATCGCGCTCACGGTTGTCGCCGGTCCGCTGAACTACGCCGGTGTCAACCCGAAAGTCGAGGACTGCAGACTGCCGCAACCCAGCCAATAGTCAAGAGTTTCAAGCACATTCGTTCGTGGGAAAACAACTGAAAGGGAGTTCGTCATGATTGTCCTCGGAGCAATTCTGCTCATCCTTGGATTCGTTCTGCACATCAACATCCTGTGGACCATCGGCATCATTCTGCTGGTCATCGGCGCGGTGCTGTGGATCCTGGGTTCCGTGGGCCGTCCGGTCGGCGGACGCAAGTACTGGTATTAACTCTCGGCTGAACGCAGCGCGGCGAGTGTCATCGCCCGCAGCACAGACCGCGAGCGCAAGCCGGCCGGTGTTCCACCGGCCGGCTTTGTGCTGTACGGGGTGGAGTTCATCAGGCCGAACGCGGCGTGGGCCATGAGTCGCGCGTCGGACTCGTCGCGCTTGGGGTCGAGGCGGCGCAGCACGCGGACCCAGATCTCGACGTACTGCCGCTGACTGCGCCGCACTTGCCGCAGGGCGGGTGCGGGCAGATGGCTCAGGTCGCGGTCCTGGATCCGGATCAGGCCCGGCTCGCCGAGAGTGAAGTCGAGATGGAAGTCGATGAGCGCGTAGAGCGCGGCGACGGGATCGTCCCCGGCGTCGTCGACGACGGCCCGTCCGCCGACCAGGAGTCGCGTGCTGACCTCGTCGAGGAGTTCGACCAGCAGCGCTTCCTTGTTGGGGAAGTGGCGGTAGATCGCGGGCCCGCTGACATCGGCCGCCGCACCGATGTCCTCAAGGCGCACGGCCAGGAATCCACGTTCGGCGAACTGGCGTTCGGCGGCAGCCAGAAGCTGAGAACGCCGATCCGACTTCTGTCGGGAACGGCGGCTGACCGTCGGATGGTTCTCGTCGGTGGCGGCAGGCATCAGGCCTCGCTATCGAAGAAGTCTGGACACTTCGGTTAATGATGACTAACATACCATGAGTTAGTCGTCATTAACTGATTTGATGGGACGCCATGGCAACCGGGACGTCGAACCGCGACGAGCATTTGGCCCTGGTGGCGCAACTGCGTACGAAGCTGGCCAGTGCCGCGTTGGGTGGGCCCGAGCGTGCCCGCGAACGCCATGTGGCACGCGGCAAGCTGCTGCCACGCGATCGTGTGGACGGTCTGCTCGACCCGGGCAGTCCGCTGTTGGAGATCGCGCCACTGGCCGCCGACGGCATGTACGACGACGAATGTCCCGGCGCGGGGATGATCGCCGGCATCGGCCGGGTCTCGGGTCGCGAGTGCATGATCGTGGCCAACGACGCCACCGTCAAAGGCGGCACCTACTACCCGGTCACGGTCAAGAAGCACCTGCGCGCACAGGAGATCGCGCTCGAGAACCAGTTGCCCTGCATCTATCTCGTGGACTCCGGAGGCGCGTTCCTGCCCCGCCAAGATGAGGTGTTCCCGGACCGCGAGCACTTCGGGCGCATCTTCTACAACCAGGCCAACATGAGCGCCGCGGGCATCGCGCAGATCGCCGCGGTGCTCGGATCCTGCACCGCGGGCGGCGCCTACGTGCCCGCGATGAGCGACGAGGCCATCATCGTCCGCAACCAGGGCACGATCTTCCTCGGTGGACCGCCCCTGGTGAAGGCCGCCACCGGTGAGGTGGTCACCGCAGAGGACCTCGGCGGCGGCGATCTGCACTCCAAGGTCTCCGGAGTCACCGATCACCTGGCACACGACGACCGCGACGCACTGCGCATCGTGCGGAACATCGTCTCGACGTTGGGTCCCCGCTCGCCGCGCCCCTGGGAGGTGCGCCCGACCGTGCCGGCCATCGCCGACCAGACCGAGTTGTACGACGTGGTTCCGGTCGACGCGCGCGTGCCCTATGACGTGCGCGAGGTCATCACCCGCATCGTCGACGGCGGTGAGTTCAGCGAGTTCAAGGCCGAATACGGCACCACGCTGGTCACCGGCTTCGCCCACATCCACGGGCAGCCCGTCGGCATCGTCGCCAACAACGGCGTCCTCTTCGGCGAATCCGCGCTCAAGGGAGCACATTTCATCGAACTGTGCGACAAGCGCATGGTGCCGCTGCTGTTCCTGCAGAACATCACGGGCTTCATGGTGGGCCGTGACTACGAGGCCGGCGGCATCGCCAAGCACGGCGCCAAGATGGTCACCGCCGTGGCCTGCGCGCGGGTGCCCAAGCTGACGATCGTCATCGGCGGATCGTATGGCGCGGGCAACTACTCGATGTGTGGGCGGGCCTACTCGCCGCGCTTCCTGTGGATGTGGCCCAATGCCCGTATCTCGGTGATGGGCGGCGAACAGGCCGCCTCGGTGCTGGCCACGGTCCGCGGCGACATGTCGGCCGAGGAGGAGGAGGCGTTCAAGGCGCCCATCCGAGACCAGTACGAACACCAGGGCAACCCCTACTACTCGACGGCTCGGCTGTGGGACGACGGCGTGATCGACCCCGCGGACACCAGAACCGTTGTGGGATTGGCGCTCTCGGCAGTTGGCAACGCACCGGCGCAACCGGTGTCCTACGGCGTCTTCCGGATGTGAGGAATTGATGTTCGATACGGTCCTGGTTGCCAACCGCGGCGAGATCGCGGTCCGCGTCATCCGCTCCCTGCGCCGCCTGGGCATCCGGTCGGTGGCGGTCTACAGCGAAGCTGACGCCGGAGCACTGCACGTCCTCGAAGCCGACACCGCGGTGCTGATCGGCCCCGCCGCCGCACGGCAGAGCTACCTCAACATCGACGCCGTGGTCGACGCCGCCGTGCGCACTGGCGCTCAGGCCGTCCACCCCGGCTACGGATTCCTGTCGGAGAACAGTCAATTCGCGCAGGCCCTGGCCCAGGCTGGCATCGTGTTCATCGGCCCGCCCGCGCCCGCGATCGCGACCATGGGCGACAAGATCACGGCCAAGGCCACCGTCACAAAGTTCGGTGTCCCGGTGGTTCCCGGCATCGCCCGACCGGGTCTAACCGACGGTGAACTGATCGCCGCGGCCGACGACATCGGCTATCCCGTCCTGGTCAAGCCGTCGGCAGGCGGCGGCGGCAAGGGCATGCGGTTGGTGCACGACGCAGCCGACCTGCCCGCCGCGCTCGCGGGCGCACGTCGCGAATCGGCGGCCGCATTCGGTGACGACACCCTGTTCCTCGAGCGATTCGTGCT
This sequence comes from Mycolicibacterium confluentis, assembly GCF_010729895.1. Lineage (NCBI taxonomy): Bacteria > Bacillati > Actinomycetota > Actinomycetes > Mycobacteriales > Mycobacteriaceae > Mycobacterium > Mycolicibacterium confluentis. The sequence goes on from NZ_AP022612.1 coordinate 1,331,386, forward strand.
GCGGCCCAGGCACATCGAGGTGCAGGTGCTGGCCGACCAGCACGGCAACGTGATCCACCTCGGCGAGCGCGAGTGCAGCCTTCAGCGCCGCCATCAGAAGGTCATCGAGGAGGCGCCGTCGGCGCTGCTGGACGCCGCGACCCGGGAGCGGATCGGTGCCGCCGCGTGTGACACCGCGCGCAGCGTGGACTACGTGGGTGCGGGCACCGTCGAATTCATCGTCTCGGCCGATCAACCCGACGAGTTCTTCTTCATGGAGATGAACACCCGCCTCCAGGTCGAGCACCCCGTCACCGAACTGGTCACCGGGTGGGACCTGGTGGAGTGGCAGGTGCGCATCGCGGCCGGCGAACCGCTGCGGGCCCGCCAGCAGGACATCGAACTGCGCGGCCACGCGGTCGAGGCCCGCGTGTACGCCGAGGATCCGGCCAACGGCTTCCTACCGACCGGCGGTACGGTGCTCGACCTCGTGGAACCGGGCGGGCCCGGTATCCGGGTGGACTCCGGTCTGCGGGTCGGCACGGTCGTCGGCAGCGACTACGACCCGATGCTGGCCAAGGTGATCGCGCACGGCGCGACGCGCCAGGACGCGTTGAGCGGACTCGACGGCGCCCTGGCCCATACGGCCGTCCTGGGCGTCGTCACCAATATCGACTTCCTGCGCTTCCTGCTGACCGACGCCGACGTCGTCGCTGGACAGTTGGACACCGGACTGCTGGATCGCCGCGTCGGGGACTACCTGGCCAAGCTGGCGCCGTCGGCCGACGACTCGGCGTTCATCGCCGCCGCGGCCTACCGGTGGCTGCAGTTGTGGGCGGCCTCCGGCGACGACCTGTGGACGAAACCCTCGGGATGGCGGGGCGGTGAGCATGCACCCACGGTGCTGCGTCTGCGTTCGGGGGAGCGCACCGATCACGTGGGAATCGCCGGGACGCCGGACGGGGCCACCGTCACCATCGAGAACGCCGGGCAGCACACCCTGACCGCCGCGCTCGACGGTGACCAGATCAGGCTCGTCATCGACGGCGTCTCCCAGCGCTACCGCGTCGCCGACGCCGACCACCGCATCTGGCTGGCCGCACCGGGTGGTGTGGCGTGGGTCGACGAGGTCCGCGAGGCCCCCGTCCGACCCGACGACGAGCACAGCGGCGACGCCGAACTGGTGAGCCCGATGCCCGGCGCCGTCGTGGCCGTCAACGTCGAAGACGGCGCCGACGTGGCCGCGGGCACCGTCGTGGTGGCCGTTGAGGCGATGAAGATGGAGCATTCGCTGACCGCGCCGGTCGACGGTGTGGTGAAAATTCTTGTCGCCGTGGGCGATCAGGTCAAAGTGGGTCAGCCGCTGGCAACGGTGACGGCCTCCGAACAGGAACAGAAGGACCAGAGCTGATGACCGACTATCTGTCGACGGGCAGCCTGCCCGACGAATACGCACAGCTGGCCAAGACCGTCCGCGACTTCGCGCAGAGCGTCGTCGCCCCCGTCGCGGCCAAACACGACGAGGAGCACTCGTTCCCGTACGAGGTCGTCGCCGGTATGGCCGACATGGGCCTGTTCGGGCTGCCCTTCCCCGAGGAGTACGGCGGAATGGGCGGTGACTACTTCGCGCTGTGCCTGGCGCTGGAGGAACTCGGCAAGGTTGACCAGAGCGTGGCCATCACGCTCGAGGCCGGGGTGTCGCTGGGCGCCATGCCGGTGTACCGGTTCGGCAACGAGGCGCAGAAGCGGGAGTGGCTGCCGCTGCTCTCCAGCGGCAAGGCGCTGGGTGCCTTCGGCCTGACCGAGGCCGGCGGCGGCAGCGACGCCGGTGCCACCAAGACCACCGCGCGCCTCGACGACGGGCACTGGGTGATCAACGGGTCCAAGCAGTTCATCACCAACTCCGGCACCGACATCACCAAGCTCGTCACGGCGACCGCCGTGACGGGTGAGAAACCGGACGGCAAGAAGGAGATCTCGTCGATCCTGGTGCCTGTGCCGACCGACGGGTTCACCGCCGAACCCGCCTACAACAAGGTGGGCTGGAACGCCTCCGACACGCACCCGCTGAGCTTCGACGATGTGCGCGTGCCCGAGGAGAACCTGCTCGGCGAACGCGGTCGCGGCTACGCCAACTTCCTGCGCATCCTCGACGAGGGCCGGATCGCGATCGCGGCGCTCTCGGTCGGTGCCGCGCAGGGCTGTGTCGACGAGTCGGTGAAGTACGCCAAGGAACGTCAGGCGTTCGGCGCTGCGATCGGCACCTATCAGGCCATCGCTTTCAAGATCGCCCGGATGGAGGCCCGCGCGCACGCGGCCCGCACGGCGTACTACGACGCCGCGGCGCTGATGCTGGCCGGCAAGCCGTTCAAGAAGGCCGCGTCGGTGGCCAAGATGGTGGCCAGCGAAGCGGCCATGGACAACTCGCGTGACGCCACCCAGATCTTCGGCGGCTACGGGTTCATGAACGAGTACTCCGTCGCCCGCCACTACCGCGACAGCAAGATCCTCGAAATCGGGGAAGGGACAACCGAAGTGCAGCTCATGCTGATCGGCCGGGAGCTGGGCCTGTGACCGAGACCCCGAAGCAGTCCGGGCGGGACGGTGGGAAGCGTATCGTCGAACAGCGTGGCCTGTGGTTCGAGGAGTTCGAAACCGGTGTGCTGTACCTGCACCGGCCCGGCCGCACCGTCACCGAGGCAGACAACGTCCTGTTCACCACGCTGACCATGAACACCCAGGCGCTGCACCTGGACGCGGCGTTCTCCGATGCGCTGCCGCCGTTCAACCAGCGGCTGGTGAACTCGATGTTCACGCTGTCGACGCTGGTCGGCCTGTCCGTCGCGCAGCTGACCCAGGGCACGATCGTCGGCAACCTCGGTTTCTCCGAAATCGCCTTCCCCAAGCCCCTTTTCCACGGCGACACGCTGTACGCCGAGTCCGAGGTGGTCGACAAGCGGGAATCCAAGAGCCGACCCGGTGAGGGCATTGTGACGTTCGCGCACACCGGACGCAATCAGCACGGCGACATCGTTGCGACAGCCTCGCGCAAGACCATGGTGCGCAAGAAGCCGGCGGGGGAGTAGATGGCACTGACGAATTCCGGTCCGGCCTGGCTGTTCTGCCCGGCAGATCGCCCCGAGCGTTTCGAGAAGGCCGCCGCGGCAGCCGATGTCGTGATCCTCGACCTCGAGGACGGCGCCGGGGACAAGCCGGCCGCGCGCGAGGCGCTGCTGAGCACGCCGCTGGACCCGGCCCGCACGGTGATTCGCATCAACGCCGGCGACTCACCCGAGCAGAAACTCGACCTCGAGGTCCTCGCCAAGACCGACTACCGGTGCGTCATGCTGCCCAAGTGCGAGTCCGCCGACCAGGTGACCGCGCTCGCGCCGCTTGACGTGGTGCTCATCGTCGAGACGCCGCTGGGTGCGCTCAAGGTCGACGAGACCGCCGCGGCCGCCAACACCTGGGGCGTCATGTGGGGTGCGGAGGACCTGTTCGGATTCCTGGGCGGCACCGCCAACCGCTTCCCGGACGACTCCTACCGCGACGTCGCCAAGTACGTGCGGTCCCGATCGCTGCTGGCGGCCAAGGCCTACGGCAGGCAGGCGCTCGATTCGGTGTACATCGACATCAGGAATCTCGACGGCCTCCGTGTCGAGGTCGACGACGCCGTCGCGGTCGGATTCGACATCAAGGTGGCCATCCACCCCAGCCAGATCGCGGTCATCCGCGACGGCTATGCGCCCTCGGCTGAACAGGTGGAGTGGGCGCGACACGTGCTCGCGGCCGCCAAGGATCAGCCGGGCGCATTCGCTCACGAGGGCATAATGGTGGATGCACCAGTGTTGAGGCGGGCTGAGCGAATCGTCCAGCTTGCGCCCTGACATCGGACGCCAGCAGGCAGCCGCCACAAGCGGGTGACTCGGACCGGCCCCGCGCTGGAGCTGACCCATTGGGTCTGACGACCAAACATGTCGTCGGCGACCTGAAGGAGGCGGCTGTGGCTGGGTCCGATCATCTCTCAACGCTGCACGATGTCCCTGATCTGGAGCCGGTGCAACTCCTCGCCCCCGACGGGGCCGTCACCTCCGAACAGCGTTTTCGTCGCGACCTGCCTCCCGAAACCCTGGCCTGGCTCTACGAGACCATGGTCGTCACGCGGGAACTCGATGCCGAACTGACCAACCTGCAGCGACAGGGTGAGCTCGCGCTGTACGCGTCGTGCCGAGGGCAGGAGGCCGCCCAGATCGGTGCGGTGGCGCCCTTGCGCAAGACCGACTGGCTGTTCCCGCAGTACCGCGAACTCGGGGCCTTTCTGCTGCGGGGCATCACCCCCGCACAACTCGGAGCGGTGTGGCGGGGAAGCTGGCACGGCGGATTGGGCTTCACCGCCAAGCACTGCGCACCGATCTCGATCCCGATCGGCACGCAGCAGTTGCACGCCGTAGGGGCGGCCATGGCCGCTCAACGCCTGGGCGAGGACTCGGTGACGGTCGCGTTCCTCGGCGACGGCGCCACCAGCACGGGTGACGTGCACGAGGCGCTCAACCTCGCCGCGGTGTTCGCCGCGCCGTGCATCTTCTACGTGCAGAACAACCAGTGGGCGATCTCGGTGCCCATCGAACATCAGGTTGCCGGGCCGTCGATCGCGCACCGGGCCTCCGGTTACGGAATGCCGGGCATCCGGGTGGACGGCAACGACGTCCTGGCCTGTTTCGCGGTCATGGAGCAGGCCGCGCGACGCGCCCGCGACGGCCGTGGGCCAACCCTGATCGAGGCCGTCACGTACCGCATGGGCCCCCACACCACCTCCGACGACCCGACCCGCTACCGCGACGCCCGCGAGGTCGAGGACTGGCAGGCGCGCGACCCGATCGCGCGGTTCCGCACCCACCTGCAGAACATCGGAGGGCTGACCGAACGTCTGGAACAGCGCGTCGCAGCCCATGTCGCGCGGGTGCGCGCCGAACTCCGCGACGTGATCGTCGATGCACCGGATCCGGACGTCGGCGAGATGTTCGACAACGTCTACGCCGAGATCACCCCGGACCTGGCTGCCCAGCGCGACCAGTTGCGGGCCGAACTGGCGAAGGAGGCCTGAGATGACGCAGCTTTTCGACCGGCCGCCGTTGCAGGGGGACGACGTTCCGGATCCCGTGCCGCCACTGCTGACACCGATGCCTGCTGCGACCGAGGTGACCATGGTGGCCGCCATCAACCGCGCACTGCATGACGCGATGGCCGGCGATGACCGCGTGCTGGTCTTCGGGGAGGACGTCGCAACACTCGGCGGGGTGTTCCGCGTGACGGAGGGCCTGGCCGAAACCTTCGGAGTGGAACGGTGTTTCGACACCCCGCTGGCCGAGTCTGGGATCATCGGCGTGGCCGTCGGGATGGCGATCCGCGGGCTTGTGCCGGTGCCCGAGATCCAGTTCGACGGCTTCAGCTATCCGGCGTTCGATCAGATCGTCAGCCATCTCGCGAAGTACCACATGCGCACCCACGGCGACGTGGACATGGCGGTCACGGTGCGGATCCCGTCGTTCGGCGGCATCGGTGCCGTCGAGCATCATTCCGAGTCCACCGAGACGTATTGGGCACACACCGCGGGTTTGAAGGTCGTGGTGCCGTCGAATCCGGCCGACGCCTACTGGCTGCTGCGATATGCGATCGCCAGTCCTGATCCGGTGATCTTCTTAGAACCCAAGCGGCGCTACTGGACTCGGGGGATCGTCGACGTGGGTGTGCCCGGCCTGCCGATCGGTGAGGCCGCGGTGGCGCGCAGTGGCACGGACGTCACGGTCGTCACCTATGGGGGCCTGGTGGCCACCGCGATCTCGGCCGCGGAGGTGGCGGCCGAAGACCACGGGTGGAGTCTCGAGGTCGTCGATCTAAGGTCGCTGAACCCGCTGGACTTCGACACGGTCGCGGAGTCGGTGCGCCGCACCGGTCGCTGTGTGGTGATGCACGAAGGGCCACGCACACTGGGATTCGGCGCCGAACTCGCGGCCCGCGTCTCCGAGGAGTTGTTCTACGACCTGGAGGCTCCGGTGTTGCGGGCCACCGGGTTCGACACGCCCTACCCACCCGCCAGACTGGAGAAACTCTGGCTGCCGGGTCCGGATCGGCTGCTGGACTGTGTGGAACGGGTGATGGAGATGCCATGAGCGACTTCCTGGTTCCCGACCTCGGCGAGGGTCTCGAAGACGCCACTGTGACGAGTTGGAGTGTCGCGGTCGGCGACACCGTCGAACTGAACCAGACCCTGTGCACATTGGAGACCGCCAAGGCGCAGGTCGAGATCCCCAGCCCGTACGCGGGACGGGTGGCCGCGCTCGGTGGCGCCGAGGGTGACGTGCTGGCGGTGGGGGCGATGCTGGTGCAGATCGACACCGTGGCCGCTGCGGAACCGTCGGAACCGTCAGGGCACTCAGAGCCGGGTACGCCGAAAAACAATAGGGTGCAGGAGAGCAACGGCGCCAGCCCACGAAATCCCGTGCTCGTCGGCTATGGGGCCGACGCCGCGTTCGACACCAGCAGACGACGGGCCAGGGCTAAGCCGTCGGTGCGCAGGCTTGCCTCGCAACTGCGGGTGGACCTCGAGAACGCGCCCGCCGGGCCAGGTGGAGTGGTGTCCCGAGAATCCGTACTCGCGGCGGCCGAGAAGGGGCCCGGGGCCGGTGAGGTCACCGAGGTCCGGGGTGTGCGCGCCGAGATGGCCAAGCGGATGACGTTGTCGCGCAGTCAGATCCCCGATGCGCACGCCAGCGTCGACGTGGACTGCGTGCGGCTTCTTGAAGTCCATGAGCGGTTGTCGGTGAGCGCGTTCGCCCTGACGCTGAGACTCACGGTGCTGGCGCTGACACACCATCGGCTGCTCAATGCGACATGGGTGGACGCACACGATGGCCCGCAGGTGCATGCCCACCCGGTCGTGCATCTGGGTGTCGCGGTGGCGGCGCCCCGCGGCCTGCTGGTCCCCGTGGTCCGCGACGCCGACCGACTCACCACGCGGCAGTTGGCCGACGAAGTGTCGCGGCTGGTCGAGAGCGCACGCGCGGGCACGCTGAAACCCGTTGAGCTGCAGGGTTCGACGTTCACGGTGTCAAACTTCGGTGCGCTCGGCCTGGACCGGGGAGTGCCGGTGATCAACCATCCCGAGGCCGCGATCCTGGGCATGGGGTCGATCAAGCCCAGGGCCGTCGTGGCTGACGGGGCGGTCGTGGCACGTTCCACCATGACATTGACCTGCGCCTTCGACCATCGGGTGGCCGACGGCGCGCAGGCGGGTGCGTTCCTGTCGGAGTTGCGGTCGCTGATCGAAGCCCCCGAGACCGCGCTGCTTGACCTGTAACTACTTGCGCTGCGCGGCCTTCAGCCGGTCCTGGAACTCCGGCGACTGGATCGACTGAGCCTGCGGGCCGAGTTCGGTGCGCATCGCGGTGTGGTGCAGGTCGGTGTCGACGGCGCCGGGTGTCGCCGTGGCACGCATCGTCGCCTTGGTCGCGAGCACCACCTCACGGGGCGCGGATGCGGGGCCCGATGCCAGTTCCAGGGCCGCGGCCACGGGGTCGTCAGCGACCTGCAGTGCCAGGCCGTGTTCGACCGACGCCTGCGCATCGAATCGCATGCCGAACAGCAGTGCCGCGCGTGCGACCTGAGGTCCGACTCCGCGCTGCAGCATCCACGTGGCGCCGCCGCCGGGATGGATGCCGAGTTTCTGGAAGCGCGGGTCGAACATCGCGTGGGGCCCGGCGATCCGGACGTCGGCGGCCAGGGCGAGGTTGAGGCCCGCGCCGACCGCGGCGCCGTTGACCGCGGCGATCGTCGGCAGCGTGCATCCTGCGATGGCCATGAAGCCGTCGTAGATCCGCAGCAGACCCTCTTCGGCCGCGGCACCCAACGCGCTCAGGTCCGCTCCCGCACAGAACGCCTTACCCGCGCCGGTGATGACGAGCGCGTGCACGTCGGGGTCGGCCTCGGCGCGTTCGACCGCGGCACGCAACTGCGCTGACATCGCGTCGGTGACGGCGTTGCGCCGGTCGGGGTCGTTGACCGTGAGCAGGGCGACCTTGTCTTTGACGGCGTAGAGCACGAGATCTGAACTCATGCTCGGCACGCTACCCCGCCCCCGTTTTCACCTACACGGACACAGGGCCGCAGAAGCGCGAGTGGATCGCGTCATGTCATCGATCTCGGCATCCGGGTGACGTGCCCTGGCAGCAGTGGCACCGTGGACGTCATGACTACCGCAGACTCCCTGCACGGCGACCCGCACGTCGACCGCTACCTCGAGACCGACGGGGCCGACGGTTACCACTGGAACGGCACCGAGATCCTGATCCTGTTCACCAAGGGGCACAAGTCCGGGAAGCCGCGCAGGCACGCGCTGATCTTCCGGACGTGGGGCGACGACGCCTACCTCGTCGTCGCGTCCAAGGGCGGCAACGACGCCCCGCCGGCCTGGTTCCGCAACCTCGAGGCCGACCCGAACGCGGAGGTGCAGATCAAAGCCGACCGTTTCCCGGTCCGCGCACGAATCGCGGCCGACGATGAGAAACCGGCGATGTGGGACAGGATGCTCGAGGTCTGGCCCGACTACGCCGAGTACCAGAAGAAGACCGACCGGGTCATTCCGGTTGTGGTGCTGGAGCGGGCCTGACGCGTCGACGTGGCACCGTGATCAACAGTGAGGCCACCACTACGGTCGCGCCGGCCAGTGCGGCCACCAGGATCGAGGTCGTCTCGCTGAGTCGGACCGCAACCGCGATCAGCGCCCAGGCGATCACCGCGACGTAGGCGGCGTCGGCGTACAGGAAGCTCATCACCAGGCCCAGCGCGGTCGCGACCACGATCATGATCACGCCCCACGTCGGCTCGGAGATGCCGAAACCGTCCCACCCGGCGTCCTTGAGCGTGATGGTCGCGTTGGCGATTGTCGCCACCGAGATCCAGCCCAGGTAGATGCGGAACGGGACGTGCACGGCCCACAACTCCAACGTCGAGGACGGGGTGCGGGCGGCCTGCAGGCGGTAGATGACGATCAGCGCCGCGAGCAGCACGACCATAAGCAGCATGCTGAGCGGGAACTGGGTGTGATGCCAGGCGAACAGCCATGAGCAGTTCGCGACCGCGGTGAGCAGGTACCAGGGTGCGATGGTGCGGGCGGTGTCGGCATCGCGGCCACGCACGACCGCCACCCACAGATACACGGTGTAGGCGATGAGCCCCGTGTAGATGAGGCTCCAGATGCTGAAGGCGTAGCCCGCGGGGGAGAAGTACACGTCGAAGTCACGGGTGACGTCGCCGGTGGTCTTGCCGTTGATGGGCAGTCCGTTGGCCAGGGCGTTCACCAGCAGGGTGACCGCGGTGGCCAGGGTGACCAGACTGGCCAGCAGAACGTCGGTTGACGTCCTCTTCTGCACCTCGGGACCGGCGGCGGGCGACGACATGTGGGCTCCTTTGCATCACAGATGTGGCTGGATCTATGCCCATTTGTTCCTGGGTTCAACCGCGTTACGGACAGCATCACAGAATTCGTTTTCGTCGCCGGGGGTCTCCCGCCTACCCTGATTAGCCGCCGACGACAGAACAACTGAGGAGTGTGGGTATGGGCACCGGGCTGACAGCCGACACCGTCGCGTCGGTACGACGGGCCCAACCCAGCGCCAACGTGATCATCGCACTGCTGGTCTCCTCGGCATTCGTCATGATCCTCAACGAGACGATCATGAGCGTCGCGCTGCCCGCCCTGATCGTCGACTTGAACACTTCCGCGAGCACCGCGCAGTGGCTCACCAGCGGCTACATGTTGACCATGGCCGTGGTCATTCCCATGTCCGGCTCACTGCTGCAACGCTTTTCGGCCCGATCCGTCTTCCTGGGAGCGATGTCGGCGTTCTGCGCTGGCACCCTGATCGCGGCGCTGGCACCGGGTTTCGCGGTGCTGCTGGCGGGACGGATCGTGCAGGCGTGCGGCACCGCGGTGATGATTCCGCTGCTGATAACGACCGTGATGAAGTTGATCCCCGCGCATCGGCGCGGGCAGATGATGGGGACCATCTCGATCGTCATCGCGGTGGCCCCGGCGGTGGGGCCGACGCTGTCCGGATTCATCCTGGGCTCACTCGACTGGCGATGGACGTTCTGGACCGTACTGCCCATCGCGTTGGCGGCCCTGGCCGCAGGCGTGGTGTGGCTGTGGGTCGACGACGAACAGGAGGAGCCGACGCCCATCGACGCGGTGTCGGTGCCGCTGTCGGCGATCGCGTTCGCCGGCCTGGTGCTGGGGCTGTCCCTTTTCGGCGAGTCCGGCCACGGTGGGCAGATGATTCCCGCGTGGGTGCCGATGGTGATCGGCGCGGTCGCCATGGTGGCCTTCGGGGTGCGGCAGGTGCGCCTGCAGCGGCAGGATCGCGCGCTCCTCGATCTGCGGCCGTTCACCCACCGACGGTTCTCGGTGTCGCTGGGCCTCGTGGTCCTCGGCTGCGTGGGGCTGTTCGGCGCGATCATCATGGTGCCGCTGTACGTCCAGGATGTTCTGGACAAGAGCGCGTTGGTGGCCGGGTTGGCGACGCTGCCGGGCGGCGTGCTGATGGGGATCGCGGGCCCGCTGGTCGGGCGGGTCTACGACCGTCGCGGCGCGCGGGTGCTCGTGGTGCCGGGATCAATGCTCCTGTGCGCGTCGCTGTGGGGGTTGACGCTGCTGACCGCGTCGTCGCCGATCTGGCAACTCGTGGTCCTGCAGTCGATCATGATGGTCGGCCTTGCGCTGATTTTCACCCCGTTGCTGACCGACGCGCTCGCCGTCCTGCCGGACCGGTTGTACTCCCACGGCAGCGCCATCCTGACGACGCTCCAGCAGGTCGGGGGAGCGGCGGGCATTGCGCTGCTCGTGACGGTGATGACCAACGCATCGCACTCGGGCGGTGCGCCGGACATGCCCGGCATCCATACGGCCTTCCTGGTCGCTGCGATGATCAGCGTGGTTGCGGTGTTCGCGGCGTTCTTCACGGCGTCGGAGCCGAGTCCTGCGGGTGGGACGCCGACGCACTGAGGGCGGGCCTTCCCGGCAGATTTGCGTGATGGGACGTCGCTAAGTGAAGTCAACTCCGCCCTTTAACTTCACTTAGTGCGCTAAGTGAAGTTAAAATGGGCCGGTGACTTCACTTAGCCCTGTCTCCTACGAGAACGTTCGTTGGGAGCCTCAGGGCAGGCGGCACGCGGGCCAAACGCTGCCCAAGTACGGCACCTATCACCCGGCCGTGCCAGCAGGCATCACGGACTTGACCCTGGATCTGCCTCCCGCGGTATGGGCGGAAGCTGAGTCCGCCAGTCGTGAGATCGCTCGATTCGACGCCGAACTCGGCGGCGAGATTGCACCGTTTGCTGCCGTGTTGCTCCGATCGGAGTCGGCCGCGAGTTCGCAGATTGAAAATTTGACGGCATCGGCGCGCGCGATCGGCGAGGCTGAGTTGCCCGGCGGCAAGGCCAAGCGCAACGCGCAAATCATCGTTGCCAATACCGCTGCGATGCAGGCCGCACTCGCTCTGTCCGACGTCGTGGACGCTGACGCCGTCCGAGCGATGCACAGCGCGTTGATGATCAACGATCCGAGACACACGCCCGGCGAATTCCGTACGGAACCGGTGTGGATCGGCGGTGGGGCGACTCCGATCGGTGCGACGTTTGTCGGTCCGCGCCACGAGTTGATCCCTGCGGCGATTGATGACCTGATCGCCTTCGCGCAGCGGGACGATGTCCCCGCGTTGCCGCAGATTGCGGTGAGTCATGCACAGTTCGAGACGATCCACCCCTTCACCGACGGAAATGGCCGCACGGGCCGCGCATTGGCACAAGCCATGCTGCGCAACAAGGGTTTGACGCGTCAGGTGACGGTGCCCGTCTCGGCTGGGTTGCTTGCCGACGCCGGTGCGTACTTCGACGCATTGACGAACTATCGCGAAGGTGATGCCGCGCCGATTGTCGAGCGCTTCTCGCAGGCCGCGATGCTGGCGATCGCCAATGGTCGGCGACTGGTCACCGAGATCCGCGATATCCGCGGCGCCTGGAAGGGCGTCATCACCGCGCGTTCCGATTCGGCGGTGTGGAAGGTGGCCGATTTGTTGACCCGCCGCCCAGTGGTGAACGCTGCGCTCGTGGCGCAGGAGTTGGGCATCGAATCCACCAATGCTCACCGCTATCTCAACCCGCTTACCGAGGCGGGAATCCTCGTCGAGACAACCAATGGGCCACGCAACCGGGTGTGGCGTTCACCGGAAGTCCTCGCGGCGATTGACGCTTTTGCGGAACGTGCCGGGCGCCGAGGCTGATTGAACGCCGTTGCCTCCACGCATTCGCTGCGTCTGTCGAGCGTGCTCAGGCCTTCGGCGCGGTCACTTTCCAGAAGTCCGTCACCAGTTGCAGGATGCGTGCACGGTCGACCAGCAGTGGCGAGACGTGGCCCGTGCCGGCGACCTCTTCGACGCGACAGTCGGCGATGGCAACACAGGTGCGGCGGGCTTCGTCGGGCCGCCACCCTGTCACGTCATCGCGCACGGGCATCATCAGCGTGGGCACCTTGATTTCGGCGAGCAGGTTCTCGACACCCGAGCGCATCAGCATCATCGAGCGCATCGCGTGGTTCATTCCGCGGCGGTCGGCGTCCCGAAACGACGCCACCACCGCAGCAGCCTGCTCTGGTTGTGCGGCAAGGGAATCCGGGCCGACCAGCGAGTCGAACAGCAGCTTCACGAGGATGTCGGTCGGGCCGGTGAGCCGGTGCAGGCCGACCAGCGGCCCAATCTTGAGCTTCTCGCCGAAAGTCAGTCCCTGAACCGGGGTGCCGATGGTGGTCAACGTCCGCAACCGCGATCCCGCCGCCAATCGGATACCGACGTGCCCACCCCAGGCGTTGCCGACCCAGTCCACCGGGTCGGTGAGGCCCAGGCGGTCCAACGCCTGGAGCGCACTACCCGCCACCTCGTCGAAGCTGAAGTCGCGCGGCACCGGGTCGCTTCTGCCGTGTGAGGGTCCGTCGATGGCGTACACGGTGCGGTGTCGCGCCAAGTCGTCGATCAGGGAACCCCAGGATCGTGAGTCGACGAACAGGCTGTGCCACAACACGGCCGGGGGGCCGGTGCCAGTGCGTTGCACATGGAGGCGACCGAGGTCGGTGCGGACGAACTCGGAGTGGGGCGCGCCCATCACAACCTCCAATTGTTTCGGAATCCGAAATTTCGGTAACCGTAGTATTCTCGTATGCCGTGACTTCGTCAAGAGGCCTGCCGCAGGACCGGCAGGCGGTCGGGCAGCTTCTTGTGAGGTTGTTGCGCGAGTTTCGCCAGGACCTCGGTGCCGAGCGGGAGTGCGCGGGGTTCGGAGATGTCCGGGAACCGCATTTCCAGCTCTTCGGCAATATCCGCATGGGCGGAGTCCGGCTGACCGAGTTGGCCGACCGCGCACAGTTGAGCCTTGCCGCAACCTCTGAACTGGTCAACGACCTGGTCGACCTCGGCTACCTCGTCCGTCGTCCGGACCCGGCGGACGGAAGAGCGAAGCTGATCGACCTGACCGAGCGCGGCCGGGATCTGATGGGGATGGCCGGCGCCAAGGTGGCCGACATCGAGCAGCGGTGGTCGACGCTGGCGGGGGAGGCGGACTTCGCGCAGATGTGCGCCACTATGCAGCGCCTGTTGGACGGGCTGAATCCGGACGATTCGCGGGGCTGATAGGCCCCACGTGCAGAAAAAGCGCCCCCGGCAGGAATCGAACCTGCGACCTAGGGATTAGAAGGCCCTTGCTCTATCCAACTGAGCTACGGAGGCAACGCGCAGGTCAGTGTATCCAACGGGAATCCACGCCGCGGAAGGCGCGGGGCACGCCGGGGGGAATGTGTTTGCGCGACCACAAGAGTGGTTATGGTGTGAGCCATGGCACAACTGCTGATCGGTTGGCCGCAGTCGGGCATCGGGGCCCGAACCTGATTGCGAGGGTGCATCTGCCATGACCGCGACGCCGATGTCGATGTCGATGTCCGAACGCGCTACACGCGTCGGAGCAGGGGTTTTCCAAGCGGCGCGGGGCTTGGCCGGTGATCCGGTCGGGACGGCGCAGGCGGCCTCGGTATTGATGCGTGGGGCCCCGAGATTGGCCCTGTGGATGGCCGGATGGGCGCTGACGGAGTTTCCGCTGCGGGTCCTCACCGGCCACGCGCTGTCTGCGGTGGACGTCTCTCACGTGCACCGATACACCAACCACCTGGCCGGACAGCGTGCTGACCTGGTGCTGCGGGAGGCGCTGACCGAAGTGCATGGCGAGGACTACGCCGACCGCGTCGCGCATCCCGTCACCGATCCCGCGGCCCGGCGCCACAGCGTCGCCGGCGTGCTGTACGCCGCGCAGCGCAGCAGGTACGCGGCCGTCACCCGCAACGTCTCCTATGGCCCCGGTGGCCGTGACCATCTGCTCGACATCTGGCGTCGTCCCGATGTGACACCCGATCAGCGCGCGCCCGTGCTGCTGCAGATCCCCGGTGGCGCGTGGGCGATCAGCGAGAAGCGCGGGCAGGCGGTCCCGTTGCTGAGCCGGATGGTCGAACTGGGCTGGATCTGCGTCACCATCAACTACAGCCGCAGCCCGAGGTCGGCCTGGCCGGCGCACATCGTCGACGTCAAACGGGCCATCGCATGGCTGCGGGAGAACATCGCCGACTACGGGGGCGACCCGAACTTCATCGCGATCACCGGGGGTTCGGCGGGCGCGCACATCGGTTCCCTGGCGGCGCTGACCGCAAACGATCCCCAGTTGCAGCCCGGATTCGAGGGTGTCGACACCCGAGTGCAGGCCGCGGTCCCGTACTACGGCGCCTACGACCTGACCGACCAGGACAACATGTGCGAGCTGATGCTGCCGTTCCTGGAGCGGTTCGTCATGAGGGCCCGGCTGGCCGACGCCCCGGCGCTGTACCGGGCCGCCTCGCCGATCGTCCACGTCCACCGTGATGCACCGCCGTTCTTCGTGCTGCACGGGCGCAACGACGCCGTCATCCCGTACACCCAGGCGCGCGCGTTCGTCGAGGCCCTGCGGGACGCCGGCGCCCCCAGGGTCGGGCACGCCGAACTGCCGAACGCCCATCACGCCTTCGACACGGTGGCCACGGTGCGGTCCCAATTGGTGTGCGACGCGGTCTCCGACTTCCTCGGGGTCACCTACGCCGAGCACAGGGCCTCACTGCCGGAACTGGTGCACAGCGCCGGATGAGCCGCCGCTGAAGCCAATTCGTCGGTGCGCCATCGCTTTTGATGGCAGGTGAAGGCCGGGTTCTGCACAGGTCAGCGCGGGTCCCGCACCCAGGTGATCCGTACAATCAGCTGCCGCGGCACCGCGGCTGGGACTAGCGTGGTGTTTGGTGTGCGGTCAGCGTGAGACGGCGGGAGGAGTGAGCGACCGGTGGATGATTCCTTCGATGCCACGCAGCTGTCCGACGAACTGAGTGCGGTCGACCAGTTGCTGCATCGCGGCGAGGCGAATCCGCGCACCAGGTCGGGGATCATGGCCCTCGAGGTGCTCGACAAGGCGCCCGAATGGGAGCGTTACCGCGCGACGTTCGAGAACGCCTCGCGTCGGCTCCCGCGGCTGCGGCAGAAGGTCGTCGTACCGACGCTGCCGACGGCAGCGGCCCGTTGGGTGATCGACCCCGACTTCAACCTCGACTTCCACGTCCGCCGAGTGCGCGTGCCGGAACCCGGCACCCTGCGTCAGGTGTTCGACATGGCCGAGATCATCCAGCAGTCGCCCATGGACATCACCCGGCCGCTGTGGAGCGCCACGTTGATCGAGGGGCTGCAGGGCGGCCGGGCCGCCCAGATCCTGCACCTGAGCCATGCCGTCGCCGACGGGGTCGGCACAGTCGCGATGTTCGGGGAGATCTACGACCTCGAACGCGACGCCGCGCCGCGACCGAGGGCCCCGCTGCCGATCCCGCAGGACCTGTCGGCCAACGACCTGATGCGCAGGGGCATCAACGACCTCCCGGGCACAATCGTCGGCAACATCCTTGGCGTCGTCAGCGGTGCGATCGGCATGGCGGGCAAGGCCATCGCCCGCCCCGGGTCGGTGGTCACCGGCGCGTTGAGCTACGCGAGTTCCAGTCGCCGCGTCACCCGACAGGCGGCCCCGCCGTCGCCACTGCTGCGCCGGCGCAGCCTGTCGACCCGCACCGAGGCCATCGACATCAAGCTCTCCGATCTGCACCGGGCCGCCAAGGCCGCGGGCGGATCGATCAACGACGCCTACCTCGCGGGCCTCTGCGGGGCGCTGCGGCGCTACCACGAGGCGTTGGGAGTGCCGATCGCCTCACTTCCGATGGCAGTGCCGGTGAACCTGCGCTCGGACTCCGACCCCGCGGGCGGAAACCGTTTCGCCGGTGTGAATCTCGCCGCGCCCATCGGAGTCGCCGACCCGGCCGAACGCATCCACAGAATCCGCACCCAGATGACGCAGCGGCGCGAGGAGGTCGCACTTGACGTCGTCGGGGCGGTGGCCCCGCTGTTGTCACTGCTGCCCGACGCGGTCCTCGAGTCCATGACCGGAAGTGTGATCGTCTCCGACGTGCAGGCCAGCAACATCCCGGTGTTCTCCGGGGACACGTTCATCGCGGGCGCACAGGTGTTGCGGCAGTATGGAATTGGGCCGCTTCCCGGTGTCGCCATGATGGTGGTGCTGGTGTCGCGCAGCGGTTGGTGCACGATCAGCACTCGGTACGACCAGGCCTCGGTCACCAACGGCGACCTGTTCGCGCGCTGCCTGCTCGCGGGCTTCGACGAGGTGCTGGCACTGGTCGGTGACCCGACGCCGGTGTCGGCGCCCGCGTCCTTCTCCGCGCCGTCGGAGAGCACTCAGCAGAACCCCTCGGACAATGGAACGGCGGTTTCATGAGCTCAGCGCGTGCCCTTCGGCTGCCCGGATCGGTGGCCGAGGTGAAAGCCAGCCCGCCTGGCCCGAAGATCGGCGCCTTCTTCGACCTGGACGGAACCCTGGTCGCGGGCTTCACGGGAGTCATCCTGACCCAGGAGCAGTTCCGCAGGCGTGAGATGGGCATCGGCGACCTGGTCGGCATGATCCAGGCCGGGCTCAACCACCAACTGGGAAGGCTCGAGTTCGAGGACCTCATCACCTCGGCGTCGAAGGTCATGCGGGGGCGGTCGATCACCGACATGGATGAGGTGGGGGAGCGCCTGTTCCGTACCAAGATCGAATCCCGGATCTACCCGGAGATGCGGGAACTCGTGCGCGCGCACCTCGACCGCGGGCACACCGTCTGCCTGAGTTCGTCGGCGTTGACCATCCAGGTGGAACCCGTCGCGCGCTTCCTCGGCATCCCCAACACCCTGACCAACCGGTTCGAACTCGACGACGACGGCGTGCTCACCGGCGGCATCGTCCGCCCCATCCTGTGGGGCCCGGGCAAGGCCAATGCGGTGCAGAAGTTCGCCGCCGAACGCGGAATCGACTTGAAGGACAGCTACTTCTACGCCGACGGCAACGAGGACGTCGCGCTGATGTATCTGGTCGGCAACCCGCGGCCCACCAACCCTGAGGGCAAGATGGCCGCCGTCGCACGGCAACGGGGTTGGCCCATCCTGAAATTCACCAGTCGCGGCGGTCCGGGTCTCACCGGAACCATCAAGGCGCTGGCCGGTGTCGGAGCCGCCGTGCCGATCGCCGCCGGTGCGGTCGGCTGGGGCCTGCTGACCCGCAGCCGACGCCGCGGCGTCAACTTCTTCACCGGCAACTGGGGCCAGTTGCTGTTGGCCGCCAGCGGTGTTCAGCTCAACGTGCTGGGGCGCGAGAACCTGACCGCGCAGCGGCCCGCGGTGTTCATCTTCAACCACCGCAACAACTTCGACCCCGTCATCACCAGCGCGCTGGTCAAGGACAACTACACCGGGGTGGGGAAGAAGGAGCTCGAAAGCGACCCCATCGCAGGCACTCTCGGCAAGCTCATGGACGCGGTGTTCATCGACCGCGATGACACCGAGTCGGCCGTGGCGGCGCTCAAACAGGTCGAGGACCTGACCCGCAAGGGCCTGTCGATCGTCATCGCCCCGGAGGGCACCCGGCTCGACACCACGACCGTCGGCCCCTTCAAGAAGGGACCGTTCCGGCTTGCGATGGCGGCCGGTATCCCGATCGTCCCCGTGGTGATCAGGAACGCCGAGGCCATCGGGTCGCGTGATTCCACCCTGATGAATCCGGGTACCGTCGACGTCGCGGTGTTCCCACCGATCTCGGTGCAGGACTGGACTGTCGACGATCTGGGTGACCGGATCGCGGGCATCCGACAGCTCTATCTGGACACGCTCGCCGACTGGCCGGTCGAGGAGTTGCCCAGCGTGCAGCCTTACCTGCTGCCCGCGGGTGAGAAGCCCAAGAAGGCGGCGAAGAAGGCCGCCAGGAAGGCGCCGGCCAAGAAGGCCGCCAAGAAGGCACCGGTCAAGAAAGTGGCCGCGGAGAAGGCGCCGGCCGAGAAAGTGGCCGCGAAGAAGACCGCCGCTAAGAAAGCCCCCAAGAAGGCGCCCGTGAAGAAGACCGGGCCCGTGGTGGCCGAGGCCGATGACACCGGTCAGGGCCAGCCGTGACGGGAGTCAGGAAATCCGGTGAGCTGCCGGAGGTGACGATCAGCGGCGACGCGCTGGTGCTCGCGTCCGTCTCGTCGCCGGCAGAGGCCGCCCTCCTCAACGACTGGATGCGCACGCAGCGTGCGAACCATCCCGAAGCCCAGATCGACGTGCTGCAGATGCCTGGCGAGGATCCGCCGCCGGGCGTGGTGGCCAGCCTGGTGGAGGAACTGCAGACCGGCGACGACCGTTCAGTGGTGCCAGTGCGGGTCTTCTGGGTGCCGGGCGGTCTGCCCACGCGGGTCAAGATCGTCGGCCTGTTGTCAGGCCGGGACACCTACCGTCCGCCGGAGATTCTGCAGCGCGGAATTCTGCGGCGGGACAAGAGCCGTGCCCGGGTGGTCGCGGGTGAGCCCGCCAAAGTGTCCGAGCTGCGCCAGCAGTGGCAGGACACCACGGTGGCGGACTCGCCCCGCGATTTCGCGCGATTCGTGCTGCGCCGCGCCAGCCTGGCCATCGAGCGGATCGAGCTTCGGCTTCTGGGGCCGGAGTACAAGTCGCCGCGGTTGATCAAGCCGGAGATGCTGGCGTCGAGCCGCTTTCGCGACGGGCTGGAGGGGATCCCTGGCGCCACGGTCGAGAAGGCTGGGGAGATGCTCGACGAACTGGCGACTGGGTGGAGTCGGTTCTCCGTTGACCTGATGCCCAACCTGGGCCGCGCGATCTTCAGCCGCGGTTTCGATCCCAACATCGACTACGACGGCACCGAGATCGAGTCGTTGCGGCGCGCGTTGGAAGCCCACCCAGCCGTTCTGCTGTTCTCGCACCGGTCCTACCTCGACGGCGCGATCGTGCCGGTGGCCATGCAGGAGAACAGGCTTCCGCCGGTGCACACCTTCGCCGGCATCAACCTGTCCTTCGGATTCATGGGTCCGCTGATGCGGCGCTCAGGTGTCATCTTCATCCGCCGCAAGCTCGACGATCCGCTGTACAAGTACGTGCTGCGGCAGTTCGTCGGTTACATCGTGGAGAAGCGGTTCAACCTCAGCTGGTCGATCGAGGGCACCCGGTCCCGTACCGGAAAGATGTTGCCGCCCAAGCTCGGTCTGCTGGCCTATGTCGCCGACGCGTACCTCGACGGCCGCAGCGACGACGTCCTGCTGCAACCGGTGTCGATCAGTTTCGACCAACTGCACGAGACCCGCGAGTACGCCGCGTACGCGCGCGGCGGTGAGAAGACGCCCGAGGGTGTCAGCTGGCTCTACAACTTCATCAAGGCCCAGGGCGAACGCAACTTCGGCAAGATCTATGTGCGCTTCCCACCCGCGGTGTCGATGCGTCAGCATCTGGGCCCGCCGCACGGGGAGTTCGAGAAGGATCCCGACGCGAAACGTCTTGCGCTGCAGAAGATGGCGTTCGACGTGTCGTGGCGCATTCTGGAGGCCACGCCGATCAACGCGACGGGTCTGGTGTCGGCGCTGCTGCTGACGACGCGCGGTGTCGCGCTCACACTCGATCAGGTGCACCACACGTTGGCGCCGTCGCTGGACTACCTGGAGCGCAAGGGCACGCCGATGACCGAATCGGCGCTGCGCCTGCGGACGCCCGAAGGTGTGCGGTCCGCCCTCGACGCACTGTCCGGAGGCAATCCCGTGACCCGGGTCGACAGTGGACGAGAACCGGTGTGGCGCATCGCTTCCGCAGATGAGCACGAGGCGGCGTTCTACCGCAACTCGATCATCCACGCCTTCCAGGAGACCTCGATCGTCGAGTTGGCCCTGGCGTATGCGGGCCGCGCGGAGGGTGACCGGCTTGAGGCGTTCTGGGCCCAGGCGATGCGCCTGCGCGATCTGCTGAAGTTCGAGTTCTACTTCGCCGATTCGGCGAGGTTCCGCGAGAACATCGCGCAGGAGATGACCTGGCACGCCAACTGGGAGGCGCAGGTGGCCGCCGGGAGTGAGGGCATCGAGCGCCTGCTGTACGACAAGCAGCCGCTGATGGCGCACGCGATGCTGCGGCCGTTCATCGAGGCCTACGAGATCGTCGCGGACGTGCTGCGCGACTCGCCGGCCGACGTGTCGGAGAAGGACCTGACCGACCGGGCGCTCGGGGTGGGCAGCCAGTTGGCGGCCCAGCGCCGCGTGCGGAGCAGTGAGTCGGTGTCGGCGCTGCTCTTCGCGACGGCCCGGCAGGTCGTGGCCGACCAGGGTCTGCTGACACCGGCGCCCGACCTGGCCGAACGTCGCGAGGCGTTTCTGAAGGAACTGCGCGGCATCATGGCCGACATGCACAGAGTGCACATGATCTCGCGGCGGCACTTCCTCGAGCGGGACGCCGCACGCAGCGAGTCGGCCGACTCGGCCTGATCCCGTCGGCGTCGCCGGGCGTCGCCCAACTGACGGCGCCGGGCGACGCCCAGAGTTTCTTCTTCACCCATCGGCCCAGGGACGGGTGCGAACACCTCAACTCTGCGGCGCAGGGAGGCAGGCGACGTGGATCACCACGGCGGTGGTCATACGCTGGAACGATGACCGCATCCGTCCGCACCCGTTCGATCTCGGTGTGGCCGCTGCTGCTCGGCGTGGGCCTGCTGGCCGGATTGACGGCCGCGGCCCTGGCGGCGCTGGCGTTGGCCGACGCGCTCACCGCGAGTGGACTGCCAGACCCAGGACCGGTCACGACGGTCGGCCTGCCGTTCGTCCGGGCTGCGGGAGAGATCGCCGCGGCGTGTGCGATTGGAAGCTTCCTGTTCGCGGCCTTCTTCGTACCGCCCCAGCAGAACGGTGTACTCGACGCCGCGGGCTACCGGGCCCTGCGCACCGGGACCGTCGCGATGGGGTTGTGGGCGGTGTGCGCGGCGCTGCTGGTCCCGCTGACGGTGTCCGACGTGTCGGGTCAGCCGCTGCGGGAACACCTCAGCGTTATCGAGTTGTGGTCAGCCGCGGGTTTCGTCGACACCGCGAGTGCGTGGCGCTGGACCGCCGTCCTGGCCGCGCTGTTGACGCTGTGCAGCATCCCCGTCCTGCGCTGGTCGTGGACTCCGGCGCTGTTCGCCGGCGCGCTGGTGACCATGCTGCCGTTGGGCCTGACCGGCCACTCGTCGGCCGGCGGGGCACATGACCTCGGCACCAACAGCCTGCTGATCCACCTCGTGGCGACGACGGTGTGGGCCGGCGGCCTGCTGGCGCTGCTCGCGCACGCACTGCGCGGCGGTGAACACGGTGCCCTCGCAGCGCGCCGGTTCTCGTCGGTGGCGCTGTGGTGCTTTGTGGCGGTCGCGGCCTCGGGGCTGATCAACGCGCTGCTGCGGATGCGTCCGGCCGACCTGCTGAGCACGGGGTACGGCGCGTTGATCCTGGCCAAGATCGTCGCCCTGGGAGCGTTGGGCGTGCTGGGGTGGCAACAGCGGCGCTCCGGCGTCGCAGCCCTGCAGGCGCAGCCGTCGTCCCGCGGTCCGCTGATCCGGCTGGCCGTGACCGAGGCGGTTCTCTTCGGGCTGACGTTCGGGGTCGCAGTCGCGTTGGGACGCACCCCGCCGCCACCACCGATCAACCTCAACCCGACCGTCCCCGAAGTCGAGCTCGGCTACGACTTCTCCGGCCCACCGACCGTGGCGCGCCTGCTGTTCGACTGGCGCTTCGACCTGCTGTTCGGCACGGCCGCACTGGTCTTCGCGGTGGTGTATCTGGCCGGAGTCCGCCGCCTGCGCAAGCGCGGCGACGCGTGGCCCCCGGGGCGTGTGCTGGCCTGGTTGCTGGGCTGCGCGACGCTGCTGGTGGCCACCTCGTCGGGGCTGGGCCGCTACATGCCGGCGATGTTCAGCATGCACATGGCCGCCCACATGCTGCTGTCGATGCTGGTGCCGATCCTGCTGGTGCTCGGCGCGCCGGTGACGCTGGCCCTGCGGGCGCTGCCGACGGCTGGCCGCGACGGTCCACCGGGCCTGCGGGAGTGGCTGCTGGCGGCGCTGCACAGCCGGTGGTCGAAGTTCTTCACGAACCCGATCGTGGCGACGATCATGTTCGTCGCGGGTTTCTACGGCCTGTACTTCGGCGGCATCTTCGACGCCGCGGCCGGAAGTCACGCCGGCCACGTCGCGATGAACATCCACTTCCTGCTGTCGGGGTACCTCTTCTATTGGGTCGTGATCGGGATCGATCCGACGCCGCGGCCCATCCCGCCGCTGGGCAAGCTGGGCATGGTGTTCGCGTCGCTGCCGCTGCACGCGTTCTTCGGCGTGGTGCTGATGGGCATGAACACCGTGCTGGCCGAGGGGTTCTACCGCTCGCTGCTGCTGCCGTGGCCCAAAGACCTGCTGGAAGACCAGAAGCTGGGCGGCGGCATTGCGTGGTCGGCCGGTGAGGTGCCGCTGGTCGTCGTGATGATCGCGCTGCTGATCCAGTGGACCCGCAGCGACCGCAGGACCGCCAAGCGCCTCGACCGTGCCGCCGACCGCGACGACGACGCGGACCTCGCGGCCTACAACGCGATGCTGGCCAAGCTGTCCCAGCACGACCGGAACCCGTAGCTCCGCGACGGGCCGTGTTTGTACAGAGACACGCCGCGTTTCGCGTACCAAGGCGGACGCTCACCGAGGAGAGAGTGCACGCTCGGCGAGGACTGAGCGGCCGCTCGTCGGCTCAGACCTGCCCGGCCGCGATCGCCGCGGGCCAACTGCCGTACGCGCTGATGTCGCGGCCCGCGTCGGCCGCGGCGCCGTCGCATCCGAACCCGGTGACCCACGTGCCGTCGGCCAACTCCACCTTGCCCAACTGCATGGGTGCGGGCAGCTGAGCCAGGAACCGGCCCAGGGCCGCAGGGGAGAGCAACCAGCGCTGACCCGTGAGCGCGGTGCCGTCGGCATCGTCGGGCACTCGGCCGATCGCCGGTTTGGGCGGCACGGTGTCCATCGCCGTCATGCGGTAGCGCGGCGCGGTGACGACCTCACCGGCCCACCGGGCGCCCAGGTCGGTCAGTTGATGCGTCAGCGGGCCGCCCAGCAGATGCGCGCCGAACACCACGAGTTCGGTGTTCGGGGCCACGGCCAGCGGCCAGGCCTGCTGCCGTGACTCGTCGCCGGTGATCAGCGCGGCGATGTCCAGGGCCACCGCGTCCTCGAAGGCCCGAGCCAGGACCGTGACGCCGAACTGTGCGGCGGCGGCCATCCCCGCCGGCACCGCGACGCCGCACAGGTCGAACAGATTGCAGAAGTTGGTGTAGGTGCCCATCCGCGAATTGACCCCCACCGGGTCCGCGGCGACGTCGGCCAGACGTGGATGCATCGGCGCGGTGGGGACCAGCAGCGCGTCGGCGCCGGCCAGGTGGGTCATGGCCTCGTCACGCAGGCGGGCCACCTCGCGACGGTCGCTGACCAGGCGGTGCGCCGGGTGCTCACGGGCCGCGGCGATGATGCCCTTGACCACGGGGTCCACCGCGGCATCGGGCTGGCCGTCGATGAATTCGCCTGTGGCGGCGTAGCGTTCGCTGACCAGTGCACCGTCGTAGAGCAGTTTGGCGGCGGCCAGGAACGGGGCGATGGGCACGGTGATGATCTGCGCGCCCGCGGCTTTCAGGCGGGCCACCGTGGTGTCGAACGCCGCATGCCAGGTCGCGTCCAGCTCGGGCAGTTCGTCGGGGATCGCGACGACGGGTTGTGGGGGCGCGGCCAGTCTCGCGTCGCTTGGCCATGTTCGGCCCGCCGCGCCACTGGCCATGGCCGCCATGGCCCGGTCGGCCACGTCCAGGTTCGACGCGAAAATGGTGACACAGTCATAGGATTCGCACGCCGGGACGACGCCGTCGGTGCTGATGACGCCGACGGTGGGCTTGATTCCGACGATGCCCTGCAGCGCGGCGGGCACCCGGCCCGACCCGGCGGTGTCGGTGCCGATCGCGATGTCGACCTCGCCGGTGGCCACGGCGACCGCCGAACCCGAACTCGAACCACCGCTGATGAACTCCGGCCGTCGGCTGTCGGGCACCGCGCCGTGGGGTGAGCGGGTGCCCACCAGTCCGGTGGCGAACTGGTCGAGGTTGGTCTTGCCGACCACGACTGCACCCGCTGCGCGCAGGGCGGCGACCACTGCGGCGTCGCGTTCGGGGGAGTACGCGAACTCCGGGCAGGCGGCCGTGGTCTTCAGGCCTGCGGCGTCGACGTTGTCCTTGACAGCCAGTCGCAGGCCGGCCAGCGGGCCACCCGCGGCACGGCTTGCGGCGAGATCCGCCTCGACGTCGGCCTGGGGTCTGCGGCTGATCCATACGGACATGTCGCAAAACTAGCGCTTGACAGGTATTCGCGCGACTCCACAGTTGCGACTTCATCCACAGTCCGCCGTGGCGGTCGTCCCGAGGCGCCTTCGGATGTCGGACCCGTCGGGCGGACTGGGGTCAGCAACCGCACAACGAAAGGACCCCGCAATGTTCGAAACACCCATCACCGTGATCGGCCGCATCGTCACTGACCCGACCCGGCGTCACGTTGGCGATCAGGACGTCGTCAAGTTCCGGCTGGCCAGCAATGCGCGTCGACGCACCGCCGACGGCACCTGGGAGCCCGGGAACTCGCTGTATCTGGCGGTCAACTGCTGGGGCAAGCTGGCCACCGGCGTCGCCGGCAGCCTGGCCAAGGGTGACGCGGTGATCTGCGTCGGGTCGGTCCACACCGCCGAATACGACGACAAGGAGGGCAACCGCCGGTCGTCGCTGGAGATGCGCGCGACCAGCGTCGGCCCGGACCTGTCCAGGTACCTCGTGGAACTCAAGCGGGTCGAGGAGCGGCCCGGTCCGGGCCCCATCCTGGATGCCGCAGACGCGTCGGACGAGCGGGAGGACGAGCAGGAACACGACACCGCGGCCTGACACCGACCGGGACGTGACGGGTCCGCCGCACCCGTCACGTTCGGCGGCGCCGGCTGACCCGCCTAGGATGGTCGCGAGTATTCCTGCCGACCAGAAAGGCGACACTGCGGCATGGCTGAGTTCATCTACACGATGAAAAAGGTCCGCAAGGCGCACGGCGACAAAGTCATCCTCGACGACGTCACGTTGAACTTCCTTCCCGGAGCCAAGATCGGCGTGGTCGGCCCCAACGGGGCGGGCAAGTCGAGCGTCCTGCGAATCATGGCGGGCCTGGACAGGCCCAACAACGGCGACGCGTTCCTGGCCACCGGCGCCAGCGTCGGCATCCTGCAACAGGAGCCGAAGCTTGACGAGACCAAGACGGTCCGGGAGAACGTCGAAGACGGCGTGCCCATCAAGGCCAAACTCAACCGGTACAACGAAGTGGCCGAGCTGATGGCCACCGACTACACCGACGAGCTGATGGAGGAGATGGGCAAGCTCCAGGAGGAGCTCGACGCGGCTGACGCGTGGGACATCGACTCCCAGCTCGAGCAGGCCATGGACGCACTGCGCTGCCCGCCGCCCGACGATCCCGTCACGCACCTCTCCGGTGGTGAGCGCCGCCGCGTCGCGCTGTGCAAGCTGCTGCTGTCCAAGCCGGACCTGCTGCTGCTCGACGAGCCCACCAACCACCTCGACGCCGAGAGCGTGCTGTGGCTCGAGCAGCATCTGGCGAGCTACCCGGGCGCGATCCTGGCGGTGACCCACGACCGGTACTTCCTGGACAACGTCGCCGAGTGGATCCTCGAACTCGACCGCGGCCGCGCCTACCCGTACGAGGGCAACTACTCCACCTACCTGGAGAAGAAGGCCGAGCGCCTCGAGGTGCAGGGCAAGAAGGACCAGAAGCTGCAGAAGCGGCTCAAGGACGAGCTGGCCTGGGTCCGTTCGGGCGCCAAGGCCCGCCAGGCCAAGAGCAAGGCCCGACTGCAGCGCTACGAGGAGATGGCGGCCGAGGCGGAGAAGACGAGGAAGCTCGACTTCGAGGAGATCCAGATCCCGGTCGGGCCGCGTCTGGGCAACCTGGTCGTCGAGGTCGAACACCTCGACAAGGGCTTCGGCGGCCGGCAGCTGATCAAGGACCTGTCCTTCACGCTGCCGCGCAACGGCATCGTCGGCGTCATCGGCCCCAACGGCGTCGGCAAGACCACGCTGTTCAAGACCATCGTCGGCCTCGAGCAGCCCGACAGCGGCGTGGTCAGGGTCGGGGAGACCGTCAAGCTGAGCTACGTCGACCAGAACCGCGCGGGCATCGATCCGAAGAAGAACGTGTGGGAGGTCGTCTCCGACGGCCTGGACTACATCGAGGTCGGGCAGAACGAGATCCCGTCGCGCGCCTACGTCTCGGCGTTCGGCTTCAAGGGCCCCGATCAGCAGAAGCCGGCCGGCGTGCTCTCCGGCGGTGAGCGCAACCGGTTGAACCTCGCGCTCACGCTCAAGCAGGGCGGCAACCTGATCCTGCTCGACGAGCCCACCAACGACCTCGACGTCGAAACGCTGAGCTCCCTCGAGAACGCGCTGGAGGAGTTCCCCGGCTGCGCCGTGGTGATCAGCCACGACCGCTGGTTCCTCGATCGCACCTGCACGCACATCCTGGCGTGGGAGGGCGACGACGACAACGAGGCCAAGTGGTTCTGGTTCGAGGGCAACTTCGGTGCCTACGAGGAGAACAAGATCGAGCGTCTCGGTGCGGAAGCGGCGCGTCCTCATAGGGTGACCCACCGGAAGCTCACTCGCGACTAGTGTGACGGCTGCGCGTCGGTGGCCGCAGCAGGCGACTCCGACGAGGCACCTACAGCGCTGTAGTCAGGAGTGACCGCATGACGGTGAATCCCGGGGCCGAGACGGCCGAGACGTCCCACGCTCGTCCACCGGTCCCGGACAGACTCCCCTCGACGGCGGTCGACCGACTCCGGCAGGCGTTCCTCGGCACCTACCGCGGCCCACACGGCGACGCGCCCGAGACCGACATCGGTACCGGGGGAGCGGACGGCGCCGCCGCGGTCTCGGATGCGCTGCTGGCGGCGCACGTCAGCCTGGGACAGCGACGCCGGGACGGCGAGACCGCGGTGGCCGTCGTCGGCGACGCGGCGCAGGGTTCGGCGCTGCTGGTGGTCACCGACCAGTCCGAGATGCTGATGGACTCGGTGACGGTGCTGCTGCACCGCCTCGGGGTGGCCTACGTGGCGATCATGAATCCTTCGTTCGAGGTGCGCCGCGACGGTGACGGTGAGCTTCTCGACATCGAACCGGCCACCGCGGATGAGACGGACCGGCTCGTCGAGACCTGGGTCCAGGTGGCGCTGTCGCCGACGGTGGATCGGCGCGCGCTGGACAAGGCCCAACGCCTCATCCCCGACGTGCTGGCCGACGCCCGCCAGGTGACCCGGGACTCCGTACCCATGTCCCAACGACTGCAGGAACTCGCCGATGCGCTCGACGGCGACACCGGCGACCGTTTCCCCGGCGCCGACCGTCGCGACGTGGCCGGGTGGCTGCGGTGGCTGGCCGACGGTCATTTCGTGCTGTTGGGCCACCAGCGCTGCGAGGTGCGCGACGGGCACGTCGCCGTGGACGAGGCCAGCCGACTGGGCGTGCTGAAGTTGCGGGACGACGAACTGCCGCGGCTCACCGGTGACGACGATCTGTTGGTGTTGGCCCAGGCGACGATCCCCAGCTACCTGCGGTACGGCGCGTACCCGTACATCGTCGCCGTGCGTGAACGCGGCGCAGCGGGCACGGTGATCGAGCACCGCTTCGTCGGGTTGTTCACGGTGACCGCGATCAACGCCAATGTCATGGAGATTCCGCTGATTTCGCGTCGCGTGCAGGACGCCCTGGCAATGGCGGCCAAGGACCCCAGCCAACCCGGGCAGCTGCTGCTGGACGTCATCCAGACCGTGCCGCGCTCGGAGTTGTTCGCGTTGTCGGCCCAGGAACTGCACGACATGGCGATGGTCGTGATCGAAATGGGTTCCCGGCGCCGCACGCTGCTGTTCGCGCGGGCCGACCGACTCGGCCACTTCGTGTCCTGTCTGGTCTACCTGCCGCGCGACCGCTACACCACGGACGTGCGCCTGGAGATGCAGGACATCCTGGTCCGCGAGTTTGGCGGGGTGGGCATTGAGTACGCCGCTCGAGTCAGTGAATCACCTTGGGCGCTGGTGCATTTCACGGTCAAGCTGCCTGACCGCACGCAACCGGAGGGCATCGACGTCTCCCTGGAGAACGAGACGCGGATCCAGGCGCTGCTCACCGAGGCCGCCCGCACCTGGGGCGATCGCCTGCTCGGTGCGGTGCTCGCCGATCCGAACGAGCGGGCCACCGCGGAGCACTACGCCGCGGCGCTGCCCGAGTCCTACCGTCAGGTCGTCGCTCCCGCGGATGCGCTGGCCGACATCGCGGTCATCGAAAGCCTGAGCGCCGACGCCGTCAAGTTGGTCCTGACAGCGGACTTCGAGACCCGGCACCACCAACTCAACTGGTATCTGGGCGGTCGGTCGGCGTCGCTGTCGGAACTGCTGCCGATGCTGCAGTGCATGGGTGTGGTGGTGCTGGAGGAACGGCCCTTCACGGTCACACGGCCCGACGGTCTTCAGGTGTGGCTCTACCAGTTCCGCATCTCACCGCGCCCCGAGATCCCGGCCCCCGGACCCGATGAGATCGACGGGGTGGCCGAGCGGTTCGCCGACTCCGTGACCGCCATCTGGCAGGGTCGCGTGGAGATCGACCGGTTCAACGAACTGGTGCTGCGGGCGGGGCTGACGTGGCAGCAGGTCGTGATCATCCGCGCCTACGCGAAATACCTGAAGCAGGCCGGTTTTCCGTACGGCCAGTCGCACATCGAGACCGTCATCAACGACAACGCGAAGACCGCGCGGTCGCTGGTCGAACTCTACGAGGCGCTGTTCGACCCTGAGCAGTCCGACGCGACGAAGTCAGCGGCGCAGGCGGCCGCCGCGGCCGTGGCCGCCGACATCGACGCCCTGGTGAGCCTGGACACCGACCGGGTGCTGCGCGCATTCGCCTCCCTGATCCAGGCCACACTGCGCACCAATTACTTTGTGACAAGGCCGGAGTCGGCACGAAGTAAAGGGGTGCTCGCGACCAAACTCAATCCCGGTCTGATCGACGAACTGCCGTTGCCCAGGCCCCGATTCGAGATCTTCGTCTACTCACCCCGGGTCGAGGGCGTGCATCTGCGCTTCGGCGCGGTGGCGCGCGGTGGACTGCGCTGGTCGGATCGACGCGAGGATTTCCGCACCGAGATCCTCGGCCTGGTCAAGGCGCAGGCGGTCAAGAACGCCGTCATCGTGCCGGTCGGCGCCAAGGGTGGCTTCGTCGTGAAGCATCCGCCTGCGCCCATCGGTGACCCCGCGGCAGACCGCGAAGCCACCCGCAACGAGGGTGTCGCGTGCTACCGCCTGTTCATCGCGGGACTGCTCGACGTGACCGACAACGTCGAGACCGCGACCCGCGCGGTCGTGCCGCCGCCACAGGTCGTCCGCCGCGACGGCGAGGACGCCTACCTGGTGGTTGCGGCCGACAAGGGCACCGCGACATTCTCCGACATCGCCAACGACGTCGCCAAGTCCTACGGATTCTGGCTGGGCGACGCGTTCGCGTCCGGCGGATCGGTCGGCTACGACCACAAGGCCATGGGCATCACCGCCAGGGGTGCGTGGGAGAGCGTCAAGCGACACTTCCGCGAGATGGGGATGGACACGCAGTCGCAGGACTTCACCGTCGTCGGCGTCGGGGACATGAGCGGTGACGTCTTCGGCAACGGAATGCTGCTGTCCGAGCACATTCGGCTGATCGCGGCGTTCAACCACCTGCACATCTTCGTCGACCCCACCCCGGATGCCGCGTCGTCCTGGCAGGAGCGCCGGCGCCTGTTCGATCTGCCGCGGTCCACGTGGGACGACTACGACAAGTCGTTGATCTCCGCCGGCGGTGGGGTTTTCAGCCGCGAGCAGAAGTCCATTCCGATCAGCGCCGAGATGCGCAGGGCGCTGGGCATCAGTGCCGAGGTCACCGAACTGACCCCGCCCGCACTGGTCAAGGCGATCCTGATGGCGCCGGTGGACCTGCTCTGGAACGGCGGCATCGGCACGTACGTCAAGGCCGAGACCGAATCCGATGCCGACGTCGGTGACCGCGCCAACGACTTGGTGCGCGTCAACGGAAATCAGGTGCGCGCCAAGGTGATCGGGGAGGGCGGCAACCTCGGCGTCACGTCCCGTGGTCGTGTCGAGTTCGACCTCGCCGGTGGCCGGATCAACACCGACGCCCTGGACAACTCTGCCGGTGTGGACTGCTCCGACCATGAGGTCAACATCAAGATCCTCGTGGATTCGCTTGTCACACTGGGCAAGGTCGACGCAGGCGAACGGTCGGCGCTGCTGGAGTCGATGACCGACGAGGTCGGCGCACTGGTGCTCGAGAACAACGCGGAGCAGAACGACCTGATGGGCACCAGTCGTGCCAACGCCGCGGCCCTGCTCAACGTGCACGCCCGCCAGATCAAGGAACTCGAGCACACCCGCGGCCTCAACCGCGACCTCGAGGCCCTGCCCGCCGACAAGGAGATCAGGCGGCGCATCGACGCCGGGATCGGTTTGACCTCACCGGAACTGGCGACGCTGATGGCCCACGTCAAGCTCGCGCTCAAGGACGAGTTGCTGGCCAGCGAACTGCCCGACCAGGAGGTGTTCGCGTCCCGGCTGCCGAACTACTTCCCCCGGCAGTTGCGAGACCGCTTCACCGCCGAGGTCCGCAACCATCAGCTGAGTAGCGAGATCATCACGACCATGCTCGTCAACGACATGGTCGACACGGCCGGAATCACCTACGCCTACCGCATCACCGAGGACGTCGGGGTCGGCTACGTCGACGCCGTGCGGACGTATGCGGCCACCGATGCGATCTTCGGCATCGGCGACGTGTGGCGGCAGATTCGGTCCGCATCGCTGGAAAACGACATTCCCGTGCACATTTCGGACCGGATGACGCTGGACCTGCGCAGGCTCATCGATCGTGCTGGCCGCTGGCTGCTGAACTACCGCCCCCAGCCGCTGGCCGTCGGCGCCGAGATCAACCGGTTCGCGGCCAAGGTCGCCGCACTGACGCCGAGAATGCGCGAGTGGCTGCGCGGGGACGATCTGGCGATCGTCACTAAGGAGGCCGACGAGTTCGCGGCCCACGGCGCCCCGAAGGATCTGGCCTTCATGGTGAGCACAGGTCTCTACCAGTACAGCCTGCTCGACGTGATCGACGTCGCCGACATCGTGGACAGGGACGTCGTCGAGGTGGCTGACGCCTACTTCGCGCTCATGGACCATCTCGGCACCGACGGTCTGCTGACCGCGGTGTCGGGGCTGCCCCGCGATGACCGGTGGCACGCCCTGGCTCGTCTGGCCATCCGGGACGACCTCTACAGTTCGTTGCGCATGCTCACCCTTGACGTGCTCGCGGTCGGCGAGCCCGAGGAGAGCGGCGAGGAGAAGATCGAGGAGTGGCAGCAGACCAACTCCTCGAGGTTGGCGCGGGCGCGGCGGACGCTCGGCGAGATCAATGCCGACGGCGCGCACGACCTGGCGACGCTGTCGGTGGCGGCGCGCCAGATCCGCAACATGACGAGAACGAGTTGAACGGGAGCAACAGGTAAATGCCTGGGGAGCACTACGTCACACCGGTTCCGGTGCGCTGGTCGGACATCGACATGTATCAGCACATCAACCACGCCACGATGGTGACCATCCTCGAAGAGGCACGAGTCCCGTTCCTGTCGGAGGCCTTCGGGCCGACGATCACCACCACCGGGTTGTTGATCGCTGAGGTGAAGGTGTCCTACAAGGGCCAGCTGCGTCTGGTGGACACGCCCCTGCAGGTCACCATCTGGGTGAAGAGGCTGCGCGCCGTGGACTTCACGCTGGGCTACGAGGTGCGGTCGGTCAGCGCCGAGCCGGACTCGCGGCCCGCGGTGATCGCCGAGACGCAGTTGGCGGCGTTCGACATCGAGGAGCAGAAGCTGGTGCGGCTGTCGCCGGACCATCGCGCATACCTGGAGCGGTGGTTGCGGTGATATCCCCCCACCGGGGAAACGGCCGAAGCGACAGCGGGGAGTCCGAATTCGGTCTCTGGCCGGCGGGTCCGGCCGATCGCGCCGATTTGGCGACGTTCACCGACCGGGCGCTGCGCTTGGACGAGGCCGCGGTGGTGCGGCTGCGTGCTCGTGGAGCGGACCGCGTGGTCGCTTGGGTGGCAACGGGTTTCGATGTGCTGGCCAGTAGGGTGGTGCACGGTCGGGTGAATCCGGCTGACCTGTCGGCCGGTGCGGACGCGCTGGCTCGTGGGCTTGTCGCCGCCACCGAACGCGTCGAGCCGGGGTTCCCGATGGACTCGGCGTGGCGCGGGGTGCTGCCGCCGGACAAAGGTTTTGTGCACATCGACGACGTTCCCGCGCGCGTGATGCTCGATCTCGCCGCGCGGGGCGCCGAACTCGCGCGTGAACACGGCAGTGCGCACGGCCCGCCGGCCTCCCTGCTCGATCAGGAGGTGCTTGTCGTCAGTGCACCGGGTGGTGATCTGAGTGTGGGTGTCCCGATGCGCTGCGTCTTCGCGCTGACGGCGATGGGTTTCCTGCCGCAGCGCGCCGAGGCCGTGCCTGCCGACGAGATCGTGCGCGTGCGGATCCTGCCCGCGTGGCTTCGCATCGACGCCCGGTTCGGGTCGGTGTACCGGCGACGGGGCGATCCTGCGGTGGTGCTGCGCTAGACACCTGCGCCGCGGCGCCTTGACGAGCGCGACACTTAAACCGCCGCGAAGACACGCCGTGCGGGCTCGCAATGGTTGAAGTCTCGGCGCCAGCGGCGGGTCAGGTCAGAAGGGGGCGTTCACCATCGACTGCGCGGCCATCTCGAGGTAGTCGAGCAGCGCGCGCCGGTGCGCGTCGTCGAGAGTCTGTGTGTCGATCTCGGCGACCGCGGTGTGCATGCAGCGCAGCCACGCGTCGCGCTCGAGGAATCCGATGCGGAATGGGTTGTGGCGCATGCGCAGTCGCGGGTGTCCACGCAGTTCGGAATAGGTCCTCGGGCCGCCCCAGTACTGCTCGAGGAACATGCGCAGGCGCTCCTCGGCCCCGTCGAGGTCATCCTCGGGGTACAGCGGCCGCAGGATCTCGTCGTCGCGCACCAACTCGTAGAACCGCGAGACGATCTTGGCGAACGTTTCGTGGCCCCCGACGGCGTCGTAGAAGGTCTGCTGTGGCTGTTCCATCTCCACCATTGTGTCTCAGGACGGAATCCGCGCCAGGATCCGGTCGGTGATCACGTCGGGTTCGGTGGTCGCGGTCGGCGAGACGACGGCGATGTCGACCACGACGCTGCCCTTGACTGCCAGAACCCGGTACTGCGGCACACCGGGACCGGCGGTGATGGTGCTCCGCACCGCGACGCGTTCGGGCCCGCCGGTCGGAGTGCCGATGTCCCAGGTGATGGTGCCGCTCGGCGACGTCAGCGTGAATGACCTGCCCGCGCACTGCTGCCACTGGGTGCGGCTGTCGGCCACGAACTTCCTGGCCGCGGCGGCGTCGTCGAAGCCGACCGCGACCTGATCAACGATGGTGACGACGCTGTTGTCGCTGAAGCTGGCCCGCTTGTAGTCGCGACCACCCTTGCCCTCGTACACAGTGTCGATGCCCGCGGCGACCGCACTGAGGCATTCCTCGGGTTCGGCGGTGACGTCCTTGTCGGAACCGGAACCCGAACCTGACCCGCTCGACGACGACGGGGACAGGCCGGGGGTCTTCATGATGGTTCTGACCTCGTCGAGGCTCAGCAGCACGTTGGAGATGTCGACGCGGGACTGCTTCGGTGCGGTGGTTCCGGGCGGCGCTGCGGGGGCAGGCATCGTCAGCGAGGGTTCATCGCCGGCGACCGTCGTCGTGCCGTCGCCCGACCGGTCCGCGACCGTCAGGGTCGCCACGAGCGCGAGCACCGCGAAGACGATGACCGCATACGACAGCGTCATCCCGATCAGCGCGCGCTCGCGGCCGCGTTCATGGCTCTGCTTGATCTGCCCCAGCGCCAGGTGTCCCAACAGCGCCCCGACGGGTGCGAACACGAACGCGAACACGATCGAGAGCGTGGCCAGGGTGTTGGTCTGCTCCGGGGGATAGGGCAGGGGGGAGCCAGGCTGGGGCGGCGGGTAGGCACCGGATGGCGGCGGGTAGGCACCGGATGGTGGCGGGTAAGCGCCCGAAGGCGGCGGGTAGGCGCCCGACGACGGGTAGGCGCCAGGCGGGTACGCACCAGGAGGCGGATAGGCGCCGAGGGGCGGGTAGGCCCCCGACGGCGGGTAGCCACCGGCAGGCGGCGGATACGCGCCCGGATACGGCTGCTGCTGTGCACCTGGGTACGGCTGCGCGTAGGGGTCGACCGGCGCGGGAGCGTACGGATAACCAGGCGGGGGCGTTTCGGGTTGTTGAGGCCCGCCGGGTGGGTATTCGCCGTAGGTCATAGACCTATTCAAGCGGACTCGTGTCCAGGATCACACTCTGCCCCGGTGGTCCGAGGACACTGAAAGTTCACTGGATTGACCTGCGAACATGATCGGAATTGCCGTGCGCATGCGGCGAATCCGTGGTGGACTGTCGGCGGAGGACCAATGGCGCAGCGCAAACGCAACCTGGCGAAACGGGTGGGCCACCGCTCATCCGCCGGCCCGGTCGGGCAGGGGATTGGCGCGCCGCTGCACAGTGTGGAGACCGTCGGAGAGCCTCCGACCGTCGCCCATGACCCCAGCTCCGTATGGGGAAGGCGCCGCGTCCTGCTGCTGAACTCGACCTACGAACCGCTGACGGCGTTGCCCATGCGCCGGGCCATCGTCATGCTGCTCTGCGGCAAGGCCGACGTCGTGCACGACGACCCGAATGGGCCCATCATCCACTCGGCGATGCGCACGGTCGCGGTGCCGTCGGTGATCCGGCTGCGCAGCTACGTGCGGGTGCCGTACCGGGCCCGGGTTCCGATGACCAGGGCGGCGTTGATGCACCGGGACAGGTTCAGGTGCGCCTACTGCGGCAGCAAAGCCGACACCGTCGACCATGTCGTGCCGCGCAGTCGTGGTGGCGAGCACACCTGGGAGAACTGCGTGGCGTGCTGCTCGACGTGTAACCACCGCAAGGCCGACCGGCTGTTGTCCGAACTCGGGTGGGCGCTGCGACGGGCCCCCATGCCCCCGAAGGGGCAGCACTGGCGGCTGTTGTCAACGGTCAAGGAGCTCGATCCGGCGTGGGTGCGCTACCTCGGTGAAGGCGCCGCCTGAGGCGAAACGCGCCTTGTTCTCGAGAGCCGGGCCCGGCTGCGATAGGTTAGGCGCGTGAGTACCGCGCTTACCCATTCCCTGTTGGGCGGGGTCCCGCTGCTCTTGGCGGCGATCCTGGCCCTTCTGACACTGCCGCGCAAGGGGCCGCATCCCGCCTCGTACAACCTTCCCGACGAGTGGACCTACGGCCCGATCCTGTGGGCCGCCACCGACGAGAAGATTGGCGACGCACACGGCCACGGCGCCGACGAGCTGACTGTGGGAGGTGGCGCAAGTGGCAAGTGGTGATCACTCCACGCTGGTGACCGTCGACCCTGAGTCGCTGCCTCGCGGCTGGGCGGTGACGTCCAGCGGTCGCCTGTCGGGCGTCGTCGAACCCGGCGAGCCGTCGGAGACCTACCCGTTCTCGATCAAGGACCGAGTTGCTCTCGACGAGGCCCTGAAGTGGGGTTCGCGGGAGTCCAAGGCCCGTTTTGCGGTCTACATCGGTGACCTGGGCGCAGACCCGGCCGCCGAGGCCCGCAGAATCCTCGGCCGAGTCCCCACCCCCAATGATGCGGTGCTGATCGCGGTGTCGCCCAACCAGCGAGCCATCGAGGTGGTCTACGGCGCCGGCGTGCAGGGCCGTGGGGCCGAGTCGGCCGCTCCGCTCGGGGTGGCCGCCGCCGCCTCCGCCTTCAAGGAGGGCAACCTGATCGACGGACTGGTCAGCGCCGTGCGCGTGCTGTCCGCCGGGATCTCTCGCCCGTAGGTCAACGGGCGCGGGCCGCCCGGTCCGCACCAGCTAAAGGGGCGCGCAGGAATGCGCGCCCCTTTCTTGTTCATCGAGCGTCGACACGCCGCCCGGATTCGCAGACTGCGCGCTCGTCGCACCCCTGCGTATATTGACGCCGATGCAAGACCGGCCGCAGCACGCACCGTGGATTCTGGGCACGCTGCTCGTCGCAGCCGGCGTGGCCAACATCAACATGTCGATCGCCAACGTCGCACTGCCCGACATCGCCAAGGCGTTGGATGCCAGCCAGAGTCAACAGAATCTGATCGCCGACGCGTTCACCATGGCGCTCGCGGCGACCGTGCTCTATCTCGGCGCCGTGGGCGACCGCTACGGTCGAAAATCCCTGCTGATGTGGGGCGCTGCCGTGTCGATTCCGGCGGCACTGATCGCGGCCTGGGCGCCGTCGGTGGAAGTGTTGGTGGCGGCGCGCATCATCGGCGGTGTCGGCGCGGCGCTGCTGTTTCCCACCACGTTGTCACTCATCTCGGTGCTGTGGCGCGGCAGGGCCCGCACCGGCGCCATTGCGCTGTGGTCCGGTGTCGGCGGCAGCACGGCATTCCTGGGCAGCGTGGTGGCCGGCGCGCTGCTGCTGTGGTTCTGGTGGGGGTCGGTGTTCCTGCTGACCGCGCCCTTCGCGGTGGCGTTGCTGGTGATCGGCAGACTCGTGATCCCCGCAGACGAAGACCTCGACACCGAACCCGTCGACCATCTCGGCGGGCTGCTGTCGATCATCGCCGTGGCGGCCCTGGTGCTCGCGGTTCAGGAGGCCACCGAGGGATTTTCGGTGATGCTGGTGGCCCTGGTGGTCGTCGCGGTGGTCGTCACCGCACTGTTCCTGGTACGTCAGCGTTCGGCGCCGCACCCGCTCGTCGACCTCCGGCTGGCCGGGCAGCCCACGTTCCTGATCGCCGCACTGGCGGGCAGCATCGCCTTCGGCGCGCTGATCGGCGGGCTGTACATCGGTCAGCAGTTCACCGCCAATGTCCTGCGGTATGACACCTTTCAGTCGGCGGCGACCACCATCCCGGCTGCGATCTGCTTCCTGGTCGGCTCACCGTTCGCCAGCCGATGGATGACCGAGCGTGGTGGACGTTTCACCCTGACCGTCGGCATCGGATGCATCGGGATCGGCTTCGTGATGATTGCGATGTTGTGGCATCCGGGTTCGTCGGTGTGGGTGGTGTTGGCGCCCTACGCGATCCTCGGAGCCGGCACTGCGTTCGCGGGGGCCGCGGCATCGACCGCCATCATGGCCAGCCTGCCCGCGCAGCGCGCCGGGATGGGTTCGTCGTTCACCGACTTGACCCGCGACTTCGGTGGCGCGCTGATCCAGGCGTTGATGGCCGGCGCGCTGACCCTCACGTATTCAGGGGCGATGATGAGCTCGTACGCTGGCCTGCCCGACGAGGAAGCCGCCCGGATCAGCGAGGAGGCGGCCGAGGGGATCGCTGCCTCCTATCAGAAGGCTGAGTCGGTGGCGGCCAGCTATCCGCCGGCCTCAGCGGAGGGCCTGTTGCGCGATGCGGCGACCGCGTTCTCGACGGGGAAGACCTACGCCTTCGTCATCGCGATCGTGCTTGTCACGGTGGCGCTGCTGGTGGTGTGGCGGTGGTACCCGAGTCGGCAGCGCGAATCCGCGGTGTTCGAGTCCTACGCAGCCGACTGACCTGCCTCACAGCTGCTGGCGTGCCGCCAGCTTGGAGAAGAGGCCGCCCGCCTCGAGAAGTTCCTCCGGTGTCCCCGACTCGGCGATGCCGCCGTCGGCGACCACCAGTACGCGGTCCGCCCGCCGGACCGTCGAGAGGCGGTGGGCGATCACCACACGGGTCGCGCTCGATTCGGTGATGGTGCGCATCACGACGGCCTGTGTCGCATTGTCGAGTGCGCTGGTCGCCTCGTCCAGGAAGATGATCGCCGGGTCGGCCGCCAGCGCGGCGGCGATCATCAGACGTTGGCGCTGCCCGCCGCTGAGCGCCGAACCACCTTCGCCCACTGAGGTTTCCAAACCGAGCGGCATCCCGGCCACGCTGTCCTCCAGTGCGCAGGCGGTGAGCAGCTTCCGCATGCTGTCCTCAGGGATGAGGCGTGGACCGCAGATGCATTCGCGGACTGTGGTTCCCATCGGATCCGAGGACTGCAGCACCACCCCGATCTGGCGTCGAACCGCGGCGACGTCCAATCGGGACAAGTCGGTGCCGTTGTAGCAGACGGCGCCGGACCACGGCTCCTCGAATCCGAGCAGCAGTCGCATCAGGGTCGATTTGCCACTGCCTGAGGGGCCCACGACGGCAACGAACTCACCGGGTCGCACATCGAGGGACAGGTTCTCGAAGAGCGGAGGCCTGTCCGTGCGGTAGCCGAACGTGACTTCTCGCATCGACAGGGCTCCGGTCAGCTGTCCGGGATGCACGACGTCCGGTCGGTTCTCGGCGTCGGCGGCGACAATGGGGTTCAGCCGGGAAAGCTGTGGACCGTACTCCGACAGCGTGATCAGGTTGGAACTCAGCGCCAGCATCGCCACGGTGACTTGTGAGAGTGCCGTGTAGATCGCTAGGAAAGCACCTGGCGCAGTTGCCGATCCGGGTTCGAGTGCAGCCACCGGCAGAATCACCACGGCCGCCACGAAGGTGGTCAGCACCACCGTGGACGCGGCGCTGGTGATCGGTGCACTCAGGGACACTGACCGCAGCTGGCGTCCCATCACCCGGGTGCTCTCACCCTGCAACTGCGCCCATTGCACCAACGCCCGGTCTTCGCGTGCGGTGACCCGCCACGTTCCCAGCGTGCGCAGGATGGACAGCAGCATCGCGTCGGTGCTGGATCGCCGTTCCAGCAGTGCGGGCAACACCGTGCGCTTCTTCCAGTTCACCGCGACCGATCCGGCCAGCACCAGGATCACCGTGAGCGCCACCACGATCCCGACCGAGGCTCCGGCTGCAAACACGAACCCGATGCTGGACAGGCCGAAAACCGAAGAGATCAGCAGGGATACGACGGCGTCGTCGACCGACTGTCGCGCCTGTTGATCAGCCGTGGCGCGGCTGACCACTTCACCGACTGGTCGGGACCGGAAGAAGGCGGCCTTGAGGCGCAGCAGCCGGGCCGTCACCGCATGCGACAGCACCAGATCCATCCGGTCACGGATTCGGACCAACAGGTATCCGCGCAGAAGCGAGACCACCGCAACCGCCGCGCTCGCCGAGGCGAACACCGCCAACAGTACTGTCACCAGATCGGTTCGGCCCTGCGGGATGGCGAGGTTGAAGACAGCCGAGGTGGTGGCCGGCAACAGGAGTGCCCCCAGGCCGCTGGTGACCGCCAACGCCAGGTACAGCCAGACGTCGTGGCGCTGTCGACGCAGCGACCACAACACCAACGACCACCAGTGGGCTGTCGCCGGGAGGTCGATCGCGAATGCCACCGCGTCCGCCGACACTCCGCCCGCGGCATTGCGATCCAACCGACGGGTCTGTCGATCAGGTCCGCGCACCAGCAGCGTCCCTGTTCGCGAGGGCACCACGGCGGCGGGTGTGCCGTCCGTCTCGACGAGCATCGGGCCGGGGACCATGGCACGCCAGTTGCCGCGCAGACGCACCCGCCAGTGCATCCAGGACGACGCCGCGGCCGTGGCGTCGACCGCGGCCAGCAGGGGTTCGGTGGGTTCCGACGGGTCGACCTGAGGGTGCTCCAGCGCTGCGCCGATCACCGACATCGTGTCGGCGAATTGGTCGGAACGCCGAGGCGCCCGGCGGACTGAGGGTTCGGCGAACGCGGTCAAGGCCTCGATGGTCTCATCGAGAGTACCGCCGGTCGTCGTCGACCGATC
Source organism: Mycolicibacterium confluentis (assembly GCF_010729895.1). Taxonomy (NCBI): domain Bacteria; kingdom Bacillati; phylum Actinomycetota; class Actinomycetes; order Mycobacteriales; family Mycobacteriaceae; genus Mycobacterium; species Mycolicibacterium confluentis. The sequence goes on from NZ_AP022612.1 coordinate 1,371,821, forward strand.
CGGTTGAATGTGTTCAGCCATATGCCAATTCCGCGAATTGTCCTTCAGTGGAAAGCTCATCGAACGCGCCGCGTTGGACCACCCGGCCGCGCTCCATGACGATGATCTCGTCCGCGTCGCGCACGGTGCTCAGGCGATGGGCGATGAGCAGACATGTGCATCCACGCTGTCGCAGTGCTTGGCCCACCTCGGCTTCCACCACCGGATCCAGCGCGCTGGTCGCCTCATCGAGGATGAGGAGCCCTGGCGCGCGAACGAGGGCGCGGGCGATCGCGATGCGCTGCAGTTCGCCGCCGCTGAAGCCGTGTCCGGTGGCGCTGATCCGTTCGGCAAGTCCGGCGGGGCGGGAGTTGATCGCGTCGGCGACACAGGCGTCGGCCAATGCCCGGTTGATCTGCTCAGTGGAGATGGAGTCGTCGAACATCGTGATGTTCTCGGAAATGGTGCCGGGCATCAGTATTGGGTGCTGCGGTACGTACCCCACGCGGTTCCCCCGGAACCGGCGTGGGAGTGCCAGCCGCGAAACACCGTCCAGCGCGATGACTCCCGACCCTGGCTGCAACTCGCCGACGACCAGCCGTGCCAGGGTGGACTTGCCGCTCCCACTGGATCCGACGACGGCCAGCCAACTGCCGGGCGGCACGTCCAGTGAAAGGTCGGTGAACAGCGGTGGCGCTGAGGTGTCGTCTTGGGTGCCGTAGCTGAAAGTGACATTGCGCAGGGCAAGCGACACCGGGGCGGTTGGTGCTGGGGCGAGACGGTCAGGAGTGTCGACGAGGACTTCCGGGTCCAAGGGAAGCTCTTCGATGTGTGCGGACTGACGGCTCACACTGTTGACCGCCTCCAACAATGCGCCGACTCCGGGGAATTGGCCGGCCAGCACAAGGATCGCCAGAAACAGCGATTGAGTGGCCACCAGCGTGCCCAGCGACAACTCGCCGATCAGCACCAGGTGGGCGCCCAGTGCCAGCACCAGTCCCAGGCCGATGGTTTGGGTGACGGGCGAAATCAGTGCCAGTCGTTGGGCATCCATCGCCAACGCTGAGGTCGTGGTACCCACTGCTGATCGAGATCGACTCCAGCGTTCGAACACCCACTGCTCCCAGGCGGCGGCCTTGATGGTTTCGATGCTGGAGACGATTCCGGTGGTCTCGGCTGAGAGTGCCACCTTGGCGGCGTCCGATCGGGCCTGCAGGCCTCGACGGCGCCGCAACATCACATAACTCAGCACGCTGGAGCCGATCACCACCGTCATCCCGGCCAGGCCCAGCACCACGTTGATGGCGACGATGGCGACCGCGTAGACGACCACCGTGACCAGAGCGAAGGCTGTCAGCGGCAGCAGCAGTCCCGCAGCGAATGCCTGCCGCTGCAATGACGATGCGCGGGCCGTCAGGCCACCGGCGCCCAGCTTCTCGACAGTCGGTATCGGCAGCCGCAGGACATGCCACGCGAACTGCACAGACTGGGCTGCGCTGAGCCGGACGGCGAATCGGGACAGCACGACGTAGACCAGCCAGGTGATCACAGCAGTCGAGGTGAACGCCGCGGTCATGCCGACCAGGACGGGTGTCCGCCAGGCGTCGTTCCCGGCGATCAGGTACTGGTCGATGAATGATCGAATCAGCAGTGGCACAGCGATCCCCGGAACGGTGATCAGCAGGCCCGCGACGGCGGCGTAGACGTAGGCAGACGGACAGGCGGCCACGTGCTGGCGCAGCAGCTGTGCCGAACTGGCCTGGCTGCGTCTCACTTGACCAGCTTCTCGAGCAGCGTGCTGGTGCCGAGGATGACCGACACCTGCGCCAGTGTCCCGGTCGTGATCTCCTTGTCGGGGCCGGAACCGAATGACCATGCGTAGCCGCTGGGGGAGTCCGCGTCGGTGTCGAGGGCCACGTCGACTTCCACCATGGGCCCCTCGGAAAGGAAGTAGGTCGGCAGCTGCTCGTTGCCGCCGACGAGCAGCTGGATCCGCGCGGCCGACACCGGCAGTGCGGCCACCGAGGTGACGGTGCCTGTGACAGTGCCGAATTCGGAACTGGGGACCGATGCCAGCGACACATTCGCCCGCATTCCCGGGCTGATTCGCGTGCCCTGGTCAGCCGGCACGAACGCGACGGCGATGTTGCCGTCCATGGTGGGGTCGATCGTCGTCAGTGTGCTGAGCGCCCCGACGGTGGAGCCGGCATGCACCAGCACCGTGCCGACCAGGCCGTCGGCCGGCGCCTTGACGTCGAGCTCACCCCTGTCGGGATCGGAGAGCGTGACGACCGTCTGGCCGCTGGTGACCTCTTGTCCGGGGGCCACCAGTACCGCGGTGACTGTTCCCGCGGTCGGTGCTCCCACTTCGATGAATCCGTGGGTCGGCACGATCATGGCATTGCCGTTGATCGTCTCCGGTGTCCGACCGAAGGCCGCCCACGCCGTGGCCGCCACCAACAGCAGTGCCACGGCGACGAGTCCGAGCCAGGTCCTCCTGTCGGTGACCGGAAGTCGAGCGATCACCGCATCACTGGGCTGACTGTCGCGGATGTCGTCGGTCGCGGAGGTCGCCATAACCGACATTATTAACGCTCCGGAAGAATCAGTTTCTGTTCCGGAGAGATTCGTGTCGGCCATGCCGCCCGCTGACCTTCTAACGCCGAAAGCCGCTTCTGCAGATCTGCAGAAGCGGCTTTCGGCGTTTGAGGGCTATCCCGCGTCGAACTCCCGTGCCTTGAGGGAACGCACCACGCCGGCCCGGCCCTCGAGTACCAGGCGCCGCAGTGCCGGCGGTACCTCCGGGTCGGCCAGGAACGTGTCGGCGGCCTCGACGGCTTCGGAGCTGATGTCCCACGACGGGTACAGCCCGATCACCACGGTCTGAGCGACCTCGGAGGACCGGCGCTCCCACACCCCGCTGATGGCCTCGAAGTAGCGCGCCGTGAACGCCCGCAGGATCTCGCCCTGCCCGGGTGCCACGAAACCGCCGATGATCGAGCGCGCGGTGATGTTGGCCAAGGTGTCGTCCTCGACCACCTCCTGCCAGGCCGCATCCTTGACCGCCGGCTGCGGACGGGCCGCTGCCGCCGCCGCGGCGCTGCGCTTGCCGGCGGCGGTGTTGTCCGTCGCGGCCTCGGCGTCGATGAAGGGTGTCGCGGTGCCGTCGGCGTCGATCTGGCCCGCACCGGCCAACGCGGTGACGATCCGCCAGCGCAGGTCCGTGTCGATCACCAGGCCGGTCAGGTTCACCTCGGCGGGCTCGTTGTCCAGCAGCGTCGCCAGCACCGCGACGTGGTTGGGCGAGAGCACTGAGGTGCACAGCGCGTTGACGAACGCGAGCTGATGATCCGAGCCCGGCGCGGACTCGCGGGCCAGGTCCAGCAGTCGGTCACCGAAGGCCGGCCAGCCGGTCGACTTCGCCCAGCCGGGCTCGGCGTAGGAACCGAGCGCGGTCTGCGCCTGCAGCAGGAGCCGCTGCGCGACGCCCACCTCGGTCTCGGCGCCGATGCCGCCGATCACCAACTGCACGAAGTCGCGGGCCTTGAGTTCGGCGTCACGGGTCATCTCCCAGGCGGCCGACCAGGCCAGCGTCCGCGGCAGGGGCTCGGAGATGTCGGCGATCCGGGTCAGCAGCGTGTTCAGCGAGTCCGGATCGAGGCGCAGCGAGCAGTAGGTCAGGTCGTCGTCGTTGACGATGATCAGCTTGCCGCGCGAAACACCATGCAGGGCCGGAACTTCGGTGGTGGGTCCCTCGACGTCGAGCTCCTCGCGGTGGACACGGACCAGCTTGCCGGTGTTGTCGTCGTCATAGATGCCGACCGCCAACCGGTGCACCCGAGTCTCCCCGGCGCCTGGGGCGGCACCACTCTGCTCAATGGCGAACCGGGTGAACTTGCCGTCGGCGTCGACGTCGAAGTCGGCTCGCAGGGTGTTGAGGCCGGTTGTCTTGAGCCACTGCTGGCCCCAGGTGGACAGATCGCGGCCGGACGACTTCTCCAACGCGCCCAACAGATCTCCGAACGTGGCGTTGTCGAAGGCGTGTTCGCGGAAGTAATCCCGAAGGCCCGCGAGGAATGACTCCAACCCGACGTAGGCCACCAACTGCTTGAGCACGCTGGCGCCCTTGGCGTAGGTGATGCCGTCGAAGTTCACCTCGACGGCGTGCAGGTCGGGAATGTCGGCGGCCACCGGATGCGTCGAGGGCAGTTGGTCCTGCCGGTAGGCCCAGGACTTCTCGACGGTCGCGAACGTGGTCCACGCCTGCGTGTACTCGGTGGCGTCGGCCTGGCACAGCACCGAGGCGAATGTGGCGAACGATTCGTTGAGCCACAGGTCGTCCCACCACGTCATGGTGACGAGGTCGCCGAACCACATGTGGGCCATCTCGTGCAGCACGGTCTCGGCGCGGCGTTCGTAGAGGTAGCGCGTGACCTTGGACCGGAACACGTAGTCCTCGAGGAACGTGACCGCACCGGCGTTCTCCATGGCACCCGCGTTGAATTCCGGAACGAAAAGCTGGTCGTACTTGCCGAACGCGTAGGGGATGCCAAAGTTCGTGTGGTAGAAGCCGAATCCCTGTTTGGTCTCGGTGAACAGTCGCTCGGCGTCCATGTGCTGTGACAGTGAGGCGCGGCAGAAGAGGCCCAGCGGGATCTCGCCGTGCTCGTCGGAGTACACGTCGCGCCACACCGCGTACGGGCCTGCGATCAGCGCGGCCAGATAGGTGCTCATCCGCGGCGTGGTGGCGAAGGTGTGCCGCTTGGCGCCGCCGTCGGCGTCCTCGACCAGGGTGGTGGCGCCGTTGGAGATGACCTCCCAGTGCGCGGGTGCGGTGACTTGGACGTCGAAGGCGGCCTTGAGATCAGGCTGATCGAAACAGGCGAACATGCGCTTGGCGTCGGCGGTTTCGAACTGCGAGTACAGGTACACCTCGCCGTCGACCGGATCGACGAACCGGTGCAGGCCCTCGCCGGTGTTGGAGTAGCGGCAGTCGGCGTCGATGACGACGACGTTGTGTTCGGCCAGGCCCTGAAGTGCGATGCCGGTCGACTCGTCGTAACCGGACACGTCGATGTCATGCCCGTTGAGGGTCGCGCTGTGGATCCTGTCGGCGGCGATGTCGAGGTAGGTGTCGGCGCCGGCGAGTGCGTCGAACTCGACGGTGGTCACCGACCGGAACACCTTCTCGCTCGGCGCGCCTGCGCCGTCGGTGAGGTCCAGTGAGACGCGGTAGCTGTCGACGGTGACCAGTGCGGCGCGTTCGGCGGCCTGGTCTCGGGTCAGATTGGGAAGTGCCACGCTGTTCAACCTTAGTCCGCGCGACGTCGCGCCACGCGGTTCGCGCAGCTTACGCAGCGGGAGCGGGAACACACATCGGGTACCCCGGGTTGTGCCAAGCGGTGTTGACAACGCGCTGTGATCGGAAAGGATGCGCTTGTGGCCAATAAAGACGGTAAAGATATTGCTGAATTCTGGTTCGATCCGCTGTGTCCGTGGTGCTGGATCACCTCGCGCTGGATTCTCGAGGTCGAGAAGGTCCGCGACATTGAGGTGAAGTTCCACGTCATGAGCCTGGCGGTGCTCAACGAGGGCCGGGATCTGCCCGAGGAGTACCAGGAGGCCATGAAGAAGGCGTGGGGTCCGGTGCGGGTGGCGATCGCCGCCGAACAGTCCAAGGGGCCCGAGATCCTGGCGCCGCTCTACACCGCCATGGGCACGCTGATCCACAATCAGGACAACAAGGACTTCGACGACGTCATCGCCAAGGCCCTCGACGAGGTCGGCCTGCCCGCCGAGTTGGCCGAGGCAGCGACCACCGACAAGTACGACGAGGCGTTGCGGAAGAGCCACCATGCCGGGATGGACGCCGTGGGTGAGGACGTCGGCACCCCGACCATCCACGTCAACGGCGTGGCGTTCTTCGGTCCCGTGCTGTCGCGGATTCCCCGGGGCGAGGAGGCCGGAAAGCTGTGGGACGCGTCGGTGATCTTCGCGTCGTATCCGCACTTCTGGGAACTCAAGCGGTCCAGGACCGAGCGCCCCGAGTTCGACTGACCGATTTGACCTGACTGCGGGCGTCGTTCGCTGAACGGCGCCCGCCTTCGTTTGTGCAGGTCGCGGTGCGGCCAGGGAATGGCCACCGAACTGGGCATTGACGTCCTTCTGATGGTGTGCACACAATCTGAAAACATTCGTTATCAGATTGCGAGGGCTGTTATGAGCGGGCGTCCCATCGAACAGATCGGGTCGAGAACGACATCGCGCCGGCAGCCGCCGCGCGAGCTGCGTGACCTGATGACCACCGTCGGCCTGACCAACGGCGTGGCGAACATCATCATGCAGTTGTCGCTGCCGCCGGTCGGTCACGGCGTCAGCGAGAGCCGAGTCCACTCCGGTAGCCCGCGCCGGTATCCACTCAAGCGGGCCCGCACGACGGGCCAGTACCTCGCGCTCTCGGTGATGGGCAGCGACGAGGACCGCGCGGTCATGCGCGAGGCCGTCGCCGAGGTGCACACCGCGGTCCATTCGCGGGCCGACAGTCCGGTGAAGTACAGCGGCAACAGCCGCGAACTGCAGGTCTGGGTGGCCATGTGCCTGTTCAAGTACTACCTCGACCAGTACACGCTGGTGCACGGCCCGTTGGACGACCACACGCTGGATGAACTGACCCGCGCCGCCGAACCGCTCGCGACCGGAGTCAACGTTCGGTCCAGCGAATGGCCGCAGACGTGGGCGGATTACCAGCGCCGGTGGGACGAGACGCTTCCTGCGCTGTCGATCGACCCGGTGGTGCACCACGAGTTCGAGACGCTGTCGGACCTCACGTTCGTGGGGGAGGCCTGGGGATCAATCGGTTACGCGCTCGCGCGCGTCGGCGGCCCCGCGTATCAGTTCATGACGCGGGCGACGCTGCCGCCGGAGTTCCGCGCCATGATGGGGTGGGACTGGACCGCGGCCGACGAGCGCCGACTCCAGCGTGTCCTCAAGGTGCTGCGGGTGCTCGACACCGTCATCAACCCGTTCGCCCTTCAGCTCTTCTATCGCCTCTACATCGCCGACTTCCGCCTGCGCCGGCGACTGGGCCGACCGGTCCTGGGTGGGCTGCACGTCATCGACACACCCATCCGCGACGGCGGCGGCCTGCGCAGGCTCGCCAGGGCGCGCTTGCGCAAGTCCGTCTGAGACTAGCCATTGCGCGACCCTCGGGGCACCCACCTGCGATGATCACCCGAGGTGATCCACATCGCGGGGGGCGAGATGGTGAGGGACAGCGACGACAGGTGGGAAGTCGACGAGAGCGTCGGAGCCACCGCACTGGGGGCGGCGGCTGTCAGAGCCTACGAAAGCGCCGCGGGGTCACCGCTTTTCGTCGACCCCTACGCTCAACGGTTCCTGGACGCCGCGGCTGAACGGGGCATGACGGTCACACACGGCGGACGCATGCCCGAGGACTTCAGCGACTCCGACCCCGCCCTGGTGGAGTTCGTCCAGACCATGACGAACTACGCGGCCACCCGCACAAAGTGCTTCGACGACTTCGTCGTCAACGCCGCTGTGGCCGGTGTGCGCCAGTTCGTCATTCTCGCCGCGGGTCTGGACACCCGAGCCTGGCGCCTCGACGCGCTGCGTGGCTGCTCGGTGTTCGAGATCGACCAACCCGAGGTGCTGAGGTTCAAGGAAGCGGCGCTGGGACCGAAGGTCGTCCCCGTGGCCTATGACACGTCAGTGCCGATCGACCTGCGTGGCGACTGGCCGAAGGCGTTGCGGGCGGCGGGTTTTCAACAGAGCGATCCGACCGCATGGTCGGCCGAGGGTCTGCTGCCGTACCTGCCCCCGGAGGCACAGGGCAGCCTGTTCGATCGGATCGACGGCCTGAGCGCGTCCGGGAGTCGACTGATCGTCGATGTGTATCGACCCGAGTTCTACGGCGACGCGGCGCTGGAGCAGGCCTTCGAACAGTTGGACCGGGCAGCGAGATCGGGCCTGGAGGCGGACGGTGACGACGGACGGATCTATCAGAAGGATCTCTTCTTCACCGGCGAGCGCATCGACGTCAGCGCCTGGCTGCGTGAGCGTGGATGGGAGGTCAGTGTGCTGCCGTCCGTCGACGCGATGGCGGCGCTGGGCAGGCCCGCCGCGGCGAGCGTGAGCGCCGATGCCCTCAGCAGCGATTTCGTCGAAGCAAAGCGTCTCGACTGAGACTTTCGCCCTAACAGCCCCGAAAAACAACGATTCCGGTTGCGGCGGATTCAAGATCGGTCCAGAGTGCTCGCATGACAGCGCCCGAACCGACCACCGACGGCACCTACCGAGACCGCATCATCGCGGTCGAACCCGGTGGCAACGAGTTCATCGCCGACGCCGACCGGCACGGCAGGCCCAGCCAACTGGTTTGGACGTGGGCGTCGCCCAACCTTGAATTCGCCACGATCTTCCTCGGCGTGCTCGCGGTCGCCTACTACGGAATGAACTTCTGGCAGGCCGCCGCGGGCATCCTGCTCGGCGCCGGCCTCGGCGTCCTCGCGCACGGCGTCCTGTCCGCGCGCGGACCCCGGCACGGTGTGCCCCAGATGGTGTTGGGCCGTCTGCCGTTCGGGTTCAAGGGCAACGCGGTGCCGTCGACCCTGATGTCGATCACCGCCGGAGTGGGCTGGTTCGCGACCAACAGCGTCAGCGGTGCCTTCGCACTCTCGACCCTGTTCGGCATCGGACCGCTGCCCGCCCTCGTGGTGGTGGTCCTCATCCAGACCTCGCTGGCCTTCTTCGGGCACAACCTGGTGCAGGCGTTCGAACGCTTCGCCTTCCCGGTGCTGGCCGTGATCTTCGCGCTCGCCTCGGTGGCGATCCTGGGCAAGTCGGACCTCGGCGCGCCGGCCTTCGAGGACGGGGTCGGCGGACTCGGCGGCTTCCTGCTGACCGTGGGCACGACGTTCGGCTACGTCGCCGGCTGGGCCCCCTACGCGGCCGACTTCAGTCGCTACCTGCCGAAGACCGTCTCGCCGGTCCGCACCGGGTTCTTCGCCGCCACCGGCCTGTTCCTGGCGTGCACGACGCTGGCGATCGTCGGCGCCGCGTCGGTCACCATCGCGACCGACGCCACCGACAACCCGACCGACGCGTTCACCAGTTCACTGCCCGAATGGTTGGCCAGTGCCACGCTGCTGGCCATCGCGATCGGGGCCATTGCGGCCAACGCCATCAATGTGTACTCGGGCGCAATGGCATTCGTCACCACGGGTATCAAACTGCCCGCCCACATCGCGCGCGCCCTGGCGACGGTGTTCTTCGGCGTGGCCGGATTCCTCATCGCGTGGTGGGCCCTGGCCGACGCCGCCGCCAGCTATGAGGCGTTCCTGCTGCTCATCGCGTACTGGATCGGGCCCTGGCTCGGCGTGGTGTTCGCCGACCAGTATCTGCGCCGTGGGCACCGAGTCGAAGGCTTCCTGTACGACCGCAGTTACACCAACTGGCCGGGCCTGGCGTCGTTCCTGATCGGACTGGTGGTGTCGGTGCTGCTGTTCTGCAATCAGGAGCGGTTCGTCGGCTTCGTCGTGCGGGCCGTTCCGGAACTGGGCGACATCACCTTCTTCGTCGGATTCGTGCTCGCCGCCGGGTGCTACCTTGTGTTCTGCCGAGCCAAGATCGAAGCGGAACGAGTTGCGTTGTGACACCTGAGGAGATGCTTGAAGTCGCCGTCGCCGAGGCCCGAAAAGGTCTGGCGGAGGGCGGTATTCCGATCGGAGCCGCACTGTTCAGCGCGGACGGGACACTGCTGGGCAGCGGCCACAACAAGCGAGTCCAGGACGACGACCCGTCGGTGCACGGCGAGACCGACGCGTTCCGCAACGCGGGACGCCAGCGTGACTACCGGTCGACCATCATGGTCACCACGCTGTCGCCGTGCTGGTACTGCAGCGGACTGGTGCGCCAGTTCAACATCGGGGCAGTCGTGATCGGCGAGAGTCGCACCTTCACCGGTGGCCATGACTGGCTGGCCGAGCACGGCGTCGGGATCACGCTGCTCGACGACGAACGGTGCGTCACGATGATGGAGGAGTTCATCACCGCCCGTCCCGAACTGTGGAATGAAGACATTGGAGTGTCCTGAATGAGTGCCATTGCGACGGTCGACATCTCGCGCTGGTATGCCGGTGGCGCCGAGGCCGACGCGTTGGCCGTCGATGTGGATGAGGGCCTGCAGCGCGCCGGGTTCATCGTGATCACCGGCCACGGTGTCGACCCAGACCTGGCGGCCCGAGTCCGGTCCGCCAGTCGCGAGTTCTTCGCACTGCCCGATGAGGTCAAGCAGCGCTACTCGGTGCCCGTCGGCGGGCACGGCTGGATCGGGCCCGGCGCGGAGGCCAACGCCTACGCCGAGGGCACCGAGACGCCGCCGGATCTCAAGGAGAGCTTCAGCCTGGGCGCCGAGACCGCGACCGGTGACCCGGACGTCGACCGAATCTGGTTCGCGCCCAACGTCTGGCCGACCGAGGTGTCCCACCTGCAGGGCCTGGTCGAGGAGTACACCGCCGAGATGCGCCGGGTCTCCGACGATCTGCTGGCGCTGTTCGCCCACGCGCTGAAGCTGCCGCAGAATCCGTTCGTGGACCTCGCAAGCCGGCCCACCTGGACGATGAACATCAACCACTACCCGCCGATGACTGTCGTCGGTGAGCCCGAACCCGGCCAGTTCCGCATCGGGCCGCACACCGACTTCGGCACCGTCACGGTGCTCGACCGCGAACCCGGTGCCGGCGGTCTTCAGGTGTACTCCGAGCAGAACGGCTGGGAGGACGCCCCGTGGCAGCCGGGTGCGCTGACGGTCAACATCGGCGACCTGCTGGAGTACTGGAGCGGTCAGCGCTGGCCGTCGGGACGACACCGCGTGCTGCCGCCGCAACCGGAGGCCCCGGAGGAGGACCTGGTGTCCTTGATCTACTTCTACGAGGCCAACCACGACGCCCTGGTGCACCCCTTGGCGCCGCCGATCGGGCGGGTCGAGGGCCTGGCTCCGGTGGTCTCGGCTGACTTCATCAAGGAACGCCTCGACGCCATCACGGTCGGGTAGGTCGCACCGCGACTTCTTGTCGCGGTGATTTGAACAGTTCTGCCAGCGTAATTCGTGCACTACGGTCACCGGCGATGACTACGCAGATGATACCGAGCGCGGGCCGTGGCCCGCGCGTCGTGCGCGAGGGGGCTTGGCGCACTGTTCATTCCGCACTGGGGGCAGCAGTTCCGACTGTCCTGTGACGCCGCGACTGGAGGTCCGAGACCTCACCAAGCGGTATCAGGGCTCGCACGGCGAGGCGACGGCCGTGCACCCCACCAGTTTTGCGCTTGCGCCCGGCGAGTTCTTCTCCCTGCTGGGCCCGTCGGGATGCGGCAAGTCGACGACGCTGCGGATGATCGCGGGACTCGAAATCCCCAGCAGCGGGTCAGTGCTGCTCGACGGTGAGGACATCACCGCGCAGCCACCCGAACGCCGCGACGTGAACCTCGTGTTCCAGGGCTATGCGCTGTTCGAGCATCTGTCGGTGTGGGACAACGTCGCGTTCGGCCTGCGCCGCAGAAGGACTGGTAGGCAGGAGATTCGGCGTCGCGTCGGCGAAGCGCTGGAGATGGTGGCGCTGACGGGGTTCGAGTCACGGCGGCCGCGGTCGCTGTCCGGCGGTCAGCAGCAGCGCGTCGCGCTGGCTCGGGCGCTGGTCAACCAGCCCAAGGTGCTGCTGCTCGACGAACCCCTCGGTGCGCTCGACCTGCAGTTGCGGGAAAGCATGCAGGTCGAACTCGGCAGGATCCAGCGCGAGACCGGTGTCACCTTCGTCTACGTCACCCATGATCAGGGTGAGGCGCTGTCGATGTCGGACCGCATCGCGGTGCTCAACGAGGGCGCCGTCGAGCAGATCGGTTCTCCGCGCGAGATCTACCGCAGGCCCGCAACCCGATTCGTGGCGTCGTTCATCGGTGTCTCCAACGTGGTCGACGGTGTGGTCACGGGGCGCCGGGACGATCGCGCCGTGCTCCGGACCGGCGACGACGAGCACATCGAACTGCCCGATGACGACCTGGCCGCGGGCACATCCGTCACCTTCACCATTCGGCCCGAACACATCTCGCTGCACCAGACACCCGCCGCTGACGACTCGTTCATCCGGGCCACCGTCACCGACGTCGCCTTCCACGGTGCGGTCACCCGCTACCTGCTCAAGCGCGCCGACGGCACCGAGCTTGTCGCGGTCCGCCCCGACGGCGACGGGCCGTCCCCGGCACCGGGCGAGCAGTGGTGGGCGTCGTGGCCGGCGGCGCACGCCGTACTGATCCCCGAATCCCGAACCGTTTCACCCCACTTCGACGACAGGACATTCGTATGACACGTGTGCACACCCGCCGCACTTTCCTGGCCACCGGCGGCGCCGCTCTGGCCGGCTTCTATCTCGCGGCCTGCAGCGGCGGCAGCGGCAACACCACCTCCTCCACCTCGCCGGTCACTGAGGCGAAGGTCGACGGCGACCTCGACTACATCAACTGGGAGGGCTACATCTCCGACGAGGTCATCTCCGGCTTCGAGCAGGAGTACGGCGTCAAGGTCAACCAGACCTACTTCAGCAGCTTCGCCGACCTGCACAAGAAGCTGGCGGCCGGTCAGCCCTACGACGTGACGGTGACCGCGTCGCAGGACCTGCCGCGCCTGACGCAGAACGGGCTCCTGCAACCGGTCAACCACGACCTCTTCGAGAACCTCGACCAGATCCCGGCGGCGTTCCAGAACCCGCAGCTGACCGACGACGAGAAACTCAACGAGCAGATCGCACGTCACCTCGGCGGTCCATACGCCTACGGCGACGCGGGAATTCAGTGGCTGACCAACCGCGTGCCCGACCCGCAGCCGAGCTACCGTGCGTTCTGGGACGCCCCGGAGCAGGCCGACGGCCACATCTTCCTGTTCGACGACCCGACCTACACGATCGGCGTCGCGCTCGGCGCACTCGGACACCCCGTGCAGTCGAGCGACCCGAGCCAGATCGACGAGGCCGCCGCCGCGCTCATCGAACTCAAGCCGAAGTTGGGCGGATTCACCACGCAGCAGTCGCAGACCAAGGTCGAATCCGGCGACTCCTGGTTGGGCTTCGCCTGGGCCGGAAACATGTACCTGGCGTACAAGGAACTCGCCCAGCCCGAGACGCTGGGTTGGGCCCCGGCGAAGGAGGGCGGCTACAGCGGCAGCGACTTCTGGACCATTCCGGCCTCGGCCAAGCACCCCGGGACGGCGACACTGTTCCTGGACTGGCTGCTGCGCCCGGAGAACGCCAAGAAGAACGTCGACACCATCGCCTACCCGATCCCGACGACAGCGGGCCTGGCCGCCTACGCGGACCTGACCAAGGACATTCCCTGGCTGCAGGTCGACGAGGCGTCCATCGCGGACTTCTCCCGCTGGACCAGGCCTCTCGACCAGCAGACCGCGCAGCGCTGGCAGCAGGCGTGGACCAAGGTGCGCGCTGCGTGACCCCACCCGCGCCGGCCGACGGCCGGAGGGTGCCTCGGCTGTTGGCGCTGCCGGGGACGGTGTGGCTGCTGCTGCTGTTCGTCGTGCCGTTCGGGTTCGTCGTCGCGGCGTCGGTCGGTTCGACCGACGCCGTGGGACGGATCCTCTACGGCTGGTCGACCGCGAACTACGAGTTGGCCTTCGACGGGGTGATCCTGCCCATCGTGTGGCGGTCGGTCTCCTACGCGGCGATCGCCACCGCGGTGTGTCTGGTCGTCGGCTATCCGACCGCCTACGTGATCGCACGCTACGGCGGCCGCTGGCGGACGGCGCTTGTCCTCGCGGTCCTGGTGCCGTGGCTGGTCAGCTACATCATCCGGATCTACGCCTGGCAGCAGCTGCTGGCCGACGGCGGCCTGGCCAACGCGCTGCTGCGGGAAGTAGGCCTGGGGGACAACGGATTTCGGCTGTTGGGTACGTCGGGTGCGGTCGTCACCGGACTGGTCTACAACTACCTGCCCTTGGCGATCCTGCCGATGTACGCCGCCATCGACCGCCTCGATCCGCGTGTGCTCGAGGCCGGTCGAGACCTGTACGGGTCCCGCCGCGCGGTCTTCTGGCACGTCGCGCTTCCCGAGACCCGCGCGGGTGTGGCGATCGCGTCTGGCCTGGTGTTCGTGCTGTCCCTCGGCGACTGGGCCACCGCATCGCTGCTGGGCGGTGCCGACCAGTACATGATCGGCAACCTGATCCAGGACCAGGTGAACAGCCAGGGTTCGCTGCCATTCGGTGCGGTGCTCTCGGTGCTGCTGCTGGCGGTGATCGCGGTCGGCTACGGGGGAGTGCGGTTCGCGACGCTGGCCGTCAGGAGGCCATGGTGAGCACTTTGACGCCCCGGCAACGGCGCAGGCTCGGCGCGGGCGGACCGGGAGCGCTGTTGGTCGCGCCGATCCTGGTGTTGGCTTTCCTTTATCTGCCCGTCGCCGTCGTGATCGTGTACTCGCTGAACTCCAAGCGATCGTTCGCGTCCTTCGGCGAACTGAGCCTCCGCTGGTACGGCGACGCCCTCGGCAACACCGCGATGTGGGCTTCGGCCCTGGTGAGCGTGCGGATCGCGCTCATCGCCGTCGTCGGGGCGGTGGTGCTGGGCACCGCGTTGGCCTTCGCGTTGGACCGACTCGGTCGGCGCACCCAGACGCCCGCCATGCTGCTGGTCACGCTGGTCCTCGTGACACCGGAGGTGTCCTTCGGGTTCTCGCTGCTGCTGCTGTTCACCAGTGTGGCGGTGCCGCTGTCGCTCTGGACCGTGGCACTCGGACATGTGACGTTCGCCATCTCGTATGTCGTGCTGATGGTGCGCGCGCGCCTGGCCCGGATGGAGCGGGACGTCGAGGAGGCCGCCCGCGACCTGGGGGCGGGACCGTGGACGACGCTGTGGCTGGTGGTCCTGCCGCAGCTGCGACCGACCCTGTTGGGGGCGGCGCTTCTGGTGTTCGTCCTGTCGTTCGACGACTTCGTGACCTCGATGTTCACCACCGGAACGGGGACTCCACCGCTGCCGGTCTACGTCTACGGCATGCTCAAAGTCGGCGTCACCCCCGAGGTCAACGCCATCGGCACGCTGTTCCTGTTGATCTCTGTCGGCCTCGGTGTGCTCGGGGTGCTGGTGTCCCGCGTCCGGACCGCCGCAGGTCGCGACGAGGTGCTGATCTGACGAAGTAGGGTATCGGCCATGCGCGTCTACCTCGGTGCCGATCACGCCGGATATGAACTCAAGCAGGCCATCGTCGAGCATTTGAAGCAGAACGGTCACGAGCCGATCGACTGCGGTGCTTTCACCTACGACGCCGAGGACGACTACCCGGCGTTCTGCATCGCGGCCGCCGCCAAGACCGTGGCCGATCCCGGCAGCCTGGGCATCGTGCTCGGCGGGTCGGGCAACGGTGAGCAGATCGCGGCGAACAAGGTCCCGGGTGCGCGGTGCGCGCTGGCCTGGAGCACCGAAACCGCCGCGCTGGCCCGCGAGCACAACAACGCCCAGCTGATCGGCATCGGTGGCCGGATGCACACCACCGAGGAGGCGTTGGCCATCGTCGACGCGTTCCTGACCACGAAGTGGTCGGAGGCCGATCGGCATCAGCGGCGCATCGACATTCTCGCCGACTACGAGAAGTCGCACGAAGCTCCGGCCGTGCCGGGCGCCTAGGCACCACCTGTATGCCCGAGGGGCACACGCTGCATCGGTTGGCCCGGTTGCACCAGCGTCGCTATGGCCGCGCGCCCGTGCGCGTCGGCAGCCCGCAGGGTCGCTTCACCGACGGCGCGGCCCTGGTGGACGGTCGCGTGCTGCGCAAGGCCACGGCCTGGGGCAAGCACCTGTTCCACCATTACGACGGCGCCAAGGTGGTGCACATCCACCTCGGCCTCTACGGGTCCTTCGGTGAGTTCGCGACCACCGACATCCCCGACCCGGTCGGGCAGGTACGGATGCGGATGATCGGTGCCGACTACGGCACCGACCTGCGTGGCCCCACGGTGTGTGAGGTGATCGCCGAGGCCGAGATCGGCGACGTCGTTGCCAAACTCGGGCCCGACCCCCTGCGCCCGGATGCCGACCCCAGCCTGGCCTGGAGTCGAATCACCAAGTCCCGCAGGGCGATCGGCGCGCTGCTGATGGACCAGTCGGTGCTGGCCGGGGTGGGCAACGTCTACCGAAGCGAACTGCTGTACCGACACCGCATCGACCCGTACCGGTCCGGCGTGACGATCGGGGCCGACGAGTTCGACGCCATGTGGCGCGACCTGGTGGCATTGATGAAGGTGGGCGTGCGGCGCGGCAAGATCGTCGTAGTCCGTCCCGAGGACGACCACGGCGCGCCAGCGTACGGGCCCGGGCGGCCGAGAACCTATGTGTATCGCCGGGCCGGCGAGGTGTGCCGGGTGTGCGGCACCGAGGTCCGCACCGCCGTCGTCGAGGGACGCAACCTGTTCTGGTGCCCCACCTGCCAGACCTAGATTCCTCTGCGCCGAGACTGCGGGGAGGTCGACATCCGGCGCCAGACTTCGCGTTCACCGCAGTCGCGCCGGGACCGGAATCTGGACTCGCCCCGATCTCAGGGCGAAAGAATGCGCGCTGACCTGGATAATTGCTGAGTGGAATTGATTCTCGTCGTCGTCGGCGCCATCGTGGTCACTGCTATGGCTCACCGGCGTGGGCTGGAACCCGCGCTCATCATCGTCATGGTCGGCATCGCGGTGTCGTTCCTGCCGGGCTTCGAAGCGCCTGAACTGGATTCGCACATCCTGCTCACCGTGGTTCTCCCCCCGCTGTTGTATTCGGCCGCGCTCGACTTCTCGTTCCCCACCTTCATGCGGAACATCAAACCCATCCTCGGCCTGGGTGTCGGTCTCGTGGTGGTCACTGCGGTGGTCGTCGCGGCCGTGTCCTCATGGCTCGTGGTGGTGCCACTGACCTTTGCCACCGCACTGGTTCTCGGTGCCGTGGTGGCCCCGCCGGATGCAGTCACCGCCGTGGCGGTCGGCCGCAAACTCGGCCTGCCCAAGCGCATGATGGCCATCCTCACCGGCGAGAGCCTCATCAACGACGCGGCCGCGCTGACGCTGTTCTCCATCGCGGTCGCCCAAGTGGTCGGCACGCACACCTTCATCGAGAACCCGGTGCTGCTGTTCAGCTACAGCGCGGTGGTGGGCCCACTGGTTGGAGCACTCCTCGGCTACGTGACACTGTGGATCCGGCGGCGCCTGGCCAACCCGGGACTCGAGACCATTCAGGGTCTGTTGGTGCCGTTCGCGGCGTTCATCGCCGCCGAACACATCCACGCCTCCGGCGTGCTCGCCGTCGTCGTCGCGGGGTTCGTCGTGGGCAACGGCGCCCTGGGCGCCGGTTATCAGACCCGCCTGCAGGAACGCTACGTGTGGAATTCCGTGGACGTACTCCTCGAGGCGTTTGTGTTCGCCTACATCGGATTACACCTCCGGTTCGTGCTCGAGGACCTGCGTGAGGCCCACGAGTCGCTGGCGCAGGTCGCTCTGGCGTCCGGGGTGGTGCTGCTGATCGTCCTCGTCATCCGCCCGCTGTCGGTGTTCCTGATGTTCGGCCGAGGTCTCCTGTCCCATCAGGTCGAGAAGCGGTTCAGTGTGCCGGCACCGCCCGGCGGACGCGGTGCGCTCGGGGTGCGCCGCCGCAGCAGACCGGTGGCCAAGTGGAGGTCGATGATCGACCGACGCAGGCTGACCTGGCAGGAGAACCTCGTGGTGTCCTGGACGGGGATGCGCGGCGTGGTCACTTTGGCCGCCGCCGCGGCCATCCCAGCCACGACGGTCAGCGGCGAGCCGTTCCCCGAACGGGCCACGATCCAGGCGATCGCCTTCGTCGTCAGCGTCGGCACCCTTCTGTTGCAGGGGTGGACGCTGCCGTTCCTGATCCGGCGACTCCGGTTGTCCCGGTTCAACGACGACCACGATGCCGACCGCAACGAGGAGATCAAGGCCGAACACGTCGTGTACTCGGCGGCCGATCAGGTGTTGACGGAGTTCCGGGCCAACCCGCCAGCCGGGATGGATCCGCGCGTGCTCGCCGAGATCGGGGAACGCGTGGCCCGGCACTCGCAGGATGCCGACGAGATGCCCGACCCTGAGGCGCACACCAAGCGGTCGGCCGTGTTCTCGGCGCTGTACCGCGATGTGCTGGCGGCACAGCGCGCCGCGCTGATCATCGAGCGCGACGAGGGCCGCATCGAGGACGAGGCCGTGCGGGCCATGCTGGACCGCCTCGACCTTCAGGAGGCCGGCGTGTCCGCGCGGTTGGAGAGCCGCCTGTAGGTCGCTCGGCAGCCGTCAGAGGGTCAGAAGTCGAACCCGCCGAAATCCCCGCCGCCGAAGTCGCCGCCGCCACCGAAATCTCCCCAGCCTCCGCCGTCACCGCCGCCGCCATCCCAGCCGCCGCCGCCGTCGCCGCCGTCGAAGCCACCACCGTCACCGGCTTCCAGACCCTGGTCGAAGCCCTCGCCGTAGCCGTCCTCGAACGCCTGGGCGTCATAGTTCACTCCGGACATACCGGAGAACAGCGCGCTGAACAGCAGCACCGAACCCATACCCCACGCGCCGGCGACCAGAGCGGGCTTCCACCAGGGCTCGGAGTACCAGCCGGCGGGCACGGGCCGGCCGGCCACCCGACCGCCGGGGTAGTAGTTCGGGGTGCGCTGCGACGGCGTGGGGGAGGCTTCGATCTCACGCCCCTCGACCTGGACCCGACGGTCCTCGGTCACGGTCCCAGCCGACTTCTGGCCTGCCAGCGTCTCCAGTTCGGGTCCGGGGTCCATGCCCATCGCGACCCGCGCCGCACGCACGTAGTAGAGGCCCTCGAGCGCACTCTCCTTGGACAGCAGCGCCTGCTTGGCGGTCGTGGCCTGTTCGATCTGAGACGACGCCGCGGTGTACCGCTCCGAGGCGTCGGCCATGGCCTGCTTGGACGCATCGTCGTTGCCGGACAGGTTGAGCACCTGACCGCCGAGACGGTCGATGACCCGCCGGGCGTCGGCCTTGGCGTCGGCCAGCGACGTGGCCGCGCGGCGGCCCGAGGCCTGCGACGAGCTGTAGACGGCGAGGCCGATCGCCACGACAACCACCAGGATGAGGATCAGCAGGGCGCCATTCATGCGTCCAGCGTACTCACAGCAAGTGGCGGTTTCGCGCAACGCGAAACCGCACCCGCGTCACTCGTATGTCACGCCCAAGGCCGCGTACACCTCGTCGGACAGTGCCACCGACCGCGGATCGGCGTTGCACTTGGTCGCGTCGAAGTGGTTCATGATGTACGCGTAGCCGATCCGGTGCTCGAGATCGACGAACGCGAACGATCCGCCGGATCCGCCGTGGCCGAACGAGAGTCGGTTGGGCCCGGCGACACTCCGCTGGTTGAGCATGTAGCCCAACCCCCAACCGTGGTCGGCCACTCGCGGTCCCAGCACGACGTCGTCGTCGAAACCGCCCTGGGACAGCCGGATTCGGTTCATATGCTCCCGAGTGAGCAGCTTCTCGCAGGCCATCGCGTTGTAGAACGTCGCCATTCCCAGCGCCGACACGTGAGCGTTGGTGCCCGGGAATTCCGCTGCACGCCAAGACGTCAGGTCGTGGGATCCGAGTTCGTCGTCGGGGACGAAGCCCATCGCGACTGCCAAACCGGCCATCGGATGTTCGTCGAGGGACTGCGGATGCGTCGGCGCCTGACCGGCGGCCAGCACGTCGCGGATGTGCGGTTTGTTGACCATCTCCGCGCAGCGCCGATGCATTGCGGGCGGCAGGCCGATGTGCACGTCGGCCCCGATCGGTTCGGCGATCTCGGTGCGCAGGTACTGGCCGAGCGTTCGACCCGTCACCCGGCGGACCACCTCACCGAGGATGATGCCGAAGCTGACCATGTGATAGCCCTGCGCCGCACCCGGTTGCCACCAGGGTCGGGCGGCGGCGAGGGCGGCGCAGACGGCCTCCCAGTCGGTGACCTCCTGCCACGACATCGGGCGTTGCGGTGCGATCACCCCGGAGCGGTGGCCCAGCACCATCGCCAGCGTGATGGACTCCTTTCCGGCCTGGCCGAATTCGGGCCAGTAGCGGGCGACAGGCGCGTCGAGCTCCACTTCACCGCGTTCGGCCAGCAGATGGACGCAGGTGCTGGTCAGGCCCTTGCTGCCGGAGAAGACACTGGCCAGCGTGTTCTGGCGCCACGGGCGACGGCGGGCGGCGTCGGCATGTCCGCCCCAGAGGTTGACGACCAGTTCGCCGTCGACCCACACCGCGACGGCCGCGCCGACCTCGTCACCACGCGAGAAATTGCGTTCGAAAGCCGCACGGACACCATCGAACTTCGATGCACATGATCCTGCGGTGCGGGCCTCGTCGGGCATCTCACCGAATGTACGGACCACTGGGGCCGCACACGATGATCCACAGTCAATCGCAAGCGTTTCGAGACGTCGCCGTGACCGGACCCCACCGGCCTACAGTGGCGGATATGGCGACGATCCGCCTCGTCCAGGGAGACATCACCTCCGAATCCGCTGATGCCATCGTCAACGCGGCCAACTCGTCGCTCCTCGGTGGCGGGGGAGTCGACGGTGCGATCCACCGCCGCGGCGGTCCGGCGATCCTGGCCGAGTGCCGCCGACTGCGCGAAACGGACTATCCGGCCGGCCTGCCCACCGGGCAGGCGGTCGCCTCCACCGCCGGAGACCTCAACGCGCGCTGGGTGATCCACACGGTCGGCCCCGTCTGGTCGCAGTCGGAGGACCGTTCGGCGCTGCTCGCGTCGTGCTATCGCGAATCCCTGCGTGTCGCAGGCGAACTCGGTGCCTCGACGGTGGTTTTTCCGGCGATCTCGACGGGCGTGTACGGCTGGCCCATGGACGACGGGGCCCGGATCGCGATCGAGACGGTCCGGTCCTTCGCCCATGTGGTCGAGGAGGTGCGGTTCGTGCTGTTCGACGCGCACGGCTATCGGGCGTTCGAGACCGCGCTGAGCTGAATATCAGGTCTGACGTCGGCGCGGCGCTGGGGCCTGTCCCGGCCCCTGGCAGGCGACCACCACCACTTCGGCGGTCTCCTCGCCGAGTTGTCGCAGCTTGTGCGGTGCTGACGCATCGAAGTACACGCAGTCCCCGGTCTCGAGCGCGATGATGCGGCCGTCGTGATTGAGCTCCACCGCACCGCGGTGGACGAAAATGAACTCCTGGCCGACGTGGGTGGTGTGGGCGTGGGTTGTGAACGTCCGGCCCGGGCGCACCACGAATGGCGACATGGTCTTGCCCAGCATGCCCGCCGCGATGGCGTGGTTGCGCTCCGTGCCGCGATCGGAGGCCCGTTCCACGCTGATGGTCGTCGCTTCGGTATCGCTGGAGAACAACTGCGCCACATCGACATCGAGCGCACGAGAGATCTTCAGTGCGGCCGCGATTGAGGGGACGCTCTGTCCTCTCTCGACCTTGGAAAGATAGCTCTTGGTCAGCCCGGTGTCGGCCGCCAGGTCATCCAGTGTCAGACCGCGCTGTTGGCGGACGGCACGCAACACTCCACTCACAGCCGCCAGAATACCCCATTGACGATATGACACAAGGTGTCCTACAGTCTCCAACGTGTCATGAAGACGTGAACACGGAAGGAGACATCAAGATGGCAAGCACCCTGCATGATTCGAAGAGTGACCTGATGCGACGCGCCCTCGACGGCCTGTCCCGCAACGTCGCCGAGTCTGATCTGACGATTCGGGAGAAGCTCGCGCTGACGTGCCGCGCGCTGTTCGACGCCGGACATGACTCGGGTCTCGCGGGTCAGATCACCGCCCGCGCGGAGGTTCCCGGGACGTACTACACGCAGCGTCTCGGACTCGGCTTCGACGAGATCACCGCCGGGAACCTGCTGCTGGTCGACGAGGACCTCAATGTTCTCGACGGTGATGGAATGGCCAACCCTGCCAACCGCTTCCACTCCTGGATCTACCGGGCCCGGCCGGACGTGAACTGCATTGTGCACACCCACCCGTTCCACGTGGCGGCGCTGGCCATGCTTGAGGTTCCGCTGATCGTCTCGCAGATGGACATCGCGCCGTTGTACGACGACTGCGCCTTCCTGGCGGATTGGCCGGGCGTGCCGGTCGGCAACGAGGAGGGCGAGATCATCTCGGCCGCCCTCGGCGACAAGAAGGCGATCCTGCTGGCCCACCACGGGCACGTCGTCGCCGGGGCGACTGTCGAGGAGGCCTGCTCGTTGGCGATGCTGATTGAACGCGGCGCCAAGCTGCAGCTCGCCGCCATGGCGGCAGGCACCATCGCGGAACTGCCCGATCGACTGGCCCGCGAGGCCCACGACTGGACGCTCAAGCCCAAGCGCAGCGAGGCCAACTTCGCCTACTACGCCCGCCGCGCCCTCGTCCGCCATCCCGACGCACTCGACAGCTGACCCCACACCACCCGGAGGAGACCCCTGATGACCAACAGCACCGAAATCCACGGCATCATCGCCTATCCCGTCACGCCGTTCACCGAGGACGGTGAGAGTGTCGACACCGGCAGGCTCGCCGCGCTCGTCGAGCAGCTGGTGTCCACGGGAGCCCACGCCATCGCCCCACTGGGCAGCACCGGGGAGTCGGCGTACTTGACCGAGACCGAGTTCGACACCGTCGTCGACACCACCGTCGGGGTGGTCAACGGCCGCGTCCCCGTGATTGTCGGAGTCTCTGACCTGACGACCGCCAACACCATTCGGCGCGCCAAGCATGCGCAGCGGGCGGGCGCGGACGCGCTGATGATCCTGCCGGTGTCCTACTGGAAGCTCACCGACCGCGAGATCGCCCAGCACTACGCCAGCGTCGCTGCGGCCGTCGAGCTGCCGATCATGGCCTACAACAACCCCGCGACCAGCGGTGTCGACATGAGTCCCGAGCTGATCGTCGAGATGTTCACCGACATCGACAACCTGACCATGGTCAAGGAGTCCACGGGTGACCTCACGCGCATGCAGCGCATCAAGGAGCTGTCCGACGGGGAGTTGCCGTTCTACAACGGCAGCAACCCGCTGGTGCTCGACGCCCTGACCGAGGGTGCGGCCGGATGGTGCACGGCGGCGCCGAATCTGCGGCCGCAGCCGTGCCTGGATCTGTACGCCGCGGTCCGCAGTGGAAACCGGGGCCGCGCCCAGGAGATCTACGACGATCTGGCGCCGCTGCTGCGCTTCATCGTCGCCGGTGGACTGCCCACCACCGTCAAGGCCGGACTCGAACTTCTCGGCACCGACGTCGGCGCACCGCGCCCACCCCTGCTGCCGTTGGACTCCGCCGGCCGCACCGAACTCAAGACCATGTTGGCGGAGGACTAGACCATGCCGAATCAATGTCCCTTCAGCGGACTGACCACTGCCGCAGGCGCTCCCGTCGTTGACAACCAGGACAGCATGACCGCCGGTGCGCGCGGGCCGATGCTGCTCCAGGACGTCTGGTTCCTGGAGAAGATGGCCCACTTCGATCGTGAGGTGATCCCGGAACGTCGCATGCACGCCAAGGGGTCGGGGGCCTACGGCACCTTCACGGTCACCCACGACATCACCCGCTACACCAGGGCGGCACTCTTCGCCGAGGTCGGCAAGGCCACCGACACGTTCGTCCGGTTCTCGACAGTCGCCGGCGAACGCGGCGCCGCCGACGCCGAACGCGACATCCGCGGATTCGCCGTCCGCTGCTACACCGAGGAGGGCAACTGGGACCTCGTGGGCAACAACACCCCGGTGTTCTTCATGCGGGACCCGCTCAAGTTCCCGGACCTCAACCATGCGGTGAAACGCGACCCGCGGACCAACCTGCGTAGCCCGCAGAACAATTGGGACTTCTGGACCCTGCTGCCCGAGGCGCTGCACCAGGTCACGATCATCATGAGTGAGCGCGGCATACCGGCCAGCTACCGGCATATGCACGGCTTCGGCTCGCACACCTTCAGCATGCTCAATGAGGCGAACGAACGGCACTGGGTCAAGTTCCACTGGCGGACCCAACAGGGCATCCGAAACCTGACCGACGCACAGGCCCAGGACCTGGTCGGCCGGGACCGCGAGAGTCACCAGCGTGATCTGTACACCGCCATCGAGAACGGCGACTTCCCACGCTGGACTCTGTACATCCAGGTCATGCCGGAGGCCGACGCCGCGACGGTGCCGTACCACCCGTTCGACCTGACCAAGGTGTGGCCGAAATCGGACTATCCGCTCCTCGAGGTCGGTGAACTCGAACTCAACCGCAACCCCGAGAACTACTTCGCCGAGGTCGAGCAGGCCGCGTTCAACCCGGCCAACGTCGTTCCTGGCATAGGGTTCTCGCCGGACAGGATGCTGCACGGCAGGTTGTTCTCCTACGGCGACACGCAGCGCTACCGCTTAGGGGTCAACCACCACTCGATCCCCGTCAACGCGCCACGGTGCCCGGTGGGCAGCTACCACCGTGACGGTGCGATGCGCGTCGACGGCAACGCCGGCTTCACCCTCGGATACGAGCCCAACAGCTTCGGGGTGTGGAGCCAGCAGGCGCAGTACGCCGAGCCCGCGCTGAAAATCGAAGGTGCGGCCGATCATTGGGATTTCCGCAAGGACGACGACAACTACTTCGAGCAGCCCGGCAACCTGTTCCGCTCGATGAACGCCGCGCAGCGGCAGGTGCTGTTCGACAACACCGCCCGCGCCATCGCGGGTGCGTCCCCGGAAGTTCAACAGCGCCACATCGACAACTGCACGCAGGCCGACCCCGCATACGGCGCGGGAGTCGCGGCGGCGATCGCGGCCCTGACCGTGCGGGCCGATGAGTGACGCACGAGTGCTGGCCGTCTCGGTCGGGCGCGTCCAGTCACTGCCGTGGCGGGGTCGGGTGGTCTCGACCGCCATCGCCAAAGCCAGCACGTCGGAATCGGTGTGGGTCGGCCGCCTCGGTCTGGCCGGAGATGAACAGGGGGACCGGGAACATCACGGGGGTCTGGACAAGGCGGTGATGGCCTATTCCGGCGAGCACTACCCGGCGTGGAGCGACGCCCTCGGCCCAGTGAGCTATCCGGCGTTCGGGGAGAACCTCACCACCTTCGGCCTTCTCGAGAGTGACGCCGTCATCGGTGCCGTCTACCAGGTCGGCACGGTGCTGCTGCAGGTCACGCAACCGCGCCGGCCCTGCTACAAACTGTCGGCCTTTCACGGCATTGACAAGCGCGCGGGGGACGTGGCTGTGGAGGTCCAGCGATCCGGACGCACCGGCATGTACTTCCGCGTTCTGGGGCCGGGTCGGCTGCGAGCCGGAGACCGGCTGCATCTTCTCTCACGTCCGCGGCACGGCATCACCGCCGCTGAAGTGCACCGAGTCCTCAACATCGACCGCACCGATCGCGCCGGCGCCGGACGACTGCTTGAGCACCCCGACGTACTCCCTGCGGCCTGGCGGGCGCTGCTGCACCGGCGGCTGGCGGGGGAGCACGAGGAACAGGCCGCACGTCTGTACGGAACCACCACCGCAACAACACCATCGGTAACGACAAAGGAGTCATCATGACCGTGGACACTGCAATTGCCGGCTACACCTACGAGGATCCCGCTCTCGCCCCCTCGCCGGTCACGGCCCAAGACCTCGAGTAGCTGTCGGCCAGTCTGCTGTTCGGGCCTGACGACCAGGCCGCCCTGCGCACGGCCGGTGAAGTGCTGGCGGGACAGACCGAGGCCATCCTCGACGTCTGGTACGGCTTCGTCGGCTCCCATCCGCAGCGCGGGGTCAGGCTTCGCACGCAATTCCGTCGCCGTCGCGGTCTCCGCCGGACCAGTAGTAGTCGCTGCCCTGCGGGATGTTGTAGTGGCCGGCCTGCTTGGCCTCGGTGCAGTTGCGGAACGGCGCTTCTGCCGTGGCCGACGGTGCTCCGGCGAGTGCGGCCAGGACCAGCGTCGCGGCGATCATTGAAGTGCGAAACACGCTCTCCCCCTTTGGATGTTAAATTTACGTTCGCGTCATGCTGGCCGTACCCTAGTGCGGACCGGGTCAAGATCGCCAGCGTTTTCGCGATTTCAGTCTGGTCGCCTCCGGCGGACGTCGCCGTCCTCGTTTCCAGATTCGACCCGGCTGCCTCCCGTCGTCGATTGCTGACGTGTCCGCCGGCGATCGCTGTTCTTTGTCCCGGCCGGCCCCGCCAGGCCCATGCGGTGGCCTTCAGTGTGATCAACCGGGGCGAGCGCATGAAGCGGCGAACGATGCAGGGGATGGCCGAAGTAGTGGTGGTGCTCGGGGCCGGGGCGGTGGGGTCGCGCGGTGGCGGTGGGCGGGGCCTGTTCAGCGGGACGTACGTCGTCGCTCAGTTTGGCGACTCGGTCCTCGTCGCCTTGGAGTTTCCGGAAGGCGATGCCGTCGGTACGGGACTGGAGGCACGGCGTCAGAAACTGGATTGGCAACTGGCTGGCAACGAACGCAGGAGATCCCCGGCTGCGGGACGGGCGCCGGCACTCCGACAGCGGTGGCCGGCGGCCACGTGCGGGAGTTGACGGGTGTCGGCCGGGACGTGCCCCGCCGCGAACCTGACCGCGGTCTGGTCACGCGTCGGGGACTGAACCGGGCGCCGGGGAGGGGCTGTGTGGGCTGCGCGGGCGGATCACCCCCGATAAAACAACAGGTCAGGCCATAAAACGGCCTGACCTCTTGTTTTCTCAGAGCGGGCGACGGGAATCGAACCCGCGTAGCTAGTTTGGAAGACTAGGGCTCTACCATTGAGCTACGCCCGCGTGTTGTGCTCGAGCCAGAACTGTACGGCCCGTCCGAGATCATATTCAACTCAGGTCCCGGTCACGGCTTTGCGTGTCCCAGGTGACTTGGCTCTGTGCTGCATGCAGGCCGTAGGATGCCGTGGGCTTTCCTAACGAACGTCCGACCAGCATTCGGGGTGTAGCGCAGCTTGGTAGCGCATCCGCTTTGGGAGCGGAAGGCCGCAGGTTCAAATCCTGTCACCCCGACCGAGTACGACCCGTAAGACGCCCAGATAGACCCATCCGAGGAGTTAGCGAAGTGAAGAGCACCGTCGAGCAGTTGAGCCCCACCCGGGTGCGCCTGAACGTGGAGGTCCCGTTCGACGAGCTCGAACCCGATTTCGATCGCGCGTTCAAGCAGTTGGCCCAGCAGGTCCGGCTGCCCGGCTTCCGTCCCGGCAAGGCCCCGCGCAAGCTGCTCGAGGCCCGCGTCGGCCGCGCCGCAGTGCTCGAGCAGGTCGTCAACGACGCGCTGCCGGCCCGCTACAGCGAGGCCGTCACCTCCACCGAGGTCAAGCCGCTGGGCCAGCCCGAGATCGAGATCACCAAGCTCGAGGACGGCCAGGAACTGGTGTTCACCGCTGAGGTCGACATCCGCCCCGAGATCACGCTGCCCGACCTGAGCGCCCTGAAGATCACGGTCGACCCGGTCGAGGTCGCCGACGAGGACGTCGAGAAGGAACTGGAGTCGCTGCGCGCCCGGTTCGGCACCCTCAAGAGCGTCGAGCGCGCGGTCGCCAACGGTGACTTCGTGTCGATCGACCTGTCGGCCACCGTCGAGGGTGAGGACGTGCCCGAGGCCAAGACCGAGGGCCTGTCGCACGAGGTGGGCTCGGGTCAGCTCATCGAGGGCCTCGACGACGCCATCATCGGCCTGTCGGTCGACGAGACCAAGGTTTTCACCACCAAGCTCGTGGCGGGCCCGCACGCCGGCCAGGACGCGGAGGTGACCGTCACGGTCAAGTCCGTGAAGGAACGTGAACTGCCCGAGGCCGACGACGAGTTCGCTCAGCTGGCCAGCGAGTTCGACACCATCGACGAGCTCAAGAACAACCTCACCGAGCAGGTGACCCGCTTCAAGAGCATCCAGCAGGCCGAGAAGATCCGCGACGCCGCGCTGGAGACCCTGCTCGAGCAGGTCGAGGTGCCGCTGCCCGAGAAGATCGTGCAGGCCCAGATCGACGACACCGTGCACAACGCGATTCACGGTCTGGACCACGACGAGGCCAAGTTCGAGGAGGCGCTCAAGGAGCAGGGCTCCTCGCGCGAGGAGTTCGACGCCGACACGCGCAGCAACGCCGAGAAGGCCGTCAAGACCCAGCTGCTGATGGACGCCATCGCCGACGACCTGGACATCCAGGTCGGCCAGCAGGACATCACCGAGCGCCTGGTGCTCATGTCGCGTCAGTACGGCATCGAGCCGCAGCAGCTCATCCAGCTCCTGCAGCAGAACAACCAGCTCCCGGCCATGTACGCCGACGTGCGTCGTGGGCTGACGGTGGCCGCGGTCGTCGAGGCCGCGACGGTCACCGACACGGCGGGCAACGTGATCGACACCACCGAGTTCTTCGGCTCCGGTGACGACGCGGCCGACGAGGACGAGGCTGATGAGGCTGAGGCTGATGAGGCCGCCGCTGCAGAGGACGCCGACACCAACGCGTGAAGCTGTGAGCGAAAGCGCGTGTCCTCCGGCATGCGCACCGCCGCAGGTTCGTTAGTGTCGGTCGAGAACACATACGAGAAAGCAGGTAGCCGTGACTGAAATGCGTTCCGGTGCGATGGGCCTGAACCTTACGGATTCGGTCTATGAGCGGTTGCTCGCCGAGCGGATCATCTTCCTGGGCACCCAGGTCGACGATGACATCGCCAATCGGCTCTGCGCGCAGATTCTTCTGCTCGCCGCCGAGGATCCGACCAAGGACATCAACCTCTACATCAACTCGCCGGGTGGTTCGGTGACGGCCGGTATGGCCATCTACGACACCATGGTGCTGGCACCCTGCGACGTCGCGACCTACGCGATGGGTCTGGCCGCCTCGATGGGTGAGTTCCTGCTCGCTGCGGGCACCAAGGGCAAGCGGTTCGCCCTGCCGCACGCGCGGATCATGATGCACCAGCCGTCCGCCGGCATCGGTGGCAGCGCCGCCGACATCGCGATCCAGGCCGAGCAGTTCGCTCTGACCAAGAAGGAGATGAACCGGCTCAACGCCGAGTTCACCGGCCAGTCGCTGGAGCGCATCGAGGCCGACGCGGATCGTGACCGCTGGTTCACCGCGTCGGAGGCCCTCGAGTACGGCTTCGTCGACCACATCATCACCCGCGCCCACTTGAACGGGAGTGCCTCATGACCCAGTCTCACATCGGCGCTCAGGCTCCGCACGGCATGGCCGCGCCCTCGCCGCAGTCGCGCTACATCCTGCCGTCGTTCATCGAGCACTCCAGCTTCGGTGTCAAGGAGTCCAACCCGTACAACAAGCTGTTCGAGGAGCGCATCATCTTCCTCGGTGTGCAGGTGGACGACGCGTCGGCCAACGACATCATGGCCCAGCTTCTGGTGCTCGAGTCGCTGGATCCCGACCGCGACATCACGATGTACATCAACTCCCCGGGTGGGTCGTTCACGTCGCTGATGGCGATCTACGACACCATGCAGTACGTCCGCGCCGACATCCAGACCGTGTGCCTGGGCCAGGCCGCGTCGGCCGCCGCCGTGCTGCTGGCCGCGGGCACACCCGGCAAGCGGATGGCGCTGCCGAACGCCCGCGTCCTGATCCACCAGCCCGCCGTCGGCGGTGCGATCCAGGGTCAGGTCTCCGATCTGGAGATCCAGGCCGCTGAGATCGAGCGCATGCGCACTTTGATGGACACCACGCTGGCGCGACACACGGGTCGTGCGCCCGAGCAGATCCGCAAGGACACCGACCGCGACAAGATTCTGACGGCCGAAGAGGCCAAGGAATACGGCATCATCGACACCGTGCTGGAGTACCGCAAGCTGTCCGCTCAGCTCGCCTGACCGCCAGAACACAGACTCGACCCCGGTTCGCATCGCGAGCCGGGGTCGAGTGTTTGGCGCCCCCGGGCGGATGCGACGTTCCTTAATTGCCGTTTGTGTCAAAACTGCCTCCCTGGCGATGGTCAGGTGAGATCCTTGATCCGTCAAGAACCTGTGGGAGGTGGCAGTGATGCCGATCAACGGACGACGCGTGACGCTGGTAGCGCTGACGTTTGGTGCCGCGCTGTGCACGCAGGCGGTGTCGCCTGCCATCAGCATGGCCGAAGATCCGGTGTGTCCGGTCGGGATGTACTGGAACCCGGCAGTGGTCCAATGCCTGCCCTACGGAGTGAACCCCGTCCTCGGCCCGGCCGGTCCGGTAGGGGTTGGCGGTGTCGGTCCTGTCGGCCCCGGTCCTGTCGGCCCCGGTCCTGTCGGCCCCGGTCCTGTCGGCCCCGGTCCTGTCGGCCCCGGCCCGGTTGGACCCGGTCCGGTCGGCCCCGGACCAGCCGGGCCTGGGGGACTGGGTCCTCGTTAACGTCAGCGGCTGAACGTGGTCGCGCCGTCGCCGATCACACTCCCAGTTGCGCGGTGCCGCCCAGGGCGGCCCAGCGATGAAGCCGCCAGCGTCCAGCCGCATCGCATCGATACAGATCGGGCGCGCCAGGTTCGGTCCACCGGCCGTTCGATGACGCTGAACAATGTGTGACGCCGATCCACACGAGCACGGTGCTGCCAGGCTGGGTGTGTGGTCCACCACCGGCAGCGGCCGGCCGGCGATCGTGTGGTGATCCGGGCCGGGTCGAGGACCGGAGTCCGAGCGTCGGCAGGGGCCGGAGAAAGGCCTGTCGGGTCCGGTACGGCGCCGGGCGGAGGCGACCGGCGCGGGCCGGTATCGGCCTTATCGGCGCGACCAGGTGTTTCGTCCTGGCAGGTATCCTGGGGCTCGGTGTGAACATGCGTTTCGACCGCATTTGCGTAACTAGGACAACACGCGCGGGACACGACCAGCGTGCCGTCGGGCAACAGCTCACCGCGAGAGATATGTTCTCCTGCACGCGAACAAACGGCACCGCCGCGATTCGGCCCTTCGGTCGCCCCGCGACGGAGCTAGCGGGTAGCGTCGGGTTTACACCCGGGGCAACCCATCAATGAGTGACTGCTACAGGAAGTAGGACCCCCCCACATGGCGCGCATCGGAGACGGCGGTGACCTGCTGAAGTGCTCGTTCTGCGGAAAGAGTCAGAAGCAGGTCAAGAAGCTCATTGCGGGCCCCGGCGTATACATCTGTGACGAATGCATCGACCTGTGCAACGAGATCATCGAGGAAGAGCTTGCTGACGCCGATGACGTCAAGCTCGATGAACTCCCCAAGCCGGCCGAGATCCGCGAGTTCCTCGAGGGTTACGTCATTGGTCAGGACACTGCCAAGCGGACGCTGGCCGTCGCGGTCTACAACCACTACAAGCGAATCCAGGCAGGCGAGAAGGGCGGCCGGGACGGGCGCTCGTCGGAGTCGGTCGAGCTGGCCAAGTCCAACATCTTGATGCTCGGCCCGACGGGCTGCGGCAAGACCTACCTGGCGCAGACGCTGGCCAAGATGCTCAACGTTCCGTTCGCCATTGCCGACGCCACAGCGCTCACCGAGGCTGGTTATGTGGGCGAGGATGTCGAGAACATCCTGCTCAAGCTCATCCAGGCCGCCGACTACGACGTCAAGCGCGCCGAGACCGGCATCATCTACATCGACGAGGTCGACAAGATCGCCCGCAAGAGCGAGAACCCGTCGATCACGCGCGATGTGTCGGGTGAGGGTGTGCAGCAGGCGCTGTTGAAGATCCTGGAGGGCACGCAGGCCTCGGTGCCCCCGCAGGGCGGCCGCAAGCACCCGCATCAGGAGTTCATCCAGATCGACACCACGAACGTGCTGTTCATCGTGGCGGGCGCGTTCGCGGGCCTGGAGAAGATCGTCTCGGATCGGGTCGGCAAGCGCGGTCTGGGCTTTGGCGCCGAGGTGCGTTCGAAGGCCGAGATCGACACCCAGGACCACTTCGCCGAGGTGATGCCCGAGGATCTGATCAAGTTCGGCCTGATCCCCGAGTTCATCGGTCGTCTGCCCGTCGTGGCGTCGGTGACCAACCTGGACAAGGAATCGCTGGTGCAGATTCTGTCCGCCCCGAAGAACGCCCTGGTCAAGCAGTACACCAGGCTCTTCGAGATGGACGGTGTCGAACTGGAGATGACGCCCGAGGCCCTCGACGCGATCGCCGATCAGGCCATCCATCGCGGCACCGGTGCTCGCGGTCTGCGCGCCATCATGGAAGAGGTGCTCCAGCCCGCGATGTATGACATCCCCAGCCGCGACGACGTCGCCAAGGTGGTCGTCACCAAGGAGACCGTCCTCGACAACGTGCTGCCGACGATCGTGCCGCGTAAGCCCTCGCGTTCCGAGCGTCGGGATAAGTCCGCCTGACGACGATCAAGCGGCGAGGTACGAGCCGCGTTGAGGAGTCAGGCGAATAGGGACCGCCTAACGCCCTCGGCCACGCCGAAATTGCATCCAGGGTCGTGAATCCGCGAGGATCACGACCCTGAATGCATTTTCGAGGAGACTGCGCCCGCTCAGTCGTGCTTGATGCGGTCGGGTCGGCTGTAGATGTTCATCGACTCGCCGCGCAGAAACGCCACCAGCGTCAACCCGGACTGGCTGGCCAGGTCCACCGCCAGAGACGACGGCGCCGACACGGCGGCCATGATCGGGATGCCCGCCATCACGGCCTTCTGCGTCAGCTCGAACGACGCCCGCCCGCTGACCAGCAGCACCGTGCCGGTCAAGGGAATCCGGTTGTCCTCCAGCGCCCAGCCGATGACCTTGTCGACCGCGTTGTGCCGGCCGATGTCCTCCCGGGTCACCAGCAGTTCGCCGTCAGGGGTGAACAGCGCTGCTCCGTGCAGGCCTCCGGTGCTCGCGAAAACCTTCTGCGCCGCCCGCAGTTTGGCGGGCAACTCGACCAGAGTGGCGGCTGAGACGACGGTGGGATCGTCGCCGGGAGCGTGGCGGCTGACGGCGGCGACGGCATCCAGCGATGCCTTGCCGCAGATGCCGCACGACGACGTGGTGTAGAAGTTGCGACGCAGGTCCACGTCGGGCAGTGGCACACCGGGGGCCAACGTCACGTCGAGGACGTTGTAGGTGTTGGCGCCGTCCTCCGTCGCGCCCCTGCAGTACCGGACGTTCGACACCTCGGCGCGCGCGGCGATGATCCCCTCGGTGAGCAGAAATCCCTGCGCGAGTTCAACATCCGAACCCGGTGTGCGCATGGTGACGGTCAGTGGAGTGCCGTTGAGGCGGATCTCCAGCGGTTCTTCGACGGCCAGGGTCTCCGGTCGCTGTGTGATCTGGGTGGACGACAGGTGGGTGGCCCGCCGCCGTGCGGTCACCCGGCCCACACCGGCTCCAAGCGGATCACGACGGCCTTGGACACCGGCGTGTTGGACCGAGCGGCCGTGTGGTCGAGAGGCACCAGTGGATTGGTCTCCGGGTAGTAGGCGGCCGCGTTGCCTGCCGGTGTCGAATACGGCACCACCAGAAAGTCTTTCGCGACCCGTTCCTCTCCGTCGAACTCGGAGATCAGATCGACGCGGGCGCCGTCGGCGAGGCCGAGTGCCTCGATGTCGGCGGGGTTGACGAACACCACCCGGCGGCCGCCCTTCACGCCGCGGTAGCGGTCGTCGAGGCCGTAGATGGTGGTGTTGTACTGGTCGTGGCTGCGCAGGGTCTGCAGGATCAGCCGTCCCGGCGGCACCGGAACCCACTCCAGTGGGTTGACCGAGAAGTTGGCTTTACCTGTGTGAGTGGGGAATTCGCGCGAGTCACGCGGCGGGTGGGGGAGCTGGAACCCGTCGGGCTGCCGCACCCGCCTGTTGTAGTCAGTGCAGCCCGGCACGACGTCGGCGATCGCATCGCGGATGCGGTCGTAGTCGCTCATCATCGACTCCCACGGCACCGGGTGATCCGGGCCCAAGACCTGACGCGCGAGTTGGCACAGGATCGCGACCTCGCTGCGCACCTCACTGCTCGGGGGCTGCAGGCTGCCGCGGGACAAGTGCACCACGGACATCGAATCCTCCACGGACACCAACTGTTTCCCGGCGGCCTGGATGTCCTTGTCGGTGCGGCCCAGCGTCGGCAGGATCAGCGCGGTGCGTCCGTGTACGACATGGCTGCGGTTGAGCTTCGTCGAGATCTGGACCGTGAGGTCGCAGCGGCGCAGTGCGGCCTCGGTGACCTCGGTGTCGGGGCTGGCCGAGACGAAGTTGCCGCCCATCGCGATGAAGGTCTTCGCCCGTCCGTCGCGCATCGCGCGGATCGCGTCGACCGTGTCGTACCCGTGCCGCCGCGGACTCTTGATCCCGAACTTGGCGTCCAGCGCGGCCAGGAAGGGCTCCGGCATCTTCTCCCAGATGCCCATGGTGCGGTCACCCTGGACGTTGGAATGGCCACGCACCGGGCAGACGCCAGCCCCGGGCTTTCCGATCATGCCGCGCATGAGCAGCAGGTTGGTGGCCTCGCCGATGGTGGCCACGGCGTGCCGCTGCTGGGTCAGCCCCATCGCCCAGCAGACCACGGTGCGCTCGGACTCGATCAGCATCTGCGCCACCCGCTGGATCTGGGCGAGCGGGATTCCGGTGGCCTCAACGACCGTGTCGAGGTCGACGGCCCGGGTCTGAGCCTCGTAGTCGTCGAAACCCGCGCAGTGCGTGGCGATGAACTCGCGGTCGACCACTGTGCCCGGCGCGGCGTCGTCGGCTTCGAGCAGCAGGCGCCCGAGCCCGGCGAACAGGGCCATGTCACCGCCGATGCGGATCTGGACGAACTCGTCGGTGAGGGCGACGCCGTCGCCGACGACGCCGTGCACCTTCTGCGGATCCTTGAAGCGCATCAGGCCGGCTTCGGGCAGGGGATTGATCGCGATGATCTTGGCGCCGTTGGCCTTCGCCGTCTCCAGCACCGACAGCATGCGCGGATGGTTGGTTCCGGGGTTCTGGCCCGCGATGACGATGCAGTCGGCGTGCTCGAGGTCGAGCACCGAGACCGAACCCTTGCCGATTCCGATCGCGTCGACCAGTGCCGTTCCCGACGACTCATGGCACATGTTGGAGCAGTCCGGCAGGTTGTTGGTGCCGAAGCTGCGGACCAGCAGTTGGTAGAGGAACGCGGCTTCGTTGCTGGTCCGGCCCGAGGTGTAGAAGAGGGCCTGATCGGGGTCGTCGAGGGCGTTGAGGTGCTCGGCGATCAGCCGGTAGGACTCGTCCCAGGAGATCGGCCGGTAATGCGTGTCGCCGGGGCGCAGCACCATCGGATGGGTGAGCCGCCCCTGCTGTGAGAGCCAGTACTCGGGCTTCTCCGACAACTCGGCCACCGAATGCCGGGCGAAGAACTCCGGCGTCACGGTGCGTTTGGTGGCCTCCTCGGCGACGGCCTTGGCGCCGTTCTCACAGAACTCGGCGGGTTTGCGGCCTCCGGGAGCCTCTGGCCACGCGCATCCCGGGCAGTCGAAACCGTGCCGCTGGTTGAGCCGCGTCAGCGTCGCCGCGGTCCGCAGCGCGCCCATCTGCTGCAGGCCGCGATTCAGGGAGACCAGCACCGCCTTGACGCCCGCGGCCTCGCCTTTGCGGCCGGTGGCGACCACCGCATGCTCATCGTAGGAGGCGTCGATGTCCTGGTCCGGGTGCCGGCGAGATCCCATATCCCAAGCCTAAGCCGCCTGCCAACAACGTCGGGGATCAGGGCCTCAGAACTGTTCGACAAGCTAAGATCATGGGATGAAGGCAGCCAGTATTGCGTTTGCCGCAGTAGCTGTGGCATTGGGATTGGCCGCGCCGGCACAGGCCGACCCGGACACCGATTTCACCAATGCACTGCACATCTACGGCATCTACGGGCAGAAGGACTACAACGCCTGGATCGGCAAGATCGCGTGTAAACGCCTTGCTCGGGGCGTCGACGCGGACGCGTTCGCCTCGGCGGAGTTCGTGCTCGACCAGCTGGACAAGGGCAGCACCACTGAACAGGCGTGGCAGTTCTTGGGTCTGGCCATCCCCACCTACTGCCCGGACAAGCAGTACGTCCTGCAGCAGGCGGCCGGTCAACCCGTTGCTCCGCCTGCCGATGTGTCCGGCCCGGTCCTGCCGGCTGAGCGGGGCTAGTGACCACCCAGGGAGGGAATATGTTCGACCACAAGCGGTTCAAGGGAGTGCTGCGTGCGGGGGTGGCAGCCATGGCGGTCAGCGCCGGTTTGGCGGCCGTACCCGGTATCGCCGCGGCCGACAGCACCGATGACTATCCGATTCCGAACCGGATACTCAAGACCACATGCACCGTCGACCAGTACATGGCGGCGGTTCGGGACACCAGTCCGGTGTACTACGAGCGCTACATGATCGACTACAACAACCGCCCGCTCGACGTGCAGCAGGGGGCGCGGGACCGGATCTACTGGTTCTTCTCGCTGGACTACGCCGGTCGCCGGCAGTACTCGGAGAACACCGCCACCAACGTCTACTTCGAGCAGATGGCGACGCGGTGGGGCAACTGGGCCAAGCTGTTCTTCAACAACAAGGGCGTCGCGGCCCACGCGACCGATGTCTGCAACGAATACCCGGTCTCTGACCCGGCTGTGTGGACCTGGATGCTGTAGGCGTCTCAGACTTTTGATTACGTGGGCGCGGCGAAAGCCGCGCCCACGTAGTCGTTTCCGGGCCGTTTCTGGGGCTGGACATGCGCCGAGGCTGTCGTTGCCGTGCGAAAGTGCGAGTACGCATCGCGGCAACTACAGCCTCGTGAGCAAAAAAATCCGCCTAGCCGCCGCCGGTGACGGGGTTCGAGGTCAGCGGCATGAAGGCGCCGTTGAGCCATACGCCCCAGCGGCCACCCCAGCCCGAGAACCAGACGACGGGTTGGCCCTGCCAGAACTCGGCAGGTTTCGGCGGTGCCCATGCCGGCGGAACCTCGCCCACGACTGGTGCGGGCGGCGGCGGAGGTGGGGGAGTGGCACTGGCCAGCGTTGCTCCCAGCCCCAGTGCGGCCGCGGTGAGACCGCCCGCCATGGCGACGGCGGACAAGGCGGTCTTGATCGAACTCATGTATTGCCTCCCAGCATCGGTGTCCAATGCCTGTCTACCAGCTTAGACGGAAGCCGATTCCTCGGACTGCGGCTTGGGCCAGGGTGCGGGCACTGGGCGCTGCCGGACCCGCTGCGGCCACCAGAACCACTTTCCAAGCAGCGCCGCAATCGAGGGAACCATGAAGGACCGGATCACCAACGTGTCGAACAGCAGACCCAGGCCGATGGTCGTGCCGACCTGGCCGATGACGGTCAGTTCACTGACGGCCATCGAGGACATCGTGAACGCGAACACCAGGCCCGCCGAGGTCACCACCGACCCCGTACCGCCCATCGCACGGATGATGCCGGTGTTCAACCCGGCGTGGATCTCCTCCTTGAACCGCGCCACCAACAGCAGGTTGTAGTCCGCGCCGACGGCCAGCAGCACGATGACGGCCATGGCCAGCACCATCCAGTGCAGTTCGATGCCGATGATGTGCTGCCAGATCAACACCGACAGCCCGAATGAGGCGCCCAGCGAGAGCACGACGGTGCCGACGATGACCGCGGCGGCCACGATGGCGCGGGTGATGATCAGCATGATGATGAAGATCAGGCACAGCGCGGCGATGCCGGCGATCAGCAGGTCGTAGTTGGCACCCTCCTGCATGTCCTTGAACGTCGCCGCGGTGCCACCGAGGTAGATCTTGGAGCCCTCCAGCGGAGTGCCCTTGAGCGCCTCCTTGGCCGCCTGTTTGATGGCGGCGATGTGCTTGATGCCCTCGGGGCTCATCGGGTCGCCCTCGTGGCTGATGATGAACCGCACCGCGTGCCCGTCCGGGGACAGGAACATCTTCATGCCGCGCTTGAAGTCCGGGTTCTCGAACGTCTCCGGCGGCAGGTAGAAGGAGTCGTCGTTCTTGGATGCGTCGAAGGCCTGGCCCATGGCAGTCGAGTTCTCCTGCATGGCCGACATCTGGTCCTGCATGCCCTTCTGCGTCTGATACATCGTGAGCATGTAGGTCTTCATGTTCTTCATGGTCGAGATCATCGACGGCATGAGCGCGACCATCTGCGGCATGAGCTCATCGAGGCGTTCCATGTCCGGCATCAACTGCTGGATGTCGTCGGTCATGGTGTCGATGCCGTCGAGGGTGTCGAAGATCGACCGGATCGACCAGCACACCGGGATGTTGTAGCAGTGCGGTTCCCAGTACAGGTAGTTCCGGATCGGTCGCAGGAAATCATCGAAATCACTGATGTGGTCCCGCAGTTCGGCGATGTCGACGGTCATGTCTTTCATCTTGGTGACCATGCTGTGCGTGGTGTCGGCCATCTGCACGGTGATGTTCTGCATCTTCTCCATCGTGTTGATGGTCGTCTGCATGTCATCGGCCTGCTTGAGCATGTTGGCCATCGTGTCCTGCTGGTACTTCTCGTTCATGCGCTGCGTGGTGCCCTGCATGCTGATCTGGAACGGGATCGAGGTGTGCTCGATCGGCGTGCCCTGTGGACGCGTGATCGCCTGCACCCGACCGACTCCCGGCACGCGGAAGATCTGCTTGGCGATCTTGTCGATGACCAGGAAGTCCGCCGAGTTGCGCAGATCGTGATCGCTTTCGATCATCAGCAGTTCGGGGTTCATCCGGGCCTGCGAGAAGTGTCGATCCGCCGCGGCGTAACCCACGTTGGCGGGCAGGTCGGCGGGCAGGTAGTCGCGGTCGTTGTAGTTGGTCATGTAGCCCGGCAGGGTCAGCAGACCGACCAGCGACAAAGCGATGGCGGCCACCAGGATCGGACCGGGCCACCGCACGACGGCGGCACCGAGCTTGCGCCACCCACGCACGCGCATGGCGCGTTTGGGCTCGAGAACCTTGCCGAACCGACTTGCCACGCTGATGATGGCGGCGCCCAGCGTGATGCCGGCGATGACCACGACGGTCATGCCGACCGCCAGGGGAACGCCCATGGACTGGAAGTACGGCAGGCGCGTGAAGTGCAGGCACAGGGTCGCGCCGGCGATCGTCATACCCGAACCGAGGATGACGTGCGCCGTGCCGTGGAACATCGTGTAGTAGGCCGACTCTCGATCCTCGCCGGCAGCCCGGGCCTCCTGATATCGGCCTATCAGGAAGATCGCGTAGTCGGTCGCGGCCGCAATCGCCAGCGTCACAAGAAGGTTGGTGGCGAATGTCGACAGGCCGATGATCTCGTACCAGCCCAGGAACGCGACCACACCACGGGCTGCCGACAGCGACAGCACCACCAGCACCAGAGTGAGCAGCAGGGTGACGACCGAGCGATAGACCAGCAGCAGCATCACGATGATCACCGTGAAGGTGAGCATCGTGATCACCTGCATGCTGCGGTCACCAGCGATGTGCTGGTCGGCTGAGAGCGCAGCGGGCCCGGTCACATAGGCCTTGACGCCGTCCGGGGGCGTGATGCCAGCGACGATGTGCTGGACGGCTTCCACGGATTCGTTGGCCAGGGCTTCGCCCTGATTGCCTGCGGTGTAGATCTGGACGTAGGCGGCCTTGCCGTCGGGGCTCTGGGCGCCGGTGGCCGTCAGCGGATCGCCCCAGAAGTCCTGGACGTGCTCGACGTGCTCTGTGTCGGCTTCGAGCTTGTCGACCATCTCGTCGTAGAACTGGTGGGCGTCGTCGCCAAGGGGGTGCTCGCCCTCGAGCACGACCATCACCGAGCTGTTGGAGTCGAACTCCTCAAAGACCTTGCCGACGCGCTGCATCGCGATCACCGACGGTGCATCGTCGGGAGCCAGGGAGACCGACCGCATCTGCCCGACGACCTCGAGCTGCGGCACGGCCACGTTCAGCGCCGCGATGATTGCGACCCAGCCGATGATGATCGGCACCGCGAACAGCCGGATGAACCGCGCGAGCCCGCGGCGGTTGTCGTGTGCCGCGGGGATCGCCTCGGTGGGGGTGTCGTCGTGGGCGGGCGCACTCATGCGGACTTCACCAGGCAGAACGTCTGGGCGTTGATGCCGGTGGTGGTGCGCTCATCCTTGACTTCGTCGTCGACCGTGACGCGGCACGTGATGCTGTCGCCGTCACCCTGGGCCACGATGTTCGGGAACACCGAGGGGGCGGTCGACTCCAACACCAGCGTCCAGGGCAAGCTCGCACCGTCGACGCGCTGCGGCTCAGCGTCGAGGTCGAGGTAGTTAACGTCGGCCATCGTGCCGGTGCCGAAGATCTCGTATTTGACGACCTTGGGGTTGAACGGCTCGGTGTCCTCGGCGGGCGCGGCTGAGAGGCCGCTGCCGTCGTCTGCGCCGAAGAAGGTGCGGATCCGGGAGACGGTCATGCCGCCGATCACCAACACGATCACGATGACCAGGGGAAGCCAGACGCGCTTCAGCAGTCGAAACATTGGACTCCCCACCCGGTTGGCCGCTCCACGCGCTCCCTCACCCTGTAAATCGACGTGTCTCACCGACGCAGATCAGCCCGCGGAAAACGGACAGGTTAGACGATATAACAGAGTTGCGAGGCTCACATAGCCTCCATCACACGGAGGGCCCCACGTGTCCTGGACCACTGTGTTCATCCGTGCAATCTCGGGCCGCCGAACTGGGGCGAACGCGGCAAAAGCGGGCTGGCTCACATCTGAGTCCCAAT
Source organism: Mycolicibacterium confluentis (assembly GCF_010729895.1). NCBI lineage: Bacteria > Bacillati > Actinomycetota > Actinomycetes > Mycobacteriales > Mycobacteriaceae > Mycobacterium > Mycolicibacterium confluentis. Next base: position 1,412,357 of record NZ_AP022612.1, read on the forward strand.
GTGGCACAGATCACAAATTAGGTGTTCTGGACGGTCTTTCGCGCCTCAACTATGTTTGCTGAGATCGTACGCGGTGTTCAACGTCCACGTGGGCCGACTCATCGAAGTCGAGACCAGAGTGGAATTCAGACGTTGACGTCGGCGTAACAGGTTTGCCATCAGTTGTTCCTAGCCTGGGGCGGTCCGTCGTCCGTGAGCAGCGCGGGCGCCGCAGCGATAGGAACTCCATTGAGCGGAAACGCAGTCCGTCTTCAGGCGATCAACAACGTCGAAGCCTATGTACCGCCGGCGATCAGTTTCGTGCCCGGCGAGGCACCCGGCGAGATTTTCGGCGCCAACGTCTTCACCAAGGCCGAGATGCAACTGCGATTGCCCAAGTCAGTGTTCAAGTCCGTCGTCGCGACCATCGAGAAGGGCGCCAAGCTGGACCCGGCCGTCGCGGACGCCGTGGCCTCGGCCATGAAGGACTGGGCGCTGTCGAAGGGGGCCACGCACTACGCGCACGTCTTCTATCCGATGACCGGCCTGACCGCTGAGAAGCACGACAGCTTCCTCGAGCCGGTGTCGGACGGTCAGACGCTGGCCGAATTCGCGGGCAAGACCCTGATCCAGGGCGAGCCGGATGCCTCGAGCTTTCCGTCGGGAGGCCTGCGCAGCACGTTCGAGGCTCGCGGATACACGGGATGGGACGTCACCAGTCCCGCCTACATCCTGGAGAACCCGAACGGCAACACTCTGTGCATCCCGACGGTCTTCGTGTCGATGACGGGCGAGGCCCTCGACTACAAGACGCCGTTGCTGCGCAGCCAGCAGGCGATGGGTGTGCACGCCGAACGCATCCTGAAGCTGTTTGGGCACAACGACCTTGCGAAGGTGGTGTCCTTCTGCGGGCCCGAGCAGGAGTACTTCCTGATCGATCGGCACTTCTTCCTGGCTCGACCCGATCTGGTCAACGCCGGACGCACGCTGTTCGGAGCCAAGCCGCCCAAGGGGCAGGAGTTCGACGACCACTACTTCGGTGCCGTCCCCGAGCGGGTGCTGGGATTCATGATGGACACCGAGCGTGAACTGTTCAAGCTCGGCATCCCTGCCAAGACCCGGCACAACGAGGTCGCCCCGGCGCAGTTCGAGGTCGCGCCGATGTTCGAGCGGGCCAACATCGCCTCGGATCACCAGCAGTTGTTGATGACGATCTTCAAGACCGTGGCCAAGAAGCACGGTATGGAGTGCCTGTTCCACGAGAAGCCCTTCGCCGGTGTCAACGGTTCGGGCAAGCACGTGAACTTCTCGGTCGGAAACGGCGACCTGGGTTCACTTCTCGTGCCGGGCGACACCCCGCACGAGAACGCTCAGTTCCTGGTGTTCTGCGCGGCGATCATCCGCGCGGTGCACAAATTCGGTGGGCTGCTGCGAGTCTCGGTAGCCTCGGCCACCAACGACCATCGGCTGGGTGCCAACGAGGCCCCGCCGGCGATCATCTCGATCTTCCTCGGGGATCAGCTGGCTGACGTCTTCGAACAGATCGCCAAGGGCGCCGCGACGTCGTCGAAGGGCAAGGGCGTCATGCACATCGGCGTCGACACCCTGCCGATGCTGCCGACCGACCCGGGCGACCGCAACCGCACCAGCCCATTCGCGTTCACCGGCAACCGATTCGAGTTCCGCGCACCGGGTTCGGGCCAGACCGTCGCGGTCCCCATGATCATCATCAACACGATCATGGCGGACTCGTTCGACTACATGGCAACAGTTCTGGAGGAGGCTGTCGAGTCGGGTGAGGGGTTCGACTCCGCGGTCCAGAAACTGCTGACCGAGATCATCACCGAACACGGGGCGGTGGTGTTCAACGGCGACGGGTACTCGGAGAACTGGCAGGTCGAGGCTGCGGCGCGGGGGCTGCCGAACCTCAAGACCACGCTCGACGCCATTCCCGAACTGATCAAGCCCGACGCCATCGAGGTGTTCGAACGCTACGGCGTGTTCAGTGAGCGTGAACTGCACAGCCGCTACGAGGTCCGCCTCGAGCAGTACGCGCTGACCATCAGTGTCGAGGCGAAGCTGTCGCTCGAAGTGGGAACGACCGTGATCCTGCCCGCCGCGATCCGCTATCAGACCGAACTGGCGCAGAACATCGCGACGCTCAAGGCTGCTGGCGTCGAGCCGGACGCGTCGCTGCTCGAGGCGGTGTCGGCGCCGCTGTCGGCGTTGACCAAGGCGCTGGCGGATCTGCGGGCCGGGCTCTCGGTGCATCTGGAGTCGGCTTCCGATGAGGCCTATCACGCCCGCGATGTGCTGCTGCCGGCGATGGATGCGGTGCGCGCCGCGGCCGACTCGTTGGAATCCGTTGTCGCCGACGATCTCTGGCCGCTGCCGACCTATCAGGAGATGCTCTACATTCTCTGAGCCCGCCGCTCCCTCTCCTTCTCCGCGAGGGTGCGTGTTGGTACGGCGACATGCCGCGTTTGGTGTACCGATGCGGACGCTCGCGGAGGAGGGAGTGCCGAGGTTGGCACAATGGCCGCCATGGCAAGCGATGACTGGTCCACGCGTGAGGGCCTGCGGGAGATCTCTCGCAGGCGCAGCGAGAAGATCGCGGGTTGGCAGGCGCCCGCGGCTTTCGCGGTCGGGTACGACACCGGCGGCGGCTGGGAGTTCCCGCACGTCAACCGCCCCGGCAGCGGTGCAGGGCTGTCCGCGGTGGTGCTCGCCGAAGTGGTCGGCTACACAAGCGGTACTCGCGAATTCACGATGACGCGGGCGCAGGTGGCGCAGGCCATCGAGAACCTCAAGCCGGCCGAGGCCACCACGGATCTGCAGCATCCCAACCTCGCGGCCTGGCGTGCGGTCGCCGACGCGAAACCGGACGCGATCGCCGCGGTGTTCGTCGGCGAGGTCACCGATCCGCCCGCCGGCCCGGCCGACACCGCGCTGCGCCGCCTGTTCTGACCTTGTTCCCTCCGGTGAGGGGTCGTCTTTGTACGCAGACGCGCGGCGTGTTGCGTACAGACGCCCCGCAAGCGGGGACCCCAGCCCGCTCGCGGGAGAAGGGGCAGACCCGGGCGCTCGCGGGAAAGGTTACGGCGAGTACTTGGCGACGAAGTCGGTCATGGTCTTGAGCTGGTACCGCGACACCTCGGCGGCGTTCTCGTCCTCGGCGAACACCGAGGACACCATGACGGTGTCGGGGCGGTCGTAGAACCCGATCTCGGCCAGGCCGGAGAAGAACTCGTCCCAGTTGATGTCACCGTCACCGATCTTGAGGTGCTGGTGCACACGCACGGGGTTTCCGGGTGGATTGGTGATGTAGCGCAGCCCGTGGGAGCGGTGATGGTCCATGGTGTCGGCGACGTGCACCAGGCGCAGCTTGTCACCGGCGGCCCGCATGAGCGCGCGCATGTCGGCGCCCATATGGAACGTGTGGCACGCCACGTACACCATGCCGATGTTGGGGGAGTTGACTCCGCGGATGATCCGCAGCGCCTCCATCCCGTCCTCGACGAAATCGTCGGGGTGCGGGTCGATTCGGACGTCGATGCCCTCGCGTTCGAAGATCGGCACCAGTTCCTCCATGGACCGGAAGAACGCGCGCTCGGACTCCTCGGCCTTCTCGGGACGACCGGAGAACTCGGTATTGATGACATTGACCCCGAGGTCGACGGTGATCTGGATGACGCGCTTCCAGTTGCGCACGGCGGCCTCGCGGGCGTCCTCGTCGGGGCCGGACCAGCGCAGCACCGGCAGCACCGAGGCGATCCCGACGCCGGCGTCGGCGCAGGACTTGCGGAACTTCGCCACCAGATCGTCGTCGGCGCGGGGATGGTTGAAGAACGGGATGAAATCCCGGTGCGGGGTCAACTGGAGGTGCTCATAACCCAGATCGGCCACCAGGCGCGGGAATTCGAGGAGCTCGTGGTCGTGGTGGAACGGTGTCGGATCCAGGGCGGTTTTCATGTCACGCCCCCGGGATGGAATCGCGGGACACCATCGCCACCTCGACCGGACCGCCGCTGTTCAGCGACACCACACCGGCCTCGCACACCGCGGCAGCGGCGTAACCGTCCCATGCGGTGGGGCCGTCGACCATTCGGCCGTCGCGGACCGCATCGACCCAACGCTGGAACTCGGTGTCATACGCCTGGCCGAACCGCTCGCGGAAGCCGGGCGTGATCTGACCGCCCCACGTGCCGGGGGCGGACTTTCGCACCAGCCCGACGTCCAGACCGATCATCGCGCTGCCGTTGGCGGCCACAACTTCGGTCCGCACCTCATACCCGACCCCGGTGGTGACGAAGAGTTCGACATCCACGTGCTTGCCCGAGGCCGTGCGCATCACCGCGATCTGCGGATCGGCGAGGCCCTGCGGCGCAGCGGGATTGGCGGCCGGCCGGATGATCTGGATGGACACGATCTCCTCGTCGAACAGGAACCGCGTGACGTCGACCTCGTGGACCAGCGAGTCACGCACCACCATCGCGCTGTCGAAGTTCGGCGGCACGGCAGGGTTGCGGTGTACGCAGTGCAGCACCAGCGGACGGCCGAGTTCGCCGGTGTCCAGCATGGACTTCAACGCGATGTACTCGTGGTCGAAGCGGCGCATGAAGCCGACCTGGATCAGGCGCGTCCCCAGATCGGCCTCGCGCTTCACGATGCCCAGGGCCGACTCGACGTCGGTGGTCAGCGGCTTCTCGCACAACACGGGCTTGCGATGCTCCAGGCAGGCCAGAAGCTGCTTCTCGTGCGTGGGTCCCGGGGTGGCGAGCACGACTGCGTCGACGTCGGGATCGGCGATGGCGTCGAGGGGGTCGGCCACGGCACGGCAGCCCTCGATCCCGGCGGCGATCTGATCGGCCTTGTCGGTGAGGTAGTCGTTGACCACCGCGACGCGGGCTCCGGAGATCCTGGTGGTGAGGCGCGCGGCGTGGTCGGCGCCCATGATGCCCACGCCGAGGACGGCAATGCGCAAGTCAGACATCGGGTCTCCTAGAACTTCACTGACGGAATGCCGCACGAACCCAGGTAGTTGCGGGTGCGCTTGGCGATGGGCAGCGGGGCGTCGACCCCGCACGGGTACATGTCCTGCTCGACGATCGCGAACACGTCGATGCCGAGCCTCTCCACCGCGGCCAGAAGCGGTGGCATGTCAGGGACTCCGCGCGGCGGCTCGGTCATAGCGCCGAGCCTGACCGCCTCGCCGAATGGCAGGTCCTCGGCCTCGACCTTGGCCCGCACCTGCGGGTCGACCTGTTTGAGGTGCAGGTAGCCGATGCGTTCGGGGGCGCGTTCGATGATCGCGATGTTGTCGCCGCCGCAGTAGCTGACGTGCCCGGTGTCCAGGCACAGGTTGACGAACTGACCGTCGGTGCCGTCGAGGAACCGGTAGATGTTCTCCTCGGTGTCGACGTGACTGTCGGCGTGCGGGTGGTACTGGGCGCGTACCCCGTACTTCTCGAACATCGCCCGGCCCAGTTCATTCATGCCCTGGGTCTTCTTCCGCCACTGCTCGGTGGTGAGGGTGCGGTCCTCGAGCATGGCACCGGTCGCGGGATCGCGCCACATCTCGGGGATTACGACGACGTGCTGACCACCCACGGCCGCAGTCAGTTTCGCGACATCCTCGATCTGCTTCCACACCGCATCCCACGAGTCGTCCTGGTGCAGGTGCTCGAACACCGTTCCGGCCGACAGCGTGAGGTTGCGCGCCGCCAGTTCGTCGGCGAGTTGCTTGGGGTCGGTGGGCAGGTAGCCGTAGGGACCCAGTTCGATCCACTGGTAACCCGAGGCGGCCACCTCGTCGAGGAAGCGGTGATACGGGGTCTGCTGCGGGTCGTCGGGAAACCACACGCCCCACGAGTCGGGTGCGGACCCCACGCGGATTGTCGCCATCTGTGTGTCCTTGTCAGCGATCGGAGGGGTTGATGAGGGGGCGCTGGACCTTCTTCCAGTCCGCATACCTGGCGTGGGCCTCTTGGGTCGAGGTCAGCGTCGAGACCTCGCTCACCGGAACGTCCCACCATGAATGGCTGTCGGGTGCCGAGACCAGGGGATCGGTCTCGACGTGAATGACCGTGGTGTGGTCACCGGCCTTGGCGACCTTGACCGCGTCGGCGAACTCGGCGGCCGTGCCGACCCTGATGACGTCGGCGCCCAGGCTGGCCGCGTTGGCCGCCAGGTCGACGGGGAGGTGGTCGCCGTCGAGGCGCCCGTCGTCACCGCGATAGCGGTAGGCGGTGCCGAAGCGTTGGGATCCCAGGGATTCGGAAAGCCCTCCGATGGAGGCGAACCCGTGGTTCTGCACCAGCACCGCGATGATCTTCACGCCCTCCTGCACCGCGGTCACGAGTTCGGTGGCCATCATCAGGTATGAGCCGTCACCGACCATGACGAATACGTCCCGATCCGGGGCCGCCATCCGGACTCCGATGCCGCCGGCGATCTCGTAGCCCATGCAGGAGTAGCCGTATTCGACGTGGTATCCCTTGCGGTCCCGGGTGCGCCAGAGCTTGTGCAGGTCACCCGGCATCGACCCGGCCGCGCACACCACGATGTCACGAGGATCAGAGAGTGTGTTGACCAGTCCGATGACCTGGTTCTGATTCAGCGTCGCACCCTCGTCGGTCGCGTACACCGACGACACGGTGTCATTCCATTCGGCGGCCAATTCGGTGACCCGCGAACGGTACTCGTCGCCGACGGTGTAGTCGCCGACGGCGGCGGCCAGTGCCTCCAGCGCCTCACGCGCGTCGGACACCACACTCACGCCGCCCTGTTTCACCGAGTCCAGGGATGCGACGTTGACGTTGACGAACCGGACTTCCGGGTGGTTGAACGCGGTCCGCGACGCGGTCGTGAAATCGCTGTAGCGGGTGCCGATCCCGATCACGACGTCGGCCTCGGCGGCCAGTGCGTTGGCGGCGGTGGTGCCCGTCGAACCGATCGCACCGACCGACTGGGGATGGTCGTAGGGAAGAGAACCCTTGCCGGCCTGGCTCTCTCCCACGGGGATTCCGGTCTGCTCGCAGAACGCGGCGAGCGCCGCGGTGGCATCGGAGTAGATGACACCGCCGCCGGCGACGATCAGGGGTGCGGATGCGCCACGGATGATCTCGGCGGCGCGTGCGATCACCGAGCGTTCCGGCAGCGGGCGGGCGATATGCCAGGTCCGTTCGGCGAACAGGGATTCCGGCCAGTCGTGGGCCTCGGCCTGCACGTCCTGGGGGATCGAGACGGTGGCCGCCCCGGTCTCGACGGGGTCGGTGAGCACCCGCATGGCGCCCAGCAGTGCCGCGGGCAGTTGTTCGGGGCGCCACACGCGGTCGAAATAGCGCGACAGCGGCTTGAACGCGTCATTGACCGTGACGTCGCCGGATGACGGCAGTTCCAGTTCCTGCAGCACCGGCGCACTGACGCGGGTCGCGAAGGTGTCGGCCGGCAGCAGCAGCACGGGCAGTCGATTGATGGTGGCCAGCGCGGCGCCGGTGAGCATGTTCGTGGAACCGGGACCGACGCTGGCGGTGACGGCCCAGGCCTGCAGTCGGTCCCTCTGCCGCGCATAGGCCACCGCGCTGTGCACCATGGCCTGCTCGTTTCGGCCCAGCACGTAGCGCAGGCCGGGTTCGCGTCCGGCCTCAGCGGCCTCGAGTTCGTCCTGCAGCAGGGCCTGCCCGAGGCCCGCGACGTTGCCGTGGCCGAAGATGCCGAAGCATCCGGCGAAGAATCTGCCGCGGGTGCCGTCGCGTTCCACGTACTGGTTGGCCAGGAAGCGGACGGTGGCCTGCGCGACGGTGAGGCGGACGGTGCCCTCGCCCTCGGCGAGTTTCTGTCCGGCCTTGGGTGCGGTGGATACCACGGGTCAGGCTCCTTCCCGAATTCCGGTGCCGAACGGCAGCCGGGGATCGATCTCCTGGTGTTCCCAGCTGTCGCGCAGCCAGGTGTGGTTCGGGTCGTCGCAGATCATCCAGGCCCGGTTGGGGCCCGATCCGGCCATCACGTTGAGGTAGTACATGTGGTGGCCGGGCGCGGCGATGGACGGTCCGTGGTATCCGTGCGGCACCAGGACGACGTCGCCGGAGCGGACCTCTTCGAGCACCTCGATCGGGCGCTCGGGTGTGCCGTAGACCCGGTGGTAGCCGAATCCCGGTGTGCCGGCCGGGCTGTCGGCGATCTCGAAGTAGTAGATCTCCTCGAGTTGGGTTTCGACGTCGGTGTTCTCGTCGTGTTTGTGGGCCGGATAGCTGGACCAGTTGCCGCTCGGGGTGATGACCTCACATGCGATCAGTGAGTCGGCCTCGAAGGTCGTGGCGGTGCCGAAGTTGTGCACCTGGCGACTGCAGTTGCCTGCACCCCGCAGTTCCACCGGGACGTCGGCGGCGGCCACGCGGCGATTGGGTAACGACCGGGTGGCCCGGGCACCGCAGATCGCGAGGCGGCCCGTCCCGGACAGTGTGTACGCCTGGTCGATGCCGAGGTACACCATGTCGGCGGGGCCGTCGAACACCGAGGTTCGGGGCGCGAGGTCGAACTTCTCGCCGCCGCATTCGACGGTGCCGCCGCCGGCCAACGGCAGGATCATCACCTCGGTGTCCCGGGTGTGCAGCGTCACCGGGTCGGCGGCGAGTTCGAGCACCTGCAGCGAGGATTCGGCCCAACCGGCCGACTCCGGGGTGACGTCGACGGTATGGGGAAGCGTGGCGCTTCCCGCGGGGATGTAGAGCCTGCTGCGCACGACCTACCGCACCATCCGCGCGGCCGTCGCGACGGCTGCGCTCACGTCGTCGTCATGGGGGTAGAGCAGCGTGCGACCGACGATCAGGCCCCGCACCGACGGGAGGGTCAGTGCCTTCTCCCACGTGGCGAAGGCCTCGTCGGGGTCGGCGGGATCCCCGCCGAGAAGCAGCGTCGGCAGAGTGGTGGACTCCATGACACGGTCCATCTCGTCGACGACCGGCAGCTTCATCCAGGTGTAGGCCGATGTGGAGCCCAGGCCTTGGCTGATGTGTACGGATTTGATCACCGCATCGGGGCTCAGGTCGTTGCGGACGTGGCCGTCGACGCGGGTCGACAGGAACGGTTCCAGCATCGCGATCAGTCCGTGCGCGGCCAGGTCGTCGACGGCCTGCGCACAGGCGACCATGGTGGCGACGGTGCTCGGGTCGTCAAGATCGATGCGGCACAGCATCTTTCCGCCGTTCATCTTCGCCGCGGCGGTCGACGCGGCGGTGGCGCCCGTCATCCGGTCGTCGAGTTCAAAGGCGGACCCCGCGAGCCCGCCGCGGTTGAACGAGGAGAACACCACCTTGTCGTCGAGGGCCCCGAGCAGCAGCAGGTCGTCGAGGATGTCGGCGGTCGCGAGCACGCCGTCGACGCCCGGGTCGGCGAGTGCGGCGCGCAGTCGGTCGAGCAGATCGATGCGACTGTTCATCGCGGTCGGGCGGGAACCCACGGCCAGTGCGCCGCGGGCCGGGTGATCGGCGGCGACGATCATCAACCTGCCGTCACCGCGGACCGTCGGGCGGGTGACGCGCTCCTGCCACGCTCGCGCGATGGCGCCGGGATCCGCGGCGCGCAGGTCGGTGATGGCGGCGTAGTCGCCGCAGACTGCGGCACCGAATTCAGACATTGACGGCCTCCACGGCGGATTGTTCGGCGAGTTCGGCCACCTCGGTGGCGGTGGGCATCGCGGTCGAGCATTCGAGACGGGACGCGACGATCGCGCCGGCGGCATTCGCGTAGCGCAGCATCTTCTCCAGCGGCCAGTTGCGCAGGAGTCCATGAATCAGGCTGCCGCCGAAAGCATCTCCCGCGCCCAGTCCGTTGACCACGTCGACGTCGTTGGGGGCGACGGTGACCGAGGCGTGTCTGGTCTTGCCCAGCACACCGCGCGGGCCCTGTTTGACGATCGCCAGTTCCACGCCCAGATCCAGCAGGGCGTCGGCGGCCCGGTGCGGGTTGGTCTCGCCGACGGCGACCTCGCACTCCTCGCGGTTCCCGACGGCGACGGTGATGTGCTCGAGCGCGCGCTGGATCTGTTCGTTGGCGGCGGCCGCGTTGGCCCAGAACATCGGCCGGTAGTCCAGGTCCAGCACTGTCAGCGGCGCTCGTCCCTGCTCGCTTCGGGCCTCCCAGGCGGCGAAATGCGCACTGCGGCTGGGCTCTTCGGACAGTCCGGTGACGGTCGACCAGTAGAGGCGGGCACTGCGCACCGTCTCGGCGTCGATCTCGTCGGGGCTGATCTGCATGTCGGGCGCCGACGGCCTGCGGTAGAAATACAGCGGGAAGTCGTCGGGAGGGAAGATCTCGCAGAAGGTGACCGGCGTCGGGTACTCGCCGTGGGTGCCCACGAAGCGGTTGTCGACGCCCAGTGCGGCGAGTTCCCTGCGGACGAACCGGCCGAACGGGTCGTCGCCGACCCCTGAGATCAACGCGGTGTGGTTGCCCAGACGTGCGGCGGCCACCGCCACGTTGGCGGCGCTGCCGCCGAGGAACTTGCCGAACGATTCGACGTCTTCGAGGCCCACCCCGGTCTGCAGGGGATAGACGTCGACACCGCTGCGGCCGATGGCGAGGGCGTCAAAAGCCTTGTTGGCGTTTGCGGTCACGGATACTCCCGAAGGCTTCTGGCTTTGTGGGTTCTGTCGACCTGACCGACGCCGGCGCGTCGGGCATTCGCCATCGACTGTGCGCCCCGCCACCCGGAAAGTCAAGACTTTGTCCTGACATTCTTACCTGCAGTCATGAGGAGGTACTCTGGGCAGCCACGCGCTCGGCGGGCGCGCGGACACTGGACGCAGGATCGGAGCGGGCGTGGTCACGACACTGGCTATCGAGGTCGATCGGTCGAGCCCGATCCCGCTGTACTTCCAGGTGGCGCAGGTCTTCGAGAAGGCCATCCTCGACGGACAGCTCAAGCCGGGGGACCGGTTCGAGAACGAACTGGCGCTGGCGAAGCGGTTGAACCTCTCGCGCCCCACGACCCGTCGCGCCATCCAGGAGCTCGTGGACAAGGGACTGCTGGTCCGCAAGCGCGGCGTGGGTACCCAGGTGGTGCAGACCCCGGTGCACCGTCCGGTGGAGTTGACCAGCCTGTTCGACGACCTGGCGCGGGCGGGGCAGGAGCCCACCACGCAGGTGCTCGACTATCGACTGGGCCCTGCGACCGACGACATCGCGCAGCATCTCAACCTTCCCGCCGGCAGCGACGTCGTGACGATGCGACGCCTGCGCTGCTCCAGCGGCCAGCCGCTTGCGGTGATGACCAATCACCTGCCCGCCGCGCTGGCGCCCGACCGCGACGAACTCGAGACGGCGGGTCTCTACCAGTCGATGCGCTCACGCGGAGTGCACATCCGCGTCGCCCGCCAGCGCATCGGGGCCAAGGCCGCTGACCGTGAGGAGGCACGCCTCCTCGACGAGAAGCCCAAGGCGCCGCTGCTGGTGATGGAGCGGACGGCCTTCGACGATTCGGGCCGAATCGTGGAGTTCGGCAGCCACGTGTATCGCGCCTCGCGCTACTACTTCGAAACTACGCTCGTCGATCGCTGACCTGAAAACCACTGCTGTGCACCGTATTTCGGTGCGCACTCTCGTCGTGTGACGTCCCGTGTTCGCCAGCACGCGTCTTCGCGAAGCTTTGACATGCGGTCCTAATGTCAGAACAAAGTGTTGACTTTCCAGTGTGAGCGGTATTACATCGACTGCGAGGCCGTGTCGCTTGCCACCGGCGTGCAGACGCTCAAGCTCCGCGGCGATGTCCGAGGACAAGGAGAGACAATGAACTTCACTCGGCTCGTGGCTGCAGCCAGCCTGGGCGTTCTCGTACTGGGTGCGTCTGCGTGCTCCAGCACCGGGGGCAAGCCGGACAGCAGTCGAGGCGGGATGGGTGCGGGCACCGCGGACACCCCGCGCGCGACCATCGCGATGATCACCCACGAGGCGCCTGGCGACTCCTTCTGGGACCTCGTGCGCAAGGGCGCCGAGACCGCGGCCAAGAAGGACAACATCGAACTCGTCTACTCAAGTGATCCCGAAGGGCCGAACCAGGCCAACCTCGTGCAGAACGCCGTCGACCGTGGTGTCGACGGCATCGCACTGACTCTGGCCAAGGCCGACGCGATGAAACCCGGTGTGGCCAAGGCCATCGGCAAGGACATCCCCGTCGTGGCGTTCAACTCCGGATCCGATGTGTGGCAGTCGATGGGCATCAAGGAGTACTTCGGCCAGGACGAGTTCATCGCCGGCCAGGAGGCCGGCAAGCGGCTGGCCGCAGACGGCGCCAAGAAGGCGATCTGCGTTATTCAGGAGCAGGGACACGTCGGCTTGGAGGCGCGCTGTGCGGGTGTGAGGGACACCTTCCCCGCCTCCGAGGTGCTCAACGTGAACGGCAAGGATATGCCGTCCGTCGAGGCCACCGTGACGGCCAAGCTTCAGCAGGACCCGAGCGTCGACACCGTGCTCACCCTCGGTGCGCCGTTCGCGCTGACCGCGGTGCAGTCGGTGAAGAACGCGGGCAGCAGCGCCAAGATCGCGACCTTCGACACCAACGCTGCACTCGTCGACGCGATCAAGAACGGCGACGTCCAGTGGGCCGTCGATCAGCAGCCCTTCCTGCAGGGTTATCTCGCGGTTGACTCGCTGTGGCTCTACCTCAACAACGGCAACGTCATCGGTGGCAACCAGGCGACGCTGACCGGACCGTCGTTCATCGACAAGACCAACATCGACGCCGTCGCCGAGTATGCCCAGAACGGAACCCGCTGATGAGTACACAAGCCGACCTCAACTTGGACACGCACACAGTCGTCCATGACGAGCGGGTCAGGGAGCAGAACAAGCTGCAGCGGTTGATCATTCGCCCCGAGATGGGGGCGCTGGTCGGCGCCGTCGGCATCTTCATCCTGTTCCTGATCGTCGCGCCGCCGTTCCGGTCGGCGGAGTCCCTGGCGACGGTGCTCTACGCAAGCTCGACCATCGGCATCATGGCCGTCGGTGTCGGCCTGCTGATGATCGGCGGTGAGTTCGACCTGTCCGCGGGCGTCGCGGTCACCACCAGTTCGCTCGCGGCGTCCATGCTCTGCTACAACCTGCACCTGAATCTGTGGGCGGGTGCTGCTCTGGCACTGGTGATCTCACTGGCCGTTGGGTTCTTCAACGGCTACATGGTGATGAAGACGAAGATCCCGTCGTTCCTCATCACGCTGTCCACGTTCTTCATGCTGGCCGGTATCAACCTGGCCGTGACCAAGCTGCTGTCCGGTCAGGTCGCAACGCCCAGTGTGTCGGACATGGAGGGATTCGACTCGGGCAGGGCGGTTTTCGCCTCGAGCATCCCGATCGGCCCGGTCGAGGTCCGCGTCACCGTGCTGTGGTGGATCCTGTTCGCTCTCATCGCGACCTACGTGCTGTTCAAGACGCGCACCGGCAACTGGATCTTCGCCGTCGGCGGAAACCAGGACAGCGCACGGGCGGTGGGCGTGCCGGTGACCAAGGTCAAGATCGGCCTGTTCATGGTGGTGGCGTTCTGCGCCTGGTTCGTCGGCATGCATCTGCTGTTCGCCTTCAACACCGTGCAGTCCGGTCAGGGCGTGGGCAACGAGTTCTTCTACATCATCGCCGCGGTCATCGGAGGCTGCCTGCTCACCGGTGGTTACGGCACCGCGATCGGCACCCTGATCGGCGCGTTCATCTTCGGCATGACCAACCAGGGCATCGTCTATGCCGGTTGGAACCCCGACTGGTTCAAGTTCTTCCTCGGCGCGATGCTGCTGTTCGCGGTGGTCGCCAACAACGTGGTCCGCAACTACGCCGCCAAGCGGTAGGAGAGAAGTCGACATGAGCACCACTGCTGAAGCGCCCATCGCCGAGACGCCCTCGGGTGGCGATACCCCTCTGGTCGAACTCAGGGGAGTCGGTAAGAGTTACGGAAACATCATCGCGCTCAAGGACATCAACCTTCGCGTGGGCGCGGGAGAGGTCACCGGTGTGCTCGGTGACAACGGTGCGGGCAAGTCCACGCTGATCAAGATCATCGCCGGTCTGCACAAGCCCACCGATGGGGAACTGCTCATCGACGGAGTCGCGGCGGAGTTCAGCTCGCCCAAGGACTCGCTCAACGCCGGGATCGCCACGGTGTACCAGGACCTCGCCGTGGTGTCGCTGATGCCGGTGTGGCGCAACTTCTTTCTTGGCAATGAGTTGCGAAAGAAGGGGCTGTTGAAGTCCTTGGACATCAACGCCATGCGCGCGACGACGATCTCCGAGTTGAACAAGATGGGCATCGACCTGCCCGACGTCGACGCGCCCATCGGTTCGCTGTCGGGCGGTCAGCGCCAGTGTGTGGCGATCGCGCGGGCCATCTTCTTCGGCGCCCGCGTGCTGATCCTCGACGAGCCGACGGCTGCGCTGGGCGTCAAGCAGTCCGGCATGGTGCTGCGCTACATCACCGCGGCCAAGGAGCAGGGTTTCGGGGTCATCTTCATCACGCACAACCCTCATCACGCGCATATGGTCGGCGACCATTTCGTGCTGCTCAACCGTGGCCGGCAGAAACTGGACTGCACCTACGACGAGATCACGCTGGAACACCTGACGCAGGAGATGGCCGGCGGCAATGAACTCGAGGCCTTGACCCACGAATTGGGGCGGCACTAGGTTCCGGGCGCCGTTTGACGGTGTCGGAAGCCCGCGCCGCGAGGTCTGTCGCCGTTGAAATGTGCGGAATTGCAGCAAATTTCACGAAATAGCCTGCAATTCCGCACATTTCCTCTGGGGCGGGGTGTCCGGGGCCGGGGCAAGCCAGCCGGGCCGGGCCGGGCCGAGCCAGCCGGGCCGGGCCGGGCCGGGCCGAGCCAGCCGGGCTGGGGCCGAGCCAGCCGGGCTAGGGCCGAGCCCAAGCCAGCGCGGCCGGGCTAGGGCAGCAGCGCAGGCTCCGGGGCCGCGCCCAGCCCACGCAGGCGGGCCGCGTCCAGGCTGGGCGGGGCGCCGAACAGTCGCCGGTACTCCCGGGTGAACTGCGACGGGCTGTCATAGCCGACCCGGTGTCCCACACCCGCGATGTCGTCGGACTCGGCGACCAGCAGTGATCGGGCCGACTGCAGCCGAATCTGCTTCTGAAACTGCAGGGGACTCATGGCCGTGACGGAGCGGAAGTGCCGGTGGAATGCCGACGTGCTCATACCGGCCATCTGCGCCAGACCCTCGATTCGCATCGGCTCGGCGTAGTTGTCGCGCATCCAGCTGATCGCCCGGTTCAGGTGCGTCAGATGACTGTCGGCAAGCGCGATCTGGCGCACCGTGGCTCCGTGCGGGCCGACCAGCAGCCTCCACAGAATCTCCTGTTCGTACAGTGGTGCGAGCACGGGCGCGTCGGCGGGGCGATCCAGCAGGCGAACCAGGCGTGCGACAGCGTCGAGCAGTTCGGCGTCGGCCTCGCCGGTGGCCATCGCCGGCGCCGCTGACGTGGTCCGCGGCAGGGCAGGGGCTCGCAGCGCCAGTTCGGCCAGCGCGGCCGGCCGCAGCACCAGACCCACGCCCATCGACGGCCGGGTGGTGTCGAGGTACTGGCCCGTGACGGGCAGGCTCGCGGTGACGATCAGGATCTGTCCGGCCCGGTACTCGAAGACCTCGTCGCCGAGCAGGAGGCGCTTGCCGCCCTGCGTCATGACGACCAGGAGGGGCTCGGTGAGCGAGTAGTCGGGGCCCGCCGAGCCCGTCACCTTAGACAGCAGCAGGCCGTTGATGCGTGTCTGCATCCCCGGCCGCGCGTGCTTCTCGATGTGGCCGCTGATCTCCGACAGCAGGTCCCGCGCACTGGGCATGTCGTCACTCAATCATCCGAAACGACTAATCGTCGAGAGATCGGCAGGATTGTGCAAGAGCTTGCGACTATCGCGCTACCGCATGTCCGTGCCCCGCGGTTGTATGGAGTCATCCCAATTCACCTGACACAGGAGTACTTCAATGACGCTCGACAACTACGTGACGCTCGGCAGATCCGGACTTCGGGTCAGCCCATTCGCACTCGGTGCCATGACCTTCGGAGAGGATTTCGGTGCCGTCGGCACCACCGTGGAGGACTCCGAACGAATCCTCACGGCCTACCTGGACCGCGGCGGCAACTTCATCGACACCGCGAACTTCTACACCAACGGCCACTCCGAGAAGATCCTCGGCGACTACTTCGCCCGCACCCCGGGCAGTCGTCAACGCGTGGTGCTGGCGTCGAAGTTCTTCGGCAACATGTTCCCGGGCGACCCGAACGGTGGTGGGGCGGGCCGGTCGGCCATCATCGGGCAACTGCATGACACGCTGCGCCGCCTGCAGACCGACTACCTCGACGTCTACTGGCTGCACAACTGGGACCGCAACACGCCGATTGAGGAGACCATGCGGACCCTGGACGACCTTGTGCGCGCCGGCACCGTGCGTTACATCGGGTTCTCCAACACCCCGGCGTGGCTCACCGCGCAGGCGCAGACCATGGCCGTGCTGCGGGGTTGGACGCCGCTGATCGCCCTGCAGGTCGAGTACTCGCTGCTGGCCCGCACGGTGGAGAGCGAACTGACCGCGTTGGCGTCGGACCAGGGCCTGGCCCTGGTGCCGTGGAGTCCGTTGGGAGGGGGATTCCTGTCCGGCAAGTACCGGCGTGGCTCCGCCGTCGTGGACTCGGGCCGAGCGGACGTCGTCGAAGGTCCGACCGACGCGGAGTTCGACGTCATCGAGGCGGTCGCCGGAATCGCCGCTGAACTCGAAACCACCTCGTCCGCAGTGGCATTGGCGTGGCTGCGGGCGCGTCGAGGTACGGTCGTGCCGATCATCGGGGCGCGCCGCCTGGCGCACCTGGACTCCAATCTGGAAGCCCTCGGAGTCGTGTTGACGCCTGAGCACCTGAAGATCCTCGACGTGGTCTCCGCACCGTCGCTGAGTTATCCCGCCGAACTCAACGGCGACATGCGCGCCACGCTTCAGTTCGCGGGCACCACGGTCGACGGTGAGCCCTCCACGGTGTTCCCGATGCTGCTCGCCAGCGACGTTCGGTACTGATTTTCACACCGTGAACGCCGCCCGGAAGGCCGCCAGGGCCTCAGCGCTGTCCCCGGCGGCATAGGCCTCCATGCCCACCGTTCCGCGGTATCCGCTGTCCCGCAGCGCCTTGGCGACTGCGGGATAGTGGATTTCGCCGGTGCCAGGCTCGCATCGGCCGGGCACATCGGCGACCTGGACCTCGCCGATCGCCGCTCCGCAGCGACGCACCAGTTCGATCAGGTTCCCCTCGCCGATCTGCGCGTGGTACAGATCCAGCATCATCTTGACGTGGGGATGGTCGACGGCCTCGACGAGTGCCAGGGTGTCCTTGGCGCGGGCCAGCGGAACCCCGGGGTGGTCGACGAGGGTGTTCAGATTCTCAAGACAGAACGTGACCCCTGCATCGGCGCCGAGTTCGCCGAGCGCCTCGAGTCCGCGTAGCGCCGAGAACCACATGGCGCCGGTGACGCGTTGTTGTGGGCGAGCGGCCTGACCGTCGACGAGTTCACCGGGATGGACGACCAGGCGCGGAACACCCAGCACCGCGGCGGCCTTGACGGCCTGCTGGGCGGTGCGCACGACTTCTGCGGCACCGTCGGGATCGTAGAGGTCACCGTGCAGGTAGCCGGTCATCGAGGAGAACCGCGCTCCTGTGGCGGCCAGCGCGGCGAGGTCTTTGTCCTCGAAGCTCCAGATCTCGACTGCGAAGCCGAAGTCGGAGATGCGTCGCGCACGTTCGACGATGTCGAGGTCGGTGAAGACCATCTCGGCGCAGACCGCCAGTTCAAAGGTCATCGCCGGGGTCTCCTGATCATGGGAACGTTCTGGGGCACGTTGAACCTCTCGTCTTCGGCGCCGACCGCTGTCAGCGACGTCCACTTCGCGTTTTCGCGCACAGCCGCTGCGAGTTTCCCCGCGACCCGCAGCGGGTACTGACGGAACGACACCGCACGAGAGATGGGGCTGGACGTGACGACGGAAACCGAGATCATCGGGCAGACACGGACGACCGAAACGGTCAGCTCGCTGGGACTGGTGCTCAACTTCGCCGCAGTGGTGATCATGGCCGTCGCGTTGGCGGGCCTGGGCTTGGGCAACGGCCTGGCGGCAGCGTGTTCGGCGGCGGTGGCGGTCATCGCCTTCACGGCCAGTCTGGCCTGCTTCGCGCTGGACCGCTGAGTCATCGCAGCGGCAGCCCGGCCGCGGTGTAGGCGGCATCGACCAGGGACATGTTGGCCACCGGATCGGCGATCGAGACGGGCAGCGGAGCCCCGGCGATCACCGTCGCCGCGAATTTCTCCAACTGCCAGCTGTACGACGTCCTGGTGCCCAGGTGCTCGACCCGCTCGCCATCGGCCGTCCGCACCGTGATCCGGTCGTCCCCATGCGGCTTGATGAAGTTGTGCGCCGTCGCCGACCCGGCTGAGCCGATCAACGTGATGCGGAAATCCTGTTCGGCGGCCACCATGCTGTTGACCGACCGCGCGGTGACCTCGCCCAACGACAGGTCGACGGTGCAGCTTTCGTCGACGCCCGCCGCACACTCGACGGCGCGGGCCTCGACGATCCGCGGTGCGACGCCCCGCGCGGCCGCCACGGCGCGCACGAACTGCAGCCCGTAACAGCCGAGGTCCATCAGCGCCCCGCCTGCCAGGTCCAGCCGCCAGCGCGGATCGTCGTCGGCCGGTGGTGGCATTTCCATCCGCACCTCGATGTGCCGCAGTCGGCCGATCTCGGACCCACCGGCCAGATCGAGCATCCTGCGGGTCACCGGGTGGTGCACATGGTGGAAGGCCTCGATCACCGGTACACCGGACGCTGCAGAGGCCGCGGCGACCTGTCGCGCCTCGGCCTGGTTGCGGGCATATGGCTTCTCGGTCAGCGTGGGCTTGCCGGCCGCGACCGCCGCGAGATTCCATGGCGCGTGCAGGGAATTGGCCAGCGGGTTGTAGATCACGTCGACTTCGGGGTCGGCCAGCACGTCGGCATAGCTGTCGACTGCGCGTTCGACACCGTACTTCTCGGCGAAGAGCTTGGCGCGGAGCGGATCCCGCGCGCCGATGGCCACCAGGCGGTACCCGAGGTCGTGGGCGGGTCCGACGATCGCGAGTTCGGCGATCCGTGCCGCACCCAGAATTCCGATGCGCAGCGTCACGCCGAAACCGACTGCAGGAACGCCACACTGGCCAGCACGTCGGCCAGGGGTCCGTCCGTGTCGCCGGGTTCGGTGTCGAGGATGGTGTCCTGCTCCATCACGTACCACCCGCAATACCCGCTGTCCTCCAGCGTCTTGACGATCCCGGTGATGTCGACATCGCCGGCGCCCAACGGCACGTACATGCCTGCCGCGACGGCCTCGGTGTAGGTCAGTTCCCCGGTCTGCACCTTGCTGGCCAGCGCGGCGTCGACGTCCTTGAGGTGGGCGTGTTCGATGCGCTCGGGCACCGTGCGGGTCAACTCCAGGGGGTCGGTGCCGCCGATCAGCAGGTGTCCGGTGTCCAGGCACAGCGCGATCGACGATCCGGCGAGCACGCGGTCGACGTCGGATCGGGTCTCCACCATGGTGCCCACATGGGGATGCAGCACGGCCTTGAGCCCGTACTCGGCCGCCAGGGCACTGAGCTTGTCGAGGTGGGAAAGCAGTGTGGCCCACTGGCTGTCGCCCAATTCGGGGCGAGAGTCGTAACCATCGGTGCCCGTCGCGGCCGCCAGGACGACGACCCCGGCGCCAGCCGCCACCAGAGACCGCAGGGGGCCGATGAGATCCTGGCTCGGGTCGTGGTCGGCGTCGTGCAGGACGACGGGGACGAACCCGCCGACGCAGGCGAGCCCGAATCCGTCCAACAGCGAGATCAGTTCGTTCGCATCGCTCGGCAGGAATCCGTCGGGTCCCAGTTCGGTGGCGGTCAGGCCGGCCTGACGCATCTCCGCGAGCACACGGTCCGCCGACATCTGATGTCCCCATCCGGGCACCTCGCACACGCCCCACGAGATGGGGGCTCCGGCAATCTTCATCGTCTGACCTCTTCGATGGTGACGGGCGCGTTGCGGCGCAGGGATTCGGCGGCGGCCTCGGCGATCCACGCGACCTCGACGGCGTCGGCCACGGTCGCGCCCTGGATGGGGCCACCGTCGACCACACCGAGGAAGGCGCCGAGTTCGGCGCGGAACGCGTCGGTGAACCGGTCCATGAAGAAGTGGTGGGGCTGACCCGTCGGGAAGTCGTTGCGGGGGTCCGTGTTTCGCACTGGAACGCCCTGATCCCAGCCCGCGACGACGGTGTCGGTGAAGCCGTGCACCTCGAGCCTGCAGTCGTAACCACGTCCGTTGTAGCGGGCCGCCGACACCACGCCGAGTGCACCGCCGTCGAAGCGGACGGTGATCGCGGCGGTGTCGACGTCGCCGTATTCGGTGAACAGTGGGTCGCCCTGCACGCTGCCGGTGGCGTACACCTCCACGGCCTCCTGGCCGGTGATCCAGCGCAGGACGTCGAAATCGTGTACCGCGCAGTCCCGAAAGATTCCGCCGGAACCGGCGATGTACTCCATGGGCGGTGGCGCGGGGTCCATCGTGGTGCTGCGGACGGTGTGCAGGGCGCCGAGGTCACCGCGGTCGACGGCGGCCTTGGCGGCCGCGAACGCGGCGTCGAAGCGGCGCTGGTACCCGATCTGGACCGGGACGCCCGAACGCGCGATCGCCTCGGCGACCCGTGCGCTCTCGGCCGCGGTGGAGGCGACGGGCTTCTCGCAGAAGGTGGGCACGCCACGTTCGACCGCCGCCACGGTCAATGCCGCGTGCGCGGGGGTCGCGGCCGCGACCACGACGCCGTCGACACCCGAGGAGAGCAGCTTCTCGGCCGAATCCACCGGAGTCACGTCGTATTTGGTGGCGACCTGCGCGACGACGTCGGGTCGTTCGTCGGTGATGAGCAGGCGGTCCACGCCCGGCAGGTTGGTCAGTGTCTCGGTGTGGAACGCGCCGATCCGGCCGAGGCCGATGAGCCCGAGTGTGGTCATGGAGTTCTCCGTTCGTCGTGGCTGCGCAGAGCGATGTCGAGTTCTTCGGGGGAGGCATCGGCGGCGAGTGCGCCCAGCACGGTGTCGACCTGGCTGGGCGGCGCGAGGATGCCGATGGGCTGATCGCTGTCGAGGTTGGTGGGGAATGGGTAGCCCTCGGCGGTCGCGACGACCGCATTGTGGATCTCGTGGGGCGGACGTCCGGCGGCCTGCATCGCGCGCAGGGTGGGGTAGACCGCGCGCACCATCGCGGTGCGGTCCAGGACCTCCATCGCCCGACCGAACGGTGAGGACACCTGCAGCAGGTTGGCCATGCGGCGGATATCGGATGACGTGTTGGCCCCGGCGCCGTGGTACAGCGCGGGATTGAAGAACACCGCGTCGCCCTTGTGCAGAGGGACCTGTACGTGATGGTCGGCGAAGAACTCGAGGAACTCGGGTCGGCGGAACGCGACGTATCCGGGGGCGAAGCGCTGCGAATAGGGCAGCAGCATCGTGGGCCCGCTGTCCAGTGGCATATCGCAGTGCGCCACCGCGCCCTGCAGGGTCAGCAACGGCGACACTCTGTGCAGGTGCGCTGGGTAGGCCGCCAACTGGTCGGTGTCGACGAAGCCGAGGTGGTAGTCCCGGTGCGGAACCTGTGCCGCGCCACCGGGATTGACGACGTTGACCTGAGAGGTGACCTGATACCGCGGACCGAGCCAGGCCTGCGAGACGACGGCCAGCGCGTCGTTGGCGTAGTAGTCGGCGAACACCGCGGGGGAGTGCAGCGCGAGTTTCTGCGCGGCGTTCCAGATCCGGTCGTTGGCACCGGGCTTGCCGAAATGGTCGCCGGCCTCGCCGCCTGCGGAGCTTTGCGCCTCGATCAACTCCTCGAAGGCGGCGCTCGCGGCGTCGGTCACGCTCTCCGAGAAGGCGCCCTCGAGCACCACGACTCCGGGGCCGTCGGCGAGGGCGGCGATGAGTTCGGCCTGCAGGGCGCGCCGGTCCGCGCTGCCCATGTCGGCGGCCGAATAGACCAGGACGTTGCCCCGCACGTCGTGCGCGTGCGGGTAGTCGGCAAGGTCGGTGTGGTCCGGCAACTGGGCGCGGAAGTCGTCGAGGCTGCAGTCCGCGTCCTCGATCCAGGCGGCGCGGTGGCCTGCGGAGGTGGCGGTGCTGGACATGTCCGCAAGTCTCGCTGTGGTATGAGGCACAATCAACACCAGAAATCCATCAAAAAGACCTCAGGAGGTCCCGGGTGGCGCATCGGTACAAGGTCCGGGAGATCGCCCAGCAGTGCGGGTTGAGCGAGGCCACGGTGGACCGCGTCCTCAACGATCGCCCCGGCGTGCGGGAGAACACCCGGGCCGAGGTGCGGCAGGCGATCGCCGACCTGGACAAGCAGCGTGCCCAGTTGCGGCTCAACGGGCGGCGCTACCTCATCGACGTGGTGATGCAGACCCCGCAGCGCTTCTCCGACGCATTCCGGGCCGCGCTCGAAGCCGAACTGCCCGCGTTCGCACCTGCGATGCTGCGGGCCAGGTTCCACCTGTGGGAGTCGGGGTCGACGGCGCAGATGGTTGACACACTGGCCCGCATCCGCGGCAGCCACGGCGTGGTGCTCAAGGCCGCCGATGAACCAGAAATCGTCGAGGCCGTCGACCGTCTGGTCGCCGCGGGGATCCCGGTCGTGACCTACACGACCGACATTCCCTCCAGCGCACGCTGCGGCTACGTCGGCATCGACAACCACGGCGCGGGCGCGACGGCGGCCTACCTGATCGAGCAGTGGCTTGGCCCCGCGCCCTCCGAGGTGCTGATCACGGTGAGCCGCACCGTGTTCCGTGGTGAGGGGGAGCGCGAAGTCGGATTCCGTGCGGGCCTGCGGGGTTCCGGTCGAACGGTGGTCGAGGTGACCGACAGTGACGGCATCGACGCCACCAACGAACGTCTGGTGCTGCAGGCCCTGGAACGCCACCCCGCAGTGGAGGCGGTGTACTCACCCGGTGGCGGCAACACCGCGACCGTGGCCGCGTTCGAGAAACTCGGTCGCACGTGCAGGGTCTTCATCGCCCACGACCTCGACGTCGACAACCGCAGACTCCTCCGGGACGGCAGGATCTCGGCGGTGCTGCACAACGACCTGCGCGCCGACGCGCGCCTGGCGATGCGGTTGATCCTTCAGCACCATGGTGCGCTGCCTGTCGAACCCGCTCGTCCGGCGCCCGTGCAGGTGATCACGCCCTACAACCTTCCCCCATAGCCCCCTCAGCGCGAATCCAAGTAGTGAAGGAGCCTGTGATCCGCACCGTGGAGGGTCACATCTATCAGGCGACGGTGACGGCCGGGGTCTCGTCGCGAGCCGAACTCTCTGACCTGATGCAGGGGTTCCAGCCCTCCCGACGGGCCGAACCGCCTCCGGTTGAGGCCAGATCGTCACTTCTTACGACAATCCGGCGTGATAATGTAACGCTGAGCGATCGCTCAGCACAAAAGCTCGTAAGTTACTCGCGCGTACGTACAGGTTCTTAGAGTTTGCGGACCAGCAAAAGTGACGAAAACCACAGATTTGTCTCAGCTGATCACCCCTCACGGCCGTGAGCAGCACCTTCGGTTCGTGAAGGGCGGCGTGTCGGTGTCCCCCAGCGTGAAGGGGTGCCTAAGAGAAGTGCAATAATCGTGACTACGAGTGACACCAACTCTGAACAGGTTGTGGGTCACCGGCGCGCCCGCCCCTGGGCTGCGGCAGGTGCAGGGCTCCAGCAGCCAGAGAACGCGCATATATACAGCCACATATCAGAACGATCCGCGCAGGCGGAACTCAAGGAAAGGCGGGGACGTGGGTCCGAGTGACACAGTCAATGTCAACGGCGCGCACCCTCGGGAGAAGTTGGAGAAGGTTGTCATCCGGTTCGCCGGTGACTCCGGTGACGGCATGCAGCTGACCGGTGACCGCTTCACCTCCGAGGCCGCTCTGTTCGGCAACGACCTGGCCACCCAGCCGAACTACCCGGCTGAGATCCGCGCACCTCAGGGCACGCTGCCTGGCGTCTCGTCTTTCCAGATCCAGATCGCCGACTACGACATCCTGACCGCCGGTGACCGTCCCGACGTCCTCGTGGCGATGAACCCCGCGGCGCTCAAGGCCAACATCGACGACCTGCCGCGCGGCGGTCTGGTGATCGCCAACTCCGACGAGTTCAGCAAGCGCAACCTGGCCAAGGTCGGCTATGAGGCCAACCCGCTCGAGGACGGCAGCCTGTCCGACTACGTCGTGCAGGCCGTCGCGATGACGACGCTGACGCTGGGCGCGGTCGAGGAGATCGGCGCCACCAAGAAGGACGGCCAGCGCGCCAAGAACATGTTCGCGCTCGGACTGCTGTCGTGGATGTACGGACGGCCGATCGAGACCAGCGAGACCTTCATCCGGGAGAAGTTCGCCCGCAAGCCCGACGTGGCCGAGGCCAACGTGCTGGCGCTCAAGGCCGGCTGGAACTACGGCGAGACCACTGAGGCGTTCGGCACCACCTACGAGGTGGCGCCGGCCAAGCTGGCCGCGGGCGAGTACCGGCAGATCTCCGGCAACACCGCGCTGGCCTACGGCCTGGTGGCTGCCGGTCACCTGGCCGACGTCCAGGTGATGCTGGGCAGCTACCCGATCACCCCGGCGTCGGACATCCTGCACGAGCTGTCCAAGCACAAGCACTTCAACGTGCTGACGTTCCAGGCCGAGGACGAGATCGCGGGCATCGGCTCGGCGATCGGCGCGGCCTATGGCGGAGCGCTCGGCGTGACCACCACCTCGGGTCCGGGTGTCTCACTCAAGTCCGAGGCCATCGGCCTGGCCGTGATGACCGAACTCCCGCTGGTCATCGTGGACGTCCAGCGCGGTGGCCCGTCGACCGGTCTGCCCACCAAGACCGAACAGGCCGACCTGTTGCAGGCCATGTTCGGCCGCAATGGTGAGTCGCCGGTGGCCGTGCTGGCGCCGCGTTCGCCGTCGGACTGCTTCGACATGGCCATCGAGGCCGCGCGCATCGCGATCAAGTACCACACACCGGTGCTGCTGTTGTCGGACGGCGCGATCGCCAACGGTTCCGAGCCGTGGCGCATCCCCGACATCTCGACCTACGAGAAGATCGAGCACACCTTCGTCAAGGAGGGTGAGGCGTTCGCGCCTTACGCGCGCGATCCGGAGACCCTGGCACGCCAGTTCGCCGTTCCGGGCACCCCGGGTCTGGAGCACCGCATCGGTGGCCTGGAGTCGGCCAACGGTTCGGGCAACATCTCCTACGAGCCGGCCAACCACGACCTGATGGTCCGCCTGCGTCAGGCGAAGATCGACGGCATCTCGGTGCCGGACCTCGAGGTCGACGATCCCACCGGTGACGCCGAACTGCTCCTGCTGGGCTGGGGCAGCTCGTACGGCCCGATCGGTGAGGCCTGCCGGCGTGCGCGCCGCAAGGGCATCAAGGTGGCCCACGCGCAGCTGCGCCACCTGAATCCGTTCCCGGCGAACCTGGGGGAGGTGCTCACTCGTTACTCCAAGGTGGTGACACCGGAGATGAACCTGGGTCAGCTCGCCCTGCTGCTGCGGGCGAAGTACCTGGTGGACGTGCAGTCGGTCACCAAGGTGCAGGGCATGGCATTTCTGGCTGACGAGCTCGAGGGCATCATCGATGCCGCGTTCGACGGCACGTTGGCCGAGAAGGAAAGTGACAAGGCCAAGTTCGCGCGGTTGGCGGCAGCCACCATCGAATCCGGCGCAGCCGGTGCGAACGGCGTAGGAGTGGACGTATGACCGATTTGATGGGCAGCATCACCGGAGTCGATCTCGGGCTCACCCCCGGTCTCACGAAGACCAGCGGCGTTCCCACGACCGATCAGCCGCAGAAGGGCAAGGACTTCACCAGCGACCAGGAGGTCCGCTGGTGCCCGGGTTGCGGTGACTACGTCATCCTCAACACCATCCGCAACTTCCTGCCGGAGTTGGGCCTGCGTCGCGAGAACATGGTGTTCGTCAGCGGCATCGGCTGCTCGAGCCGGTTCCCGTACTACCTGGAAACCTACGGCTTCCACTCGATCCACGGACGTGCGCCGACCATCGCGACCGGTCTGACGCTGGCCCGCGACGATCTCTCGGTGTGGGTCGTCACCGGTGACGGTGACGCGCTGTCGATCGGTGGCAACCACCTGATCCATGCGTTGCGCCGCAACATGAACATCACGATCCTGCTGTTCAACAACCGGATCTACGGCCTCACCAAGGGTCAGTACTCGCCCACCTCAGAGGTCGGCAAGGTCACCAAGTCGACGCCGATGGGCTCGCTGGACACCCCGTTCAACCCGGTGTCGCTGGCGCTGGGTGCCGAGGCCACGTTCGTGGGTCGCGCGCTGGACTCCGACCGTGCCGGTCTGACCGAGGTGCTGCGCGCCGCGGCCGCGCACCGCGGAGCGGCGATCGTCGAGATCCTGCAGGACTGCCCGATCTTCAACGACGGCTCGTTCGACCTGCTGCGTAAGGAGGGCGCCGAAGAGCGCGTCATCCGGGTCAGCCAGGGTGAGCCCATCACCTTCGGCAACGACGGCGAATACTGCGTGGTGCGTTCCGGATTCGGTCTGGACGTGGCCAAGACTGCCGACGTCGCCGCCGAGGACATCGTGGTGCACGACGCCACGCTCGACGATCCGGCGTACTCGTTCGCGCTGTCGCGCCTCAACGAGCAGAACCTCGATCACACCGTGATGGGCATCTTCCGCCAGATCAGCCGCCCGACCTACAACGATCAGGCGCGCGGACAGGTCGCCTCGGCGCGTAAGACCATCCCGAACGACACGGCTGCGCTGCAGTCGCTGCTGCGTGGTCGTGACACCTGGACCGTGGAGTAAGCAAGCACCACTGACGTCGAAACCGACGATTGGGCGCGAAATCCCCTCGGATTTCGCGCCCATCGTCGGTTTCGGCACGGTGGCGGGCTAATCTGTCGGCATGTCCTCTCCACTGGCCGGCGTCGTGCTGGCCGGAGGGGCGTCGCGGCGGATGGGCCGGGACAAGGCCACCATGGTGTTTCCCGCCTCCGGCACCAAAACCATGGTCGAATCCGTCGTCGAGGCGCTGTCGGCACGCTGTGCCCCGGTGTTGGTGATCGCCGCCCCCGGACAGCGTCTTCCCGAACTGGATGCCACGGTCCTGCGCGACGAAGTCCTTGGCGTCGGACCGCTGTTGGCCACCGGCCGGGGCCTGCGTGCCGCGGCCGAGGCGGGCTGCGAGCGCGCGTTCGTGTGTGCGGTCGACATGCCGTTCATGAGCCCTGATCTCATCGATGAGTTGGCGTCACACGTCGGACCAGACGTCGTGTTGCCGTGGGACGGTCGCGACCACTACCTGGCCGGGGTGTACCGAACCGATCTCGCCGCCCGGGTCGATGATCTGGTGGCCCGAGGTGAGCGCAGCATGCGATCGCTGGTGGACTCCGTCAACACTCAACGGATCGTGTTGCCAGAGACGGCTGCGCTGACCAACGTCAACACCGCCGCAGACCTGGTATGAGCTCGCACCGGCCCACCAAGGCCGACGTGGCCCGGTTGGCCAATGTCTCCACCGCGACGGTCAGCTACGTGCTCAACGACGTTGCGGGACGGTCGATCTCGGAGCGCACACGCGAGGCCGTGCGTCGCGCGGCCGACGAACTGGGGTATCGACCCAACCTGGCGGCACGCAACCTGGCCCGCGGCGCCAGCGGCGTGGTGCTCTACGTGGTGCCGCGGGTCGCTCTCGGCGAGTTGGCCATGGAGGTCGGCAGTCGCATGACCACCGCGCTGGCCCGGCACGGCGTGCTGCAGATCCTGCAGTTCGAGACCGAGGACGACAGCAACGTCGTGGATGCGATCGCGGACCTGAATCCCGTTGCGGTGACCAGCCTTTTCCCACTGGCCGGCCCAGCCCTGACGGCCGTGCAGGCCGCCGGGATTCCGCACATCCATCTCGGCAGTGCGGAACTCAACGCGCTGGGCGATCTGCACCTGGCGGTGGGGGAGTTGCGCGTGGACCACCTGACCACCCGGGGGCATCGCCATCTGGCCTTCGCCTACACCGGGGTCAGCAGGTGGCGGCCACTCGGGGACTACTGGCTGACGGGCACGACCGAGGCCACCCGTCGCCGCGGACTCCCGGATCCGGTGGTCGGATCGGTCAGCGCGGAGACCGCGGCCACGATCGTGGCCCAGTGGCATCGAGAGGGGGTCACCGCGGTCTGCGCCCAGAGCGACGAAACGGCTTTCGTTGTGTTGCACGGTATTCGGCTGGCAGGGTTGCGGTGTCCCGATGATCTCGCGGTGATGGGCGTCGATGCCACCCCGACGGCCGAGGTCAGCTTCCCGCCTCTGACGACGGTGGGCTTCGACGCGGGCGCCATCGTCGACGTCGCCGTCGCGGCGATGTTGTCCGAACTGGGCTATCCCCGCGTGGTGCGTCAGGTGGAAGTGCCGATCGCGTCCGTGATCGCCCGCGACTCGACCTGAAAGGCACTGGACTCCGTGTGGTTACGCGCGTAACCTTCGCCGGGAGGCCTGCGGAAAGGATCATCGGATGGCAACCCGTGCACTGTCGGTTCCGACGAGTTGGGACGAGGTCACGCCCGCGTGGATGACCGCAGCACTGGCGGACGACGTCCCCGGCGCCGAGGTCGACACCGTCACGGTGACCACCCGCGACGACGGCACCAACCGCCGGGCCCGCCTGAGTCTGACCTACCGCACGGGTGCGGGACCGCAGACGGTGTTCGTCAAGGCTGCCGATCCGGACCACAAGGAACTGATTCGGCTCACCAGCGGCATGTTCCACGAGCCCCGTCTGTTCAATGCCGTGAAATCCGGTGTGCCCCTTCCGCTGGAGCATCCGCACGTGTATGCGGCGGGCATCGACGAGGACGTGTACGACTTCATCCTCGTCATGGAGGACCTCGACGGCCGTGGCGCCGATCCTCGCGACGCGACTCGGCCGATGACGCCCGAGCAGGCGGCCGCCGGTGCCCGTGGACTGGCCAGGATGCACGGCCGGTTCTGGGGCGAACGGCTGGACGCGGAGGAGAACCTGACCTGGCTCGAACCGTTCCTGCCCTGGGACGGCATGGAGATCGCGCCGCTGCCCGAAGCCCTGAAACGCTTGGGCGACAACGCTCCTGACGAGGTCATGGCGTTGACGATCGAGTCGCTGATCGAGCAGATCTGGAAGCCCTACATCCGCAGCCTGACCGCGTCCCCGCAGACACTTCTGCACGGCGATCCGCACATCGGCAACACCTATGTGGTGCCCGCCGGCGACGTCGGCTTCCTGGACTGGCAGGTCGCCCGGCGTGGCAACTGGTCGTTGGATCTGGGGTATTTCCTGCAGGGCGCGTTGACCATTGAGGACAGGCGCCGGCACGAGGCCGACATTCTGCGTCAGTATCGCGATGCTCTGGCACTGCCTGAGGCGGAACTGCCGCCGATGGAGGAGATCTGGCTGCGCTATCGCGCCTCAGTCGCACATGGACTCACGCTGTGGTTGTGCACGGCGAGTGCGGGTGAACTCTGGCAGCGTCCGGATATCGCTATCGCTCTGGCGCAGCGTTATTCGGCGGCCTTTGCCGATCTCGAGAGTGCTGCCGCAATTGCGGCAATTGGCCGCTGAACGGCCAAAATACCCGGCGTCCCTGTAGCCACACCGGCCACATCTGCATCTTTATACGCATCAGTGTTGGGCCACAATCATTTTGGTGCGGGCATGGTGGCGTGGGCCAGGTCACAATTTCGGCGTGATATACATCACCGGAACGCGCTTTCGCCAGCATAAGTCGACATATCGCAAATCCCGCATTGACCTGCGGGGATTTCGGACAGGCCCGACCGTGATCTGTCCGTTATCAAACTGAGATACCCACTCTGCTGATGTGACTAACCCGCGCACGGTTTGTACGGTCAGATTCGACCCCAGAAAACCCGGGGACGAACAATTTCAAATATCACCTGCGTGTGAGTGGGACTGTTGGAGGCCGTGATGGCCTCACCGGCTGTCGGGCCAAAGTTTCCGACGGGGTACTGGACCTCCCACTGCCGTGCCTGACCGAGACGGCACGGCTCAGACAATCGCCGCCTGACTTCTCAGGCTTCACGCGTCCACCTCACGTGGACGTGTCCTTGGCGCGCGCGTGGCGAAAGGAATGACATTGAAGAACCTCCGGAAGACACTCACCATGGCCGCCATCGGTGGAGCCCTCACGGTTGCTCCGCTGGCCCTCTCGGCTACCGCGAATGCGGACAGCGTGAACTGGGATGCCATTGCGGCTTGCGAGTCCGGCGGTAACTGGGCCATCAACACCGGCAACGGGTACTACGGTGGCCTGCAGTTCTCGATGGGCACCTGGCGCTCGAACGGTGGCACCGGTTCGCCGCACAACGCCAGCCGTGCCGAGCAGATCCGTGTTGCCGAGAACGTGCTGCGCAGCCAGGGCATCGGCGCCTGGCCGTCCTGCGGTCGACGCGGTTAATCAGCTTCCCCCACGAGAGCCGGGCATCATCGATGCCCGGCTCTCGTGCTTTGTGGGTCAGTCGGGCAGTTGGAACGCCGAACGGGCCGCGATCTTTCCCAGGTGCCACGTCAACACAGCCTCAGGCACCACCACGGTCACCCGCGTGGCGGCTGCGCTGAGCGCGGCCGGGCGCAGATTGACCACCCGTCCGATCAGCCGCGATTCCCGTACGAGCCTGCGGACGCGCGGTTTGCGAAAGACCTCGAAGCGCGCGAACGCAGTCGTCAGATCCGGCGCGACGTCCACCAGATGGGCCAGGACGGCGGCGTCTTCGATTCCCTGACACCCGCCCTGGCCCAGGTGTGGGCGCATGGGATGCGCCGCGTCGCCCACCAGGACGACGTTGTCGCGGGCCCAGTGCCGAGCGCCGTCCCGGTCGTACAGATCGTTGCGCAGCACCGCCTCAGGTGGCGTGGCAGCGAGCACCGCGGGGACCGGGTCCGCCCATTCTGCGAACTTGTCGAGAAGGTACGCCAGCTCGCCCTGCGGTGACCGATGTCCTTCTGAGAGTCTCTCGGTCGCGAACCAATAGGTGCGGTCGGCGCCCAGGGGCACATGTCCGGCCTCCATGCCGGGACCCATGGTCTCCCCGGCCAGGTCGGGATCCACCACGCACTCGGCCACGCCGCGCCACGCGGTGTAGCCCGCATATCTCAGCGGCAGTGGCCCGTTGAGGTGTCGCGCCACCATCGAATGGATGCCGTCGGCGCCCACCACAGCGTCAGCCTGGACCGTGGTCGCCCCCGACACGGTGACCGTCACCCGGTCACCGTGTGAACTCAGTCCCGTCACGGGCGCCTCATAGCGCACTGTTCCCGGTTGCAGCGCCGAGGTCAGGACGTCGCGCAGGGCCGAGCGCTGCACCACGACAAGGGGTTCTCCCAGCGCCTTGACCATTCGTTCGGCGGACGGGCGCCTCAGCCAGGTGCCGTCGCGCCAGCGCATCGCCCCCGCGGTGACGCGGCCTCCCGCGTCCCGCACCGCATCTCCGAGTCCGATGGCGTCGAGTGCCGCGAGGGCGTTGGGCCAGATGCTGATACCCGCGCCGGGGGAGGTGTCCGCACGTTCCTCGAGGACGCACACGGAATGGCCACGACGCTGGAGTGCCACCGCGGTGGCCAGACCGGCAATGCCGGCACCGATGACCGCGATGTCATGCGCCATGGCAATGAACGTAGTTCACGGCCCGAGATTCAAGAGTCTGAGACGTCGCTTTCACGTGCCTGAAACGAGGCCTTGATTTCCTATCCGTGAACAATGTCAACCGGAGGTGTCCATACGTGAAACCTGCACTGGAACTGACGAGCGTGCCCCCCTGGGCTGTCGCCCCGTCGAAACCCGACGCCGACCTGTCTGGTACCTCATGGACGGTGGTGGCGGTCGGCGCCGACGCCGATGAGATCGTCGAGACCTGGTGTGCGCAGATCATATCCGTCCGACCCGACGCGGACCTGCGGATCCATCGCGTCGATGACGCCGAGGCCGGGGTCGGCGCGGTGAGCGCAGACCTGGCCGGCGCGCGGGTGGGCTGGCGCTTGATGATCGCCGGACCCGCGGTCGAATGCCTGCGGGTGCGAGCTCACGCGGTGCGACTCGATGTCGCGGACGACGAGATGACCGTCGCATCCACGGGCGTGGCGGTGCGCCGGGTGCAGTGCGTGCACTGCGGGGTGCACACCTGCGCCCCGGCCGCCCTGGAGGACACCGTGGGCTGCAGCGGATGCGGTCGCAATCTTTATGTCCACTACCACGTCTCGCGCCGAGAAGGCGCTCACCTCGGTTTCATGGTGGACGCCGAACGACCCGCGGAGGCCACCGCATGACGACCCTGGATCTGGTGGTCCGGTCCATCGACGACTCGGTCCCGGGAGTGCGCAGCCTGACCCTGGCACACGCGGACGGCGCGGTGTTGCCGTCCTTCACGCCGGGCAGTCATATCGTCGTCGAATGTGGTGCGGTCGCCAACGCCTATTCGTTGACGGGTGACTCGCTGCAGCCCACGCAGTACGAGATCTCGGTGCTCGAACAACCCGACGGGGCAGGAGGATCACGGTGGATCCACGCCCTCGCGGTCGGCGACCCCGTGTCGGTGCTGCCACCCCGCAGCGCCTTCGCCCCCATCCTGCGGGCCCGCAGGCATCTGCTGATCGCCGCGGGAATCGGTGTCACGCCCATGGTCTCGCATCTGCGAAGCGCGAAACAGTGGGGACGCGAAGTTGACGTCATGTATCTGCACAAGCCGGGCCGAGGCGCGCACCTCGGCGACATCGAAGCATTGACCGACGGTGCGCGGATCTTCACGCAGCGCTCCGATTTCCTGGGGGCCTTGCCGATCACGCTGGCATCGCAGCCGTTCGGCGCCCACCTGTACGTGTGCGGTCCGTCGACGTTCATCGACGACGTCGTGGCCGCCGCGGTCGAGCACGGGTGGCCGTCGAGCCGAATTCACTTCGAACGTTTCGGAGTCGGCGCGCTCGATCCGGGTGAGCCGTTCCTGGTCAGGCTCGCGAACTCCGGCAGCAGCATCGAGGTCGACTCCGGGGTGTCGCTGCTGGAGGCCTTGGAGGCGCACGGGCATGAGGTGCCCAACCTGTGCCGACAGGGTGTGTGCGGTGAGTGCCGGCTCACGGTTTCGGCCGGAGACGTCGAGCATCGCGACATGTATCTGACCGACGCCGACAAGGCGGCCGGCGACGCCATCATGGCCTGCGTATCCCGCGCGGCCGCAGGAGAACTGGAGTTGAAGCTGTGACGATGTCCCTGGTGTCCGCGCCCGATCTGGTGGCGACTTTCCCGTTTCCGTTCCCCACCGACCAGTATCGCTACACCACCAACGTCGAACCCGCACGCGGTGCGGTGCCCACGCCCGCCGGGTCCTGGGGCGAACGCGTCGTGGACGTCGACAGCGAATACGAACATGAATTGGCGGAGCGCGCGAAGATTCTGATCGACGACCCGACCCGCTACGCCGTGCTGCCGCACATGCGCGTGGCCTGCTGGGACGCCATGCTCACCCTGATGGGCGAACTGGCCAAGGCGTACCCGGGCGTCATGTCGCTGGAGCGGTCTGGCAGCACCTGGCACTGGCGCAACGAAAGATTGGGTATCGCGCAGGACTTCGTGCTCGGTGACGAGTCGACGCTGCCCGCCGAACCGCTGGCCTACATCGGCAGCCAGGTGCAGGAGGACATCGTGCTGCTCGACCAGCGCGACGGCGACCTGTTCGGTGACGCCGGAGTGGTGACGTTTGCCGCGGACTGGTCGTTCGGGTTCGACGTCGGCATGTCGTTTCTGGAGATTCATGGCCCCGTGCCCCGTCTTCGCGAGACCGGTGTGATCACACGGGCCAGGGAGTTCCTGATGCGGATGCAGCCGGGGGAGACCTACCGGCGCACCAACTGGACGCTGACGATCGGTCGGCGCCTTGACGTCTCGACGGAGCTGTACCACGAATGGGGGCCGGACCGAGTCGCCATCCAGACCGTCGACGACGAGGAGTTCGGCCGGCAGGTGCACCTTCGCGTTGAAGTGCAGCACCTGATCAGGCTTCCGGAGTCGGGTGCGATCTGCTTCCTGATCCGCAGCTACATGCTGCCGTTCGTCGACCTGGCGACCATCCCGGCCTGGCGTGCGCGCGCCGCGGCCGTGCTGGCCGACCTGCCCGACGACATGGCCGACTACAAGGGCATCATCAGCTACCGGGACCGCGCCGTCGCCTGGCTGACCAGCCACGCCTGAACTATTGCCCGCGAGCAGACGCGGAATCGCACGAAACTCCCTTCGGGAGTGCGATTCCGCGTCTGCTCGCGCGGCCCGTCGCCGGGTGCGCATACGAAAGAGGCCGGAGCCCTCCGGGCTCCGGCCTCTCTCTCATGCACTCAGTAGTGGGTCGGCTCACCTTCCGCGGCGGGGCCCGCCTCGACGGGCTTGTGCTCGATGATCGCCTGGTACGCCCGGTTCTCGTGCTGGATCATCCGAACGAAGAACCCGATGAACAGCAGCACCGCCAGGATGGTGACCACATAGGCGCCCACCGAGTAACTGCCGAACGTGTACACCACGGTCGCATCGTCGTAGGAGTCGATAGGACTGAACACTTACTTCACCTCCTCGCCGGCCGTGACCAGCACATGGCCGTTGGTCCGCATGACCGTGACCGGGACGCCTTCGGGGTACGGCGTGGCCGGAACCTCGGTGAGATCCAGACCCTGCTCCTCGACCTCCTTCGGGATGCGCAGCAGCTTCGCCTTCTTCAGGCCCAGCGACACCAGGTACGCCGGGATGAAGCCCAGGGCGACGAACACGAGCGCGCCAACCGCCTGACCCCAGAACGAGATTGACGGGTTGCCGCCCGTGTTGGGGTAGCCGTGCAGGAAGATGCCCGACATCAGCAGCGAGTACAGGCCGATGCCGCCGTGCACGGAGACCGCACCCACCACGTCGTCGATCTTGAACTTCTCCAGAAGTCGACCGATGTAGGGCGCAATGGCACCAGCACCGAGGGCGATGACGAAGGCCAGCGCCGGGTGGTACAGGTCCATGCCCGCGGCCACACCGATGACACCGCACAGGCCGCCGGAGATGGTCCAGAACGGCTCACCCCTCGACGTCAGGTAGGCGCCGATGATGCCGCCGCCCAGGCCCATCAGGGTGCTGAAGGCAAACGCGCTCAACGTGGTTGGGCTGGCGTAGATGGTGGAGTAGCCGCCGGCGCCGTAGAGGACGCAGCCCATCAGGAAGCCGAAGAAGCCCGTGAAGATGAGCATCAGGCCCAGCATGGTCAGCGGCAGGTTGTGCGGACGAATCGTCACCGGGGTGCCGTCTGGCAGGAAGCGCCCGATGCGCGGCCCCAGGTTGATCAACACACCGAGGGTGGCGAAGCCCGCGATCATGTGCACGCAGCCGGCCGCGCCCACATCGTGGAAGCCGAGCTGGGTGAGCATCCAGCCCGCGCCGTGCCAACCCCAGGCCGCGCCGATGATCCAGAGCACCGAACCGACCAGCACCGTGAGGATCAGGAATCCGCTGGTGCGAATGCGTTCCAGCACAGCGCCGGACATGATCGAGCCGGTGGTGGCCGCGAACAGCGCGAAGGCGCCCCAGTTGATGCCGGTGACGGAATCCTGCACGTTGGGGCCCATGTTGTCGCTCCACGGCAACGCTGCCTTGGCGGCATCGCTGAACTCGATGAAGCCGCTGGGCATCGCGTTGTAGAGGAACCATCCCACGAAGTAGAACGACGCGATGATGGTGGCGAGTGCCAGCAGGTTCTTCATCGCGGTGGCCAACACGTTCTTGGACCGCGACGCTCCCATCTCGTAGGCGAGGAAGCCCGCGTGGATGAGCATCATCAGACCGATGGACATCCAGAGGTAAAACTCGCTGTTGACGGTGGCCATCGTTGTGATGGCGTCTTCGACTTCGGGTGGCAAGACAGACCTCCGCCTTAAAGGGTTTCTTGTCGGTGTTCATCGAGCACTGACGGTTTACGAGGTTGAAAGTAGCCCCGGCCACGTTTCACCTGAATCACTGTGCGTTAACTTGCGGTGAAGTCCACCGGCGCTGGCGAGCGATGTCAGATGACGCGGAATTTTCCTGGTGTTTACCGTGGTTCACGAAAGCGACGATTGGCACTGGCCACGATGGGTGTGTGACGTTACGCAGAACCGCGCTCGCCGGCCGCGGCTACTCCTTCTCCGGATTGGCCGATCTGCTGGCCAAGGCTTCCCCCGCGCGATCAGGGGACCAATTGGCGGGCTGTGCGGCCGAATCCGACGCCGAGCGCGCCGCGGCCCGCATGATCCTCGCCGACGTCGAACTCTCAGAGTTCCTGTGCGAGGCCGTCATCCCGTACGAGACCGACGAAGTCACCCGTCTGATCATCGACACCCACGACCGGGAGGCGTTCGCGCCGGTGTCGGGGATGACGGTGGGGGAGTTCCGAAACTGGCTGCTGCGCCAGGTCATTGAGCCGGACGGACCCGAGGCCGTCACGGCGCTGGCACCCGGCCTGACCCCGGAGATGGTCGCGGCCGTGAGCAAACTGATGGGCAACCAGGACCTGGTCGCGGTGTCGCGACTTCCCCGGGTGACGACGGGATTTCGGTCGACCATCGGCCTGCCGGGGCGGCTGGCGAGCAGGCTGCAGCCCAACCATCCGACCGACAGTCCACGCGGAGTCGCCGCGGCGACGCTGGACGGCCTGCTGATGGGCAGCGGGGACGCGGTGATCGGCATCAACCCGGCCTCGGACTCACCGCGTGCGGTCAGCGATCTCCTGCACCTGCTGGACGACATCCGGTCCCGCTACGAGATCCCGACCCAGTCCTGCGTGCTGACCCACGTCACGACGACCATCGACCTGGTGTCGGCGGGCGCACCCGTCGACCTGGTGTTCCAGTCGGTGGCCGGAACCGAGGCCGCCAATCGGGGCTTCGGGGTGAACCTCGCACTCCTGCGGGAAGGTATGGAGGCCGGACGGTCCCTGCATCGCGGCACCGTGGGGGACAACGTCATGTACCTCGAGACGGGTCAGGGGTCGGCGTTGAGCGCCAACGCGCACCTGGGCGTGGGCGGGGTGCCGGTCGACCAGCAGACGCTGGAGGCTCGGGCCTACGCCGTCGCCCGCTCGGTGGAACCGCTGTTGGTCAACACCGTCGTGGGTTTCATCGGCCCCGAGTACCTCTATGACGGCAAGCAGATCATCCGCGCCGGGTTGGAGGACAACTTCTGCGGACGGATGTTGGGCCTGCCGATGGGTGTCGACGTCTGCTACACCAACCACGCCGAAGCCGACGGCGACGATATGGACGTCCTGCTGACCATGCTCGCCGCGGCGGGCACGGCCTTCGTCATCGCCGTGCCGGGCGCCGACGACGTGATGCTGGGCTACCAGAGCCTGTCGTTCCACGACGTGCTGTACGCACGCCGCACGCTCGGCCTGCGGCCCGCCCCGGAGTTCGAGACGTGGCTTGCGGCCCAGGACATGATCGGCGACGACGGCCTGGTCCGTCCCCTGGCGGCCAGCGCCTCGGCGCTGCGCGCACTGGCGGCGACGGCATGACCCGGGACGCCGAGCACGCGCTGTGGGATCGGCTCCGGGCGCACACCCGGTCACGGATCGGGCTGGGGCGCGCCGGTGACGCGCTGGACACCGCGGCCCGGCTCGACCTCGGTGCGGCCCATGCCGCCGCGCGTGACGCCGTGCACTCGGCCGTCGACGTCGCGACGCTGATCGGGGAACTGTCTGAGCTTGGCGTGGGTGCGGCCGCGGCCGTGCAGAGCCGCGCCCCGGACCGGCCCACCTATCTGCGCAGGCCCGACCTCGGGCGGCTTCCCGCCGACCTCTCGGTGCTGCCGAGGTCCAACGCCGAGTTGGTGATCGTGGTCTGCGACGGGTTGTCGGCGCGCGCGGTGGCCGACCACGCCGTGCCGACCGCGCGCGCCATCCTGAAGGAACTGCCGCCCGCGATGACGGTGGCCCCGCCCGTCGTGGCCGTGCAGGCCCGCGTCGCGCTCGGTGATCACATCGCGGCCAAGGTCGGTGCCGCGGCGGTGGTCGTGCTGATCGGCGAACGCCCGGGGTTGTCGGTGGCCGACAGCCTCGGTGCCTACCTGACATACCGGCCGAGGCCGGGAATGGCTGACTCCGAACGCAATTGCGTGTCCAACATCCACCCGCCCGACGGACTCGGCTACCAGCGCGCCGCGCAGACCATCGCCTCGCTGC
This sequence comes from Mycolicibacterium confluentis, assembly GCF_010729895.1. Classification (NCBI taxonomy): domain Bacteria; kingdom Bacillati; phylum Actinomycetota; class Actinomycetes; order Mycobacteriales; family Mycobacteriaceae; genus Mycobacterium; species Mycolicibacterium confluentis. The sequence continues at coordinate 1,450,669 of NZ_AP022612.1, forward strand.
TCACCGGGGCGCGAGCGCTGGGCCGCTCCGGGGTGGACCTCAAGGACACCTCGCCGGCGGAGCTCACCGAGGCGGAGCACGCGGCCCTGCCGTAACCTTCGCGCCCAGGCTGTTGTTATCGCGGAGTTGTGCGAGTGCGGGTGTCGATAACGACAGGCTCGGCGCGCACCGGAAATGTGGGTAGGTTCGGGGCGTGGCCGAGACGCAGCGTGAATTCGACATCGTCCTGTACGGCGCGACGGGCTTCGTCGGCAGGTTGACCGCCGACTACCTGGCCAGGGCGGGCGGCGGCGCGCGGATCGCGCTGGCCGGCCGCGCACCGGACCGGGTGCTCGCGGTGCGGGATTCCCTCGGTGAGGCGGCCAAGGACTGGCCGATCCTCACCGCCGATGCCGCGTCGCCGTCGACACTCAACGACCTGGCCGCCCGCACGCGGGTCGTGGTCACGACGGTGGGCCCGTATGCGAAGTACGGCTTGCCGTTGGTCGCGGCGTGCGCCGCGGCGGGCACCGACTACGCCGACCTGACGGGGGAGACCAACTTCATCCGCGACAGCATCGATCTGTACCACCAACAGGCCGCCGACACCGGGGCCCGGATCGTGCACTCCTGCGGATTCGATTCCATCCCCTCCGATCTGTCGGTGTATGCGCTCTACCGGCGGGCGCAGGACGACAGGGCGGGCCACCTGCTGGACACCAACATGGTGCTGCGCGCGATGTCCGGTGGTGTCTCGGGCGGTACGACGGCCTCGATGCTGGACCTGTTGACCTCCTCGTCCAACGACCCGGAACTGCGCCGTGCCCTCGAGGACCCGTACACGCTGAGCCCCGACCGCGCGGCCGAACCCGAACTCGGCGGGCAGAAGGACGTGCGGTGGCGGCGGGGTGCCGAGATCGCGCCCGAACTGGCCGGCCACTGGACCGGTGCCTTCGCGATGGCCATGCCCAACAGTCGAATTGTGCGGCGCAGCAATGCATTACTGGGGTACGCGTACGGGCGCCGATTCGCCTACGGCGAGCAGATGTCCGTCGGACGGTCGGTGGCCGCGCCGGTGCTCGCCGCCGCCGTCACCGGTGCCAACGCGCTCACGATGGGCCTGGGCAGTCGGTACTTCAAGCATCTGCCCCGCACCCTGATCGACCGTGTGGTGCCCAAACCCGGAGAGGGGCCCAGCGAAGCCGCTCGGGACCGCGGGCACTACACCGTCGAGACGTACACCACGACCGAAACCGGGGCGCGCTACCGGGCCACCTTCGCGCAGAAGGGTGACTTCGGCTACAAGGCGACGTCGGTGCTGCTCGGTGAGAGCGCGCTGTCGCTGGCACTCGATCGCGACGCGTTGTCCCCGCTGACGGGCGTGCTCACGCCCGCCGCCGCGATCGGCGACGCACTGTTGACCCGCCTGCCCGCGGCCGAGGTGGATCTGCGCACCGAGCGGCTGAGCTGAAATCAAGGCGCGGCAAACCGCCCTGAACGCACCCGGGGTGGACTAGTGTTCTCCGCGAGGTTCAAACAACGCAGCAAAGAAGGTGAACAGCCATGGCAGGTCTTGACGATCTGATTGCGCAGATCCCCGTTCAGGACATCGCTAGCAAACTCGGTGCGGACCAGGGTGAGGTCAGTGCAGCGATCCAGCAGCTGGTTCCGGCCCTGGTCGGAGGCCTGCAGGTCAACGCCCAGAACGACGACCAGCTCGCGGGCAAGATCGCATCCTCGGCCGAGCAACACGCCGGCCTGCTCGACGGCGGTGTGACGGTCGACGACGTCGATGAGAACGACGGCGACAAGATCGTCGCCAACATCTTCGGTGGCAACGACAGCACCGCGGTCGCGTCCGCGCTCGCTGGTCAGGCCCCCGGCGGCAGCGGTCTGGTGCAGAAGCTGCTGCCGATCCTGGCGCCGATCGTGCTGGCCTACATCGGTCAGCAGTTCTCGAAGAACAACGCGCCGGCCCAGGAGCAGGCGGCCCAGTCCGGCGGTGGCGGTATCGGCGACATCCTCGGCAGCATCCTCGGTGGTGCCACCGGCGGTGGCGGCGGCAACAACGCGCTGGGCAGCATCCTGGGCAGCGTGCTCGGCGGTGGCGGCGGCAACAGCAACCCGATCGGGGAGATCCTCGGCGGGCTGCTGGGCGGCAAGCGCTGACACCCAGCAACAGCGCATTCCGCGGGGCCCCCGACTTCACCCGAGGTCGGGGGCCTTCGCGTCGGTTTGGCAGCCTCAATAGAATCAACGGGTGACCGCCACCCCCAACACGCGCGCCGAGTCCCTGCCCAAGTCGTGGGATCCGAACGCGGTAGAGACTGAGCTGTATCAGGGGTGGGTCGACGCCGGCTACTTCACCGCCGATCCCGCCAGCGACAAGCCGGCCTACTCGATCGTGCTTCCGCCGCCCAATGTCACCGGCAGCCTGCACATGGGGCACGCGCTCGACCACACGCTGATGGACGCGCTCACCCGGCGCAAGCGGATGCAGGGCTTCGAGGTGCTGTGGCTGCCCGGCATGGACCACGCCGGTATCGCGACCCAGTCGGTCGTGGAGAAGCAGTTGGCCGCCGACGGCAAGACCAAGGAGGACTTCGGCCGCGAGAACTTCGTGGAGAAGGTCTGGGAATGGAAACGCGAGTCCGGCGGCACCATCGGCGGGCAGATGCGTCGCATCGGCGACGGTGTCGACTGGAGTCGCGACCGGTTCACCATGGACGAGGGCCTGTCCCGCGCCGTCCGCACGATCTTCAAACGCCTCTATGACGCCGGCCTGATCTACCAGGCCGAGCGCCTCGTCAACTGGTCGCCGGTGCTGGAGACCGCGATCAGCGACCTCGAGGTGAAGTACGAGGACGTCGAGGGTGAGCTGGTGTCCTTCCGGTATGGCTCGATGTCCGATGACGAACCGCACCTGGTGGTGGCGACCACCCGTATCGAGACGATGCTGGGTGACACCGCGATCGCGGTGCATCCCGACGACGAGCGGTACCGCGCGCTGGTCGGCACCACGCTGCCGCATCCCTTCCAGGACCGCGAGATCGTGGTCGTCGCCGACGAGCACGTCGACCCCGAGTTCGGCACCGGTGCCGTCAAGGTCACCCCGGCGCACGACCCCAACGACTTCGAGATCGGTCTGCGGCACAAGCTGCCGATGCCGACGATGATGGACACCAAGGGCCGCATCGCCGACACCGGCACCGAATTCGACGGCATGGACCGGTTCGAGGCGCGGGTCGCCATCCGTGAGGCGTTGGCCGCCCAGGGTCGCATCGTCGCCGAGAAGCGGCCCTACCTGCACAGCGTCGGGCACTCCGAGCGCAGCGGTGAACCCATCGAACCTCGGCTGTCGCTGCAGTGGTGGGTCAAGGTCGAATCCCTGGCGAAGGCCGCCGGTGACGCGGTCCGCAACGGCGACACCGTGATTCATCCGCCGAGCCTGGAGCCGCGGTGGTTCGGCTGGGTCGACGACATGCACGACTGGTGCATCTCGCGTCAGCTGTGGTGGGGACACCGCATCCCGATCTGGCACGGCCCCAACGGCGAGAAGGTCTGCGTCGGGCCCGACGAGACGCCGCCGGAGGGCTGGGAGCAGGACCCCGATGTGCTCGACACGTGGTTCTCGTCGGCACTGTGGCCGTTCTCCACGATGGGCTGGCCCGACCGCACGCCCGAACTCGAGAAGTTCTATCCGACCAGTGTTCTGGTGACCGGTTACGACATCCTGTTCTTCTGGGTGGCGCGCATGATGATGTTCGGCACCTTCGTCGGTGGCGATGACACCATCACCCTCGACGGCGCTCGGCCGGCCCAGGTGCCGTTCCAGAATGTGTTCCTGCACGGCCTGATTCGTGACGAGTTCGGCCGCAAGATGAGCAAGTCGAAGGGCAATGGCATCGACCCGCTGGACTGGGTCGAGGCGTTCGGCGCCGACGCGCTGCGCTTCACCCTGGCTCGCGGCGCCAGCCCGGGCGGTGACCTGTCGATCGGTGAGGACCACGCCCGGGCCTCGCGTAACTTCGCCACCAAGGTGTTCAACGCCACGCGCTTCGCGCTCATGAATGGCGCGGCACCGGCCGAACTGCCGGATTCCGCGGCGCTCACCGACGCCGATCGCTGGATCCTGGGCCGCCTGGAGCAGGTGCGTGCCGAGGTCGACGCGGCCTTCGACGCCTACGAGTTCAGCCGGGCCTGCGAGTCGCTGTATCACTTCGCGTGGGACGAGTTCTGCGACTGGTATGTGGAGCTGGCAAAAGTTCAGCTGTCCCAGGGTGTCTCGGGCACCACGGCAGTGCTGGCCTTCGTGCTGGACAACCTGCTCAAACTGCTGCACCCGGTCATGCCGTTCGTCACCGAGGTGCTGTGGAAGGCCCTCACAGATTCCGAGTCGCTGGTGATCGCGGCGTGGCCGCAGTCATCCGGCATCGCGCTGGACGCGACGGCGGACACGCGCATCGCCGACATGCAGAAGTTGGTCACCGAGGTGCGCCGCTTCCGCAGCGATCAGGGCCTGGCCGACCGGCAGCGCGTCCCGGCCCGACTGTCCGGCATCGCCGAGGCGGACCTGACCGAACAGGTGCCCGCCGTCACCGCGCTGTCCTGGCTCACCGACGCCGAAGAGGGCTTCGCGGCCAGCGCGTCGATCGAGGTGCGGTTGGCGCGCGGCACGGTCCTGGTCGAGGTCGACACCTCCGGCACGGTCGACGTCGCCGCCGAGCGTCGTCGCCTGGAGAAGGATCTGGCCGCCGCGCAGAAGGAATTGGCGGGCACCACAGCCAAACTCGAGAACGAGGCGTTCCTGGCCAAGGCTCCCGACGCCGTCGTCGCCAAGATCCGGGACCGGCAGCAACTGGCCACCGAGGAAGTGGAGCGCATCACCGCGAGGTTGGGCGCTCTGAAGTGAGCCTCGACGACGAAGGAATCCCCGCCGACGAGCCCAATCTCGTCGAAGAGCCCACCCCCGACGAGGTGGCCGCCCTGCTGCAGGTCGAGCATCTGCTCGATCAACGCTGGCCGGAGACCAAGATCGAACCGTCGACGGCGCGCATCACCGCACTGCTGGAGATGCTCGGCTCGCCGCAGTTGACCTATCCGAGCATCCACATCGCCGGAACCAACGGTAAGACGTCGGTGGCACGGATGGTCGACGCTCTCCTGACCGCGTTCAGCAGGCGCACGGGACGCACCACGAGCCCGCATCTGCAGTCGGCCACCGAGCGCATCTCGATCGACGGGCGGCCGATCAGCCCCGCGCGCTATGTCGAGACCTACCGCGAGATCGAACCGTTCGTGCACCTGGTCGATCAGCAGTCGCAGGCGGCAGGCGGGCCCGCGATGAGCAAGTTCGAGGTCGTGACGGCGATGGCGTTCGCGGCCTTCGCCGACGCCCCCGTCGACGTCGGCGTCATCGAGGTCGGCCTCGGTGGGCGCTGGGATGCCACCAACGTCGTCGACGCGCCCGTCACCGTCATCACGCCGATCGGGTTGGACCACACCGAGTTCCTCGGCACCGACTTGGCCACGATCGCGGCGGAGAAGGCCGGGATCGTCAAGAAGCACGCCGCTGACCCGGTGACCACCGAACTGGACCTGAGCACTGTGGCGATCATCGCCGAGCAGGCGCCCGAGGTCATGGAGGTGCTGCTGGCGCGCGCCGTCGAGGCGGACGCGGCTGTGGCGCGGGCGGGTTCGGAGTTTGCGGTGCTGACCCGGCAGACCGCCGTCGGCGGACAGCTTCTGGAGATCCAGGGCTTGGGCGGGGTGTACTCCGAGATCTTCCTGCCTCTGCACGGTGAGCATCAGGCGCACAACGCGGCGCTGGCGCTGGCCGCGGTGGAGGCGTTCTTCGGCGCCGGCGCGGCCCGACAACTCGACATCGACACCGTCCGCGCGGGTTTCGCGTCCGTGACCAGCCCCGGCCGGCTGGAGCGGATGCGCAGCGCTCCGACGGTCTTCATCGACGCGGCGCACAACCCGGCCGGTGCCACGGCCTTGGCCGCCGCGCTGGCGGCCGAGTTCGACTTCAGCTTCCTGGTCGGTGTGGTCTCGGTGATGGCGGACAAGGACGTCGACGGTGTCCTCGCCGCGCTGGAGCCCGCGTTCGACCAGATTGTGGTGACCCACAACGGATCTCCGCGTGCGATGGCGGTCGAGGAACTGGCGTTGCGGGCCGAGGAGCGGTTCGGTCAGGAGCGTGTGATCGTGGCACCGACTCTGGCCGACGCCATCGAGACCGCCACCGCCGTGGTGGAGGACGCCGGGGCCGGCGAGGGCCTGTCGGGGACGGGCATAGTGATCACCGGTTCGGTCGTCACCGCGGGTGCGGCGCGAACCCTCTTCGGCAAGGATCCCCAATGAGCGAGCAGACACCGGCACCGACCGATCCGTGGAAGAGCTTCCGCGGAGTGATGGCGGGCACGCTCATCCTCGAGGCGATCGTCGTCCTGCTCGCGCTGCCGGTGGTCGGATCGGTCGGCGGCGGGCTGACCGGGCTCTCGACGGCGTACCTGATCGGGTTCGCGGTGCTTCTGGTGCTGATGTCCGGCATCCAGGGTCGGCCGTGGGCGATCTGGGCCAACGTCGGTGTGCAGGTGGCGTTGATCGCCGGCTGGGCCATCTATCCGGGCATCGGCATCATGGGGATCATCTTCGCCGTGGTGTGGCTGATGATCGTCTACCTGCGCGCAGAAGTCCTGCGTCGGCAGCGCCGCGGGCTGCTGCCGGGGCAGCAGCCACGCGACTGACGTGCTACCCCGAGGCGGTCGCCGCCTCGGATGCGTCCGCGGGGACGCTCTGCCGGGTCGGCACGGTCGCCGCGGCCACGACGGCTGAGATCGCGACGACGAAGCACGCCACGGTGTACCAGAGGCTGCCCGTCGGGTCGCCGCTCGCCGTCACACCGTCGACCGCGCCGAAGTACGCGGGCAGCGCCGTGAGCCACAGCACGGCCATCACGCCGAGATAGACCCCGGCATAGCCGAAGATCACCCTGGGGGCGGGATGTCCGCTGCCCTCGCCGCTGCGCAGGCGGCGCCACTGCACGATGAGCACCACGGCCGAGATGGCGCTGAGCACAAACAGTTCCAGCGCGTACACGACGCCGCCGACGGTGGTGCTGCCGGTGATGCCCCCACTGACCGTCGCCGGAAGCGGCAGGATGAACGTGCCGATCGCGGCGAGCACACCCACCACGACCGTGCGCAGCACCACCTGACCGCCGGTGAAGGACCGGCCGGCGTCGACATGGCGGCCGACGAAGAACTGCACACAGAACGCCAACGACGTGGGCCACAGCGCGGCGAACACCACGACGCTGGGCAGCGGCACGGAGTCGAAGAAGGGCTGGTTCAGCGGGTGGTCCAGGGTCCACTCCCACCACCGCAGTTGCGGGCCGAGATGGTCGAAGATCTCGTAGAACGCGTGGTGCACGAACCCGACACAGAGGGCACCGACGAACGACCCGTAGCGGGCGAAAACCCCTAGCCTGCGCACGATCTCGAAGGAGATCGTCGCCATGATCGGGTAGATCGCGATGATGTAGAGCGGCAGGCGGTCCCAGAGGAACTCGACGGTGAACACGTTGTGGGCGAACATCGTGTCGACGTACTCGCTGATGCCGAACGCCGACGGGAAGTACAGCGGCGGTTCGATGATCAGCAGGTAGGCGATGGCGCCGAACCACAGCACCAGGTTGGTGGGATCACCGTGGCGGCGTTGGCGGTTGATCGCATACACCAGGGCCAGCACCGCGCCGGTGACGATGAGCACCTCGAGCGCGAGCAGTGTCCAGTTCTCCAGGCCGAACGGATTGCGGAGATTGACCAGACCGCCGACCTCCTCACATGAGAAGCCAAGCCGCTCGGCAAGATTGGCGAATGTCGGCGTACACAGATCAGACATGGGTGCTGTCCTTTGTCATGGCGTCCACCTTGTTCCCTGCGGTGTACCACCGCGTCACTTCGTATCCTTCGTCGTACCGATCGAACCACTCCTGGGCCAGCGCGGGGAGGTTTTCGTGCGCGGGATCGTGGCCTGGGATCTGGCTGCGCACCACGCCCGTGAGCGCGGTCAGCATCTCGCGTACCGGCATGTGCCGGAAGGCATTCTCGAACGGGCCGTCATAGGGCGCCTTCGTGAACGGAAGCTTCTGCAGCAGAGACTTTTTCCGCGCCTGCATTCCGAACATCGACAGCGCGTCGATCTGCCGTTCCGACAGTGGGACGTGCTTGTTGAAGCCCTCGCAGGCGACCCTGAGTGCCGCCCACACGTGCTTGAAGACCGACGGGGCCACCCGCATCCGGTACCACGGGTCTTCGACCACCGCGTTGTAGATGATCAGCGCCGAACTGCGGTGCTCGACCTCCTCGACGAAGTGCCACAGGAACAGTGAGGCCACGCGGTCGTCGCCCGGGGCGAACAGGGTGTCGTCGTGGTCGAGCATCAGCTTGAAGACCGGCGTGAAGGTGGCCTCCAAGTCTGCCGTGTAGGCCAACCGGTACTTGAGCGGCGTGTTGGCGGTCAGGTCGTCGAAGGCGCCGATCACGTCGTCGAGGGTCTCCTTGAGGCCCGGGTAGCTCTTGATGAGCCCCTTGACGTGCTGGCGGTGGGCCATGGAGTGCTGGCCCTCCTGGCGCGTGAACGCGTCAGCCTCGGCGGCGACCTCAGGGTCGGTGATCAGAGGCATGGCCTCGGTGATCATCGCGCCGATCATCTTCTCGAAGGCGACGGCCAGAAAGGACACCGCGTTGGCCATGCTCGCGAAGGCCGGGTTGGCCTCGTTCCACAGGAACGGCACGGGCGATTCGGCGAATGCGAACCGCATCTTGCGGACGATCAGATCGGTCATTGGGGGAGAACCTCGCTCGGTAATCATACAAAGCTGACGATGCTTGTATGATTGTATGTTGGCACGGGCCGCGTCAAGCGCCGGTGCGCACACCGCACGACCGCGGGCACAGGGGCGGGCCAGGGCTCCAATGCCTCCGCGAGCGCGCACCTGCGTACGCAGTTCGCGCCGACATCCGTACGTGGTTGCGCGGTGGGCGTTGGGGGAGAGGGTGCGAGAGGCCCGGTCTCAGATCACCTCGCTATCCTGCAGAAATGCCGTCAGAGGGTGGGTCGACCAGTGGCTCGTAGGCGAGGGTGGAACGGAAGTCCGCCGGCCGACGACCAGGAGGCGTCGCGGCGCATCGTCGAGGCCGCGGTGGCTCTCCTGGCGCAGACCGGGACCGCGATCAGCATCTCCGATGTCGCGGCCTCGCTCGGTGTCATCCGCCAGACCGTCTACCGCTACTACCCGACGGCCGATGCGCTCATGCGGGCCGCGGCGATCGCCTCGGTCGACGACTTCCTCGACCGTCTCGCCGAGGCCGTCCGTGGCATCAAGGATCCGGCCGCCGCGATGACCGAAGGCGTGCTGTATTCGCTCGACGAGGTGGCACGCACACCCCATCTGGGCATCCTGCTGTCCGAGCCGTACGTCAGCACCCACTCGGGTGCCATCGCCTCCGATGAGGCGCGGGAGATCGGTATGCGGATGATCAACCGCTTCGATGTCGACTGGGCGCATTACGGCTACGACGACGCGGCGCTGACCGACCTCGTGGAGTTCACTCTGCGGACCATGCTGTCGTTCTTCGTGGCGCCCAACCCCCAGACCCGTTCCCGCGACGATCTGCGGGCGTTTCTGAACCGCTGGCTGGGAGGCGCGATTCTGGCCCAGAACCGGTCCTGATCAGGGGGTTCATGTTTCGTCAACCGGGCCGGGTACGCTGTCCGCCGTGACTGAGCGGACTCTTGCCCTGATCAAGCCCGATGGTGTGGAGCGACAGCTGGTGGGGGAGATCATCACCCGCATCGAGCGTAAGGGGCTGTCGATTGCAGCCCTCGAGCTGAAGAACGTTGATGACGCCCTGGCTCGGGCGCACTACGCCGAGCATGACGGCAAGCCGTTCTTTGACTCGCTGCTGGAGTTCATCACCTCGGGCCCGGTCGTCGCGGCCATCCTCGAGGGCCCGCGCGCCGTCGCCGCCTTCCGTCAGTTGGCCGGTGGCACCGATCCGGTGGAGAAGGCCGTGCCGGGCACGATCCGGGGCGATTTCGGTCTCGAAACGCAGTTCAACCTGGTGCACGGCTCGGACTCGACCGAGTCCGCAGAGCGCGAGATCGCGCTCTGGTTCCCCGGTCGCTGATCCGCGGCGCACCGGTAAAATCTCCACCTGGTCGGACCACGCGATCCCATATGGGATACTGACTGTTGGGTGTACGTCGTCACACCGGCGGCTGACACTCGGATGAAGACTTTGACGAGCGCGACCATCGCTACCAGCGGTGTGGCGCAGACCGCCCCAGTCATCATTCTCAACCAGGCACCGAACAGGGTCGCTGGCTCCGAACAGGATGTCCGCGAGTCTCTCGGGGCGAGACCATACAAGCCCGGCCATCCACCGGGTACATAGCGGAGGCCCTCGCGCGGCCGCGTCTGAAAGACGCGCCCGGGGGCTAAGGAGACTACGTGGACGACGATGCCCAAAACAATGACCGCACCGACAACAACACCGCAGAAGCTGCGGTGGAGGGCCAGGCCCCAGGCGCCGAGCAGCCTGAACTGCCTGAGCGCCTGAGGGTTCATTCCCTGGCGCGGGTGCTCGGCACCACCAGTCGGAAGGTCCTCGACGCGCTGATCGAGCTGGACGGCCGCTCCCGCAGCGCGCACTCCAGCGTCGACCGAGTCGACGCGGTCCGAGTCCGCGACGTGCTCGCAGCCAACGACGCCGCATCCAGCGGCGCCGCGCCCGCTGCGGCACCGGAACCGGCTGAGGCTCCTGCGCCTGCTGAGGCAACCGAACCGGCTGAAACTCCTGCGCCCGCCGAGGCGGCGGCCGAGGAGGCCCCCGCCGAGTCCGACGTCACCGAAACCCCCGAGCCCGCTGACGCCACCGCGCTGCTCAATCTTTTCTCGGCGCCTCAGGAGCCCGAGTCCAGGCTGCTGCTCGAGACGCCGGCTGGCCAGGCCGAGTCCGAGGCCCCGGCCGCCGCCTACCTTCCGTTGTTCGTCGCACCCCAGCCCGTCGACGCTCGGCCGAAGCCCGTCGCCGACGAGCAGGACGCCGACCACCACGAGCCCGTCGACGACGAGTCCGCCGCCGAAGAGGGTGAGGATTCGGCGGACGCCGACGACGCCGACGATTCGGAGCGTCCGGCCAACCGCCGCCGCCGCCGCGGTCGCCGCGGCCGAGGCCGTGGGCGAGGCGGAGACGGCACCGGCGAGTCCGACGGCGACGACGAGGACTCCGACACCGCGACCGAGTCTGCGGATTCGGACTCCGACTCCGACTCCGACTCCGAGACCGCTGAGTCCGAGGATTCAGAAGACCAGGGCGACGACGAGGCCGGCGGCTCCGACGGCGCCACCCGTCGCCGCCGTCGCCGCAGGCGGCGCAAGTCCGGTTCCAGCGATGACGGTGAGGCCGCATCGCCCGACGATCCGCCCAACACGGTCGTGCATGAGCGCGCGCCCCGCGAGAAGACCCGGAACGACAACGACGAGATCCAGGGCATCAGCGGATCGACGCGCCTGGAGGCCAAGCGGCAGCGCCGCCGGGATGGCCGGGACGCGGGCCGTCGTCGTCCTCCGATCCTGAGCGAGGCCGAGTTCCTCGCGCGCCGCGAGGCCGTCGAGCGCACCATGATCGTGCGTGACAAGATCCGCACGGAGCCGCCGCACGAGGGTGCGCGCTACACCCAGATCGCGGTCCTCGAGGACGGCGTCGTGGTCGAGCACTTCGTCACGTCTGCCGCTTCGGCGTCGCTGGTCGGCAACATCTACCTGGGCATCGTGCAGAACGTCCTGCCGTCGATGGAGGCGGCCTTCGTCGACATCGGTCGCGGACGCAACGGCGTGCTCTACGCGGGTGAGGTCAACTGGGAGGCCGCAGGCCTGGGTGGCAGCAACCGCAAGATCGAGCAGGCCCTCAAGCCGGGCGACTACGTCGTCGTCCAGGTGAGCAAGGATCCGGTGGGTCACAAGGGTGCTCGCCTCACCACACAGGTGTCACTCGCCGGCCGTTACCTGGTCTACGTGCCCGGCGCCTCGTCGACCGGCATCAGCCGCAAGCTTCCCGACACCGAACGGCAGCGGCTCAAGGAGATCCTGCGCGAGGTCGTCCCATCGGACGCCGGCGTGATCATCCGCACCGCGTCGGAGGGCGTCAAGGAAGAGGACATCCGGTCCGACGTCACGCGCCTGCAGGAGCGCTGGACGCAGATCGAGGCCAAGGCCATCGAGACCAAGAAGAAGGCCTCCGGTGCAGCGGTCGCGCTCTACGAGGAGCCCGATGTCCTGGTCAAGGTCATCCGCGATCTGTTCAACGAGGACTTCTCCGGTCTGATCGTCTCGGGCGACAACGCCTGGACCACGATCAACGAGTACGTGAATTCCGTTGCGCCCGAGCTTCTTCCGAAGCTGACCAAGTACGAGAACGAGTCCGGCCCCGACGTGTTCGCGGTGCACCGCATCGACGAGCAGCTGGCCAAGGCGATGGACCGCAAGGTGTGGCTGCCCTCGGGTGGCACGCTGGTGATCGACCGGACCGAGGCGATGACCGTCGTCGACGTGAACACCGGAAAGTTCACGGGCGCCGGCGGAAACCTCGAGCAGACAGTCACCAAGAACAACCTCGAAGCCGCCGAGGAGATCGTGCGGCAACTGCGGTTGCGTGACATCGGCGGAATCATCGTCATCGACTTCATCGACATGGTGCTGGAGTCCAACCGGGATCTGGTGCTGCGTCGCCTCACCGAGGCGCTGGGCCGAGACCGCACCCGGCATCAGGTGTCGGAGGTGACCTCCCTGGGGCTCGTGCAGCTCACCCGGAAGCGCCTGGGCACCGGCCTGATCGAAGCGTTCTCCACCACCTGCACGCACTGCGCCGGACGAGGCATCGTGCTGCACGCCGATCCGGTCGACTCCGGTGCGCCCGCGGCGCGTAAGTCCGAGTCCGGTGCCGGCAGTGGCAGTGGCAGCGGTGGCGGTGGACGACGCGGGAAGCGCGGCAAGAAGGCCAAGGTTGACGAGCCGCAGCCGGTCGCGAAGCTCCCGGCGCACTCCGCGGGCGATCATCCGATGTTCAAGGCGATGGCCGCGGCCAACGGCACGCCTGAGGACGACGAGGACGGCGCGGAAGTGGTCGTCGACGGCGACCTGCACAACCTCGATGAGGATTCGGTGCACGACTCCGTCGGCGAGGAGCGTGTCGAGGACACCGGCTTCGAGGAGTCCGACGACTTCGAAGAGTCCGACGACGCTGACGAGGACGACGACGACAGCGACGACGAGACCGACGAACTCGACCTCGACGATGACGACGAGGATTCCGAGGACGACATCGACGATGTGGACCTGGTCGACGACGACAGTGACGACGACGACACTGACGACGACGAGGACGACAGTGACGATGACGACACTGACGACGACGACAGTGATGACGACGGCGACGACGACCTCGAGGATTCCGAGGTCGAAGAACCCGTGGTCGTGGCACGTCCACGCCGCAGGAGGGCCGCGGTTCGGGCCGCGGGCCCCCCGCGCTGACAGGCGGTTTGACCCTCTACCCGCTGGTCACGTAACCTTGAGCAGTTGTCTGCAGGCCCTGCGCCCGCAGCGGCGGACTTCCGCGGTGTGAGCCGCAGCTCCGCCACCACAGACCCGCGTTCGCAGCCTTCGGGTGGCGCGCGCCCACGAGAAGCACGACGAGACGAGGACAGGCAAACGATGGCGACATACGCAATCGTCAAGACCGGCGGCAAGCAGTACAAGGTCGCCGCGGGTGACGTGGTCAAGGTCGAGAAGCTCGAGGTCGAGCCCGGCGCCAAGGTTGAACTGCCCGTCGCGCTCGTCGTCGACGGTGCGAAGGTCACCACCGACGCCAAGGATCTGGCCAAGGTCGCCGTCACCGGCGAGGTGCTCGAGCACACCAAGGGTCCCAAGATCCGCATCCACAAGTTCAAGAACAAGACCGGCTATCACAAGCGGCAGGGCCACCGTCAGCAGTTGACGGTGCTCAAGGTCACCGGCATCAAGTAGACGACGGAGCGAACGACATGGCACATAAGAAGGGCGCTTCCAGCTCACGCAACGGTCGCGACTCAGCCGCCCAGCGGCTCGGCGTCAAGCGTTTCGGCGGCCAGGCCGTCAAGGCCGGCGAGATTTTGGTGCGGCAGCGGGGAACTCATTTCCATCCCGGCAATAACGTCGGCCGTGGCGGCGACGACACCCTGTTCGCCCTGGCGGCGGGCGCGGTCGAGTTCGGCCAGAAGCGCGGCCGCAAGACCGTCAACATCGTTCCGGCAGAAGCCTGAGTTCTCCACCGCGACTGTGAAGCCTGCTGCGGGATCTCGGAGTATTCGGCGATCTCTCGCAGTAGCTTCACAATCGAGGTGAAAGGACCACCCCATGCCCCGCTTTGTCGATCGTGTCGTCATTCACGCGCGAGCGGGCTCGGGCGGCCACGGCTGCGCCTCGGTGCACCGCGAGAAGTTCAAGCCGCTCGGCGGGCCCGACGGGGGTAATGGTGGTCGCGGCGGCAGCATCGTGCTGGTCGTCGACCCCCAGGTCCACACACTGCTGGACTTCCACTTCCACCCGCACGTCGTCGCGCCCTCCGGTAAGCAGGGCGCGGGCAGCAATCGCGACGGTGCGGCAGGGGCCGATCTCGAGGTGAAGGTGCCCGACGGCACCGTCGTACTCGATGAGCAGGGTCGCCTGCTGGCGGACCTGGTCGGCGTGGGCACCCGCTTCGAAGCCGCCGCGGGCGGGCGGGGTGGACTCGGCAACGCCGCCCTGGCGTCACGGGCCCGCAAGGCTCCCGGTTTCGCACTGCTCGGTGAGCAGGGCGAAGAGCGGGAGCTGACGCTCGAACTCAAGACCGTGGCCGATGTCGGCCTGGTCGGCTTCCCGTCCGCGGGCAAGTCCTCGCTGGTGTCTACGATCTCGGCGGCCAAGCCCAAGATCGCCGACTACCCCTTCACGACACTGGTGCCCAATCTGGGTGTGGTGTCGGCGGGGGACCACACGTTCACCGTGGCCGACGTTCCCGGTCTGATCCCGGGCGCCTCCGAAGGCCGCGGCCTCGGTCTGGACTTCCTCCGGCACATCGAACGGTGCGCGGTGCTGGTGCACGTCATCGACTGCGCCACCTTGGAACCTGGGCGTGACCCGATCTCCGACATCGATGCGCTTGAGGCCGAGTTGGCCGCGTATCAACCCACCCTGCAGGGCGATTCGACGCTGGGAGACCTGGCCGACCGTCCGCGGGCGGTGGTGCTGAACAAGATCGACATCCCCGATGCCAGAGAATTGGCCGAGTTCGTCCGCGCCGATGTCGCCGAGCGCGGCTGGCCCGTGTTCGAGGTCTCAACAGTGAGCCGAGAAGGACTGCGGCCGTTGATCTTCGGTCTGTGGGACATGGTGTCGGCCTACCGCGCCGCCCAGCCGGTGCTGGCGCCGCGCCGACCGGTGATTCGGCCGATCCCGGTGGATGAGACCAGCTTCTCCGTCGAGACCGACGGCCACGGTGGTTTCATCGTGCGCGGCACCCGTCCCGAGCGGTGGATCGCCCAGACCAACTTCGACAACGACGAGGCCGTCGGCTACCTGGGCGACCGGTTGGCACGCCTGGGTGTCGAGGACAAACTTCTGAAGCTCGGTGCCACCCCCGGTTGCGCCGTCACCATCGGTGACATGACGTTCGACTGGGAGCCGCAGACCCCGGCTGGCGTCGATGTCACGATGACCGGCCGCGGCACCGACATCCGCCTCGACCGCAGTGACCGCATCGGCGCCGCGGAGCGCAAGATCGCCCGTAAGCAGCGCCGGCAGTCCGATGAGGACGACTCAGAGCAGTGAGCATGCATCGCGAGGCCATCAGGACCGCGCGGTCCGTGGTGGTGAAGATCGGCACGACGGCTCTGACCACCCCCAGTGGGGAGTTCGACTCCTCCAGGCTGCAGTACCTCGCCGACACCATCGAGGCCCGGATGAGGGCGGGATCCGACGTGGTCATCGTGTCGTCCGGTGCGATCGCGGCGGGCATCGAACCGCTGGGATTGACCAAGCGGCCCGCCGACCTCGCGACCAAGCAGGCCGCCGCGAGTGTCGGCCAGGTCGCGTTGGTGAATTCGTGGAGTGCGGCGTTCGGCCATTATGGGCGCACCGTCGGCCAGGTGCTCCTGACGGCGCATGACATCTCGATGCGGGTGCAGCACAACAACGCTCAGCGCACGCTGGACCGGTTGCGCGCCCTGCACGCCGTCGCCATTGTCAACGAGAACGACACCGTGGCGACCAACGAGATCAGGTTCGGTGACAACGACCGACTCTCGGCGCTGGTCGCGCATCTGGTCGGCGCGGACGCCCTGATCCTGCTGAGCGACATCGACGGTCTGTACGACGGCGACCCCCGCAAGGCCACCGCGGACCATCCCGCGCGTTTCATCCCCGAGGTCGCCGGACCCGACGATCTCGCCGACGTCACCGCCGGACGGGGCAGCAGTCTCGGCACCGGCGGCATGGTGTCAAAACTGTCGTCGGCGCTGCTGGCGGCCGACGCCGGGGTGCCCGTGCTGCTGGCCGCCGCCTCGGATGCGGCCGCGGCACTGTCGGACGCATCGGTGGGCACGGTGTTCGTGCCGCGCACCGAGCGGATGTCGGCGCGCCGGTTCTGGGTGCGCTACGCCGCGGAGGCCTCCGGCGCCCTGACCCTCGACGACGGTGCGGTGCGGGCCGTCCTCAAGCAGCGTCGCTCCCTGCTTCCGGCCGGGATCACCGCGGTGGCCGGGCATTTCCACGGCGGCGACGTCGTCGAGTTACGTGGTGCCGACGCGAGCGTGGTGGCCCGCGGAGTGGCGGCCTATGACGCCGCCGAGTTGTCGACCATGATCGGTCGTTCGACCTCCGACCTGCCCGTCGAACTGCGCAGGCCCGCGGTGCACGCAGACGACCTGGTGGCTCTGTAGCTCAACCGCTGAGACCGCAGTCTTGGCGGTGATCACTCGCATTTCTGCGCCGTGGTTGCGGTCTCAACGAGTCGGTGCGGCCTTCAGATACAGTGCGCCCCAGATGATCTCGGTCAGCACGTCGGCCAGTTCAGCGTCGTAGGTGCGCGGGTTGTGGGGCAGGTTCTGCTGGCAGGACCGCTCGACCATCCACGTCAGCGCGGTGGCCGTGGTGGCGGCGGGCAGTTCGGAGCGGATGGTGCCCGCGGCCTGTCCGCCTCGGATCACCGTGGTCACCCCGTCGGCGACGCCGTCCAGCAGTTCGCGGTACGTCTCGCGCGCGCCCACGTCGTACGGCGCCATCTCGTTGAGCGCAACCAGCACCGGCTGATGTGCGCGGTAGGCCGCGATGATCCCGTCGATGCCGGCGTGTGCGTCGGCGTAATCGTGGCGATCGGCCACCGACCACCATTTCTGGGCTGCCTCGGTGAGATCGGCGAACACCTGCGTGGCCAGGCGGCGGAGCAGATGTCCCTTGTCCTCGAAGTAGATGTAGAAGCTGGCGCGCGAGATCCCCGCCTCGGTAGCGAGTCGATCCACGCTCAACTCGGTGAAGCTCGATCCGTCGCTCATCAGGCGGTCGGTCGCCTCCAACAGGCGGCGCTCGATCTGCTGGCGGCGTTCCTCGCGGTTGGCCTGCGGTTTTCTTGTCACCGACGGCATGGCAGCAGCGTATCGGAGGCGAAAGCATCTTGACTAGACATAGTGTCTAGTCGTACCGTCTTCGGCCATGAGCGTCTCCGATGTGACTCCGAGCACAACTGCCCCCTCTGGTGGCGTGGATCGCCCGTACGACCCGATCGACCTGTCATCGCGGGCGTTCTGGGCGTCCACGGCCGCTGAGCGCGAAGGAGCCTTCGCTGAACTGCGCGAGCAGCGCCCGGTCAGCTGGCATCCGCCCGTCGAGGACTCGCTGATGCCCGACCCCGCCGACCGCGGCTATTGGGCCGTGACCCGGCACGCCGACGTCGCCGAGGTGAGTCGCAACAGCGAGGTCTTCCTGTCGGGGAAGGGCGTGCTGTTCGAGAACGTCCCCGAGGAACTGCTCGAGGCCTCGCAGTCATTCCTGGCGATGGACCCGCCCCGGCACACGCTGATCCGCAAGGTGGTGCACGCCGCATTCACGCCGCGGCAGGTGCGGCGCATCGAGGAGTCGATCAAGGCCAACGCCAAGGACATCGTGACCGAGATGAAGGCCATGGGAAGTGGCGTCGACTTCGTGGAGCACTGTGCCAAGGAGTTGCCGATTCGGACCCTGTCGGACATGGTCGGCATCCCGGAGTCGGAGCGCCACCAGGTCGCCGAGGCCGCCGACGCGCTGGTGTCCTGGGGCGACCCGGTCTACCTCGACGGCCGCAACCCGCTTGAGGTCCTGGTGGTCAACCAGATGTACCTGCACCAGGTGGCGTTGACGCTCGCTGTCGAACGACGCACCAACCCCGGCGACGACCTGTTCAGCGCCCTGGTGCAGGCCGAGGTCGAGGGTTCACGCCTGACCGACCCCGAGGTGGCCGCGTTCTTCGTGCTTCTCGCCGTGGCGGGAAATGACACCACCCGGCAGACCATGAGCCACGGGCTGAAGGCGCTGACCGACCATCCCGAGCAGCGGACCTGGCTGCTGGAGGATTTCGAGGGCCGCATCGGCCTCGCCGTTGAGGAGTTGGTCCGCTGGGCCACGCCGGTGATGACTTTCCGGCGCACTGCCGCCGTCGACACCGAACTCGGCGGACAGCAGATCCTGGCGGGCGAGAAGGTCGTGATGTTCTACTCGTCGAGCAACCGGGACTCCGAGGTCTTCGACCGGCCTGAGGAGTTCGACCTGGGCCGCAGCCCCAACCCGCACCAGGGGTTCGGCGGGGGCGGGCGGCACTTCTGCCTCGGTGCGCACGTCGCCCGCGCTCAGCTGAGGGCCATCTTCGGTGAACTGCTGGCCCAGATCCCGGACCTGCAGGCTGGCGAACCCGCTTACGTACCAGGCAATTTCATCCACGGAGTGCGGTCCATGCCGGTCACCTGGTGAGTGAGGCCGGCGCCGCAGGACTCAGTTCATCGGCCAGCAGTGCCAGCATCTCTGAGCATCCGCTCTCGACCTTGACCGTCGCGTCGGCGTCGCCGCGGGTCGGGCCCCGGTTGATGATCGCCACGGGCAGTCCGTGTGACACCGCGTGCCGGACGAAGCGGTAGCCGGAGAACACGGTCAACGAGGAACCCGCCACCAGAAGGGCGTCGGACTCCTCGACCAGTGAATAGGCCTGCTGAACAACATCTTTGGCCACGCTTTCGCCGAAGTAGACGATGTCGGGCTTGAGCATGCCACCGCACTGCGGGCAGTCGAGATGGCGGAAGGTCGCCGTCTCGGCGAGCACCGCGTCGGCGTCGGGCGCCACCGCGATGCCACCCACTGCTTCGGCGCGTTCGAGGAAGCCGGGGTTGCGCGCCTCGAGTTCATCGGCCAGTGCGGTCCTGCTCATGGTGAACCGACACGACAGGCACACCACCCGGTCGTAGGTGCCGTGCAGGTTGATCACGGTGCGACTGCCGGCCTTGGTGTGCAGCAGGTCGACGTTCTGCGTGATGACGCCGGTGACCACCCCGTCGTGTTCGAGCGCCGCCAGAGCGCGGTGCCCGGCATTGGGCTCGCACGCGGCCATGTGCCGCCAGCCGACGTGATTGCGAGCCCAGTAGCGCTGCCGGAACTGCGGGTCCGAGGTGAACTGCTGGATGGTCATGGGATTGCTCGGTGGCGAATCCGGTCCGCGGTAGTCGGGGATTCCCGAGTCCGTGGACAGCCCTGCGCCGGTGACCACCGCGATTCGCCTACCCGCGAGGACGGCGATCAACTCAGGAGCTTCTGGGCCATGCATCGACTCCACCCTACGACGTTGGGCCACAATGGCTGAGTGAGCTTCTATTCCGCATACCGGCATGGTTTCGTCCGCGTCGCCGCGTGCACGCTGCACACGACGATCGCCGATCCGGCGGCCAACGCCGAGGCGGTGCTGGTGACGGCACGGGAATGCCACGACGAGGCCGTGGGCCTGGCGGTGTTCCCGGAGCTGACACTCACCGGCTATTCGATCGAGGACATCCTGCTGCAGGACAGCCTGCTCGATGCGGTCGAGGAGGCCCTGGCGCAGATCGTGATGGCCTCGTCCGACCTGCTGCCGGTGCTCGTCGTCGGGGCGCCGCTGCGCTGGCGCAACCGCGTCTACAACACCGCGGTGGTCATTCACCGCGGTGCGGTGCTCGGGGTCGTGCCCAAGTCGTACCTGCCGACCTACCGCGAGTTCTACGAGCGCAGGCAGATGGCCCCCGGGGACGACGTGCGGGGCGTCATCGCGTTCGCGGGCGTTGAGGCGCCGTTTGGGCCCGACCTCCTGTTCACCTGTGCCGATGTGCCCGAGTTTGTGCTGCACGTCGAGATCTGCGAGGACATGTGGGTGCCCGTGCCGCCGAGTGCGCGCGCGGCACTGGCCGGGGCGACGGTACTGGCCAACCTGTCGGGTAGTCCGATCACGGTCGGACGGGCCGAGGACCGCAAGCTGATGGCCCGCTCGGCGTCATCGCGGTGCCTGGCCGCCTACGTCTACGCCGCGGCCGGCGAGGGCGAGTCGAGCACGGATCTGGCCTGGGACGGCCAGACGATGATCTACGAGAACGGGGTCCTGCTCGCAGAATCCGAACGATTCCCGAAGGGCCCCCTGCACAGCGTCGCCGACGTCGACGTCGCACTGCTGCGCGCGGAGCGGTTGCGGATGGGCACATTCGACGACAACCGCCGCACCCACGGCATTGAGGACACCGCGACGCGGCGCGTGCCGTTCCGCCTCGACCCGCCCGACGACGACATCGGACTGCGCCGCAACATCGAGCGGTTCCCGTTCGTGCCCTCGGATCCCACACGGCTGCAGCAGGACTGTTACGAGGCCTACAACATCCAGGTCGCCGGCCTCGAGCAGCGGTTGCGCGCCCTGAAGTACCCCAAGGTCGTGATCGGGGTGTCGGGCGGGCTGGACTCCACCCACGCCCTGATCGTCGCGGCCCGGGCGATGGACCGAGAGGGACGGCCCCGCAGCGACATTCTGGCCTTCACCATGCCCGGCTTCGCCACCGGCGACCGGACCAAGGGCAACGCGATCGCGTTGTCCAAGGCGCTCGGGGTGACGTTCGAGGAGATCGACATCCGCGACACCGCGTCGTTGATGCTCACCGAGATCGGCCACCCGTTCGGTCGCGGGGAGAAGGTCTACGACGTCACGTTCGAGAACGTGCAGGCCGGCCTGCGCACCGACTACCTGTTCCGGCTTGCCAACCAACGCGGCGGCATCGTGCTGGGCACCGGGGATCTCTCCGAACTCGCGCTCGGGTGGTCGACCTACGGTGTGGGCGACCAGATGTCCCACTACAACGTCAACGGCGGGGTGCCGAAGACGTTGATCCAGCACCTGATCCGCTGGGTCATCGCCAGCGGCGAGTTCGAGGACGCGGTCGGACACGTGCTGCAGTCGGTGCTCGACACCGAGATCACCCCCGAGCTGGTGCCCACCGGCGAGGACGAGGAGATCCAGAGCAGCGAGGCCAAGGTCGGCCCCTATGTGCTGCAAGACTTCTCGCTGTTCCAGGTGCTTCGTTACGGCTTCGGTCCGGCGAAGGTGGCCTTCCTGGCCTGGCACGCCTGGCGGGACGCCGAGGAGGGGCACTGGCCCCTGGGTTACCCCGTGGACAAGCGACCGTCCTACTCGCTCGCCGAGATCAGGCGCTGGCTGCAGGTGTTCGTCCAGAGGTTCTACTCGTTCTCCCAGTTCAAACGTTCCGCACTGCCGAACGGGCCCAAGGTGTCGGCTGGGGGAGCGCTGTCGCCGCGCGGCGACTGGCGGGCGCCGTCGGACATGTCCGCACGGGTCTGGCTCGACGCCATCGAACGCGAGATCCCTCAGGAGTAGCGCCACATTCGTTTTCCGCCCTCCAGCAGTGGGTACAGCGATCGGGATAGTTCCGCGCGCCGTTGCACCGACAGGAGGGTGGCCGCATGATCACCCGTCTGAACAGCGGCGGCGCAGTGACATCAGCTTCTGTCGATATCGACCACCAACGGCAGATGGTCCGACAGCGCGGCGCGGGGGGTGGCACATCGGTGCGCCCGCAGCGTCGGGTCGTCGGTCAGAACATGGTCGAGTTGGCGGTCCGGGATCGGGCTGGGAAACGTCTTGGCGACGGCCAGCGGCCGCATGCCAGACCAGCGGGCCGCGGGTCGGCCCGTGAGGTTGAGGTCCCCGGCGAGCAGGTGCGGCCCCGGCATTGCCAGCAGGTCGCGAGCCAGGCCGCGCAGTTGGTGCCGGTTCCACCCCGGCACGAACGACAGATGGGTGTTGGCCACCGACATCGTGCCCAGGGGAGTGTCCAACTGCGCGATGACCGCGGCCCTGGGCTCCTCGTCGACGATCATCACGCGCCTGGGTCCGGGCAGATACATCGGGAACCGCGTCGGGATTCGCGGAAGCCGGACCACCTGCCAGTGCTCGGCGGGGAAGCGCGACAGCAGGGCGATGCCATAGGCGGCCGTGCCGGGTTGTTCGTCTCCGGTGGCCGCCATCCAGGTGGCGCCGGGCGTCCCGGAGATCGCCGCGACGAAGCGGTGCGTGACCGCGCCCATCGCCTCGGCGGCCACCGCCGTCAGATCCGCATTGCCGGACCGCTCCTGATCGCAGTCGACCTCCTGGAGCGCGAGCACATCAGGGTCGAGTTCCCGAATGCAGGCGCGCAGCCGGTCGAGCATCACGCCGTCGCCGACCGTGCGCCCGTGCAGGATGTTGAACGTCGCGACTCGCATGCTCCTCAATTACCCACGCACGGCCGTCCTGACTCCGGGGGCTCCCATGCCGGCGCGTAACGAACTGCTGCGCGCGGCGCTCAAGTCCGCTGCCTCAGCGCTCAAGGAGCACGGGCCGCGATTCACACTCGCCGGCAGCTACGCCCTGTGGGTGTTCGGCGCGCCGGAACCGGTGCACGATGTGGACTTCATCGTGGCCGAGGCTGACACCGAGTCGGCGGCCACGACGCTGGCCAAGGCGGGGTTCGCGATCGAACGCACACCCGAGGACTGGTTGTTCAAGGCGCACCTCGACGACGTCGTGGTCGATGTGCTGCACCAGATCAACGGAACCCCGGTGGTCGACGACGACCTCGACCGGGCGCAGGAGCACGACGTCCTGGCGATCCGGATGCCGGTCCTTCCGCCGACACTGGTGGTCACGCAGAAGCTGCGTGCCCTCGGTGAGCACTACTGCGACTTCACCTCGCTCCTGCCCGCGGTGCGGGCGGTCCGCGAGCGGGTCGACTGGGACGAGATCCGTTCGGCCACTTCCGACAACGACTTCGCGGCGGCTTTTCTGCTCCTGGTCGACCGCCTCGCCATCAGCACGCCCACCCCCAGCATCGACGAGGAGAAGGAATGATCTGTGGCTGATCCGCTCGCGATCGTCATCCGCACCGAGAATCACGACGGGTGCACGGTGCTGTCCGTGCGAGGCGAGATCGATCTGGCGACCGCGCCCGCCCTTCAGGATGCCGTCGACGGGGTGCTCGCCGGGCATCCGCCGGCACTGGTCCTCGACCTGTCGGAGGTGGACTTTCTCGGGTCGGTGGGCATGACGATCCTGGTCTCGGCGCACGAGGCGCTCGGGCGCTCTGACCGTTTCGCGGTGGTCGCCGAGGGGCCGGGAACCAGTCGCCCGCTTCAGCTGACGAAACTGGACGAGATCATCCCGATCTTCAGGACGCTGAGCGACGCGGTGGCGGCCGTCCGGGTCGAGGGGTGACCCGGACGCGTACCGCTAAAGCCTGCCGTCCGACCTCAGGTCGGGATGAACCCAGTCGGGTGAGCGGCGCTGTTTGAACGCCACGAAGCCCTCCCGGGCCTCGTCGCCGCTGTAGCTGGCCTTCATGCCGATCCGGTCGTACAGGCCCATGTAGTTGTCCAGGCTGGACTTCACCACGCCGCGGGCGCGCGGTGCCGTCCGACAGCACGCCGCCAGCACCTCACGGGACTCCTCGAGCAGGTCGTCGTGCGGGACGACGCGCGCGACCATGCCCCAGTCGACGGCCTCCTCGGCGGACAGCGTGCGACCCGTGAACATCAGATCCCGGGTGCGGACGGGGCCGATCATGCGGGCCAGCATCTGGCTGTAGTAGGTGTCGGCGATGCCGCGGTACAACTCGGGAACCCGGAACGTGGCGCGCTCGCTGACCACCGCCATGTCGCTGCACATCGCGATCTGCAGACCACCGCCCTGGCACAGGCCGTTGACCGCGCTGACCACGGGCTTGGCCGACTGGCGCAGGGTCTCGAACGGGGTGACGTCCATCGACAGCGCCGACCCGAACGTCAGCCAGTTGTCCGAACCGTCGCCCCCGCCCAGGTCACCTCCTGGGGCGAACACATCGCCGGTCCCGGTGATCAGCAGGCCGGCCAGGCTGTCATCACCCTCCACCAGGCCCACCGCGTAGCGGATGCCGAAGTACATCGCGGGCGTCATCGCGTTGCGCGCCTCGGGGCGGTCCAGGGTGACGACCCCGAACGGGCCCTGTCGGTCAAACCTCAGGTACGGAGTGCCGAGCCAGTCGCCGTCGGGCGGTCGCGCGGTGATGCCAGCAGTCATGGCTGGTGACTATAACGGCAACGGTAAGCGGTTCCGGCGGGCGTCCGCCCAGCGGTCACGGCCCGAACGCGAGCACGTCTTCGATGGCCTCGTCGGTGGGTGCACAGTCCCCCGCGCCGGGCAGCAGGGTCGCCAGCGCTCCCGCCGCGCACGCGCGCCGCAGCGCATGCCGACGGTCGCCGGCCCAGCCCGCGGCCAGGACACCGGCGAACACGTCACCGGCGCCGCTGGTGTCGACGGCCTCCACCGAGGGGGCGGACACCTCGAACTGCCCGTCGATGCCGGCGTAGACCGCGCCGCGCGCCCCGAGGGTCGTCACCAGGTGCGGAACCTCCCACTCCCATCGCGCGGCTTCGGTCTCGTTGACCACGACGACGTCCACCTCGCGGGCCAGATCCGCCAGGCTTGCGGTGTCGGTGCCTGGGGGAGAGGCATTGAGCATCGCGATTGCGCCCGCGCGGCGGGCCTGGCGCGCCGCTGCCAGCGCGGTGTCGACCGGTATCTCCAACTGGACCAGCAGCACGTCGCAATCGGCGACGATGTCGCGGACACGCTGGGAGTCCAGCGTCAGGTGAGCGTTGGCGCCAGGTGCCACCACGATGACGTTCTCGGCGCTGTCCTGGTCGACGAGGATCACCGCGGCCCCGCTGGGCACCGGAAGCGCCACAACCCCGTCGAGACCGACGCCGTTGGCTTCCAGATGGGCTCGCAGCATGTGCGCGGCGACGTCCTCGCCCACGGCCGCCACGAGGTCCACGTCAGCGCCCGCGCGGGCCGCCGCCACAGCCTGATTCGCGCCCTTGCCGCCGGGGCCGACGGCCGTCGTCGCAGCCAACACCGTCTGACCGGGTTGGGGCAGGTCCGGCACGCCGTAAACCGTGTCGAAATTCACGCTGCCCACCACACATACCCGAGCCACCCGGCCAGGCTAACCCGCCGCACACCCGATAAGCTGCGATGATGAATCTGCAAGCAGCGACGCTTCCGGATGCCGCCACCGATCTTCGGGCTCAGGTGCATGACGCCGCCCGCCGCGCGCGGGTCGCCGCGCGCACCTTGGCCACCCTGACCACGACCGTCAAGGACCGTGCGCTGCACGCCGCGGCCGACGCCGTCCTGGCCGCGGCCGACGACATCCTGAAGGCCAACGCACTCGATCTTGAGGCCGCGCGCGCCGCGGGCACGGCCGAGGCGATGCTCGACCGGTTGGCACTCAACCCTCAGCGCATCGACGGCATCGCCGCCGGCCTTCGCCAGGTCGCCGGCCTGCCCGATCCGATCGGCGAGGTGCTCCGTGGCCGCACCCTGCCCAACGGCCTGCAACTGCGGCAGCAGCGCGTCCCCCTCGGTGTCGTCGGCATCGTCTACGAGGGCCGCCCCAACGTCACGGTGGACGCGTTCGGGCTCACCCTGAAGTCGGGCAATGCGGTGCTGCTGCGCGGCAGTTCGTCGGCCGCGCATTCGAATGCGGCCCTGGTGGCCGTGCTGCGCGCCGCCGTGACCGCGGAGGGCCTGCCCGCGGACGCCGTCCAACTGCTGCCCAGCGTCGACCGCTCCAGTGTCACCCACCTGATCCAGGCGCGTGGTCTGGTCGACGTCGTGATCCCGCGCGGTGGCGCGGGCCTGATCGACGCCGTGGTGCGCGATGCCACGGTGCCCACGATCGAGACGGGCGTCGGCAACTGCCACGTCTACGTCCACACGGCTGCGGATCTCGATGTGGCCGAACGGATTCTGTTGAACTCCAAGACCCGGCGGCCCAGCGTGTGCAATGCGGCCGAGACGCTGTTGGTGGACGCGGGCATCGCGTCCACGGCGTTGCCGCGCCTGACCGCCGCACTGGTGGACGCGGGCGTGACCCTGCACACCGATCCCAGCGAGGACGAACTGCGGGCCGAGTTCCTGTCGATGGACATCGCGGTGGCCGTGGTGGACGGAATCGACGCCGCGATCGCGCACGTCAACGAGTACGGCACCGGCCACACCGAAGCCATCGTGACCACCGATCTGGCTGCGGCGCAACGGTTCACCGAGCGCGTCGACGCTGCCGCCGTGATGGTGAACGCCGCGACCTCCTTCACCGACGGTGAACAGTTCGGGTTTGGCGCGGAGATCGGCATCTCGACCCAGAAACTCCACGCCCGCGGTCCGATGGGGCTGCCCGAATTGACCTCGACCAAGTGGATCGTCTGGGGAGACGGCCACACCCGGCCTGCCTAGAGAAGGAATTCCGTTGGAGAACCCTGCCACCCCGGCCAAACCCGCGCCCCTGTTCACCGACATCGACGATGTCGCGCGCAGGCTCACCGAGACCGGGTACCTGCCTGACACCGCCACGGCCACCGCGGTGTTCCTCGCCGACCGGTTGGGCAAGCCGCTTCTGGTCGAGGGCCCTGCCGGTGTCGGCAAGACCGAATTGGCCCGCGCGGTCGCACAGACCACCGGAGCCGAACTGGTGCGCCTGCAGTGCTACGAGGGTGTCGACGAGGCCCGCGCGCTGTACGAGTGGAACCACGCCAAGCAGATTCTGCGCATCCAATCCGGTTCGGGCGACTGGGATCAGACCAAGATGGACGTGTTCAGCGAGGAGTTCCTGCTGTCGCGTCCGCTGTTGACCGCGATCCGCCGCACTGAACCCACCGTGCTGCTCATCGACGAGACCGACAAGGCCGACATCGAGATCGAGGGCCTGCTGCTGGAGGTGCTCTCCGACTTCGCGGTCACCGTGCCCGAACTCGGCACCATCACGGCCGAACGCAAGCCCTTCGTGGTGCTGACGTCCAATGCCACGCGTGAACTGTCCGAGGCGCTCAAGCGGCGTTGCCTGTTCCTGCACATCGACTTCCCCGACCCCGATCTGGAGCGCCGAATCCTGCTGTCGCGGGTGCCGGAACTGCCGGAGAAGCTGGCCGAGGAACTCGTCCGGATCATCGGTGTGCTGCGCGGAATGCAGCTCAAGAAGCTGCCCTCGGTGGCCGAGACCATCGACTGGGGGCGCACGATCCTGGCCCTGGGCATGGACACCATCGACGACGCCACCATCGCGGCCACGCTCGGCGTGGTGCTCAAACATCAGTCCGATCAGACCAAGGCGAGCGGGGAGCTGAGGCTCAACTGATGGCCGCCCGACGCACCCGACCCCCGCAGCCGCTGGCGCCGCACGGACTGCCGGGACATCTCGTCGAGTTCGTCGAAGCTCTGCGCGGCCAGGGCATCTCGGTCGGCCCGTCGGAAACCGTCGACGCCGGCCAGGTGATGGCTGCTCTGGGCCTGTCCAACCGCGAAGTGCTGCGGGAGGGCTTGGCCTGTGCGGTGCTGCGCCGGTCCGACCACCGCGACACCTACGACGCGCTGTTCGACCTGTGGTGGCCGGCCGCGCTGGGCGACCGCACCGTCCTGGATGAGGACTCCGACCCCGAGGCTGACGGCGAACCGCAGGGCCTGCCGCCCGAGGATGTCGAAGCGATGCGGGCCATGCTGCTGGACCTGCTGTCGGAGAACGAAGACCTGGCCAACATGGACCAGCGTCTGGCGGCCATGGTCGCCCAGATCGTCGAGCAGTACGGCAAGTACAACTCCAGTCGCGGCCCGTCGTACTCGTCCTATCAGGCGCTCAAGTCGATGGCGTTGGACGAACTGGAGGGCAAGCTGCTCGCCGGGCTGTTGGCGCCCTACGGTGACGCGCCCACGCCGACTCAGGAGGAGATCGCCAAGGCGCTTGCCGCGCAGCGCATCTCGCAGATCCGCAAGATGGTCGAGTCCGAGACCAAGCGGCGCACCGCCGAGCAGTTGGGCCGCGACCACGTGCAGATGTACGGCATCCCGCAGCTGAGCGAGAACGTCGAGTTCCTGCGGGCCTCAGGTGAGCAGCTGCGTCAGATGCGCAAGACCGTGCAACCGCTGGCGCGCACGCTGGCGACTCGCCTGGCCGCCAAGCGGCGCCGGCACCGCGCCGGGCAGATCGACCTGCGCAAGACGCTGCGCAAGTCGATGTCGACCGGCGGCGTGCCCATCGACGTCGTGATGGCCAAGCCGCGGCCCGCGCGTCCCGAACTCGTGGTGCTGTGCGACGTGTCGGGTTCGGTGGCCGGCTTCAGCCACTTCACGCTGCTGCTCGTCAGTGCGCTGCGCCAACAGTTCTCGCGTGTCCGGGTGTTCGCGTTCATCGACACCACCGACGAGGTCACCCACATGTTCGGCCCGGAAGCCGACCTGGCGGTCGCGGTGCAGCGCATCACGCGTGAGTCCGAGGTCTACACCCGCGACGGGCACAGCGACTACGGGCATGCCTTCGTGTCGTTCCTGCAGAAGTACCCGAATGTGTTGTCGCCGCGCAGTTCTCTGCTGGTGCTCGGCGACGGTCGCAACAACTACCGCAATCCCGAAGTCGAACTGCTGACCCGGATGGTCAACGCCAGCAGGCATGCGCACTGGCTCAACCCGGAGCCCCGCCACCTGTGGGGCAGCGGGGACTCCGCGGTTCCGCGGTACGCCGACGCGATCACCATGCACGAGTGTCGGTCTGCCCGGCAGTTGGCGTCGGTGATCGACGGCCTGCTGCCGGTCTAGTTTCTCCCGCGAGCAGACGCGAAATCGCACTGTTCGAGGGCATTTCGTGCGATTCCGCGTCTGCTCGCGGGAGAAGGCTCGGGCGTCAGGCGAAGCTGATCGTGACGTCGCCGCCCGTCGGGTCGGCTTTCGCCACCAGCGACCACGGCGCCCGATAGACCCGGCCCGGGGCGGCAGGCCACGCTGTGCGTGCGGTGCCGATGATGCGCCCGTCCTGGGCGGCGCGCAGTTTCGGCAGGCGACGGTACTCGTCGACCCACAGCAGCAGATCGCCACGCGGGGCCACCGCACCGTCGGCGGTGACGAGTTGCGGTGCGACCCAACGGAATGGCGCGGCAGCCCGGACGCGCACGGCGGGGCGCTCGCGCTGCGCGGGGTCGCGAAGGTATGCGCACACCGAGTCCGCGACATGCCGGCCGTCCAGGGCCGCCCCGTCCGCGGTGTCCACCGGATGCAGCAGGTTGCCCGCGGCGAACACGCCCGCCCTGCTGGTGGCCAGGCGCGCGTCGACCAGTGGGCCGCGGGTTGCGGCGTCCATCGCCAGGCCGGCGGATCGGGCCAACTCGTGGTCGGGGATCCAGTCGCCGGTGAAGACGACGGTGTCGCATTCGACGGTGCGGCGCTCACCGGTGTCGAGGTTCTCGACCACCGCATGGTGCACGCGGCCCTTGCCGTGCAGTGACACCAGCCGACTGCGGGTCAGCACGGGTCCCTTCAGCATCGCGCGCCCGGGCGCCCGGAACGCCGCGTAGGCTTCGGCCCGCGGGTAGGGCGTCACCATTCCGACGCAGGCGCACCCGGCCTCGCGCAGGGTCACCACCGCCGACCAGCTGACCAGTTCGGCACCGATGACCAGGGCCCGCGAGCCGACCTCGGCGTGATGCAGATGCACCAGATTCTGCAGTTGGCCGGTCGTCAGCACGCCCTCGGCGCGGTCGCCGGGGATCATCCGGGCGGACCGTGGCCGCTCGCGGGCACCGGTGGCCAGGACGACGGCATCAGCCGTCACGGTCTGCACGCCGCTCGGCGAGGTGAGCCGCAGCGTCCGATCGCCGTCCCATCCGGTGACCATGGTCTCGGTTGCCAACAGCGCACCCGCGTCCTGCGCCATGTCGGTGAGCCGACGGGCGTAGTCGGGTCCTGAGATGAAGCGGTGCAGATCCCGGATGCCGTAGCCGAGATGGTCACTGTGGCGGGGGATTCCGCCGGTCTGTGCCTCCCGCTCGATCACCAGGACGTCGCCGGGGACCCTGCGGGAGAGTTCGGTGGCTGCCGTCAGGCCGGCGGGCCCACCGCCGATGACCGCGACGGCCACATTTCTGTCCATCTGTGTCATCACTCGTCATCTCCGCCGTTGTCGTTGGCGGCCAACAGTTCTCGGGTGTGCGCACCGCAGTAGAAGCCCTGGCAGCGTCCATTCATGACTCGGGTGCGTCGCCGCAGTCCGCTGAGATCCGCCGGGGGAATCGGGGTGGTGAAGGTGTCCCGGATCTCGCCCGCGCTGACCCGCTCGCAGAAGCACACGATGCGGCCGTACTCGGGGTCCGCCGCGATACGTGCCGCGTCCTGGTAGGGGCGCACACCGGCCTCGCCGAGGTTGGGCACCTGCACCGGGTCGGGCAGATCGGTGCGCTCGGTGACGTCGACTCCCACCTCACCGAGCAGTCCGACGACATACTCGGCGATCGCCATGCCCGCGGTCAGACCCGTCGAGCGGATCCCGCCGACCAGCAGATAATGCTGGCTCTCGTCGACGTCGATCAGGTAGTCGTCGCGGTCGATCGCCGCGCGCAGTCCCGCGTAGCTG
The DNA here is from genome assembly GCF_010729895.1 of Mycolicibacterium confluentis. Taxonomy (NCBI): domain Bacteria; kingdom Bacillati; phylum Actinomycetota; class Actinomycetes; order Mycobacteriales; family Mycobacteriaceae; genus Mycobacterium; species Mycolicibacterium confluentis. The sequence goes on from NZ_AP022612.1 coordinate 1,481,746, forward strand.
GCGGTGACCTCCTCCTCGAACAGCGTGGGCATCAGTGCCCGCCCCTTGGTCGTGAGGAAGTCGAAACCCTCCTCCGATGTGCCGGTGGCGCCACGGTCTTTCAGGTTCTCCGACGTCGGACCCACCATGACGTTGCCGTAGATGGTGGGACTGACCAGAACGCCCTTGCCTCGCGAGGACGGCACGGCGAGCACGATGCACGGCACCATCGGGCGAGAAAGCTTGTCGAACACCAGGAGTTCACCGCGCCGGGGCGTGACGGTGAAGCGGTCGTGGCCGAACGCCTTGTCGAGGTGGTCGGCACCGAGGCCGGCGGCGTTGATCACCCAGCGGCCACGGAGTTCGCCCGCCGAGGTCGTCAGCGTCGTGCCGTCGGCGTCGGTGTGCACGGCCGTCACGCGGGCGTTGCGGACCAGGCGGGCGCCGCGGCGCACGGCATCGGTGGCCAGTGCCAGGTTGGTCGACCACGTGCAGATGATGGACTCGTCCGGCACCGTCAGACCCGCCAGCGCGCCGGGACCCAGATCGGGCACCCGCCGGTACACCTCGTCGACGTCGACGATCTCGCATCGGTGGTAGCCGTTGCGCTCGGCCTTGTCCTTCAGTCCGGGAAGTGCGTCGCGCTCCTCGTCGGTCCAGGCGACCAGCATCGCGCCGGTGCGTTCAAGTGCGATGCCCGTCTGCTCGGCGTACTCGCCGAGCATCTCGTAGCCGCGGGCCACCAGGCGTGACTCCAATGTGCCTGGGGTGGCATCGAATCCGGTGTGCAGGATGGCGGTGTTGGCCTTGCTGGTGCCGTCGCCGATGTCCTGGCGGGCTTCGGCCAGGGTCACCGACAGGGACGTGGCCGCCAGTGCACGCGCGATCGCGGCGCCGACGATTCCACCTCCCACCACGATGACGTCGCTGACATCGTCTGGTGTGCTCATCAGGGGTTGTGCTCCGGGTTGTCGTGGGCTGGCGGGGTGGGGGACTGGGTCGCCGCGGCGCTGTGGGTCCAGCGCGCGAGGTAGTCCTGCGCCTGCGCGTCAGACCACTGGGGTTGATAGGTGTGCTGCGGGGTCCACGACCCGACCGCCTCGGCGACGCTCAGTGAGTCGTCCAGGGCCAACCGTGCGCACGCCGCGGCGCCCAGGGCAGTGGCGTGCAGTGACGGGTAGATGTCGACCGGGATGCGGGCCAGATCCGCCTGCGCCTGCATGAGCACCGCCGAGCGGGTCAGCCCGCCGTCGACCCGCAACCGGGTCAGGGGTTGACCCATGTCGGCGGTCACCGCGTCGGCCAGCGCGGCGACCTGCGCGGCGATGCCTTCCAACAGCGCGCGCACGAGGTGCTTACGTCCGCTGGACAGCGTCATGCCGGTGAACGAGGCGGTGGCCTTCGGGTCCCACCAGGGGGCGGCCAGACCAGCCAGGGCGGGGACACACAGCACGCCGTCGCTGGAGTCGGCGGCGACAGCATCCAGTTGCTCGGCGCCCGAGACGAGTCCCAGGTCGATCGCCCAGCGCACGGCCGATGCCGCGGTGTAGACCTGTCCGTCGACGCAGTAGGACCGCTGCCCGCGCAGGCCCCAGGCCACGGATGTGGTCAGCCCCGCCGAGGAGCGGGTGGCGTGGGAGCCGAGTTGTGCCAGCAGGAACGCGCCCGTGCCGAACGTGCATTTGGCCGAGCCCGGCTCGAGGCAGGACTCCGCCAACAGCGCCGCCTGCTGATCGACGATGATTCCGGCGACCGGGAGGCGGCCACCGAAAACCTCGGTGTGACCGATGATCTGGTCGCAGTCGACGATCTCGGGCAGCTGCTCGCCACCGAACCCGAACAGTTCGAGCAGGTCGTTGTCCCACCGGCCGGAGTCCAGATCCGTCAGCAGTGACCGGCTCGCGGTCGAGACGTCGGTGACGAACGCGCCGCACAGCTGGTGCAGCAGCCACGTGTCGGAGGTCGTCACCACGCCGTCGCGGGTCAGGTTGTCCCTGATCCACGTCATCTTCGGGGCCGAGAAGTACGGGTCGAGCACCAGCCCGGTGCGGGCGGCCACCTGTGCGGCCGAATCAGCCCTTGCGGCGCACAGGGATTCGGCGCGGCGGTCCTGCCAGACGATGGCGGGGGTCAGGGGTTCTCCGGTGTGGCGGTCCCACGCCAGAACGGTCTCGCCCTGGTTGGCCAGAGCCACCGCGGCCACCGGCACGCCCGCCTCGGCGAGTGCCCGGCGGCCTGCGGTGACGACGGAGTCCAACAGCGCCCTGGGGTCCTGTTCGACTCCGCCGCCCGGCAGGTAATCCGGCCGCAGGGTGACTTCGGCGACGGCCAACGTCCGTCCGAACTCGTCGGCGACGACGGCCTTCGTACCCGAAGTGCCCTGATCGATGGCCAGCAGGTAGGTCATGTCAGCCTTTTTCCGCCTCGGCGTCGAGCTCGGCGTCGATCGAGCTCATCGTCGGCATCGACAGGCCGTGTCGGCCGCGCGTCGCCATCAGATACCCAAGGTAGGCGGCGCCGATCGCAACCATCACCAGGACATAGGCCCAGGCCTCCTTGAAGCTGGAGTCACGGAACAGAGCCAGCTCGAACACCAGCCACACCAGTGCGATCACCAGGATCGGCATCTCCCAGACACCGAGGTCGAACTTCCCGTTCTGCGGCAACGACTTCCGCTTGACCAGGTAGAGCACCACCGCCGCGGCGTACATCACCGCGGGCAGCAGCGTGGCGGCCCCGAAGAGGGTGAACAGCGCGGTTTCCGACTGCGAGAACACGGCCAGGATCAGCTGGGCCAGAACGAAGTACAGCACCGCGGCCTTGAGCGGGGTGTGGAACTTCGGCGAGATCTGGTTCCACAGCTGCCAACCGGGGAAGCGCTCGTCGCGCGACATCGCCCAGGTCACGCGGACACCGGTGATCATGATGACCAGGCCGCACGCGAAGATCGCCAGCACCACCATGATGAGCAGCAGTGTCGCCACCGCCGAGCCGAGGGTGTTCTCGATGACGTCGGCGATCGGGGTGCCGGATTCGGCCAGCGCGACCGGGTCCCCGGCGGCCAACGTCACCGCGAGCAGGAACAGGAAGCCCAGTACACCGGAGGCGAACACGGCCTGCACCATGGCCCGGGGCACGACGCGCTCGGGGTCGTGGGTCTCCTCGGCCAGGTTGGCCGCGGACTCGAAGCCGACGATGGTGAACGCGCCGAGCAGGAAGCCCATCATCCACGGGCCCGCCGAGGTCCAATCGCCGAAGCTCCAGAAACCCTCGGCGGCCACCGCGCCCCTGCTGACCAGGTTGGAGAAGTCCAGGCCGCCGCGGACCGCGGCCACGACGAACAGCAGAGCGGTCAGCGCGACCATGCCGATCAGTTCGAGGGTGACGAAGCCGTTGTTGACGCGCTCGGCCCACGGGGTGGACAGCGCGACCAGCAGGAACTGCCCCAGCAGCACGAGGGCGGTCACGAACCAGGCGATCGTGGCCGTGCCCTCGTAGTTGAGCAGCACCGGCAGGATCGTCGAGGCGATCGTGTAGTCGACCGCGACCACGACGACCGCCAGGAACGTGAACGAGATCCAGCCGATGATCCAGCCCAGCACGGGGTTGGCCAGGCGCGACATCCACTGGTAGTGGTAGCCGGTCACCGGCATCCGGGAGGCCAGCGCGCCGAGCACGAAGGCCACCGCCAACTGGCCGACGACGGCGATGGGCCAGGTCCAGATGCCCACGGGGCCGGACGAATTCAGCACCGAGCCATACGTCGTGAAGATGCCCGTCGCGATCGACACGAAGGCGAAGGCCACCGCGAAGGACGCGAACTTGCCGGTGTGTCTCTCCAGGGACTGCGAATAGCCGAACTGTGCGAGTTCGGCGGCGTCCCGGGCGTCCGAATCAGAACCTGCCATGCTTCCTCCGTGGTGGTATAGACCATCTGGTTGAACCAGAGTATGGGGAGCGGCACGGATCGCGTCAACCCCTGCAACGCAGTTTTTACCTTTGCGCAGGTGCGTGGTGGTATAGACCAAGTGGTCGCTGGGCGACGAGCTACCCTCATGGCATGGCGACGTCCCAGCGAAACCACACGTCTCCGCGCTACATCGCAATCGCCGAACTCGTGCGCGAAAGCATCGCGTCACAGCAGCTCGGACCCCATGCCCTGGTGCCCTCGGAGCGGGAGTTGGCCGAGCAGCACGGCGTCAGCCGGATGACCGCACGGCAGGCCCTGTCCCTGCTGGAGAGTGAGGGCGTGGTCTACCGCAACCCGCCGCGCGGAACCTTCGTCGCCGAGCCCCGGGTGCGGTTCCACATCGGCAGCTTCTCCGAAGAGGTGTCCCGCCTGGGTAAGCACCCGGATGCCCGACTGCTGTGGGCCGAGGAACAGACGCCGACCCCCGCCGTGCGCGGTGCGCTGCACCTGGCCGACGACGCACGCGTCCACGTTTTCCACCGACTGCGCACCGTCGACGACGTGCCGTTCGCGCTCGAGACCACCTATCTGCCCGCGGATCTCACGCCCGGCATCCTCGACGACCCGGCGCCGGGATCGCTGTGGGCCGTGCTGCGTGAGCGCTTCGGCATCACTTTGACCCGCTCGACGGCGGTGCTCGAGTCGATCGTGCTCGACGAGCTTTCCAGCACTCAACTCGGCGTGCGGGCCGGGGCGGCGGGCACGCTGCTCACGCGGCGCACCGAGGATGCCGCGGGGCGGTGCGTCGAGTACGCCCGTGACATCTACCGCGCCGACCGTGCGGCCTTCGAGGTCTCCGAGATCCTGCGCGACTGAGCGCTGCGGAGCCCTACCCCGACTGGTACACCGACGGCTGCTGCCATCCCGGTCCGGTGAAGCACGCGTCGGCACCGTAAAGGGCGGCGCACTCCACAGGATCCGCTGGCAGTGACGGCGGTGCCGGTGTCGGCGGATCCAGCCGGAACGTCATGGGAGCGGCCCCCCTTGCGGTGTCCGGGATCCAGTAATTGACGGTCAGGCGGGCGTTCTGCGGAAGGGCGGCGTCCGTTGGGACCACCGCTTTCCACTCGCCGTCTTTCAGCGTCGCCTCGGCCACCCAGTCTTTACCGCCTGACGGTCGCGGACCGATGGTGACCACCAGACGCTCGACATCCTCGGCGGCCACGCCGGAGATGTTGATGTCCTGACCGCTGGCCCAGATGTCCTTGACCTGGCCGAAAGGCGACCACTCAATCTGCGCCGGGATGGGCAGGTGACCGTCGTCGTCGCTGCTGAACAGGTTTGTCAACTGCGGGACCGCGGTGATCAGTGCTGCACCGATCGCTCCGACCAGTCCGAGTTTTGCCACCAGTACGGTGTTGTCGCGGCCGCCTGCTGCGTGAGCTGTCATCGCCCTACCCCCTCAGAAGCGTGACTGTTCTTCTAGGTGCCTTTCGGCGCTGTGACATGCGTTGAAAGCTGAGTTCAGCGCGGTGGGTAACCGTTACCGCGTGGTGCTGTAGCTGTTACCTGAAACGAATACTTCTCGCGAGTGGATACGCGCGCGTGCGTAGCCGGGTACTCGACCCCATTTCGGAGTGCCCTCCGCGCCGCTCGGCAGTGGTGAGTTTCGTCTGAAACGCTCCAGTAAGCTGGCAAATCGTGCAACCGGCCAGCGATCGGCCCAGGCGACGACTGGGCGTCATGGGTGGGACATTCGATCCCATCCACAACGGTCACCTGGTCGCCGCCAGTGAGGTCGCGGACCTGTTCGACCTCGACGAGGTGGTGTTCGTCCCCACCGGAGAGCCGTGGCAGAAGCAGGGCCGGCACGTCACACCGGCCGAAGACCGCTACCTGATGACGGTGATCGCGACCGCCTCCAATCCGCGGTTCTCGGTCAGCCGGGTCGACATCGACCGCGGCGGTGCCACGTACACCAAGGACACCCTGCGTGACCTGCTGGCCGCCAACCCGGACACCGACCTGTACTTCATCACCGGGGCCGACGCGCTGGGTTCGATCCTGTCGTGGCAGAACTGGGAGGACCTGTTCTCCATGGCCCGGTTCGTCGGCGTCAGCCGACCGGGCTTCGAACTCGACGGCAAGCACATCTCAGCGGCGATGGCCGAACTGCCGGCTGACGCCCTGAGCTTGGTGGAGATCCCGGCGTTGGCCATATCATCCACCGACTGCCGTAAACGCGCGGCCGAGTCACGACCGATCTGGTACCTGGTGCCGGACGGGGTCGTGCAGTACGTGTCGAAACGCGGTCTGTACCGCATGCCTGCCACCGCGGGCCAACCAACAGGGGTGAAGCTATGACCGCCAGCGCCGAGGCAATCGAGATGGCAGAAGTCGCCGCCCGCGCGGCGTCGGCGAAACTGGCCGAAGATGTGGTCGTGATCGATGTCTCCGGACAGCTCGTCATCACCGACTGCTTCGTCATCGCGACCGGGTCCAACGACCGTCAGGTCAACGCGATCGTCGACGAGGTCGAGGAGAAGATGCGCCTGGCCGGTCACAAGCCGGCGCGTCGTGAGGGCACCCGCGAGGGTCGCTGGGTGCTGCTGGACTACGTCGACATCGTCGTGCACGTTCAGCACCGCGACGAGCGCGACTTCTATGCGCTGGACCGGTTGTGGAAGGACTGCCCGATCGTGCCGGTCGACCTCGGTGAGGCCCCCTCGGAGGGCGCCGAATGAGGATCCGCCGTCTTGTGATGCTGCGGCACGGCCAGACCGAGTACAACGCCGGCAGCCGGATGCAGGGGCAGTTGGACACTGACCTGTCGGAGCTGGGCCGGGCCCAGGCCGTCGCGGCCGCGGAGGTGCTCGCCAAGCGTCAACCGCTGCTGATCGTGTCCTCGGATCTGCGCCGCGCCTATGACACCGCCGTCACGCTGGCCGAGCGGACCGGAGTTCCGGTCGAGGTCGACCCGCGCCTTCGGGAGACGCATCTGGGGGACTGGCAGGGCCTCACACACACCGAGGTCGACGCTCTGGCGCCGGGCGCCAGGCTGGCCTGGCGCGACGACGCGCGCTGGGCTCCGCACGGTGGTGAGAGCCGGGTCGACGTCGCCGAGCGCAGCGTGCCGTTGGTGGCCGAGATCGCCGCCGCGAACCCCGACTGGGGCGTCGAGGAGTCGGACCGGCCTGTGGTGCTGGTGGCGCACGGCGGGCTGATCGCCGCGCTGACCGCGGCCCTGCTGGGCATCCCGGTGGACAACTGGCCGGTGCTCGGCGGGATGGGCAACGCCAGTTGGGTCCAGTTGGCCGGACATTCGGCCCCCGACGCCGACTTCGCCGATGTCAGGTGGCGCCTCGACGTGTGGAACGCCTCTGCACAGGTGGCCAACGATGTCCTCTGAGCCCACCGACCGCAAGACCCTGCTGGTCTTCGCCGACTCGCTGTCCTATTACGGACCCACCGGCGGGCTGCCCGCCGACGATCCGCGGATCTGGCCCAACATCGTTGCCAGCCAACTCGGTTGGGACCTCGAGCTGATCGGCCGGATCGGCTGGACGTGCCGCGACGTGTGGTGGGCGGCCACACAGGATCCGCGGTCGTGGGCCGCGCTGCCGCGCGCCGGTGCGGTGATCTTCGCGACCAGCGGTATGGACTCGCTGCCGTCGCCGTTGCCGACCGCGGCGCGCGAGGCGATCCGCTACGTCCGTCCGGCCACCCTGCGCCGGTGGGTCCGAGACGGCTACGGCTGGCTGCAGCCGCGGTTGTCACCCGTGTCACGCTCCGCGTTGCCGCCGCACCTGACCGCTGAGTATCTCGAGATGACGCGCGGTGCCATCGATTTCAACCGTCCGGGGATTCCGATGGTGGCCTCGCTGCCGAGCGTGCACATCGCCGACACCTACGGTAAGGCCCATCACGGCCGAGAGGGCACGGTCGCCGCGATCACCGAATGGGCGCAGGAGCACGACATCCCGCTGGTGGACCTCAAAGAGGCTGTGGCCGAGCACATCTTTGCCGGCCGCGGCAACCCGGATGGCATCCATTGGAACTTCGAGGGCCATGAGGCGGTAGCGGAACTGATGCTCAAGGCGCTCGGTTCGGCGCTGGAGAAGGCGGGCGGCTGAGCGGTGCCTGTCGTCATCGTCACCGACTCCTCCGCTCGCCTGCCCGCTGAACTCGCCGCAGCACAAGGCATTCGAGTCGTTCCGCTGCACGTCCTGGTCGATGGGGAGGACCTGAGGGACGGCGTCGACGAGGTACCCCTCGACATCCACGACCGGCAGGCCACCACGTCGGCCGCCAGTCCGGCCGAACTGCGCGAAGCCTACGAGGCGGCGTTGGCCGCCAGCGCCGGCGCTGGCGTCGTCGCCGTACACCTGTCATCGGCCCTGTCCGGCACCTTCGGTGCGGCCGAGCAGACCGCCCGCGAACTCGATGCGCCGGTGCGGGTGATCGACTCCCGTTCAACGGCAATGGGGACCGGCTTCGTCGCACTGGCCGCGGCCCGCGCGGCGGCCGCCGGCGGGGACCTGGACACAGTGGTCGCCGAAGCGGAGGCTGCCGTGTCGCGCAGCCACGGCTACATCGTGGTCCATCGCCTGGACAACCTGCGGCGCAGCGGACGGATCGGCGGAGCGGCGGCCTGGTTGGGCACCGCGCTGTCGCTGAAGCCGCTACTGCGCATCGATGACGGGAAACTGGTTCTCGCGCAACGGGTCCGCACACCAAGCAAGGCCGTCGCCACCATGATCGACCGGGTCGCCGAGGTGGTCGGCGATCGGAAGGCCGCGCTGGCCGTGCATCATGTCGACAATCCCGAGGGTGCCGCCGAGGTTGCGGCCGCCCTGGCCGAGCGACTGCCCGCCTGTGACCCCGCACTGATCTCGGAGTTGGGCCCGGTGCTGGCCCTCCACGTCGGCGCGAGTGCGGTCGCGGTGGTGCTCGACGTACCCGATTCACCCGACGCGGGCTAGGCGAACCGGCCCGTCACGGGCGGCAGGTCGGCCAGCGTCACAATGCCCGGTTCGGCGGCCACCACCGCGGGCACCGCATTGGTGACCGGCATTGCGGTGTAGATCATTCCGAGTCCCATGAATCCGGGTTCGGGCCAGTCCCTGGGCGGCAGGCAGTGCAGTACGGTGCGCATGTTCGGCACCCCGAAGACCTGGATGACGTGCCCGTGCTCCAGCGGCTTGGGTGGTGTCACGTGATCGCCCATGGTCCAGTTGAATCCGACGGAGACCACGTTGCGGTCGCCGACCCAGCCGCGGTGGTACCCGTACACGCTGCCCACGGTGCCCTTCGGGATGGTCATGAATCCCAGGTCGGTGTCATCGGTGGCCGCGGTGAACTCGACATCGAACGTCATCCGATCAAGGTGTGCCCCAATGGCGTCGGCCATCATCGCAGCCGATTCGGCGAACACCTCGCTCTCCACACGCACACTCTCAGCCAGGCCCGGCGTGAACGGATCACGGCCGAACCCCATGGCCGACTGCGTGCCCGCCGACTCGTAGGTGGAGCAGTCCACCGACTCGGTGATCCGGATCTCGTCGACCCGCTCGCACGAACTCGACAGCACCATGCCGACCATGTTGCTCACCCCGGGGTGAGCGCCACTGCCGAAGATGCTGGATCTTCCTGTCGCGCAGGCGTTGAGGATGCGCTCACGGTCAGCCGGGGTCTGCTTACCGCCGGTGATCCAGGCCGCGCTGGTGCACACGTTGACGCCGGACTCGAGCAGTGCCACCAGCTCGTCGATGCTCGGCCACAGCGGGTTGTAACAGCATGCGTCAGCGCCCAACGCCAGCAGTGCGCTGATGTCGTTGGTGGCCGTCACCCCCGTGGGTTCGTCGAGGCCCGCGAGTTCGGCGGCATCCCTGCCGACCTTGTCGGCGCCGTGCGCATAGACGCCGACGAGTTCCATATCGTCGCGCCCGATGATCGCGTGCAGCGATCGGCGGCCGATGTTGCCCGTGGTCCACTGGATCACCCGCAGGGGTGTGAGCGTCATGGCTGGCACGCTACCGGTGGGGGGTTGTCCACAGTGCGGTCTTCGTCCACAGGTCCCACGCTGTGGACCGCGCACGGCCGCAATCGGTCGCGGGGCGGATCTAGCGTCGCGGCATGCGCACTGAACCGCCCGTCGACCACCTGCTGCGCCGCCTGGGGGAGCAGCCCGCGCGAGACGCCGACCAGGCCGAAGAATCCGACGCGTCGGCATCGCTGCTGCCGCGCTGGCTCCCGGAGGCCGACGGCAACCGATCGCTGCGTGAGCAGTTCTCGGCCCTGCGCGCCGACCCCGGGCGCGCCGGTGCCGTCGCTCTGGCCGGTGTCGCCGCGGTCGCCGTGCTGGTCACGATCATCACGCTGATGCGTGACGATCCCGCGCCGGTGGTGTCGGCCAATCTGCCCAGCGTCGAGATGGCAGGCACCGGCAGCGCGGCCCCTTCAGCCCCGCGCACCGAGGCCCCCGGTCCGCTGGTGGTCAGCGTTGTCGGGTTGGTGCAGACGCCCGGCCTGGTGACCATGACGCCGGGCGCGCGGGTGGCCGAGGCGATCACCGAGGCGGGCGGCGCGCTGGCGGGCGCCGACACCGTCGGCCTCAACATGGCGCGGCGGCTCAGCGACGGCGAGCAGGTGGTCGTCGGCGTCACGGCGGCACCGGGAGCACCGCCGGCACTGGGCAGCTCGATCAGCGGCACTGGGCCGCAGCCGGGTTCGTCCGCGCCAGCTCCGGGTGCGGCTGCCGGTCCGATCGACCTCAACGCCGCCACTGTCGAACAGCTTGACGCACTGCCGGGCGTCGGCCCGATCACCGCGGAGGCGATCATCGCGTGGCGCACCCAGCACGGTGCGTTCGGCAGCGTCGACCAACTCGGGGAGGTCGACGGGATCGGCCCAGCCCGGCTGGACAAGCTGCGCGATCAGGTGAGGGTGTGAATGACCACCTCGACATCCGTCTGGTGCCCGCGGCGACGGTCGCGTGGGCCGTCACCGCCGCCGGGGTGCGGTGGCCCGTCGGGACCCTGCTTGCGGCGGCATGCCTGGCGCTCGCGGTGGGCACCCTGCTCATGCGCCCCCGCGTCGTGGGTGCGGCCGTCGTCGCGGTCGCCTGCGTGGGCGCCGGATTCGGGGTCGCGATCAGCCTGCGCGCCGATGCCGTCCGCGCCCACCCCGTCGCGCAGCAGACCGGACGTGTCACCGGTGTCACGGTCGTCCCGACGGAGTCCCCGCGATCGCTGGGCTCTGGGCGGCTGTTGATCAGAGCGGACCTGCGGGAGGTCGGCGAGAACCCAACCCGGGGACGGGTGGTGGTCTTCGCGCCGGTGCTCGATTTCCATAACGCCGCGGTGGGGCGGCCGATGCACTTTCCGGCACGCATCGGGCGCGCCACCCGACACGACCTGACGGTCGCGACGCTCAACGCGACGGGCCCGCCCAAGTTCGGCCAGACTTCGGCGGTGCAGCGCGCGGCGGGTGCGGTGCGGGAGCGGTTCGCGCTGCGGGCACGGGAGGTGCTGCCGAGCGGGCAGGCCGCGATGCTGCCCGCGCTGGTGCTCGGTGATACGGCCGCCGTCACACCCGTCGTGACACAGCAGTTCCAGGCCGCGGGCCTGACGCATCTGACCGCGGTGTCGGGTGCCAACGTCACCATCGTGTGCGGCGCGGTGCTGCTGGCGGGCAGCCTGATCGGTCCACGCAGCGCGGTCGCTCTGGCGGCGCTGGCCCTGATCGCGTTCGTGATCGTGGTGCAGCCCACCGCGAGCGTGCTGCGGGCGGCCGTGATGGGCGCGATCACCCTGCTCGGTCTGCTGACGGCCCGGCGCAGGCAGGCGATCCCCGCACTCGCGGCCTCAGTGTTGGCGCTCATGATCGCCGCACCCCAACTGGCGGTCGACGTGGGCTTCGCACTGTCGGTGGCGGCGACGGCCGCGCTCGTCGTGCTCGCACCCGTGTGGTCGCGCCGCCTCACCGCGCGGGGGTGGCCCAAACCGGCGGCCGATGCGGTGTGTCTGGCCCTGGCCGCCAACCTGGTCACCGCGCCCCTGGTGGCCGGCATCTCGGGAAAGCTGAGCCTGGTGGCCGTGTTGGCCAACCTCGCGGTCAGCGCGGTCATCGCGCCCATCACGGTGCTGGGCACCGCGGCGGCGGTGCTGGCTCCGCTGTGGCCGGGCGGGGCAGGGCTGCTGATCCGGTTCACCGGTCCGGAGCTGTGGTGGCTTCTGCGCATCGCGGGGTGGGCCGGCGGGTCGCCGCACGCCGCGGTGTCGGTGCCCTCGGGGTTCGTCGGTGTCGCGCTCGTGGCGTTGGGCACCATGGCCACCGTGGTGCTGTGGCGGATGCGGTGGTTCCGGATCGGTGCCGGGTGCGGGGGTGTTGTCGCGGTGGCCTGGGTGCTGTCCGGCTTCCTGTAGGCGTGGTCGGAGATGTCGTCGAGGTGTGAAACGATCTTCGGCGTGAGCCAACAGGTTCCGGGCCTGCACCTAGTGCTCGGTGAAGAAGAACTGCTCGTCGAACGCGCCATCACGGCGGTGCTGCGGGACGCCCGTCGTCGCGCGGGCACCGGTGTCGGTGATATCCCCGTGGATCGCCTGCGCGCGGGGGAGGTCAGCACCAGTGAGTTGGCCGAACTGCTGAGCCCATCGTTGTTCGCCGACGAGCGCATCGTGGTGTTGGAGTCGGCCGGCGAGGCCGGCAAGGACGCGGTGGCCCTGATCGCGGCCGCGGCTGCGGATCTGCCGTCGGGCACCGACCTGGTGGTCGTGCACTCGGGTGGCGGTCGGGCCAAGGCCTTGGCCACCCAACTCCGCGACCTCGGCGCCACGGTGCACGAGTGCGCCAAGATCAAGCCCTCCGAGCGCGCCGCCTTCGTCCGCGCCGAGTTCCGGGCGCTCAAGATCAAGGCGAGTGACGACACCATCACGGCGATGCTCGACGCCGTCGGCTCCGATATCCGGGAATTGGCGGCGGCGTGCTCGCAACTGGTCGCCGACACCGACGGCCGGGTCGACGCCGCGGCGGTGCGCCGCTATCACAGCGGTAAAGCCGAGGTGAAGGGATTCGACATCGCCGACAAGGCCGTGGTCGGGGATGTCGAGGGTGCGGCGGAGGCGCTGCGCTGGGCGATGTTGTCCGGTGAACCCCGGGTCGTGCTGGCGGATGCGCTCGCCGAGGCCGTGCACACCATCGCCCGGGTTGCCCCGCTGTCAGGGGATCCGTACCGGCTGGCCGGTGAACTGGGTATGCCGCCGTGGCGCATTCAGAAGGCGCAGAAGCAGGCGCGCAGATGGTCGCGCGATCGGGTCGCCACCGCGCTGCGATTGGTGGCAGACCTGAACGCCGACGTAAAAGGAGCGGCCGCCGACGCGGATTACGCGCTGGAGGCGGCCGTTCGAAAGGTCGCCGAACTGGCCGACCAGGGTTAGATCAGAAAGAAGAAGTGGTGCTCAGAGCTTGTTGAGCGCCAAGGCGAGCGCCGACTTCTTGTTGGCGGCCTGGTTCTTGTGGATGACGCCGGCGCTGGCGGCCTTGTCGAGCTTGCGCGCCGTGGCGGTCAGCAGCTCAGAAGCCTTGTCCTTGTCGCCAGCCTCAACGGCCTCACGGAAACCGCGGACAGCCGTGCGAAGTGACGACTTCACCGACTGGTTGCGCAGACGGGCGCGCTCGTTGGTGCGGATGCGCTTTTCCTGCGACTTGATGTTGGCCACGCGTGTAAGTCCTTCGAGTTCTTGAGCTGGGTGTGATTGCTGGAGCAGTGTCCAGTGCCCGGCTGCGGGCAGCGACTGTTCAGGTTACCAGCAGGGCTGCGGATTCCCCAAAGCGCACGGTGTGACGCTCCGATCAGCCAGCTGGCCTGCCGAAACGGCGATCGTGCGGCACCATGTGACGGGTGAGTCTCCGAACGTTGCCGAGCGAGGGTGGGCGTCAGTCCCAGAAATCGCGTTCCTCCCGTAAATACGAGCAGATTTTCGATGGTTACAACAAGCTCGGCTCGTACGCCCAGGCGTTTGACGAGATGTTCGACGCCGACGGCAATGTGCGTGGCCCGTACAAGGGCATCTACGCCGAGCTTGCGCCGTCGGACGCCTCGGAGTTGGCGGCACGGTCGGAGGCGCTGGGCCGCGCGTTCATCGACCAGGGCATCACGTTCTCGCTGTCCGGTCAGGAGCGGCCGTTCCCGCTGGACCTGGTCCCACGGGTCATCTCCGCTGCCGAGTGGTCGCGCCTGGAGAAGGGCATCAAGCAGCGGGTCACCGCGCTGGAGATGTACCTCGACGACATCTACGGCGACCAGGAGATCCTGCGCGACGGAGTCATCCCGCGCCGCCTGGTGACCTCGTGTGAACACTTCCACCGTGAGGCCGCCGGCATCGTGCCGCCCAACGGCGTGCGCATCCACGTCGCGGGCATCGACCTGGTCCGTGACGGGCAGGGCACCTTCCGAGTGCTCGAGGACAATCTGCGCTCGCCGTCGGGGGTGTCCTACGTGATGGAGAACCGCCGCACCATGGCGCGCGTGTTCCCCGACCTCTTCGCGACGCACCGGGTTCGTGCGGTCGGTGACTACTCGTCGCACCTGCTGCGGGCCCTGCGCAAGGCCGCCGCCACCAACGAGGCCGACCCGACCGTCGTCGTGCTCACGCCCGGCGTCTACAACTCGGCCTACTTCGAGCATTCGCTGCTGGCCCGGCAGATGGGCGTCGAACTGGTCGAGGGGCGTGACCTCTTCTGTCGCGACAACACCGTCTATATGCGCACCACCGAAGGTGAGCGTCAGGTGGACGTCATCTACCGGCGCATCGACGACGAGTACCTCGACCCCATGCACTTCCGGCCCGACTCGGTGCTCGGGGTGGCCGGCATCCTCAACGCGGCCCGCGCCGGCAACGTCGTCATCTCCTCGGCGATCGGCAACGGCGTCGGCGACGACAAGCTGGTCTACACCTATGTGCCGACCATCATCGACTACTACCTCGGAGAGAAGCCGCTGCTGGCCAACGTCGACACGTTCCGGTGCTGGCTCAACGACGAATGCGAGGAGGTGCTGGACCGGATCGACGAGTTGGTGATCAAACCCGTCGAGGGCTCCGGGGGTTACGGCATCGTGTTCGGACCCGACGCCTCGGAGAAGGAACTGGCGACCATCCGCAAGAAGGTGCAGTCCGATCCGCGCGGCTGGATCGCCCAGCCCGTGGTGCAGTTGTCCACGGTGCCCACCCAGATCGACGATGCCTTGGCGCCCCGCCACGTCGACCTGCGTCCCTTCGCCGTCAACGACGGTGACGAGGTCTGGGTGCTGCCGGGCGGGCTGACCCGGGTGGCGCTGCCCGAGGGATCCCTCGTCGTCAACTCCAGTCAGGGCGGCGGTTCGAAGGACACCTGGGTGCTGGCGTCGCGCACGTCGTCGGCCGACCGTGAGTTGGCCGCGGCCGAGGTGGTCCGCAAACTGCCCACCTCGCCGCGCTCCGATCGTGCGTCGAGGAATGGGAAAGCTTCCAGTACAAAGGAATCCAACCAACAGCAGCAGCAGCAACAACAGCAGTCCAGCACGGACCACCAACAACAGCAGCAGCAGCAGCAACAGCAGCAGGCGGTGATGCGCTGATGCTGGCACGCAATGCCGAGTCGCTGTACTGGATCGGCCGCTACGTCGAACGCGCTGATGACACCGCACGCATCCTCGACGTCACGGTGCACCAACTGCTCGAGGACTCCAGCGTGGACCCGGATGAGACGTCGCGCGTGCTGCTGAAGGTGCTGGGTATCGAACCGCCCGACGAACAACTGGACGTGTGGTCGCTGACCGACCTGGTCGCGTTCAGCCGCAACGTCGAGGGCGGCTGCTCGATCGTCGACTCGATCTCGGCAGCCCGCGAGAACGCCCGCGGCGCACGTGAAGTGACCTCGACCGAGATGTGGGAGTGCCTCAACACCACCTACAACGCGCTGGCCGAACGTGAGCGCGCGGCACGTCGACTCGGCCCGCACGAGTTCCTCGGTTACGTCGAGGGGCGGGCGGCGATGTTCGCGGGCCTCGCCGATTCGACGCTCTCGCGCGACGACGGATACCGGTTCATGGTGCTGGGCCGGGCGATCGAACGCATCGACATGACGGTGCGGATGCTGCTGTCCCGCGTCGGCGACAGCGCGTCCTCGCCCGCGTGGGTCACGGTGCTGCGCTCCGCCGGTGCGCACGACACCTACCTGCGCACCTACCGCGGTGTGCTCGACGCCGGTCGTGTCGTCGAATTCATGCTGCTGGACCGGCTTTTCCCGCGGTCGGTGTTCTACTCGCTGAGGCTGGCAGAACACAGTCTCGACGAACTGCTCAACCATCCGCACAACCGCCTCGGCGCCACGGCCGAAGCCCAACGCCTGCTCGGCAGCGCGCGAAGCGAACTGGAGTTCCTGCGCCCCGGCGTGCTGCTGGAGTCGCTGGAGACCCGGTTGGCCGGGTTGCAGAAGACCTGCTCCGACGTGGGCGAGGCGCTCGCGACGCAGTATTTCCACTCCGCGCCCTGGGTGGCGTGGACCGACGCTGGACACGACTCACTGGTCATCGAAGAGGGTGAAATCTGATGTGGCGCATGCGGGTGGTGCACGCAACCGGCTATGCGTACAAGTCGGCGGTCACGGCGTCGTTCAACGAGGCCCGGCTCACGCCGCGATCGGATTCGCGGCAGAACGTGATCCTCAACCGTATCGAGACGGTGCCGGCCACGCGGTCCTACCGCTACGTCGACTACTGGGGCACCGCGGTGACGGCGTTCGATCTGCACGCGCCGCACACCGAACTGGAGGTGACGGCGTCCTCGGTCGTGGAGACCGAACGACCCGGCCCGCCCGAGACCACCGTGACGTGGGAGGACTTGGCGTCGGAGGCGGCCATCGACCGCTTCGACGAACTGCTCAGTCCCACGCACTACACACCGGCGAGCAGGCGCATTGAGCGTGTGGGCCGAGGGATCGCGAAGAGCCACGACCCGCAGCAGGCCGTCATCGAGGCCGCGCGCTGGGTGCAGGGTGAGCTCAAGTACGTGCCCGGCACCACGGGCGTGCACTCCTCGGGCCTCGACGCGCTGCGCGAGGGCCGGGGCGTCTGCCAGGACTTCGCGCACCTGATGTTGATCCTGTTGCGCGGCATGGGAATCCCTGCCCGCTACGTGTCGGGTTACCTGCATCCCAAGCGCAATGCCAAGGTCGGTGACACGGTCGAAGGGCAGAGCCATGCCTGGATCCAGGCATGGACCGGCGAGTGGTGGCACTACGACCCGACCAACGACTCGCACATCAACGAGCAGTACGTCAGTGTCGGCGTGGGCCGGGACTACTCCGACGTGCCCCCGCTGAAGGGCATCTACTCAGGGGAGGGGTCGACGGACCTCGACGTGATCGTGGAGATCACCCGCCTGGCCTGAGCTGTCCTGCGCCGAGACTGCGGTGGCTGCGAAGAAGTGCCGCGTTTCGTCGCAGTCCCCGCAGTCTCGGCTTCGAGCAAACTCAGCCCACCGTGACCTGAAGCAGGTCGTCGCCGAGTTCGATGCGTCCGTCGAACTCCTCGGCGGCCAGCGCCCGCCACTGGTCCTCCTGCCCGGGGACGAGGGCGGGTACGTAGTGCGTCAGCACGAGCGTGCCGACACCGGCGCGCTGTGCGGTGGCCCCGGCCTGCTGCACCGAGGAGTGGTAGTCGCAGATGTCCCGAAGCCGCTGCATGGGAATCTGTTCCACCAGGTCCTCGCGAATCACGGTGTGCACCAGCGCGTCCGCGCCTCGGGCCAGTTCGTCGAGGCCTGAGCACGGCACGGTGTCGCCCGCGAGCACCACGGAGTTGCCCTCGAAGGACACGCGGAAACCGATGGTCGGTTCCACAGGGCGGTGGTCGGTGGGGCGCGCGGTGATGCTGACCCCGCCGCGATTCCACACCTGGCCGTCGACGTGCTCGGAGACCTCCAACGGCGGAGGCTCGTTGAGGTCGGCGTGATGCGCGATGCGATATCCGATGTCGAACCCGAAGGCCTTCAGCGTCGCCGAGACCACCTCGGCCGTGCCGGGTGGGCCGATGATCGGCAGTGGCACCTGTTCGGTGAAGGTGGTCACCCACCGCGAGATGATCACGTCACCCAGATCGGCGATGTGGTCGCTGTGCAGGTGCGTCAGCAGCAGGGCGTCGAGGGCGTTGGGGCCGACTCCGACCGCGGCGGCGCGTTGCAGAACGCCGCGTCCGCAGTCCACCAGCAGCGTCTGCCCGCCGGCGCGTACCAACGTCGAGGGACCCGCGCGCAGAGGGTCGGGAATGGGACTTCCGGTGCCGAGCAGGGTGATTTCAATCGCCATGGATGTTCTCCTACCGCACCTCGACGGATTCGGGAGGGAAATTCGGCACCGTCGGGTCCGAATCGCTTTCGTCGCCGCCAAATCGGTTTAGTCTGGTGTGAACTGGCTCACAGTGGAGGCTGTCATGCGGATTGCCGATGTGCTGCGAAACAAGGGGTCCGACGTCGCCACGATGCGCCCCGAGGCGACGGTGCGCGAGTTGTTGGCCGGTCTGGCCGGCCACAACATCGGTGCCATGGTGGTGGTCGGATCGGCCGGCGTGATCGCCGGGATCGTCTCCGAGCGTGACATCGTCCGCAAGCTGTACGAGCACGGACCCGACGTCCTGGAGTTGCCGGTCGCGCAGATCATGACGCCTGCGGTGGCCACCTGCGGCATGGACTCGTCGGTCGATGACCTGTCGGAGATGATGACGCACAACCGGGTTCGCCACATTCCAGTGCTGGTGGAAGGCCGTCTGGCCGGCATCGTGAGCATCGGTGACATCGTCAAGACCCGCCTGGAGGAGCTCAAGTCCGAACAGGAGCAGTTGCAGGCCTACATCACCCAGGGCTGAGCCGTCCTGTTTGCTGTGCCAAGCTGGACGAGATGAATGCCCCCGACGCCACACCCCAGGTTGCCCCGGCCCGCCGGGCCGATGTCCGCGAATTGGCGTGCACGCTCGGTCGTGCGTTCTTCGACGATCCGGTCGCGATGTGGATGATTCCGGACCCCGGTCGGCGGGCCAAGGCGCTGCCCATCACCTTCGGGGCGATGGCACGGCATCACTACCTGCCGGGTGGTGGGCTCGACGTCGCATCCGACGGCCTGCACATCGCCGCGGCGGCGTTGTGGTCGCCACCCGGTGGCTGGCGAACGACGCGCGGTCAGGACCTCCGGATGATCCCGAGCTTTCTGCGGGCCGTCGGAACGCAGTTCTCGCGGGCCCGGCAGGCCGACGAGTTGATGAAGGAGAACCACCCGGAGGAGCCACACTGGTATCTCGGGGTGCTCGGCAGCGATCCCACGTTCCGCGGCGCGGGGTATGGGCGCGCACTGATGGACTCGAGGTTGGCCCACTGCGACGCCGAAGCCGCTCCGGCCTATCTGGAGTCCAGCAAGCCCGACAACATCCCGTACTACGAGCGGTTCGGGTTCGTCGTCACCGGTGAGCTCGCCCTGCCCGACGGCGGGCCGACGCTGTGGCAGATGTGGCGAGCGCCTCGCTGATGCCCCCGAGAAGAGCCGGGATGTCGGCTGTCCTGGGGTTTGGTGTCCGGCAGCCTCTTCTGGGCGCCTAGCTCCAGGAGTACTCGGTGCGCAGGCGCGCGGCGATCACCTCGAACGTGGTGCGCTCGAGGATCGCCCCTTCGCGGCGGATGCCCTCCTCGGGAACGTCGAGAACGCGGTCGAGGCGGACCCAACTGGGCCGGCCGTCGTAGTCCCAGCTTCCGGTGCCGATGCCGACCCAATTGCGGTCATCGGAGTGGTGGTTCTGGCTGGAGAGCATCAGCCCGAGCAGCAAGTGTCCGTCGCGCCCCACGACCAGGACGGGCCGGTCCTTGCCGCGCGTCGGGTCATCCTCGAACACCACCCAGGTCCACACGATCTCCCCGGGATCGGCCTTGCCGTCGAGGTCGGGGGCGTAGGCCACGCGGCGAGCACGATGGGCCGTAGGGGCGAAGCTGCTGGTCACCGGGCGGCCCGTGGTGATCGCCGCGGGCGTTTCGGCGCCGGCGCCCGCCAGCACGTCGATGCCCACCCTGAGGCCCTGCTGGATGCCCTGCTGAATCGAGCGCTGCACAGCCTGGGGATTCTGCAGATTCCTGATCAGCCGCGGCGCTTCCTTGAACACAAGCTGCTCTGCGAACTTCTGGAATGTCTTCCATTGGGACGCCATAGCCGCCAAGCATAGGCGGTCGCGGCGTAGCTCGATTGTGTCGCAACCACCACGGGTCGATACTCTTGACAAGCCCCCAGGCTCATCGACACCGCGCTTACCAGGAGATTCCCATCAGCAGCTTCGCCGACAAGACGTTCACTGCGCCGGCGCAGATACGGAACTTCTGCATCATCGCCCACATCGACCATGGCAAGTCCACCCTGGCCGACCGGATGCTGCAGCTCACGGGCGTGGTCGACGAGCGCTCGATGCGCGCGCAGTACCTCGACCGGATGGACATCGAGCGTGAGCGCGGCATCACGATCAAGGCGCAGAACGTGCGCCTGCCCTGGACCGTCCGGGAGGGCGAGAACGCCGGCGAGCAGGTCGTGCTGCATTTGATCGACACGCCTGGGCATGTTGATTTCACCTACGAGGTGTCCCGCGCGCTGGAGGCCTGCGAGGGTGCCGTCCTGCTGGTCGACGCCGCGCAGGGCATCGAGGCGCAGACCCTGGCCAACCTCTACCTGGCGCTCGACCGGGACCTGACCGTCATCCCGGTGCTCAACAAGATCGACCTGCCCGCGGCGGATCCCGACCGCTACGCCGGCGAACTGGCCCACATCATCGGGTGCGATCCGTCGGACGTGCTGCGGGTGTCGGGTAAGACCGGTGTGGGCGTGGCCGAACTGCTCGACGAGGTGGTCCGGCAGGTGCCCGCGCCGCAGGGTGACGCTGACGCACCCGCGCGGGCGATGATCTTCGACTCGGTCTACGACATCTACCGCGGCGTCGTCACCTACGTGCGTGTGGTGGACGGCAAGATCACCCCGCGCGAACGCATCGCGATGATGTCGACCGGCGCCACCCATGAACTGCTCGAGGTCGGCATCGTCTCGCCGGAGCCGAAACCGACCCAGGGGCTGGGCGTCGGCGAGGTGGGCTACCTCATCACCGGGGTGAAGGATGTGCGCCAGTCCAAGGTCGGTGACACCGTCACCACCGCACGGCGCGGGGCCACCGAGGCACTGACCGGGTACCGCGAGCCCAAGCCGATGGTCTATTCGGGGCTCTATCCCGTCGACGGCTCCGACTACCCGAACCTGCGTGACGCCCTCGACAAGCTGCAGTTGAACGACGCGGCCCTGACCTACGAGCCCGAGACCTCGGTGGCGCTGGGCTTCGGCTTCCGCTGCGGATTCCTCGGTCTGCTGCACATGGAGATCACCCGCGAACGGCTCGAGCGCGAATTCGACCTGGATCTGATCTCGACCTCGCCCAACGTGGTGTACCGGGTCGAGAAGGATGACGGCACGGAGATGACGGTGACCAACCCGGCGGACTGGCCTGAAGGCAAGGTCCGCACGGTCTTCGAACCTGTGGTCAAGACGACCATCATCGCGCCCAGCGAGTTCATCGGCACCATCATGGAGCTGTGCCAGTCTCGCCGTGGCGAACTGGGCGGCATGGACTACCTGTCTCCCGAGCGCGTCGAACTGCGCTACACCATGCCGTTGGGCGAGATCATCTTCGACTTCTTCGACTCCCTGAAGTCACGCACCCGCGGGTACGCCAGCCTCGACTACGAGGAGGCGGGCGAGCAGGAGGCGTCGTTGGTCAAGGTCGACATCCTGCTGCAGGGCGAGGCCGTCGACGCGTTTTCGGCTATCGTGCACAAGGATTCGGCGTTCGCCTACGGCAACAAGATGACCACCAAGCTCAAAGAGCTGATCCCGCGGCAGCAGTTCGAGGTGCCGGTGCAGGCCGCCATCGGCTCGAAGATCATTGCCCGCGAAAACATCCGGGCCATCCGCAAGGACGTGCTGAGCAAATGCTACGGCGGTGACATCACCCGTAAGCGTAAGCTGCTCGAAAAGCAGAAGGAAGGCAAGAAGCGGATGAAGACGATCGGCCGGGTCGAAGTTCCGCAGGAGGCCTTTGTCGCCGCACTGTCGACCGACGCCGCCGCCGACAAGGCCGCGAAGAAATAGCCTGACATGCGGGCCGCGCTGGCGATCGCATGCATCGTGGGCGTGCTGCTGTCAGCGGGATGCAGCCGAACCCTGTCCGGCACACCGCAGTTCGAGTCCTCCGGGGCCGCGGGCTCGATTGAGGACATGCTGCTGCCCGAGGATGAGGTCAACGACCTCATCGGCACCTCCGGCATGGAGATCGTCGAGACGGTCGAGGAACTGACCGACAACAGCATGTATGCCTCCGAGTTGGAGTGCCTCGGGTCTCTGTACCACTCGGAGGAGACGGTCTATGACGGGAGTGACGTCAAGGGCGTCGCGGACCAGATCATCACGGAGCCAGACGATGTCGGTGATTATTGGGTCGAGCAGACGGTCGTGCGGTTGTCCTCGGCAGGCGCGGTCGACGACTTCGTCAATCAGACCAAGTTGGACTGGTCGAACTGCATCGGCAAGGACATCGTGATCGACGACGACGAGGGTGCGGCCACCTGGCGGTTTGAGGGCGTCACGATCGACGGGGCCAGCATCGCCCAGACCGCGCGGAATGTGGGTGGCGACGACTGGCAGTGCCGGCACGTGATGCGGTCGGTGGCCGACGTCGTCATCGAAGCCTCGGTGTGCGGGGAAACCGTGCAGGAGGGCGCGGCCGAGACCCTGGCGGAGCGCATCGCCGCCCGAGTGGGCTAGGGCCGGGCCCTTACTCCGGCGAGCGCCCTGGGGGTCCCCGCGAGGGCCCGTGTCTGTACAGGACACGCCGCGGTTCTGCGTACCAATGCGGCCGCTCGCCGGGGCGGGTGAGTTCATTTCATCCAGGATGAGCAGATTCCCGACGGTCTTCCTGAACTGTTGTTGGACAACGCATTCTGATGCTATCCGGTCGGTCGGTCGGCTTCGAACTCAACCAATGTGCGATCACACCGACCTACCCTCCGTACTCATGGAGGATCCGACGACGCCCTGGCTTGTCGCGGACGTGATGAGCAGCGCACAGCGGCCGCTGATGGCGCTCTCGGTGGCCGCGTTCGGTGTGATCGCCGTGACGGTCGGGGCCCTGCTGTTCGGGTCCTCTGACCAGCCTGTCCGCGCCGAAGGCGCTGGGGAGATCTCCTCAGCGCACTCGGCGCCCTGAGAGCAATTCGGAATACAACGTGTCACGAGAACTGCACCTGCTGGCCTTCGGCAACACCCGTTCGGCGGGGCCATGGCGGCACCCCGACATCGACAACAGCACCGCCGGAGTGCGACGCGCGCTGATCGAGCGCGCCAAGGCCGCCGAAGCCGGGGGCTTCGACGCGCTGTTCTTCGCCGACGGATTGAATTACGGGCCGCCGGCCACGTGGCCATACAAGATCACCGAGGACTTCGAACCCCTCACGACGGCCGCTGCGCTGTCATCGGTCACCGAGCACGTCGGTTTCGTGGTGACCGGTTCCGCGAGCCTGGCTCACCCCTATCACCTTGCTCGGCAACTGCTTTCGGTCGACCACCTCAGTGGTGGGCGAACCGGCTGGAACCTGGTGACGAGCTTCGCGCGGGCGGCGGCCGACAACTTCAGCGCCGCCGGTGTGGTCGACCATGACGAGCGCTACCGCATCGCCGAAGAGGCCATCGAGGTCGTCACCAAACTCTGGGACAGCTGGGGCCCCGACACCATCATCGAAGACCGGTCCGCCGGCATCTACAACGATGTCAGCAGGATCAGGGTGCCCAACCACCACGGACGCCACTTCGACGTGGCGGGACCGATCGGAGCGGCACGCTCGGCGCAGGGCCGCCCGGTGATCTTCCAGGCGGGTTCGTCGCCGACCGGGCGCGACTTCGCGGCCCGCCATGCCGAGGTCATCTTCACCAGTCATGGCACCCAACGGGGTGCGCGCGAGTTCTACACCGACATCCATCGACGGGCCACCCTGGCGGGACGTGAACGGCCGCCCCTGGTCACGCCCTCGCTGCGCTTCATCGTCGGTTCCACTGAGGAGGAGGCGCACCGCGCTGAGCGCGCGGCGTACGAGTACTTCAGCCCCGAATACCAGGCCGCCTGGCTGTTGGAGGTCGACGTCGATGTGACCGGCGCCGACCTCGACGGACCGGTGCCCGCAGGGGCCTTCCCCGACGGCACCGAGACGCACCAGACCGCACTGGCCGGATATCGGGCGCTCGCCGCCGACGGGAGTCCGACCGTGCGGGAGTTCCTGTACCGAACCGTCAATGGTTGGGGAGCCAACGTCGTCGGCAGCCATGAGCAGATCGCCGATCGCCTTGAAGACTGGTTCACGAGCGGTGCAGCCGACGGTTTCGTGCTGTCCGACTCCGGCCTGCCGGGGCAGTTCGAACTGTTCGTCGAGCAGGTCGTGCCGCTGTTGCGCAAGCGGGGCCTGGTGCGTCACGAGTACCGTGGCACGACCCTGCGCGACCATCTGGGACTGCCTGTCCCGCAGCGTGACGAGGTTTCCGCATGAGCCGCCATCACGTGGATCCGTTCGTGCTTTCGGCGTTCAGCATGTCGACGGTGTCGCATGGCAACTATGGCCTGTGGCGGCATCCGCAGGACCGCACCTCCGACTACACCAGCCTGCGCTACTGGGTGGACCTGGCCCGTCTGTTGGAGGACGGCGGATTCGATCTGCTGTTCCTCGCCGACGCCGTCGGGCAGTTGGATGTCTACGGCGGGAATGCCGACGCTGCCCTGGCGCGCGGCGTGCAGACCCCGGTCGTCGACCCACTGTTGGCGGTGTCGGCTATGGCCGCGGCCACCACGACTCTGGGTTTCGGGGTCACGGTCTCGACCACGTACGAGAGTCCGTACCTGTTGGCCCGCAAGTTCAGCACGCTTGACCACCTGACCGACGGTCGGATCGGCTGGAACATCGTCACTTCACTGCTCGACAGCGCGGCACGCAACATCCTCGGCCGGGCACAGCAGATCCCGCATGACGAACGCTATGCCCGCGCCCAGGAGTTCCTCGAGGTCACCTACAAGCTCTGGGAGGGATCCTGGGACGACGACGCGGTGATCCGTGATCGCGGTACGGGCGTCTACACCCGGCCCGAGAAGGTGCGCGGGATCCGACACGAGGGAACGTATTTCACTGTCCCGGACGCGCACCTGGTGGAACCGTCACCGCAGCGCACCCCGGTGCTGTTCCAGGCCGGCACATCGACCGCGGGACGCGAGTTCGCCGCGCGCAATGCCGAACTGGTCTTCGCCAGCGATCCTCGGCCAGAGGTTCTGCGGGCCAACATCGACGACATCCGCAGGCGTGCTGTGGATTACGGACGCCGCGCCGACGCGATCAAGTTCCTGACATCAATTGAGATCGTCGTGGACAGCACCGATTCCGCGGCCCAGGCCAAAGCGCGCGACCTGTCCTCGTACCACGATCTGCAGGGCGGTCTGGTGCTACTTTCCGCCCTTTCGGGCGTGGACTGGTCCGACTACGGCGTCGACCGCCCGATCGAGCAGTTCGCCACCGAGGCCAGCCGATCCATCCTGGCGGCACGCCCCGATGCCGAGAAGCTCACGCTGCGTGACTATGTCGGCGGCTTGGGTGGGTTCGGCGGCATGCTGTTCGTCGGCGGCCCGGGCACCGTAGCCGATGCACTCGAGGACTACGCGGAGTGTGCTGGCGTGGACGGATTCAACATCGCGTACCACACCACTCCGGGCACGTTTGTCGACGTCGCCGATTATCTGCTGCCCGAACTGCGTCGCCGCGGACGCGCCAGGCCTGCGCCGGACCGTTCGAAGACTCTGCGGCAGAATATCTTTGGCGGCAGATCTGCATACCTGCCCGAGGATCACCCCGGTTCGGTGTACCGATCCGGTGCCGCGCTGTCGATCGCTGGAGAAAGAATCGGGCCGATTTCATAGCTCGGCTTGGGGCGCCCCCGGGCGCATTCTGGAACAAAATGAACAACGCGTTAAATTCCCTGTGCGCCAGCATTATTGCTGCCCACAGTGTTGAAGCGTGTGCTGTGAAAGGCAGACCATGACCATATCCGACTCTCGTGACGTCACGCTCTCGGGGCGCACACTGACAGCCGCGGACTCCACCGGACTCGAGCGTGAAGCGTTGGGCCCCTGGGGTGTATTCGCGCAGGGGCTCGCGGCGGCCGCACCCAGCGTGGCTGTAGCGGTGGTGCCGTTCTCACTTTTCGTGGCCGCGGGCAAGGGTGCCGCGTGGGCCGTGCTCGTGGGCCTGGGCATCGTGGTGCTCATCGCGCGGACCATCAGCTTCCAGGCCAAACGAACGGTGTCGTCGGGATCGCTGGGGACCTATACGGGCAACGGGCTGGGGCCGGGCTTCGCCTACGCGGCGGGTTTCAGCCTGCTGCTCGGCTACATCGGCTTCGCCACCACCGGCACCCTCGGCGGCGTGCTCTACCTCGACTCGTTCCTCGAATCCATCGGCCTGGGATCTCAGGCTGTCTGGTTCAAACTCCTGCTGGTCTTCGTGGTGGTCGCCGT
Source organism: Mycolicibacterium confluentis (assembly GCF_010729895.1). Classification (NCBI taxonomy): domain Bacteria; kingdom Bacillati; phylum Actinomycetota; class Actinomycetes; order Mycobacteriales; family Mycobacteriaceae; genus Mycobacterium; species Mycolicibacterium confluentis. The sequence goes on from NZ_AP022612.1 coordinate 1,508,286, forward strand.
CGCGATCTATCTGCCGTACCGCGGTGTGGCGCTGGCCGCCAAGTATGAGTTGGCGTTCGAGTTGGTGGCCATCGCCTCGATCCTGGTCATCATCGTCGGGTCGTACGTCAGCTACGGCCTGCGCATCGACTGGGAGCAGTTCAGCCCCGCACATCTCGGTGTGAGCGCGACGTTCATCGCGGCCGTGTCCGCCGTCGGCTCGTACGCCGGATTCGAAAGCGTCGCCTCGCTGGGTGCGGAGGCCAAGAACGCACACACCAACATCTCGCGGGCACTGCTGCGCGTCGTACTCCTGCTCGGTGTGCTCTACATCGTCGCGACCTACCCGCAGATCCTGCACTTCGGCGACATCGACGGCGACAAGGCTGTGCTGCCGCAGTTGGCGGACACCGTGGGAGTCTCGTGGATCAACCAGGTCGTCAGCGCGGCTGTCGCGATCGCCTTCATCGTGTTCGTGACGGCGGTGACCACCGCCGCCGCGCGGTCCCTGTTCACCTTCGCCCACGAGGGTGCGCTTCCGCAGGCCTTCACCCGGGTCCATCCCCGGCACCGGACCCCGTGGGTCGGCATCGTCTTCGTGGGTGCACTGGCCCTGGTGTTCTCGGTGGTCGCGACCTTCAGCTCGGCCGGCCGACTGGTGTTCGACGTCTACGGCGGATACGTCGCGACGTGGGGATTCCTGATCAGCTACCTGCTCGTCGTGATCGCAACGCCGGTGTGGCTGTACAAGATCCGCGCGCTCACCCCCGGTCGTCTGGCGGTGTCGGTGGCCGCTGCGTTGGCGCTGGGTTACGTCATCTTCAGCAACTTCTATCCCGTGCCGGAGTTCCCGTTCAACATCCTGCCCCTGATCTACCTTGGACTGCTCACGGCCGGGCTGGCCTGGTACTGGTACCTGAAGTGGTCCAAGCCTGAGGTCGCACGCCGCATCGGCACCATCCAGACGCTGTCCGACGAGGAGCGCGAACGGCTCACCGAGGCAGGCATTCTCGAAGTGCTCAACGAGGCGCAGCAGGACCCCGACGACGAACCGGAGCCGCGCCGCGAGAAGGAGCCTGTCGCACCATGACGAACACGTTGACGGCGCTCGTCGGCCCCAACTGGGTGCAGTCGGCAGCGCGAGTGCGGCAGGAGCTGGCGCGTACGGCCGTCGCGCGCGACCGTGCCGCAGGCACACCGACGTTCGAGATAGGGCTGCTCAAAGAGGCAGGTCTGCTGGGCATCTTCATCCCGGAGGAACATGGCGGCGGCGGTGCGGACTTCAGCCAGGCGGCGGCGGTCGTCGGCGAGATCGCCAGGGCGGACTCGTCGGTGGCGCACATCCTGCTCTACCACTACTTCGGCAGCATTGCCGGCACCCGCGGAGAGAACGGATTCCTCGGCCCGCGACGGGCGCAACGCATCGCGCGCGAGAACCTCTTCCACGGCACCGTCGCCCAGGCCGCTTATCCGCCGCTCATCTCGGCGGACCCAACGCCAGGCGGCTTCGTCCTCAATGGGAGCAAACCGTTCACCAGCGGGGCGGCCGTCAGTGACGTGCTGTTGGCCTGGGTGCAATTCGGGACCGGCTCAGTCCTGAACGGCGCCGACGTGTCGGGCCAGCTGGCCACCGTGCACATCGAGGGCGGGGCAGCGGGCGTCAGCTTCGGCGACGACTGGGACAATGTCGGTCAACGGCTCACGGTCAGCGGCACCACGACATTGACCGGCGTCGAGATTCCGGTGGATGCCGTCATCGGATACGGGTACGGCGTCGCGCCGGCCGAACCGGCCGATCACCTCGACGTGCTGTACATGTACGCGGGTTTCGCAGCGATCTTCACCGGCATCGCCCGGGGCGCCTTCGACGAGGCCGCGGACTACACGAGGGCCCGATCCCGACCGTGGGTGGAGACGAATTACGCTTCGGCCCAGGCGGATCCGCTGGTGCTTGAGCGCTTCGGCCAACTGTGGACTCTGGTGCAGTCCGCGGAGGCGCTGACGGCTCGAGCGCTGGCGGCGGTGGATGAGGTCCGCGACCGCGGTGCAGGACTGACCTGGGAGCAGCGGGCTGAGGCCGTGACCCTCATCAACGCCGCACGTACGCACGCCGGCGAGATTGCGATCACGATCGCCAGCAGGCTGTTCGAGGTCACCGGTGCCCGCTCGACCGCGGCGCCCGAGGGTTTGGACCGGTTCTGGCGCAATGCGCGCACCCTCACCCTCCACGATCCGCTGCACCACAAGCAGACCCAGATCGGGGATTACGTACTCAACGGTGTAGCTCCTGCGCCCGGCTTCTACTCCTGACACGAGGAATCTCATGACATTGACCGACAATCGCGTTCTCGACTGGTCGACGGCGCCGGTGGTGGCGCACGACCATGCACCCATCGCCGATTTCCTCGCCACCACCAAGGGGCTGGCCGGACGCAAGTTCGCGGCCGACTCCCGCGACATCGCCGAGGTGCTGAGCTCCTCGTATTCCGGGGCCGCCGTCGTCGTGCGGGATGAATCGGGGTTGGTGCGCGGCTACGCCGCATTGCACGAGCCCCATGGACTGGAACCGGAACTGTTGGGCGACTTCGTCTTCAGTCCCGACACTCCGCCACACGTGATCGACAACATCGTCGACGACTCCATCAGGAGATTCCGCATCGAAGCGGCCGCCATCCCCGGTGCCTTTCTGCGGGTGATCATCGGCACGGATCAGCAGGCGGCCATCGAAGCGCTGCAGAAGCGCGGCGGGCGCACCGAGGCGGAGTTCATCCGGACCCGCAAGCCACTCCATGATGAGGACGTCGAGGCCCTGGCCGCGGCGGCGTCCCCGGGCATCGAGATCCTGTCATGGTCGGAGGTCGTCGACCGCGGGTTGTCCGAAGACGTGCGCCGCCTGCAGTTCGACACCTTCCAGGAGCATTTCGGGAACATGTCGAAGACGCCCGAGGTGTGGGAGTCTCACCTCAAGAGTCGCTCCTTCGCACCAGATTTCAGCATCGCGGCCTACGACGTGGAGCAGGGCGTGATCGGCTATGTACTCGGGTCGGTCTTCACCGCGGGGGTGGGGGACAGCGAGGAACGCAGCGCTCACACCGACTACATCGGAGTGCGGGGCGATCAGCGCAAGCGGGGACTCGGTGAACTGCTGCTGCGCAAGATCTGGCTGGCGGCGTTGCGGCGCGGGGTCAACGTGGCCTCCTTGGGCACCGACATCAACAACAAGAGCAATGCCCACCTCCTCTACCGGAGACTGGGCTACGTCGCAGTCGAAGAACAGTACTCATTCCGCATCGACCATCAGGACACCACCGAATGACCACGGCAGAAAGCTATCTGGCCTCGTCGACCGCCGACGACCGCGAACTCACCGACCGGTTCGGGCCGATCTTCGACGAGATCGCGCGCGGGAACCCCGAACGGGAGAAGAATCGCGAGTTCCCGCACGACCAGGTGCGTGCACTGAACGACGCGGGTTTCGGCACTCTGCGCATCCCGGTGGCTCTCGGTGGGTTCGGCGCCTCGCTGGAACAGACGTTCGCGCTTCTGGCGGATCTGGCTGCAGCCGATCCCAACGTCGCACACATCTGGCGCAACCACCTCGCGTTCGTGGAGGACCGGTTGAACGCCGCACCGTCGCCGGGAAACGACGTGTGGATCAAGCGGTTCCTCAGCGGCGAATTCGTCGGCGGGGGATGGACCGAGGCCAATGGCGTCACGCTGGCCAACATCGTCACTACGGTCACACCGGAGGGCGACCACTGGTTCGTGACGGGCGCGAAATACTATGCCACCGGCAGCCTTTACGCGGACTGGCTTGACGTCCTGGGAAAGTCTGACGACGGGTCGCTCCTGACCGCGCTGGTGCGTGCGGATCAGGACGGTGTCGCACTGGTCGATGACTGGCGTGGCTTCGGCCAGCGCACGACCGCCAGCGGAAGTGCCCGGTACGACGCCGTGCGTGCCGAAGCTGGCGACGTCTTTCCGGCGGCCGAGCGATTCAGCTATCAGTCGCACTTCTACCAGACGGCGATGCTGTCGGTCCTGACCGGAATCACCAAGGCCATCGTTCGGGACGGCACGCGTGCCCTGCAGGACCGCAGACGCAACTACCCGCATGGACTCTCGGAGACTCCCGCCCAAGACGCTCAACTGCTCGCGGTCATCGGCGAGGCCTCGGCTCTCGCATTCGGCGCCGAGGCCGCACTGGCGCGTGCCACCGGCACCCTGGACCGCATCGTGTCAGGTCGCGTGGCAAACGGCGCGGCAGCGCCCCGGGACCGCCTGGTGACGGCCGAGGTGGCGGTGTCGTCGGCGCAGCTGGTCATCATCGACGCGGCCCTGCGCGCCGCCACCGGGGTCTTTGACGCGCTTGGTGCTTCCGGTGTTTCCGAGGACCTCGGACTGGACCGGCACTGGCGCAACGCCCGCACGCTGGCCTCGCACAATCCGCGCGTCTACAAGGCCAGAATCCTGGGGGACTGGGTGGTCAACGGCAAGGATCCAGTGCCCGACCTGGTGGGCGGCGCACGCGGAGGCCAGGGCGACTGAACCCCTTCCGCCAGCGGCCAGTCAGGTACGCAACACGCTGGGAGTGGCCGACTGGTCGCTCGCGGGACGGGGGAGTGGGTCGAGGATGAACTCGCCCCATGCCCGCAGTGCCTCAGCGGGATACGCCGCACCATCGCGGTTACGGGCCAAGGAAATAAGCGCCCTTGCAACAGTGGTGATTCCGTCGCCGGTGCGCTGAGCGGCGGCCACAAGTTCATTGAAGGCGTCGCGCTCGGTGTAACCGCGGACGGCCATGAGAATGCCTGTGGCGATGTCGATGTCACGGCGCGATGAGCCACCTGTCGGCCCGGTGCTGATGTGGTGCATGGGTCTCCCTCCCTGTGTATCTGAGTGTGCGCGGGAGAATCGGCCCGCGAAAGACATCGACGCACCGTGATGCTGAGAGCCGCCCGGCACACGGACTTAGGCTCGACACGATTTGAACTGTTGCCTTTTCGCCCTGTCTGGTGCTCGCGGTTTCGATGCGTTCGCGGGTCGGTGTCGGCGCGCGCCGATCGTCGAGACGGTGATCCGCCACCTATCGACCGGCTGACCCGTCACGGCGCCGGCGATGCCGTGAGCCGCGGAATGGTGCGAACGCCCGGGACTCCCTAGGCGCGCTGCGAACTTAGCTGTGCTGCTAGGCCGTTTCGAGTGTCCACTCCCACGGCATTCCGGCCGCGACGGACCCGGCACTTCGGCTCGCCATGATCGAGATCAGCTTTCACAGGCATCAGCCCGGCCTCGCGCACCCCTTGGGGGCCAGGGCCGGGGCACTCACGTGGTCCGATGTGGTGCCGCAGATATTGACCGCGTCGACAAGCCAGCCCGTGTTGCTGAAAATGTCGAAGCGCGTCGGGATGACACCTGTCGACAGCACGCACACCGGCTCTTAGACTCCCGATCCATTCATTCCGGGTGGGAGGGGAGCCATCATGGCCGGATTCGTTACGACGTGACCACCAACCTTGTGGCAAGGCCGATGCGGTCAGTGGGGGACTTCTTCGTCCTCACCGCCGAGACGCTGGCGGCCATGCCGCGTCGGCCCTTCGCGTGGCGCGAACTCATCGACCAGATCTGGTTCGTCGCCCGCGTGTCGATCGTGCCGACGATCATGCTGTCGATTCCCTACACGGTGCTGATCGTGTTCACCCTCAACATCGTGCTGCTCGAGGTGGGCGCCGGTGATCTGTCGGGTGCGGGCGCGGCACTTGCCGCCGTCACGCAGGTCGGTCCGGTGGTGACCGCGATCGTGGTGTCCGGTGCGGGGGCCACCGCGATGTGCGCCGACCTCGGTGCCCGCACCATCCGCGAAGAGATCGACGCGATGAATGTGATCGGCGTCAATCCCGTTCAGGCGCTGGTGGTTCCACGCGTCATCGCGGCGACTTTCGTGGCGTTGATGCTCTACTCCGTGGTCGCGGTCGTCGGGCTCACCGGCAGCTACGCGTTCGTCGTCTACGTCCAGCACGTCACGCCCGGGGCATTCGTCGCCGGTATGACGCTCTTGACGGGCCTGCCCCAGGTGATCGTGTCGTTGGCCAAAGCGCTGCTGTTCGGACTGTCGGCGGGTCTGATCGCCTGCTACAAGGGCCTTTCCGTGGGCGGCGGACCGACCGCAGTCGGCAACGCCGTGAACGAGACCGTCGTGTTCTCGTTCATGGCGCTGTTTCTGATCAACATCCTGGCCACAGCATTCGGCGTGAAGGTGGCCCCGTGACCGACCTCGAAATGGGCAGGTGGGTTGAGGCGACCCGCAGGCTCGGTACGCAGACGGCGTTCTACGGCAACGCCCTGGCCGCTACGGGAGACGCGGTCCGGCGCTATCCCGGGGAGGTGCTGCGTCTGATCGCCGTGATGGGGATGGGCACCGGAGCGCTGGCCGTCATCGGCGGCACGGTGGTGATCATCGGCTTCCTGACCCTGTCCACGGGCGCGCTGATCGCCGTTCAGGGCTACAACACGCTCTCCAACGTCGGGATCGAGGCGCTCACCGGTTTTCTCGGCGCGTTCCTCAACGTCCGCTTCATCGCCCCTGCCACGGCCGGAGTGGCCCTGGCCGCGACGATCGGTGCCGGCGCCACCGCCCAACTGGGTGCGATGCGCATCAACGAGGAGATCGACGCGCTCGAGGTCATGGGCATCCGTGCCGTGACCTACCTGGCGTCCACCCGGATCGTCGCCGGTGTGCTCGTGGTCATCCCGCTCTACACCGTCGCGGTGCTGATGTCGTTCCTGGCCACCAGGTTCGGCACCACAGTCATCTACGGGCAGTCGCGGGGCGTATACGACCACTACTTCTCGACGTTCCTGCATCCGACCGACCTGCTCTGGTCCTTTGTCGCCGCGCTGTCGATGGCGGCTGCGGTGATGGTGGTGCACACCTACTACGGGTTCACCGCCACCGGCGGTCCGGCCGGGGTGGGGGAGGCCGTCGGGCGTGCGGTGCGAACCTCGGTGACCGCAACAGTTTTCGTGCTGTTGACCATCACACTGTCCGTCTACGGGCAGTCCGGCAACTTCCATCTGTCGGGGTGAGGGCATGACGGAACCACGCCGCAGAGACGGCATCGACCCCATCTGGTGGGCGCCCGTGCTGTTCGTTGTGATCGGTGGACTCATCGCGATGACGGCGCTGCTGTTCTCCGGGACGATGCGCACCTTCGTGCCCTTGACCCTTGTCTCGGATCGGTCCGGCCTGGTCATGGAGGACGGCGCCAAGGTCAAACTGCGAGGCGTGCAGGTTGGGGAGGTCGCAGGCATCCGGGCCGACGCCCCCGAAGGCGAGTCCGCCCTGTCGAGGTTGACCCTGAAGATGTATCCGGGGCCGTTCGAGTACCTGCCGAGCAACGTCGAGGCGGAGATCAAGTCCAGCACCGCATTCGGCGCCAAGTACGTCGAACTCATCATCCCGGACGCCCCGAACCCCGAACCGCTCAAGCCGGGCGCCGTGCTGCGCTCACGCAATGTGACGGTCGAGGTCAACACGGTGTTCGAGAACCTGCAGTCCGTCGTCGGCGCGATCGACCCCGCCAAACTCAACTCGGTGCTGGCCGCGGTGGCCGAATCGGTGCGCGGTAAGGGTGAGGTGATCGGACGCGCGATCACCGATTCGAACAACGTGCTGCTGGCCGTCAACCCGCGCATGGAGACCGTGCGCCAGGACTGGCAGCTGTTCGGTCAGACCGCGCAGACCTATTCGGCTGCCGCACAAGACATCCTGGAGGTGCTGGACTCCTTCAGCACCACCAGCGACACCCTCAGCACGCACGCACAGGCGTTGGACACCCTGCTGCTGTCCGCGGTGGGATTCTCCTCGGCCGGGGTGAACACGATCGGCGGCAACCAACCCGGCCTGGTGCGCGTCACGAACACCCTCGAGCCCACCATGGCGCTGTTCAACAAGTACTCACCCACCTACACGTGCCTGTTCCAGGGCGCGCTGTGGTTCCTGGATAACGGTGGTCGAGACGCACTGGGCGGCAACGGCAAGTCGGTCATCATGGATGCGGCGCTGCTCGCCGGTGACGACCCCTACCGGTTTCCTGACAACCTGCCGCGCGTGAACGCCACCGGCGGTCCGGGAGGGCGGCCCAGCTGCGGATCCCTGCCCGACGTCAGTCAGAACTTCCCGGTCAAGTACCTGGTCACCGACACCGGATTCGGGACCGGCCTCGACGTGCGGCCCAACCCGGGGATCGGTTTCCCAGGCTTCGCCAACTACTTCCCGGTCACCAAGGCCATTCCCGAACCACCGCGCATCCGCTATCCAGGCGGACCGGCACCGGGGCCGTGGCCGGCACCGGTATCGCCGCCACCCACCCCGATCAGCGAGGAACACCCATGAGAGGCAGAACGCCCCGCGCGTTGGTCCGGGTTCTGCTGTTCACGGCGATGTGCCTGGTGTTCATGTTCGCGCTGGTCACCGTGTTCGGACAGTTCCGATTCGACTCGCGCACAACCTTTCACGCCGTGTTTGACAATGTGTCGGGACTCAAGGGCGGAAACTTCGTGCGCATCGCCGGCGTCGAGGTCGGCAAGGTCACGAAGCTCACCCTGCACAAGGACGGCACCGTGTCCGTCGATTTCACCGTCGACAGGCAACTGCCGCTGACGGAGGCCACTCGCGCCGCGGTGCGCTACGAGAACCTGATCGGCGATCGCTACCTGGCGCTCGAGGAGGGGCCCGGATCGGTGCGACGCCTGGCGCCCGGCGGCACCATCCCACTGCCGCAGACCTCCCCGGCGCTCGACGTCGATGCGCTCATCGGCGGGTTCCGCCCGCTGTTCCGCGCGTTGGATCCCAATCAGGTGAACGCGCTCTCGGGGGAACTGTTGAACGTCTTCCAAGGCCAAGGGGGCACCGTCGCCTCCGTGCTGTCGCAGACCGCGGCTCTGACCACGACGCTGGCCGGCCGCGACGAGTTGATCGGCGAGGTGATCACCAATCTGAACACCGTGCTCGGCACCTTCGCCGACCGGGACGAGCAGTTCTCCGAAGGCCTGGACAGGCTTTCGCAGTTGGTGCAGGGTTTGGCCGACCGCAGGAGTGACCTCGCCACCGGGGTGGCGCACATCAACGCCGCGGCGGGCACCGTCGCCGACCTGCTGGCCGTCGCGCGGCAGCCGATCAGGGACACCGTCGCGCAGACCGACCGGTTCGGTGGGCAGGTCATGGCAGACAGCGATTACGTCGACGATCTGCTCAAGACCCTGCCCGACGCCTACCAGATCCTGTCCCGGCAGGGCCTCTACGGCGACTACTTCGGCTTCTACCTGTGCGATCTGGTGCTCAAGGTCAACGGCAAAGGCGGTCAACCGGTGTTCGTCAAGCTCGCCGGACAGGACACGGGACGGTGCACGCCGAAATGACACGAGTGCGAAATCTGCTGAAGAGGCCCGAGATCACGCCGCTCGCCGAACGGAACCGGGTCACCGTCGGGGTGGTCGGGATCCTGATCCTCACCGCACTCGTGGTGGCCGCGTTCTCCTACGACAAGCTCCCGATCATCAAGGGCACCAACGACTTCTCCGCCTACTTCGCGGAGGCCGGCGGCATCAAGGCGGGCAGCGACGTGCGGGTGTCCGGAATGTCGGTGGGACGGGTGTCCGACATCCATCTGGAGGGCACACAGGTGCGGGTGGACTTCACAGTGGACAGGAACGTCGAACTCGGCGGCCGCACTGAAGCCGCCATCAAGACCGAAACCGTGCTGGGCACCAAAATGCTCGAACTGACCCCGCGTGGCGACGGCCGCCTCGACGGTGCGATCCCGTTGGACCGGACCACCTCGCCCTACGACCTGCCCACCGCGCTGGGCGATCTGACCACCACCATCAGCGGTCTGGACACCACCCAGCTGTCGTCGGCGCTGTCCACACTGGCCGAGACGTTCGCCGACACGCCAACGGATCTCAAGGTCGCGCTGGAAGGGGTGGCGCGGTTTTCCGACACCCTCAACGCGCGCGACGCCCATCTGCGCGGTCTGCTCGCCGACGCCGACAAGGTCAGCGCGGTGCTGGGAAAGCGCAGCGATCAGATCGCCGGCCTGGTGGTCAACGCCAATGCGCTGCTGGCCGAACTGTTGGCACAGCGCAGTTCGGTCGACGCCCTGATGACCAACCTGACCGCGGTGTCGGCCCAGCTTTCGGCGGTCGTCGACGACAACCGGACTGCGCTCCAACCCGCACTCGACAAGCTCAACGGCGTGCTGGGCATTCTCGACACCCGCAAGCAGGAACTGCAGAGGACGCTGTATCTGCTTCGGCGCTACGCGATGTCGTTCGGTGAGGTGCTGGGCTCCGGGCCGTTCTTCAAGGCCTCGGTGGTCAACCTGCTGCCGGGGCAGTTCTCCCAGCCGTTCATCGACGCGGCGTTCTCCGACCTCGGGTTGGATCCCAACGTCCTGCTGCCGTCGCAACTCGTCGAACCGGGAGTCGGCCAACCCGGCACCCCGGCGCTCCCGGTGCCGTACCCGCGGACCGGGCAGGGCGGCGAACCGCGCCTGACGCTGCCCGACGCGATCACCGGCGTCCCCGGTGATCCGCGCTACCCGTATCGAGAACCGCTGCCCGCACCGCCCCCGGGCGGGCCGCCGCCGGGGCCGCCCGCGACCGCGCCCGCGCCCGGCGAACTGCCTGAGCCCACGGTGCCGCCGCTGCCACCCGAAGGGGACGCACCGTGACCGCGCACAGACTCCGCATCCTCACCGCGGCCGGGCTCGTCGTCCTGCTCGTGACCGCGCTCACCGTCGTGGCCACACCGTGGTGGAAGGGCATCGCCCGCAACACCTTTGTGGCGTACTTCGCCAACACCAACGGGCTGTACACGGGTGACGAAGTGCGCATCCTCGGGGTGGCCGTCGGCACGGTCGACGCCATCGAACCCCTGCCCGACACCGCCAAGGTCACCTTCTCGGTGGACGCCGAATACCCCGTGCCCGCCGACGCGCGGGCCGCGATCCTGTTACCGTCGCTGGTCAGCGCACGCGCCATCCAACTCGTGCCGGCCTACTCGGGCGGTCCCCAGCTGACACCGGGAGCGGTCATCCCGCAGGAGCGCACCGCGGTGCCCGTCGAATGGGACGACTTCCGCGCGCAGTTGGAGAAGCTGACCGAGTCGCTACAGCCCACCACCCCGGGAGGCCCGAGTCCGGTGGGGGAGTTCATCAACTCCGCGGCGGCCAACCTGCGCGGACAGGGAGACACCGCGCGCGACACCGTCATCAAACTGTCCCAGGCGGTCTCGGCACTCGGCGACCACAGCACCGACATCTTCAGCACGGTGCGCAATCTGCAACTGCTGGTGTCGGCGCTGTCGTCGAGCAGCGATCTGCTCGCCGCGTTCAACACCAACCTGGCCGACATCACCACCGTCCTGGCGAACACCCCCAACGAATTCGCCGACGCCACACGCAGTCTCGACGGAGCGGTGAACGACCTGCGGGGATTCCTCGACGACAATCGCGAGGGCGTCGGTGTCACCTTCGACCGGCTCAACACCATCACCACCGCACTCGACGACAGCCGCGGTGACGTCAAGCAGGTGCTGCACATCGCGCCGACGGTGTTCCAGAACTTCATGAACATCTACCAGCCTGCGCAGATTTCGGTGACCGGGATCCTGGCCCCGGTGAACTTCGCCAGCACCGTGCAGTTCATCTGCAGCGCCGTGCAGGCCGCCTCCCGCAAGAACTGGGAGCAGTCCTCGAAGCTCTGCGTGCAGTACCTCTCGCCGATCATCAAGAACCGGCAGTACAACTTCCCGCCTCTGGGTGTCAACCCGTTCGTGGGCGCCACCGCGCGGCCCAACGAGATCACCTACAGCGAGAACTGGCTGCGACCCGACTTCCCGCCTCCACCAATCCCGCAACCTCTGCCCGACCCGCAACCTCTGCCCGACCCGCAACCACTGCCCGACCCGCAACCTCTGCCCGCCGAGACCGGCGGGACACCGTGAGGCGCGCCGTGGCGGCCCTCGTGGCCGTGGTGAGCCTGATAACGGTGACGGGCTGCCAATGGCGCGGGCTGAACTCGCTGTCCCTGCCCGGAACCGAAGGCGGCGGCGACGGGTCCTACACCATCCAGGCGCAACTGCCCGACGTCGTCGTCATCCAGCAGAACACCCGAGTGCGGGTGGCCGACGTCAACGTCGGCAATGTGACCAGGATCGAAGTGCAGGACTGGCACGCGCTGGTCACGATGCGCATCGACGGTGGCGTCCATCTGCCCGCCAACAGCACCGCGAAGGTGGGCCAGACCAGCCTGCTGGGCTCGATGCACATCGAACTGGCGCCGCCCACGGATCGGCCCGCCGAGGGGGAACTCACGGACGGCTCGGTGATCCCGCTGTCCGCGGCGGCGACGTACCCGACCACCGAGCAGACACTGGCCTCGGTGTCGATACTGCTCAACGGCGGCGGGTTGGGCCAGCTGCAGGAGATCAATCAGGCATTCGCCACCGCCCTGGGCGGTCGCGAGACCGATATGCGCAGCCTGCTCACCCAACTCGACACCTTCATCGCGTCACTGAACTCCCAGACCGACGACATCATCACCGCCACAGAGAGACTCAACGAGTTGACGGGGCAGGTCGCGGCACGCGACGACACCGTCGACCGAGCGCTGACCACCATCCCGCAGGCGCTCGCGGTGCTGGCGGACTCGCGAGCCCAGATCGCCGACGCGGTCGATGCTTTGGGGCGCTTCGGTGCGATCGCGAACTCGACGGTGACCGCGACCCGCGAGTCACTGGTGAACAATCTGCGCAACATCGCCCCCGTGCTGCGGTCGCTGGCCGACGCCGGACCGGCCCTGACGAAGGGACTGGACTTCCTGACGACCTACCCGTGGGTGAAGAGCACGGTCGAGAACTGGTTCCGCGGTGACTTCGCCAACATCTCGCTGGTGGTCGACCTGACCCTGAGCCGGTTGGACAGCGGACTGTTCACCGGCACCCGCTGGGAGGGGAACCTGACGCAACTCGAAATGCAGTGGGGCCGCACGATCGGTCAGCTGCCCAGCCCGTACACCGCGGGCAACCCGCTGATCGCGCCCTACCGGTGGGGAGCCTACTGATGCTGCGACTGTCCCGAACCGTGTGGACCCAGTTGGCGATCCTGGCCGCGGTCACCGTCATCGCAGGCGGGGTGATGGCGTTCGGGTTCGTCAAGGTGCCGGCCCTGCTGGGCGTGGGGCGCTACACCGTGACTGTCGAACTACCCGCGGCCGCAGGGCTTTACCCCACGTCGGTGGTGACCTATCGCGGAACCGAGATCGGCCGCGTCAGCTCCGTCGACGTCACGCGGGACGGCGTCCGCGCCGTGCTGAAGCTGCACTCGGACACACCGGTGCCCGCCGACGTGTCGGCGTCGGTGCACAGCCGCTCCGCGGTGGGCGAGCAGTTCCTCGAACTGACGCCGAATCCGGGCGCGGCACAGGACGTCGCACTGCGCGACGGCGCCGTGATCGAGGTGGCCAAGGCGCAGGTTCCGGCCGACATCGCCGACCTGCTGGACGACACCAACACCGCGGTGCAGGCGATCCCGCCGGACACCCTGCGCACCGTCGTCGACGAGGCCGCCAAGGCCGTCGCGGGTCTGGGGCCCGAACTGTCCCGGATCGTCGACGGTTCCACCGCGCTGGCGATCGAGGCGGGCAAGACCGCCGATCCGCTGACGAGACTGATCGACGAATCGCCGGCCCTGCTGAATTCCCAAGTGCGCAGCTCCGATTCGATCGGGTCGTGGGCGCGCAACATGGCCGCCATCACGGGTCAGCTGCGGGCGCAGGACACCGCGTTCGCGGACCTCCTGCAGCAGGGCGGGCCGGCGCTGCAGCAGGGTACGGCCCTGTTCGACCGGGTTGCCCCCGCGCTGCCGGTGCTGCTGGCCAACCTGGTGAGTCTGGGTGACATCGCGGTGACGTACCGCGCTGATCTGGAACAGCTTCTGGTGCTGTACCCGCAGGGCACCGCGGTCATGTCGGCGATCGCGTTGGCTGACTCCAAAGTCGACCAGGACTACCGCGGCATCTACCTGGACTTCAACCTCAACCTCAACCTGCCGCCGCCATGCAACACCGGATTCCTGCCGGTCCATCAGCAGCGTGCGCCGAGTGACGTCGATGCGCCGGAACGCCCGGCGGGCGAACTGTACTGCCGAATTCCGCAGGACTCGCAGTGGAATGTCCGTGGGGTGCGCAACATTCCGTGCGAGACCAACCCTGCGAAGCGGGCGCCGACGGTCGAGTTGTGCGAGAGCGACGAGGAGTACGTGCCGCTGAATGAGGGCATGAACTGGAAGGGTGACCCCAACGCCACGCTGTCTGGGCAGGGTGTGCCGCAGTACGCACCGGGGACGGACCCGCGGGCGCCAGTGGCTGACCCGCGGGCACCGGTGGCGGCCGTCCCGTACGACCCCGCCACCGGCGACTACCTCGGCCCCGATGGAAAGCGCTACACGCAGGGCGATCTCGCGAACCCCGGTGCCAAGACCTGGCAGTCGATGCTGGTGCCGGGGGCCTGACGGCGCCCCTGACGGACGCTGACGGTCCCCCCAAACGCCAGCGAGCGGCCGGTCTTGTACGCGACACGCCGAGGCGCGACGTACAGACGCCCCGCAAGCGGGGACCCCAGCCCGCTCGCGGGAGAAACCCAGCCTGCTCGCGGGGAACCCCTAGAGGGCTATTCCAGGGTGACGTCCGGGCGCTTGGCCGCCAGGCCCGCACCAGTCGCGAACAGCGCCACCAGCAGGACGACCACACCGACCGCGATGGGCGTCGAACCGCCGACCAGATCGGGCAGGTTCTGCAGGATCAACGCGAAGATGACCACCAGTCCCAGCAGGGCGGCACCCGGCGCGACGAAGGCACGCCACGGCGACACGTCCAGTGACTGCCGGCGCCGGATGAAGAACGCCAGCACCGCCACGGTGGTCGCGATGAGCAGCACCACGATGCCGACCGTCGAGATGCCCGCCAGCCAGGTGTAGAACTCGGTCACCGGGTCCAGGCCGATCAACGCGCCGCCGATGATGAACAGCCCCACCACGATCGAGTCGGCGCCCGACGCCAGGTGCGGCGAGGCATGGTTGGCGTGGGCCTCCCCGAGCGAGCCCGGGAACAGCTTGCGGTTGGACAGCGTGAACACGTAGCGCGACACGATGTTGTGGAACGACAGGATGCACGCGAAGAGGCTGGTCACGAAGAGCACCTGGATGATGTGCAGGCCGACGGTGCCCAGGTACTGCTCGGTGGCGCCGGGCAGCAGACCCGACGGGTCGGCCTGGGCCTGCTCCACCACGCGACTGTCACCCCAGGCCGTGATCAGCGCCCAGGTGGAGACGGCGTAGAACACGCCGATCAGGATGAGCGACAGGTACGTTGCGCGTGGAATGGTCCGAACCGGGTCGCGTGCCTCGTCGCGGAACACCGCGGTGGCCTCGAAACCGATGAAGCTCAGGATCGCGAACAGCAGCGCGATTCCCGGTGCGCCCGAGACGATCTCCGACGGTGTGATGATGCCGGTCGACAGGCCCTCATGGCCGCCCGAGAAGATGACGACGGCGTCGAGCACGACGACGATCGCGACCTCGGCGATCAGCAGGATGCCCAGCACATTGCGGGACAGGTCGATGTTGCGGTGCCCCAGGATCGTGACGACCGCGAAGGCGGCCAATGCCCAGATGCCCCAATGGATGTCGGGAAGCCCGTAGGACGCGAACAGGGCCTGTGCGCCCTGCCCGATCAGGCCGTAGACGCCGATCTCCAACGCCAGGTACGACACCAACGCCACCAGCGCGAAGCCGAACCCGGTGGTCCGGCCCAGTCCCTTGCCGATGTAGGAGTAGAACGCCCCGGCGTCGGGAACATGCGGCGTCAGCGCGGTGAAGCCGACGGCGAACAGCAGCACGATCAGCGTGCTGACGATGTAGATCGCCGGGAAGCCGATGCCGTTGCCGCTGGCGATGCCCAACGGCACGGGGCCGCCGATGACGCCGAGTGGCGAGGCCGCCGCCACCACGACGAAGACAATGCCCCAGACGCCCAGCGTGCCGCGGAGCTTGCGATGAGGCCGGTCGGGTACGTGGACCGCGTTCGGATCCTCGAGTTGATTCGCCATTGATCGTCCCTTTGTGTCGGCGCAACGGCACCACACGGTCCGTCGCGGAAGCCACCAAAAAATACGTCGCGGCCCGACGTGGACGGATAGTTCAGATCAGTACGAATGTATAGCCGGCTCAGCCACCCTCGGCGATGCGCCGCACCGCGCGGATGAAGACGTCGATCTCGTCGTAGGTGTTGTAGAACGCGAACGACGGGCGCACCGTGGCCTCCAACCCCAACCGGCGCAGGATGGGCTGCGCGCAGTGGTGTCCGGCGCGCACCGCGATGCCCTCGGAATTCAGGGCCTTGCCCACCTCCAGCGGTTCGTGCCCGGCCAGCACGAACGACAGCACGCTGGCCTTCTCCTCGGCGGTGCCGACCAGGCGCACGCCGGGGATGTCGCCGAGCAGGGGAGTGGCGTACTCAAGCAGTGCGTGCTCGTAGGCCGCGATCCGTTCGATGCCCACCTTCTCCACGTAGCGCAGCGCCTCGCCCAGACCCACGGCGTCGGCGATATTGCCCGTGCCGGCCTCGAACTTGTTCGGAATACCTTGGTAGAGGGCACGCTCCAGGGTGACGTCGGCGATCATGTTGCCGCCGCCCTGCCACGGTGGGGTTTCCTCGAGGGCCTCCTCGGTGCCGTACAACACGCCGATGCCGGTGGGGCCGAAGATCTTGTGGCCGGAGAACACGAAGAAGTCCGCGCCCAGAGCCTGGACGTCGATGGGGATGTGCGGAATGGACTGCGCGCCGTCGATCAGCACCCGGGCGCCGTATCGGTGGCCAAGCTCGACGATCTTGTGCACGGGTGTGACGGTGCCCAGCGCGTTGGACACATGCGTGGCGGCAACGAGTTTGGTCCGCGGGCCCAGAAGATCCTCGAACGCGCCGAGCAGCAGGTTGCCCGCGTCGTCGACGGGGGCAACTTTGAGCACTGCGCCGGTCTTCTGTGAAAGCAGTTGCCAGGGAACGATGTTCGCGTGGTGCTCGAGATGGGTGATAACGATCTCGTCGCCCGGGCCCAGATGCTTGCCACCCCACGCGTACGCCACCAGGTTGATGGCCTCGGTGGTGCCCCGCGCGAAGATCACCTGCTCGCTCTTGGAGGCGTTGATGAACCGGCGCACGGTGTCGCGCGCGTCCTCGTAGGCGTCGGTGGCGCGGGCAGCCAACTCGTGTGCGGCGCGGTGGATGTTGGAGTTCTCGTGGGCGTAGAAGTGCGCCAACCGGTCGATGACGGCCTGGGGCTTCTGCGTCGTGGCCGCGTTGTCGAACCAGATCAGTGGCTTGCCGTTGACGGTCTCCCGCAGGATCGGGAAGTCGGCGCGCACGGCGTTGACGTCGAAGACCTCGTGCGAATCCGGGATCTGCGGGACGGGTTCGCGCACCACCGCAGGGCCACTGAGGAAGTAGTAGTTGGCGGCGTCGCCCTCCGGGGCGGACACCGGTGCGGCCCGCCATCCGAGATCACCGACCTGCGGTGCGGTGCCGGGCCACGTGGGCGCCGAACCGCGTGGGGCGACGGGCGCCGTCGGCGCGGCGCCGGCCAGGACACCCGGAACGGTCGGGACGATGCCTGAGGGCACCGCGAACGCCGTCAGGTCCGCCACGCCGGGCGGCAGCAGGGGATCGGCCACCCCAGCACCGGCGCGTCCGAGCGAAGGTCCAGCCGTCACATCCGGCGCGGTGCCCCGGGGAGCGACCGGAACCGACTGTGGTGGAACGGCTTCCGGTCCCGGTGACGTCGGGGTGGGCACCGTCGCCGAGGGCACCGGGACGAACTCCGCGGGTGGCGTCACCGGATGCGAGGCTCCCGCCGCGGTGGCCCCGGCCGACGTCAGCGCGGTGGCGTCGGGGACGTTCCCACGCGGCGCGACGGCCGAGGTCTGCGGCGGACTGTCAAGACCGGGCCGAAAGCTCGCGGCGAAAAGCTGGCTCGCCAACGCCGCGAGTTCGGCAGAACTGATGGGCAGGTCGCTCTCAGCGTCTACCGAGCGGTACTCACTTGTACTCATGGAACTTGTCCACCGCGACGTCGTCGAGCACGGCGAGCGCATCGTCGGTGAGCACGGCAAGCGAGGTGTACAGCGTGACCAGGTACGACGCGATGGCTGAGCGGTTGATGCCGGTGAAGCGCACCGACAGGCCCGGTGCCTGCTCGCCGACGAGTCCCGGCTGGAACAGGCCGACGACGCCTTGGCGCTCCTCGCCGGTGCGCACCAGGATGAACTTGGTCTTGCTGTCCTCCACGGGCACCTTGTCGCTCGGGATGATCGGGATCCCACGCCAGGTGATGAACTGCGCCCCGAACAGGCTGACCACTGGCGGCGGCACCCCACGGCGCGTGGCCTCACGGCCGAACGCCGCCACACCGAGCGGATGGGTCAGGAAGAAGCCCGGCGTCTTCCACACCTTCGTGATCAGCGAGTCCAGGTCGTCCGGGGTGGGTGCGCCGCCCAGGGTCTTGATCGTCTGCCCCGGGGTGGCCTGCGACAGCAACCCGTACTCGGGGTTGTTGATCAGCTCGGACTCCTGGCGCTCCTTGATGGTCTCGATGGTCAGACGCAACTGCTGGGCGATCTGATCGTGCGGGCTGGAGTACAGGTCGGAGACCCGGGTGTGCACGTCGAGCAGCGTCGAGATGGACCGCAGCGTGTACTCACGGGGGCTGGTCTCGTAGTCGACGTAGGTCTGCGGCAGAGGCTCCTCGGTGCCTGCGCCCTCCTCGGTGTGGATGGCCACCTGATCGGGGTTGACCACGCGGTTCACCCGGTAGATGCCTGCCTCGACGGGCACCCAGCTGAGCAGGTGCAGCAGCCAGCGGGGCGTGATGGTCTCGAGCTGGGGGACAGTCTTGGTGGCATTGGCCAATTGCCTGGCAGCGAGGTCGCCTAGGGCCTGGGATTCGTTCTGCGCCGACGTCGTCATGCGGGCAATCATGGTGCACGCGGTGCCTGCATGCACGCATTACCGAACCCGGTGAGCCGAAGTGAAGAAGCCGCGCTGGCCAGCTGACCGGAATGTGCCGTATCGTGTGCCGCATGTCTCGCACCGCACAGCTGCGCAGCGCTTCGATGCGCTGCTTCGCCGTGCGTTGTTGTTGTTGATTCTGACGCCCCGGTTTCCCTAGCGTCTTGGCCCACCCTTCTTCGGTGGAGGCCATCTGCGCTGTTCAGAGCCATTCAGAAAGTCAACGACACCTATGTCTGCTCCCTTGTCTGTCTCCCCGCCCGCACCGCTGCGCGCCCCCCAACCGATCACCGTCCGGCGTCGGGTCCAGCCGCGTCCGGCCGTCGACCTGTCCCGGCTGACGCGGTACCGCGGCGGCACGTACTCGCACACCGTCGAAACCATCGTGTTCACCGACGGTTCCACGGCGCGCACCGACCTGATCAGGCTGAACCCGGGCGTGGAGGCCTACTCGCTGGACTTCAGCGCGGAGGCTCCCACCCGTCCCTCGGCGTATCAGGCGCAGACCTTCTCCGAGGTCCCCAACCTGCGGGCCCGCGCCTACGAGGTCGAGATCGACTGGATTCTGCGCAACTCCTTCCCGCGCCTGCGCGTCACCGAACTCAGCCGCCGCCTGCGCGAGGCCGGCCACCCGCTGGGCTCCGCGAACATCAGTGAGCACGAGGCCATCGCCGGAACTCAGGCCGCCATCTGGCATCTGACCAACGGCCTGGATCTGGACAACCGACCGCTCAACGTGCCGGTCCGCGAGCAGCGTGACGACCACGGAGTCACGGTCGAATTCGACGGCGCCCCCGAGTTGGGCGGGTACACCGTGGAGGTGGCCGCGGGCGCGCCGGTGACCGTGACCCTGCACAAGTCCGTCGACGGTCTGCAGTGGAACGAGGTGACCTCCTCCACGTTGCGTGTGCCCGCCGGGTCGGGCAGCCACAGCAAGACCCTCGGCGTGGGTGCGACGGTGTCGTCGCGGCGGCATGGCCGCTCCGCGCAGGGGCACCGGTTCTACCGGCTGACGGTGGACGGGCCAGCGACGATCGGTGACATCGGTTTCCAGCTCACGGGTTCGGGCAACTACCGCAACCTCGAGCGGATTGTGGCGCTGTACGACTACCTGCTCGACGGTGCGCGCAGGGCTCGCGCCCGCAGTGCGGCGCCAGCGTTGAGCGCAGCACGCGCGCAGTACGACGACGGCCTCGTGGGCCCGTTCCGGTTGCGCGCCACCTCGGCCGCGGCGTTGGCCTCGGAGACCGCCGACGTGGTCGACGAGGACGGCGCACTGCTCACCGGTCCGGTGCAGGTGGGCGCGGTGTTCCACCTCCGACCGCACGGCCCGGCGACCTCGGCGACGGTCACCGTGACGGTGCCCGGTGCGCAGGACGGTCATGGCGGGCGGGTGATCACGGGCGTGGCCCGCGACGGGGAGTCGAGTCGGCTGACGCCGGTGGCGCTCGTGGTGCCGACGACCTTCGTGGTGGATTTCGAGATCGACTGGTGAGCTCGAAACGTTCACCGCGATCCGATATCTGGTCCGATCTGGAGCTCGAAAGCAAGTATCGATGCGTGACAACAGCAGAGTCGCAGGAAGCCCGTCACGCCTCTTCGGAGTGGAGTTGGCAGCTGCGCGGTCATTGTCTGACAGTGCCGTCCGAGATCTTCTTCCCCGAGGACCACGCGTCACGCCGGGCCCGCCGCGAGCGCGAGGAGCAGGCGAAGCGGATCTGCCGCACCTGCCCGGTGTTGAGCACCTGCCGCGAGCACGCGCTGAGTACACCGGAGCGCTACGGCGTCTGGGGCGCGACCACGGCCCGCGAACGGCAGCACGCGGCCCACAGCTGAGCGCCGCACACGCATCAGGCAAGCTGGCGGGATGACCGTGGCGGAGAACATCCTGCTCGTGCACTGGCACGATCTCGGCCGGCACCTCGGCGCCTACGGGCACGCCGATGTGGTGAGCCCCAACCTCGACCGGTTGGCTGCCGAAGGCATCCTGTTCACCCAGGCGCACGCCACCGCACCGCTGTGCTCGCCGTCGCGGGGATCGCTGTTCACCGGCCGCTACCCTCAGACCAACGGACTGGTCGGGCTGGCGCACCACGGCTGGGAGTACCGTGCCGGGGTGCGTACGCTGCCGGCGATCCTCTCGGAATCCGGCTGGTACACAGCACTTTTCGGTATGCAGCACGAAACCAGCTTCCCGCCCCGGTTGGGTTTCGACGAGTACGACGTCTCCAACTCCTACTGCGAGTACGTCGTGCCCCGCGCGGTCGAATGGCTTGAGAAGGCTCCGTCGCAACCCTTCCTGTTGACCGCGGGGTTCTTCGAGACCCACCGGCCCTACCCGCACGATCGCTACACCCCGGCCGACCCGGCCGGAGTGGAACTGCCCGACTACCTGCCCGACACACCCGCCGTCCGGCAGGACCTGGCCGACTTCCATGGGTCGATCACGGTCGCCGATGCCGCCGTGGGTCGCCTGCTGGACGCGGTGGCGGCAAACGGATTGGACGACAACACCTGGGTCGTGTTCGTCACCGATCACGGCCCGGCACTGCCGCGGGCGAAGTCGACGCTGTACGACGCGGGTACGGGAATCGCGCTCATCGTGCGCCCGCCGAGGTCGCGCAATCTGGCGGCGCGCGTCTACGGCGACCTGTTCAGCGGTGTCGATCTGCTGCCCACGCTGCTGGATCTTCTCGGTGTCGAGATGCCAGCCGACGTCGACGGACTGTCGCACGCAAATGCGTTGCTGGCCGGCGCGCCGGAAATTCGATCCGCCGTCTATGCGACGAAGACCTATCACGATTCTTTTGACCCCATTCGGGCCATTCGGACAAAGAAATTCTCCTACATCGAGAATTACGCTCACCGGCCACTGCTCGACCTGCCCTGGGACATCGAGGAGAGCGCGCCGGGGCAGGCGGTGGCCTCATACGTGAGTGCGCCGCGCCCGGAGCGGGAACTCTACGACCTCGTCAACGATCCGGGGGAGCAGAACAACCTGCTCACCGGCGAGTACGCGGTCGACGTGGAACCTGTGGCGCAGGAGTTGGCCATGCTGCTCAACGAATGGCGGGAGAAGACCAATGACGTCATTCCCTCAGAGTTCGCCGGTACCCGTATCTCCGAGCGATACACGCAGACCTATGCTCGCATCCAGGGAATCCCGTACCCCAGCCGATCGGCGGTGGCGGCCGAACGCGGCATCAAAGGTGTTTAGTCGCAATGAATTAACTCAGCATGACTAAAATCCCGGTAATGCATTCCTGAGTAATGGGTATTACGCTTGCTGACCATGTCAGAAAATCCCACTGCGTATCTGGTTCTGGCGTCCCAACGCAGTGGCAGCACGCTGCTCGTGGAGTCGCTGCGGGCCACCGGTGTGGCGGGTGAACCGCAGGAGTTCTTCCAGTACCTGCAGGAGACCAGCATGTCCCCCCAACCGCGCGAGTGGTTCGCGGATGTGCAGGACGAATCGATCCTCCGTCTGCTCGATCCGCTGGTCGAGGGCAAACCCGACCTCGCGCCGGCTGAGATCTGGCGGGATTACATCCGCACGGTCGGGCGCACGCCCAACGGCGTGTGGGGCGGCAAGCTCATGTGGAACCAGACCCCTCTGCTTCGCAAGCGCGCCAAGGACCTTCCCGAGCGGTCGGGGGAGGGACTGCTGGCCGCGATCCGTGACGTCGTCGGTTCCGATCCGGTGCTCATTCACGTTTACCGACCCGACGTGGTGTCGCAGGCGGTGTCGTTCTGGCGGGCCGTGCAGACCCGAGTCTGGCGCGGTCGACCCGATCCGGTCCGCGACTCCCGTGCCGAGTACCACGCAGGTGCCATCGCGCACGTCGTGAAGATGCTGCGCGATCAGGAGGAGGGCTGGCGGAACTGGTTCGCCGAGGAGAACGTCGAACCGATCGACGTGCCGTATCCGGTGTTGTGGCGCAACCTGACTGAGGTCGTCGGCACGGTCCTCGAGCACCTCGGCCTGGATCCCCGGCTCGCGCCCTCGCCGGTGCTGGAACGGCAGGCCGATCAGCGTTCCGACGAGTGGGTCGAGCGTTACCGAGCCGACGCCGAGCGCGACGGGCTGCCGCTGTGACCGCGATAGAACTCACCCCAGAAGACATCCACGTCGACGAGCTGCGGCTGCTGGAAGCCGAAGCCGTGCACATCATCCGCGAGGTTGCCGCCGAGCTCACCAAGCCCGTGCTGCTGTTCTCGGCCGGCAAGGACTCGATTGTCCTGCTTCGCCTGGCCGAGAAGGCCTTTCGGCCGGCGCCCCTGCCGTTTCCGGTGCTGCACGTCGACACCGGCCACAACTTCGACGAGGTCATCGAGTTCCGTGACCGCCGGGTCGCCGAACACGGCCACAAGTTGATCGTCGGTTCGGTGCAGGAGAGCATCGACAGCGGACGGGTGCCAGACCCCGGCCCGGGGGCGTCGCGCAACCGGCAGCAGACCAGGACCCTGCTGGATGCGCTGGAAGCCGGCGGATTCGACGCGGCCTTCGGTGGCGCCCGCCGGGACGAGGAGAGGGCGCGGGCCAAGGAGCGCATCCTGAGCTTCCGTGACGAGTTCGGCCAGTGGGATCCGCGGGCGCAGCGCCCCGAACCGTGGTCGCTGTACAACGGGCGCATCCGCAAGGGCGAGCAGGTCCGCGTCTTCCCGCTGTCCAACTGGACCGAACTCGACATCTGGCGCTACATCGAACTCGAGGGCCTGGAGTTACGCCCCCGCCCGGCAGCGGCTACTTCTGAGCCGCGTCACATTGGCGCGTTCGCGGGCTGGAACACCCCGGAACTGTCGGCTTCCTCCTCGGCGCGGATCACGTGCACTACGGCGTTGATCAACGCCAGGTGGGTGAACGCCTGCGGGAAGTTGCCCAGATGGCGGCCGGTGCGCGGTTCGATCTCCTCCGCGTAGAGGTGCAGCGGGCTCGCGAACGACAGCAGGCGCTCGCACAAGTGCCGGGCCCGGTGGATCTCGCCGATCTCGACCAGTGCGGACACCAGCCAGAACGAGCAGATCGTGAACGTGCCCTCCTCGCCGGCCAGACCGTCGTCGGTCTCCTCGACGCGGTAGCGCAGCACCAGACCGTCATCGGTGAGTTCGTCGGCGATGGCCAGCACGGTGGCACGGATGCGCGGGTCGTCCGGCGGCAGGAACCGGGTCAGCACGGCCAGCAGCAGCGATGCGTCCAGCGCGTCGTCGCCGTACCGCTGGGTCAGCACGCCGCGCTTGTCGACGCCGTAGGTCAGCACGTCGGCCTTGATCTCCTCGGCGATGGCCCGCCACTGCTGGGCGTAGCTCTTCTCGCCCATTAGCTCGGCCAGCTTGGAGCCACGGTCGAGCGCCACCCAGCACATGATCTTGCTGGACGTGAAGTGCTGCGGTTCGCCGCGCACCTCCCAGATGCCGCGGTCAGGCTGCTTCCAGTGCTTGATCGCCTCTTCGACCTGCTCCTTGAGCACGGGCCACAGCGTCTCGGGGATCTGCTCGCGCGACTTGGTGTGCAGGTAGACCGAGTCGAGCATGGTGCCCCAGATGTCGTGCTGCATCTGGTCGAAGGCGCCGTTGCCGATCCGCACGGGCCGCGAGTGGTCGTAGCCCGACAGGTGCAGCAGCTCCTCCTCGACCAGGCTGCGTTCCCCGCCCACGCCGTACATCACCTGCAGCGGGTGGCGTTCACCGTTGTTGGCTCCCGACACGTCGGCGATGAATGCGAAGAAGTCGTCGGCCTCTCGATCGAGGCCCAGTGTGTAGAGGCCCCACAACGCGAACGTCGAATCGCGCACCCACGCGTAGCGGTAGTCCCAGTTGCGTTCGCCCTGCGGGGTCTCGGGCAGTGATGTGGTGCTCGCGGCGAGCAGCGCGCCGGTCGGGGAGTACGTCAGGCCCTTGAGTGTCAGTGCGCTGCGCTGCAGGTAGGAGCGCCACGGGTGGTCCGGGAAGTCGCCGATGTTGATCCACTGGCGCCAGCACTCGCTGGTCTGCCACATCTTGTCCGCGGCTTCCTCGTACGTCTGCGGAGCCGGATGTTTGGACCAGGACAGTGCGACGAATGCGTTGTCGCCCTCTTTCATTCGCGTCCGGGCGCGCGCCTCGTGGCCCTCCAGGCCCAACCGCAGGTTGGTGGTCAGGCGCAGCGTCGGGTGGGCGTCGGGGTTGCGGCTGGCACGGGCGATCGCCTCGCCGTACGCGGCTGCCGAGTACTCCCAGGTGGCCGGGATGCGGTGGTAGTCGAACGACGGCTCACAGCTCATCACCAGTTCGACCGTGCCGGACACGCAGCGCACGGTGCGCAGCAGGATGTGCTCGGCGTCCCAGTCCATCGGGGTGCGGCGGTGGGTGCGCGACCGCGCCTCCAGATCGTGCCACGGGCCCATGACCAGCGCCTCGCGCACGATGACCCAGCCTGTGTGGGTTTGCCACGTGGTCTCGAGGATGAGGCTGCCGGGCAGATAGCGCCGGGCGGAGGGCACCGAGACGCCGTACGGTCCGAGCCGGAAATGCCCGGCGCCGCGATCCAGGATCGCGCCGAACACGCTGGGCGAATCGGGCCGCGGCACGCACAGCCACTCCACCGAACCGGCCGAACTGATCAGGCATGTGTTCTCGCAGTCCGAGAGGAAGCCGTAGTCGGCGATCGGGGGGAACGTGTTGCGCAGCGGACCCGACGGCACGTAGGGCACCGGGGCTGTCACAGTGAAGGGTGGTGTTGCCCCGCTCTCGGTGTCGATTGCCATCCGCCCATCATCGACGGTAGTCCGTGTTGCCGTCCACTCATCGACGAGCAAAGTCCGGTACGTGCTCGGGCAGCGGCCCGATCGCGACGCCGTAGGCGGCGATGCGGCGCAGCAGGGGCAGTCGGTTGACCAGACGCACCGCGCGTGGCGTTCCGACGATGGGCGCGTCGTCGGCGATGGCCCCGGCGATCACTCGGTTCTGGACGATGCGCTGCACGCCCTGGATCAGGGCGGTGGGCAGCCAGCGCCGCACCTGCACCCGGGCGAGGTCGCGCGTGGTGACCGAGTGGGTCAGCAGTGGCTGCGCCAGGATCCGGCCCGCGGCCACCGCGTCCGCGACCGCGAGGTTGATGCCGACCCCGCCGATCGGCGACATCGCGTGGGCCGCGTCGCCGATGAGCAGCAAGCCGTCGCGGTACCACCTGCGCACGCGGTTGAGCTGAACGTCGAGCAGTTTGACGTCGTCGAACGACGCCAGCGCGTCGAGTTTGGGCGCCAGCCATGGGGCCAAAGTCGTCACGCGGCCGCGGAACGCCTCGATGCCCTCGGCGCGCAGCACCGCGTCGCTGCCCTTCTGGATCAGGAACGCGATCTGGTAGTAGTCGCCGCGGTCGATCAGGGCCATGCCGCGGCCCGCGTCGAACACGCCGTTGAGGCCCGCGGGGTCGGTGTCCTCCCGGGGCAGCCGGAACCACCACACGTCCATGGGCGCCCCGAAGCTGCGGGTGCGGACGCCCGCGGCCTGACGCAGGGTCGACGCCCGGCCGTCACACGCCACCGTCAACTCCGCGCGCATCTTGGCCGTCGTCCCGTCGGCCCTGCGATAGACCACGCCGCGCACCCGGCCGCCGTCGGTCAGCGGCGCGACCACCTCACAACGGCGCAGCAGGGTGAACGTCGGTTCCTTCTCGGCCGCCCGCGCCAGCATCTCCAGGAAGTCCCACTGCGGCACCAGGGCGATGTGCTTGTGCGGGCCGGGCAACGTGGTCAGGTCGACCCGCACAGGGGTCTCGCCGGCCCGGAAGGTCAGCCCCTCGATCATTCGGTGCGGCAGCGCGGCGAACTCGTCGGCCAGGCCCAACTCGTCGAGCAGGCGCAGCGTGCTGGCGTGCACAGTGTCCCCGCGGAAATCCCGCAGGAAGTCCTCGTGTTTCTCCATCACCGTGACGTCGACGCCGGCGCGCGCCAGCAGCAGGCCCAGCATCATGCCGGCCGGACCGCCCCCGGCGATCAGACATCCGGTCGCGGCCTGCGTCGGGACCTCACTTCGGTTGGCCACCGATTGATCGTAGGGTGGTGGCAATGGATGGGTTCCTGAGTTGGTGGGACGGCGTCGAGCTGTGGTTGTCGGGGCTGGGCTTCGTGCTGCAGACACTGGTGGTGATGCCCGTCGTACTGGCCCTCGCGTACGGGCTGGCTCTGCTCCTGGACGCCTTTTTGGGCAACACCATTCGAGTGCGGAACCGGATCACGGCAGCCGTCCGCGGCCGTGTCGAGACTAAGGACTGACTGGCGTGCCGAGATCCCGTGTGACGTTGGCTTTGGTGGCACTTCTGGTGCTTGTCATCGTGATGTGGCTGCTGACCAGGTGAGCTGCGACAAGCCGTCGATTAGCGATCGTTGAGGCTTCTGTTAGGCTTCGCGCCATGCGTTCGGTGACCGGCACCAGCTGTGGCCATGTCTTGGCCCTGCTTGCCGTGGGTTTTTCCGCCGTCGCTGATGTCTGTTGTTGTCGCTGATCCAATACCCGTCTGTGGTTTTGGTGTCGGGACAGCCACGTTGTGTGCCTGAGTTCTGACCTACCACCGTGGTCACGACGGGTCGCAGTACCGACCAATGTCGAACAACTCAGAAAGGCCCTGTGATTTCAGTGAAAGCCTCCTTGAAGGTGGCCGGTTTGGCCATGACCGCCTCGCTGCTCGCCGCCTGTGGCGGTGGTGCCAGCGATGTCGCCGGTGAAAGTGGTGGCGCCGCCGCCGACACCACGTTGACGCTGGTGGCGTACGCGGTGCCGGAGCCGGGCTGGAGCAAGATCATTCCCGCCTTCGCGGCCACCCCCGAGGGCAAGGGTGTCGCAGTGACGACCTCCTACGGCGCCTCCGGTGATCAGTCCCGCGCGGTCGTCGACGGCAAGCCCGCCGACATCGTCAACTTCTCCGTCGAGCCCGACATCACCCGCCTGGTGAAGGCCGACAAGGTGGCCAAGGACTGGAATGCCGACGCCACCAAGGGGCTTCCCTTCGGGTCGCTCGTCACGTTCGCGGTGCGCCCCGGCAACCCCAAGGGCATCAAGGATTGGCCCGACCTGTTGAAGCCCGGTGTCGAGGTCATCACGCCCAGCCCGCTGAGTTCCGGTGCGGCCAAGTGGAACCTGTTGGCGCCGTACGCGTGGGCCAGCAAGGGTGGCCAGGATCCTCAGGCCGGTCTGGACTACGTCACCGAACTGGTGAACGACCACATCAAGCTGCGTCCCGGCTCGGGTCGTGAGGCCACGGATGTGTTCCGGCAGGGCAGCGGTGACGTGCTGTTGGCCTACGAGAACGAGGCGCTGAACTTCGACCTCGAATTCGTCAACCCGCCGGAGACCTTCAAGATCGAGAACCCCGTCGCCGTCGTCACCAGCAGCGCACATCAGGAGCAGGCCAACGCGCTGAAGAACTTCCTCTACACCACGGAGGCGCAGAAGTTGTGGGCCGAGGCCGGGTTCCGACCCGTCGACCCCGCCGTGCTCGCCGAGTTCAAGGACAAGTTCCCCGCACCCGCCAAGCTGTGGACCATCGCCGACCTCGGCGGCTGGGCTGAGGTCGATCCTGCGCTGTTCGACAAGGAGAACGGCTCGATCACCAAGATCTACACCAAGGCGACCGGATGACCACTCTGGACAATCCGGAGGCGATCCGGCCCGAGCTCACCCCTGGTGAGCCGGGCCGGTCCCGTATCCAGATTCCCGGATCGGGCAACCGGTACGGCAGCACGTCATTGCGGGTGGGTGCGGCCACGCTGTGGCTCTCGGTGATCGTGCTGCTGCCACTGGCCGCGATCCTCTGGCAGTCGGCCAAGGGCGGCTGGGGTGCGTTCTACTCGGCCGTCACCTCGAACGCGGCGATCGAGTCGTTCAAGGTGACCATCGGCATCTCGATCGGCGTGACGATCGTCAACGCGTTCTTCGGACTGTTGGTGGCGTGGGTTCTCACGCGTGACGACTTCCCCGGTAGGCGCCTGGTCGACGCTGTGATCGATCTGCCGTTCGCGCTGCCGACCATCGTCGCCAGCCTGGTGATGCTGGCGTTGTACGGTCCGGCCAGTCCGGTGGGTCTGCACCTGCAGCACACCAGGTGGGGTGTCGGCATCGCGCTGCTGTTCGTCACGCTGCCGTTCGTCGTGCGGTCGGTGCAGCCGGTGCTTCTCGAACTCGATCACGAGGTCGAACAGGCCGCGGCGTCGTTGGGTGCGAGCAACCTGGTGATCTTCACCAAGGTGATCCTGCCCGCGCTGATGCCTGCGCTGCTGTCCGGTGCCGGCCTGGCCTTCTCCCGCGCGATCGGTGAGTTCGGTTCGGTGGTGCTGATCGGCGGTGCGGTACCCGGGGAGACCGAAGTCTCCTCGCAGTGGATCCGCACTCTGATCGAGAACGACGACCGCACCGGTGCGGCCGCCATCTCGATTGTGCTGCTGGCGATCTCGTTCGTGGTGCTGTTCATCCTGCGGGCCATCGGTTCACGGACCGCCCGCCGGGAGGAGATGTCGCGATGAGCCTGTCACCGGCGGTCAAGTATCTGCTCCGCTTCATTGCGCTGGCCTACATCGGCATCCTGGTCGTGGTGCCCGTGGGTCTGATCCTGTGGCGCACGCTGGAACCCGGGGTCGGCGAGTTCGTCTCCTCGATCTCCACACCCGCCGCTATCTCCGCACTGCAGTTGTCACTGCTCGTGGTGGCCATCGTGGTGCCGCTGAACGTCCTGTTCGGCGTGCCCACCGCGCTGGTGTTGGCCCGAAACAAGTTCCGCGGCAAGAGCATTCTGCAGGCCATCATCGACCTGCCGTTCGCGGTGTCGCCTGTGGTCGTCGGTGTGGCGTTGATCCTGCTGTGGGGTTCGGCCGGCCTGTTCGGCTTCGTGGAGAACGACTTCGGATTCAAGATCATCTTCAGCTTCCCGGGCATCGTCCTGGCGAGCATCTTCGTGACCGTGCCGTTCGTCATCCGCGAGGTGGAACCGGTGCTGCACGAGATCGGCACCGACCAGGAGGAGGCCGCCTCGACCCTGGGATCGCAGTGGTGGCAGACGTTCTGGCGAATCACCCTGCCTTCGATCCGGTGGGGGCTGACCTACGGCATTGTGCTCACCATCGCCCGCACCCTGGGTGAGTTCGGTGCGGTGCTCATGGTGTCGTCGAACCTGCCCGGCACCTCCCAGACCCTCACGCTGTTGGTCGCCGACCGCTATACCCGCGCCAATGAGTACGGCGCCTACGCGATATCGACCGTCCTGATGGCCGTCGCCGTGCTGGTGCTGGTGGTTCAGGTCGTACTCGACGCGCGGCGCACTCAGGCAGCAAAATAGGCCTACCACCCGAAACGAGACACGTATGACGAACGCGATCACCGTCACCGGTGCCAACAAGCATTACGGAAACTTCGCCGCCCTGGACAATGTCGACTTCGTGGTGCCGTCGGGGTCGTTGACCGCGCTGCTGGGACCGTCTGGATCAGGTAAGTCGACGCTGCTGCGCGCCATCGCCGGCCTCGACGAACCCGACACCGGAACCATCACGATCAACGGCCGCGACGTGACGCGGGTGCCCCCGCAGAAGCGCGGCATCGGCTTCGTGTTCCAGCACTACGCGGCGTTCAAACACCTCACGGTGCGGGACAACGTGGCCTTCGGGTTGAAGATCCGCAAGCGCCCCAAGGCCGAAGTCAAAGAGAAGGTCGACAACCTGCTCGAGGTGGTCGGGTTGGCCGGCTTCCAGAGCCGTTACCCGAATCAGCTTTCGGGTGGTCAGCGGCAGCGTATGGCGCTGGCCCGCGCGTTGGCCGTCGACCCCGAGGTGCTGCTGCTCGACGAACCGTTCGGTGCGCTGGACGCCAAGGTGCGTGACGACCTGCGGGCCTGGCTGCGTCGCCTGCACGACGAGGTGCATGTCACCACGGTGCTCGTGACGCACGATCAGGCCGAGGCACTCGATGTCGCCGACCGGATCGCAGTGTTGAACAAGGGCCGCGTCGAGCAGGTCGGGTCGCCCACCGAGGTGTACGACGCGCCGGCCAACGCCTTCGTGATGTCCTTCCTGGGCACTGTGTCGTCGCTGAACGGGATCCTGGTGCGCCCGCACGACATTCGCGTGGGGCGTAACCCGGAGATGGCGATTGCGGCCGGTGACGGCACCGCCGAGACCACGGGTGTCACGAGGGCGACCGTGGACCGGGTGGTGTACCTCGGGTTCGAGGTGCGGGTCGAGTTGACCAGTGCGACGACGCACACGCAGTTCACCGCCCAGATCACCCGCGGTGACGCCGAGGCGCTCGGCATCCGGGAAGGGCAGACCGTCTACGTGCGGGCCACCCGGGTGCCGCCGATCGCGGGCAGCCTGCAGATCCCGGTGGCCGATGAGGCCGACGAGGACGAGGCGCTGAGTAACGCCTGACTGAAGCGGAGCGCACATGGACCAACTCACGTTTGGCTACCTGTACGACTTCCGCAATCCACAACCATGGCAGCGCCCATGGCCACAGGTGTATGCCGAGATCCTCGACTTCGTCGAATGGAGTGAGAGCGTCGGCGTCGAGGGCGCCTGGGGCCCGGAGCATCACGCCGCAGAAGACGGCTATCAACCGGCACCTTTCGTGGTGCTGGCGGCCAGCGCGGCGCGGACCAAGTGACTCAAGCTCGGCACAGGAGTCGCGCTTGCGCCGCTTCACCAACCCTGTGCGGTTCGCCGAGGAGTGTGCCGTGCTCGACATCCTGTCGAATGGGCGGCTCGATATGTCTGTGGCCGTTGGCTTTCGGCGACGCGAAGCTGATGGATATGGCGTCGATTTCTCTTCCCGCGGCACCCGTGGGTTCTGAATTCATGGAGATCCGTCACGCCCAGCGTGCCCTCCGGATCATCTTCGGTGGGTGGATCGTCGCGGTGGGGCCACTCTCTGCGGGCTCTGTCTGATGGGCTGAGTTAGTCGCTCTTGTCCCCATGGAGGCCGGGATCGCGCCAAGGTTTTGTCGGTGGGCCGCGGGCATGATCGAAAGTACGTAAGTTCGATCAGGTTGTTATGCCGTCGTCGGAGGTGGTGTCAGCCCTCGGTGATGCCGGGTTGGTCGATCTGATCGGTGCGGCGGGCGCAACTGGAGTCTGCGTCGATGGCGGCGCTCAAACAACTCCGCCACCGCCACCAACCGGCGCGGGCTCGCGAAACTGCTTGCCGCCCAACCGTCACCAGACCCAGAACCGCCACCCTTCTAGGTGTTCGCCCGGTACCCGGGTCGATCGGTGCGTCGTCGGCCACCTGTTCATCGCGATGTCGTCGGCGCAAGTGATTCATCGGTGTCACCCCATGATGTTGTGGGGCAGCAGGATTCGGTGAACAGAGCGGTTCTGAGCGTCGTCCGTCCTTCGATGTGCTTTTTCCGGCACCGGCCCCGCGCGGCACCAAATCCCTTCGGGGGCTTATGCGGATCTTGACAGCAGTCAGTAAAGGCGCGTTCAGC
Source organism: Mycolicibacterium confluentis (assembly GCF_010729895.1). Taxonomy (NCBI): domain Bacteria; kingdom Bacillati; phylum Actinomycetota; class Actinomycetes; order Mycobacteriales; family Mycobacteriaceae; genus Mycobacterium; species Mycolicibacterium confluentis. Next base: position 1,540,834 of record NZ_AP022612.1, read on the forward strand.
CTTCGTGGCATCTGCGGTGGCCAGCCGATGGCTGGGACGCGGGTTGCCTCTCCTGAGTCGATGGCAGAGCCGCTGGGCACCACTGAGGACAACGTCCGATCGTTAGCTGTGTGAACGACTTCCTGCTCCGGCCGGGTCGCGCGAACGTGCCGCCAGCGAGCGTGGAGATAGCTCGAGAGGCCCCCCGCCTCGGGGGCCCTGTGACGTATTGCGGATTGGGGGTCATCAGCAACAAATAGAACGCGTTACAGTTGAGCTTCCGCTAACAAAATGCAGTTTCGTCGCCGGTTGCCAACTCGACGTCTGGCGAGGTTCCGGCGGCGGTCGATCGATCAAAACCCGTGCTCATGTGCTGTGGCCGCCTTGCCGTCCATTCCAAATATGTAACGCTGAACATGTTGCCAGGATCACTCAGTAGGAATTTCTGTGACGCCACTGACAATTCTGCCCCTAGAGCTGTTAGCATCCTCAACGGTCGTTGTTCTACAACGACCTATTGGGCTTCCGATAGTCCTTACCGAACCCCTCTTGATATTGGAGTGTTGATGGGTGCCTCGCACTATGTCGGTCGTGTCGGTGCGCTTGCTGTGGCGCTGGGAATCGGCGCTGCGGTAGCGGCCACGGGATCGCCGGAGGCTTCGGCGGACCCCTCGGACGGCGGCGCCTCCGACGCGTCCGGTGCCGCGGGTTCGGGCGCCGGTGCGTCCGCCGGTGGAGGGGACACGACCACGCCCGCCGGTCGGCGTGCAGCTCGCAAGGAAGCCGCCACACAGGCGCGCGATGCGATCTCCGACGCTGCCGCTCAGCGCGGACCGCGTCGCGGTGGATCCCCGGCGGGTGCGAATCCAGACGAGGACTCGTCGGCCAACGGAGACCTGAATGCCGCTCGTCGTGCGGCTGCCAAGAAGCTCGCCAAGCAGGTGCAGGACGCGATCTCCGACGTCACTGAGCAGCTCGGGTCACTCGGTGGTGTCTCTCTGCCGAACGCGACACCGGGTGACGGTGCGTCGGTGCGCGAGAGCACGACGTCGGGCCGGCGGACGGTGCGCAAGCTGGATGTCAAGGAGTCTCTGGAGACTGGCGCATCACTGCGCAGCGGGCCCGCTACGACCCGACTTATCCCAGGCAGGCCGTCAGGCGTATCGGCAGCCGAATCGTCGACGGTCTCGGGGGCGCCGAACTCGGCGGCATTCTCGGTGCAGAACTCCCCGGAGTCGCCTGCGGCGAGCGCGTCTGTTCCCGAGTCCTTGAGGGCTCTGCCCTCGCTGCCGAAGCTGCCGGTGATCCCCGCTGGTGCTCCTGACACGCTTCTGGCGCTGATGATGCTTGGGGGAAGCCGGAGCAACGGTGCTGGCGGATCCTTCCGTGGAACCGTCCGACAGGATGTGCTCCAGTCGAGGCAGCGGTCGTCCCTGAGTGGAGTCGCGAAATCTGTCGCAGACGCCCTGTCGACCTCGACCACGTCGCCGTCGATGGCACGGGCCACCACGTCGACTACCGTGAATCCCCTTGCGTCCCTTGGGGCACGGCCGATCATCGGAAACGGTGGCTGGCTGATCGGCAACGGACTGAACGCCGCAGATGATTGCGAGGCCGCGGCGTGCAACGGCGGCAACGGCGGCCTGTTGTTCGGAAACGGAGGCAACGGTGCAAACGGTGGAAATGGTGGCCACGCCTACCTGATCGGTAATGGCGGTGTCGGTGGTGCGGGCGGCGCCGGTATTGCGGGCGGCGCCGGCGGCCGGGGCGGGTTCCTGCTCGGCAACGGCGGCGCCGGCGGAGTCGGTGGCGTTGGGGCGTCGGGTGGCCGGGGCGGCAACTCGGGCCTCCTTGTCGGACGCGGCGGTGCGGGCGGTGCTGGCGGTGTCGGTGGAGATGGTGGCGACGGCGGCAATGGCGGCTGGGTGTTCGGGTCCGGTGGTGCTGGCGGTGTCGGCGGAGAAGGCGGCGACGGCGGCGACGGCGGCTACGCCGGCATGCTCGGTGGACACGGCGGTGCAGGCGGCGCGGGCGGTGTCGGTGGTGATGGCGGCAACGGCGGCAACGGCGGCTGGATGTTCGGCACCGGTGGTGCGGGTGGTGCCGGCGGAGCCGGCGAGACGGGCGCAGCTGGGGCGCAGGGCGCAGCCGGCGAAGACGGGCAGCCCGGCCAAGACGGTACGGATGGCGGCGACGGCCTCGACGGCGGCGCGGGCGGAGCAGGTGGACGTGGCGGTGTCGGCGGCGCCGGTGGCTGGTTGATCGGTACCGGCGGCGCCGGTGGAGTCGGCGGTGCCGGTGGCGCAGGCGGGGCCGCCGGCGCTGGTGGAGACGGTGGTGCCGGTGGTGCCGGGGTGGGCTCCGCGGTGACGGCCGGTGGTACCGGTGGCGCTGGTGGCAACGGTGGCAACGGCGGCGTTGGCGGTGTCGCCGGAGTCGGCGGTACCGGCGGTGTCGGTGGCCGCGGCGGTCTGCTGTTCAGTCGCGCAGGGAGTGCAGGCGCCGGCGGCGCGGGCGGTGACGGTGGTGACGGCGGCCGGGCGGGTGACGGCGGCGTCGGTGGAATCGGCGGTGCCGGAACAACATCCGGCGACGGTGGTCGTGGTGGTGACGGCGGCAATACCGGCGTTGGTGGTGCTGCGGGTCTGGGTGGTGCGGCCGGCGGCGCGGGCGCGACTTCGGGTGCTGGCGGCAGCGCCGGTGTGGTCGACACCAGTGGCGGTAACGGTGGTGCTGGTGGTGACGGCGCGGACGCGGTGGTCGCTGGTGGTTCCGGTGGTCATGGTGGTGCCGGTGGTAATGCGGGCACCCATGGCGATGGCGGCGCCGGTGGTGCCGGTGGTGATGGTGCTGCTGGCGAGGATGGTGCTGATGGTGTGGTCGGCTCGCCTGATGGTGGGCATGGCCAGGCCGGTGGCGATGGTGGTCATGGTGGTGCCGGTGGTGACGGCGGCACGGTGGCTGGTGCGGCTGGTTCCGGTGGGGCCGGTGGCGCTGGCGGGGCTGGTGGCTCCGGTGGTGACGGTCTGACCGGTGCGGATGCGCAGACCGCTGGTGGTGCCGGAAGCGATGGTGGCGATGCCGGTAACGGCGGTGCCGGTGGTAACGGCGGCAACGGTGGCGTGGCCGGGGTGTCGTATCAGGGTGCTGCGGGCAGCGCCGGTGCTGGTGGTGCCGGTGCCGACGGTGGCGACAGTGGCGTGGCCGGTGACGGTGGCGACGGCGCCGATGGCGATGCCAGCACCCCGGATGGTGGTGCCGGTGGTGACGGCGGCAACGCCGGTGTCGGTGGTGCCGGCGGTGTCGGTGGCACCGGATCCACAACGGGCACAGACGGTTCCGACGGTGCGGTCAACATCGGTGGCGGTAACGGTGGTGCTGGTGGTGACGGCGCGGACGCGGTGGTGCCGGGTGGTTCCGGTGGTCATGGTGGTGCCGGTGGTAATGCGGGCACCCATGGCGATGGCGGCGCCGGTGGTGCCGGTGGTGATGGTGCTGCTGGCGAGGATGGTGCTGATGGTGTGGTCGGCTCGCCTGATGGTGGGCATGGCCAGGCCGGTGGTGACGGTGGTCATGGTGGTGCCGGTGGTGACGGCGGCACGGTGGCTGGTGCGGCTGGTTCCGGTGGGGCCGGTGGCGCTGGCGGGGCTGGTGGCTCCGGTGGTGACGGTCTGACCGGTGCGGATGCGCAGACCGCTGGTGGTGCCGGAAGCGATGGTGGCGATGCCGGTAACGGCGGTGCCGGTGGTAACGGCGGCAACGGCGGTGCCGCGGGTGTGGCGTTCGACGGTGCTGCGGGCAGCGCCGGTGCTGGTGGTGCCGGTGCCGACGGTGGAGACAGTGGCGTGGCCGGTGACGGCGGCGACGGCGCCGATGGCGATGCCAGCACCCCAGATGGTGGTGACGGTGGTGACGGCGGCAACGCCGGATTGGGCGGCAACGCCGGTGTCGGTGGCACCGGTTCGACTTCGGGTGCTGACGGCAGCGCTGGTGTCGTGGACACCAGTGGCGGCAATGGCGGTGCTGGTGGTGACGGCGCGAATGCGGTGGTGCCGGGTGGTTCCGGTGGTCATGGTGGTGCCGGTGGTAATGCGGGCACCCATGGCGATGGCGGCGCCGGTGGTGCCGGTGGTGATGGTGCTGCTGGCGAGGATGGTGCTGATGGTGTGGTCGGCTCGCCTGATGGTGGGCATGGCCAGGCCGGTGGCGATGGTGGTCATGGTGGTGCCGGTGGGGCTGGCGGCACGGTGGCTGGTGCGGCTGGTTCCGGTGGGGCCGGTGGCGCTGGCGGGGCTGGTGGCTCCGGTGGTGACGGTCTGACCGGTGCTGATGCGCAGACCGCTGGTGGTGCCGGAAGCGATGGTGGCGATGCCGGTAACGGCGGTGCCGGTGGTAACGGCGGCAACGGCGGTGCCGCGGGTGTGGCGTTCGACGGTGCTGCGGGCAGCGCCGGTGCTGGTGGTGCCGGTGCCGACGGTGGAGACAGTGGCGTGGCCGGTGACGGTGGCGACGGCGCCGATGGCGATGCCAGCACCCCGGATGGTGGCCGCGGTGGTGACGGCGGCAACGCCGGTACCGGTGGTGCGGCCGGACTCGGTGGTACCGCTGGCGGTGCGGGTGCTTCAGATGGTGCTGACGGCTCTGCCGGTGTCGTGAACATCGGTGGCGGTAATGGCGGTGCTGGTGGTGACGGCTTTGACTTTGCGTCCCATCCGGGCGCTGTGGTCGGCACCAACGGTGGTCGTGGCGGTCGCGGTGGTGACGCGGGTTCTTATGGCGATGGTGGTCATGGTGGTGCTGGCGGCGGTGGTGCTGTGGGTGGCCATGGTGGTGTGGGCGGTGCTGGTGGTTCCGCGCAGACCGGTGATGGTGGCTTCGGTGGTGCTGGTGGTGTCGGCGGTGTCGGTGCTGTCGGTGTTGCGGCTGGCTTCGGTGGTGCTGGTGGTGCCGGTGGCAACGTGAGCGTTGACGGTGCTGGTGGCGCTGGTGGTGCTGGTGGTGACGGTGGTCGCGGTGCCGATGGCGCGGTGGCTGTGGTCGGTGGTGCCGGTAACGACGGTGCGATGGGCGGCAGTGGTGGTATCGGTGGCGCTGGTGGTACGGGCGCTGGTTCCGGTGACGGTGGTGCTGGTGGCGATGGTGGTGCCGGTGGTGCTGGTGGTGCCGGTTCGGACGGCGATTCCGGTGTCGACGGCGCTGGTCAGAACGGTGGTGCCGGCGGTGACGGTGGCTACGGTGCCTCCGGTGGTCGCGGCGGTGATGCGCTGGGCAACGGTGATGGCGGTGCCGGTGGGCGCTCCGGTGACGGCGGCGCTGGCGGTGACGGCGGTGCGGGTTCGGACTCGACCAGCATTGATGGTGCTGGCGGCCATGGTGGAACCGGCGGTTCGGGCGGCGATGCGATCAATGGTCCCGGCGGCGGCACCGGTGGTGCCGGCGGTAAGGCCTGGGGCGCTGGTACCGGTGGTGCCGGTGGTGACGGCGGCAACGCCGGGCAGTCCGGCAACGGCGGTGACGGTGGTGTTGGCACCGGGACCGGCAACGGCGGCAACGGTGGTGCTGCGGGTGGCACGGCGCATCTCGGTGGTGGCGGCGGTGGCCGCGGCGGCGACTCGGTGCTCGGCGACGGTGGCGCTGGTGGTGCCGGCGGTAACGGCGGTGACGCCGGTACGGTCGCCGGCAACGGCGGTGATGCTCTTGGCACCGGTAACGGCGGCAACGGTGGCTGGGCTGGCCTGGGCGGCTGGGGCGGTATCGGTGGTGCCGGCGGAAATGCCTTGGGCGCCACCGGTAATGGTGGTGCCGGTGGTGCCGGCGGCAGCGGTGGCAACACGACTGCGACCGGCGGGACCGGTGGCGACGGTGGACTCGGTGGCGACGGCGGCCGGGGCGGCAACGGCGGCTGGGGCGGCGTTGGCCGCGAAGGCGGAGCCGGTGGTAACGCGGCCGGTTCTGGCGCCGGTGGCGCTGGTGGTGCTGGCGGCAACGGTGGTACGAACTCCAACGCGGGTGCCGGCGGTGACGGTGGTGACGCCTACGGGACGGTGAACGCTGGTCACGGTGGCGCTGGTGGTACCGGTGGCGGCCCGAACTTCGCGCCGTTCCCGCCGTTCCAGTTCGGTCAGGGCGGTTCCGGTGGTGCCGGTGGCAGCTCGGTGCTCGGTGACGGTGGTGCCGGTGGTGCCGGTGGAATCGGCAGCTCCGGTGGTATCGGTGGTGCCGGTGGCCAGGGCGGTGCAGCAGATGCTGCCGGTGGTGCCGGTGGCGATGGTGGTGCCGGCGGCAATGGTGGTGTCGGCAGCGCAGGTGGTGCCGGCGGTGCCGGTGGCAACTCGACCGGGTCCGCGGGCTCCGGTTCCGGTGGCGCCGGTGGTGCTGCTGGGGCGATGGGCAGCGGTGGCGCTGGTGGCGATGCCGGCGATGGTGGCAGTGGCGTCGGCTTCGGTGATGCAGGTTCCGGTGGCGCCGGTGGTGCTGGTGGTGCTGCGGGAGTTCCCAACACCGGCGGCCCGAGCGGCACCGGTGGCACAGGTGGTGCCGGCGGCAGCGCGGCCGGCAGTGGTGACGGCGGTACCGGTGGCGCGGGCGCTGCCGGTGGTGATGGCGGCCAGGGCGGTGACGGTGGTGCTGGTGGCATCGGTGTCGATGGTGCCAACGGCGGAGCCGGTGGTAACGGTGGCGCAGGCGCGACCGGTGGCGCAGGTGGCGCAGGTGGCGCTGGCGGCAGCGCGGTCAGTGGTTCGGCGGGCGACAACGGTTCCGGTGGCGCTGGCGGTCACGGTGGCGACGGTGGTCGGGCCGGTGACGGCGGCGACGGTGGACACGGCACGGTCAGCCATCCCGATGGCGGTGATGGCGGTGCCGGTGGCGACGCTGGCCTGGCTGGTGGCATCGGTGTCGGCGGCGCAGCTGGGGTCGGCGGAGCAGCCGGGACCGGAACTGCAGGCAGCAACGGCAGAGCTGGTGTGGTGAACATCAGCGGCGGCAGCGGCGGTGACGGTGGCGACGGATTCGATTTCGCGCATTCGGGTGCTGTTGTTTTTGTGGGTACCAACGGTGGTCGTGGCGGTCGCGGTGGTGACGCGGGTTCTTATGGCGATGGTGGTCATGGTGGTGCTGGCGGCGGTGGTGCTGTGGGTGGCCATGGTGGTGTGGGCGGTGCTGGTGGTTCCGCGCAGACCGGTGATGGTGGCTTCGGTGGTGCTGGTGGTGTCGGCGGTGTCGGTGCTGTCGGTGTTGCGGCTGGCTTCGGTGGTGCTGGTGGTGCCGGTGGCAACGTGAGCGTTGACGGTGCTGGTGGCGCTGGTGGTGCTGGTGGTGACGGTGGTCGCGGTGCCGATGGCGCGGTGGCTGTGGTCGGTGGTGCCGGTAACGACGGTGCGATGGGCGGCAGTGGTGGTATCGGTGGCGCTGGTGGTACGGGCGCTGGTTCCGGTGACGGTGGTGCTGGTGGCGATGGTGGCGATGGTGGTGCTGGTGGTGCCGGTTCGGACGGCGATTCCGGTGTCGACGGCGCTGGTCAGAACGGTGGTGCCGGCGGTGACGGTGGCTACGGTGCCTCCGGTGGTCGCGGCGGTGATGCGCTGGGCAACGGTGATGGCGGTGCCGGTGGGCGCTCCGGTGACGGCGGCGCTGGCGGTGACGGCGGTGCGGGTTCGGACTCGACCAGCATTGATGGTGCTGGCGGCCATGGTGGAACCGGCGGTTCGGGCGGCGATGCGATCAATGGTCCCGGCGGCGGCACCGGTGGTGCCGGCGGTAAGGCCTGGGGCGCTGGTACCGGTGGTGCCGGTGGTGACGGCGGCAACGCCGGGCAGTCCGGCAACGGCGGTGACGGTGGTGTTGGCACCGGGACCGGCAACGGCGGCAACGGTGGTGCTGCGGGTGGCACGGCGCATCTCGGTGGTGGCGGCGGTGGCCGCGGCGGCGACTCGGTGCTCGGCGACGGTGGCGCTGGTGGTGCCGGCGGTAACGGCGGTGACGCCGGTACGGTCGCCGGCAACGGCGGTGATGCTCTTGGCACCGGTAACGGCGGCAACGGTGGCTGGGCTGGCCTGGGCGGCTGGGGCGGTATCGGTGGTGCCGGCGGAAATGCCTTGGGCGCCACCGGTAATGGTGGTGCCGGTGGTGCCGGCGGCAGCGGTGGCAACACGACTGCGACCGGCGGGACCGGTGGCGACGGTGGACTCGGTGGCGACGGCGGCCGGGGCGGCAACGGCGGCTGGGGCGGCGTTGGCCGCGAAGGCGGAGCCGGTGGTAACGGTTCTGGCGCCGGTGGCGCTGGTGGTGCTGGCGGCAACGGTGGTACGAACTCCAACGCGGGTGCCGGCGGTGACGGTGGTGACGCCTACGGGACGGTGAACGCTGGTCACGGTGGCGCTGGTGGTACCGGTGGCGGCCCGAACTTCGCGCCGTTCCCGCCGTTCCAGTTCGGTCAGGGCGGTTCCGGTGGTGCCGGTGGCAGCTCGGTGCTCGGTGACGGTGGTGCCGGTGGTGCCGGTGGAATCGGCAGCTCCGGTGGTATCGGTGGTGCCGGTGGCCAGGGCGGTGCAGCAGATGCTGCCGGTGGTGCCGGTGGCGATGGTGGTGCCGGCGGCAATGGTGGTGTCGGCAGCGCAGGTGGTGCCGGCGGTGCCGGTGGCAACTCGACCGGGTCCGCGGGCTCCGGTTCCGGTGGCGCCGGTGGTGCTGCTGGGGCGATGGGCAGCGGTGGCGCTGGTGGCGATGCCGGCGATGGTGGCAGTGGCGTCGGCTTCGGTGATGCAGGTTCCGGTGGCGCCGGTGGTGCTGGTGGTGCTGCGGGAGTTCCCAACACCGGCGGCCCGAGCGGCACCGGTGGCACAGGTGGTGCCGGCGGCAGCGCGGCCGGCAGTGGTGACGGCGGTACCGGTGGCGCGGGCGCTGCCGGTGGTGATGGCGGCCAGGGCGGTGACGGTGGTGCTGGTGGCATCGGTGTCGATGGTGCCAACGGCGGAGCCGGTGGTAACGGTGGCGCAGGCGCGACCGGTGGCGCAGGTGGCGCAGGTGGCGCTGGCGGCAGCGCGGTCAGTGGTTCGGCGGGCGACAACGGTTCCGGTGGCGCTGGCGGTCACGGTGGCGACGGTGGTCGGGCCGGTGACGGCGGCGACGGTGGACACGGCACGGTCAGCCATCCCGATGGCGGTGATGGCGGTGCCGGTGGCGACGCTGGCCTGGCTGGTGGCATCGGTGTCGGCGGCGCAGCTGGGGTCGGCGGAGCAGCCGGGACCGGAACTGCAGGCAGCAACGGCAGCGCTGGTGTGGTGAACATCAGCGGCGGCAGCGGCGGTGACGGTGGCGACGGGTATGACTTCGCCTCTGATCTGTCTGCGCCTTCTGGTTCCAGTGGTGGCCATGGCGGTCGCGGTGGTGACGCCGGGTCCTATGGCGATGGTGGCCAGGGTGGTTCCGGTGGTAGTGGTACCGCGGGCAGCGATGGTGCTGATGGTGTGGATCCGGGTGATTCCGGGCAGGACGGTCAGGCCGGTGGTCATGGCGGTCATGGCGGTGCCGGTGGTGCCGGTGGCACGGTCTCGGGTGACTCCGGGTCCGGTGGTGCTGGTGGCCATGGCGCTGACGGTGGTCATGGTGGAACCGGTGTGGCTGGTGCTGATGCGGCGACCGCTGGTGGAGCCGGGCAGTCCGGTGGCCTCGGCGGTACCGGTGGTGCCGGTGGCAACGGCGGCAACGGTGGCGTGGCCGGCGCGGTCTACAACGGCAACTCGGGCATCTCCAATGTCGGCGGCAACGCCGGTGACGGCGGTGATGGTGGCGCGGCCGGTCATGGCGGCGACGGCGCCGATGGCGATGCCAGCACCCCTGATGGTGGTGACGGTGGAGCCGGCGGCAGCAGCGGCTTCGGTGGTGCCGGCGGTGTCGGTGGCACCGGTGTGACGTCGGGTGCTGACGGTGTCGACGGTGTGGACAACACCACCGCCGGTCACGGCGGCGCTGGTGGCGACGGCTATGACGCGGCCTCTGATCCGGGTGCGGCTGCGGGCACCGACGGTGGTCATGGTGGTGCCGGTGGTGACGCCGGGGCTTATGGCGACGGTGGCCAGGGCGGTGCCGGTGGCAGCGGTGCTGCGGGTGCTCATGGTGCTGACGGAAACGATCCGGGTGAGTCCGGCCTCGACGGTGGAGCCGGTGGTCATGGCGGCGACGGCGGTGCCGGTGGTGCCGGTGGCACGGTCTCGGGTGACTCCGGGTCCGGTGGTGCTGGTGGCCATGGCGCTGACGGTGGTCATGGTGGAACCGGTGTGGCTGGTGCTGATGCGGCGACCGCTGGTGGAGCCGGGCAGTCCGGTGGCCACGGCGGTACCGGTGGTGCCGGTGGCAACGGCGGCAACGGTGGCGTGGCCGGCGCGGTCTACAACGGCAACTCGGGCATCTCCAATGTCGGCGGCAACGCCGGTGACGGCGGTGATGGTGGCGCGGCCGGTCATGGCGGCGACGGCGCCGATGGCGATGCCAGCACCCCTGATGGTGGTGACGGTGGTGCTGGCGGCAGCAGCGGCTTCGGTGGTGCCGGCGGTGTCGGTGGCACCGGTGTGACCTCGGGTGCTGACGGTGTCGACGGTGTGGACAACACCACCGCCGGTCACGGCGGCGCTGGTGGCGACGGCTATGACGCTGCTTCGGATCCGGGTGCGGCTGCGGGCACTGCTGGTGGTCATGGCGGTCGTGGTGGTGACGCGGGCACGTATGGCGATGGTGGCCAGGGTGGTTCCGGTGGCAGTGGTACCGCGGGTGCCGATGGCCTCAACGGTGTGAACCCAGGCGAGTCCGGGCAGGACGGCCAGGTCGGTGGCGCTGGTGGCGATGGTGGCCAGGGTGGTGCCGGTGGCACGGTCTCGGGTAACTCCGGGTCCGGTGGTGCCGGCGGCCACGGCGCTGACGGTGGTCATGGTGGGACCGGTGTGGCCGGCGCTGATGCGGTGACCGCTGGTGGTGCCGGGCAGGCCGGTGGCCACGGCGGCCAGGGCGGTGCCGGCGGCAACGGCGGCAACGGTGGTGCCGCGGGTGTGGTCTTCGTCGGCAACGAGGGCTCGGTCGGCGTCGGCGGCAACGCCGGTGACGGTGGCAACGGCGGCACGCCTGGTGACGGTGGCGACGGCGCGGACGCAGTGACTCCGGGCGGCGCTGGAGGCGCCGGCGGCCACGGCGGTAACGCCGGGTTCGGTGGTGCCGGTGGCACCGGAGGCACCGGATCGACGCCGGGCGCTGACGGAGCCAACGGTCTGATGCCCACCGGTACGCACGGCAGCGGCGGCAACGGCGGTGACGGTGCGGACGCGATCACGGCTGGCGGCACCGGTGGTGCCGGCGGCAAGGGCGGCGACGCCGGCAACATCGGCGACGGCGGCCATGGCGGTGCCGGCGGCAAGGGCGGCACCGGCGCAACCGGGGTCAATCCCGGGACAGGCGGTTCAAGCCCCACTGCGGCGACCGGCGGTAACGGCGCTTCGGCAGGTGGGCTCTTCGATACCGGCACCAAGACGGGCGGAAACGGTACGGCTGGAACCAACGGGAACAACGCCAACAACGGCGGACTGCAGCAGGTCGGTGGTACCGGTGGTAACGGCGGCCAGGCCCAAGTCGGCTGGGGCCAAAGCTATGGCGGTGTCGGCGGGGCCGGAGGCACCGGCGGCGTCGGGGCCAGGGGCGGCAACGGTGGCACCGGCGGAGCTGCCTACGCCGGAGCCGGAACCGGGGTTGGCCGAGCCGGCGCAGGCGGCAAGGGCGGCACCGGTGGAGTCGGTGTGGTCGGCGGCGCGGCAGGCGCAGGTGGCGCCGGCGGCGCGGGCGGCGCGGGCGGATCCATCTCCGGTGTCGGCGGCAACGGTGGTATCGGCGGGCAGGGTGGCACCGGCGGCACCGGCAGCACGGCCGGCGCCGGTGGCACCGGTGGCAACGGCGGAACTGGTACGCGTGTCTCGCCAGCCACGTCGTACGGCGGCAACGGTGGCCAGGGTGGCACCGGCGGCGTCGGCGGATCCGGTGCCGTCGGTGGAACCGGTGGGCAGGGCGGTGCTGCTGGCAACGGCGCGAGCGGTGCGGGTGTGGCCGGCGTCGGTGGCGCCGGGGGCACCGGCGGCACGGGTGGCACCGGCGGCACCGGCGGCAACGGTGGCAACGGTGGCACCGGCACCAACGGCAACGGCACCGGCGGTGCGGCCGGAGTAGGCGGCACCGGTGGGTCCGGTGGGACCGGCGGTGCTGGCGGAGCGGGCGGCCTTGAGGCGGACGGCTCGCACGCTGCCTCCGGCGGTCAGGGCGGAACGGGAGCTGGGGGCGCCACAGGCGCAGGCGGGTCTGTGGGCACCTAAAGGACCCGCGGGCACCTAGAGGACCCAATCGGGGCGCTGGTACGCGATCACAAGTCGCGCACCAGCGCCCCGCAGCCGTTCTAGCCTCGAACCATGGACGAACTCTCAGAAGACGTGGTCGCGTTCCTGACCGAAGGCACGCGGACGGGAAAACTGGCCTGGGTCGCGGCCGACGGCAGACCACTCGTCGCCCCGGTGTGGTTCCTCGTCGACGGCAACCAGTTGGTCTTCACCACCGGGAAAGGCACCGCCAAAGGCCTTGCTCTGCAACGGGATCCGCGAGTGACGATCTGCGTCGACGATGAGCAGCCCCCGTACTCGTTTGTCCAGGTGCAGGGCATCGCCGCCACGGGTGAGGACCCGGAAGACGTGCTGGACACCGCGACCAGGATCGGCGGCCGCTATATGGGCGCCGACCGCGCGCAGGAGTACGGACAGCGCAACGGAGTGCCCGGTGAACTGGTCGTACGAGTGACGCCGACGAGGGTCCTCAAGGGCTTCGATATCGCCGAGTGAGCCTCAGGCGGCAATGCGTGCGGCCAGCACCGCGTCGTAGCGGTCCAGCACGGTGGCCGCGACCAGGTTGTGCGAGCCCAGCGGCTCCGCCATCACATGCCCATGGGCAGAAGCGAATTCGGACACCCGGTCGGTGATCACACCATGCGCCAGGAACCACGGCGCGATGACGATCCGCCGCGCGCCGGTGGCGCTCAACCGCATCGATGCCTCGGCGAGGTTGGCCGCGGGTCCCGTCGCGAATCCGACGCGCGTACCCGTCCACCGCGTGCCCGCGCGAAGAAGACGTGCCACGGTCTCGGTGCGCGCATTGGCTACGGGATTCGAGGAGCCGACGGCGACCACCAGCACGCCGACATCGCTGTCGTCGGCGGACACGCCCGTCTCGCTCAACCGGTGCCGCAGCACGGTCAGCAGTGCCGAATCCTCACCCAGCACCGAGGCCTGCTCGACGGAGGCACCCGACGCCGAAATCATCCCGGGGATGTCGACCCGCGCATGATAGGCGTCGGCCAACAACAGGGGAGCGACGACGGCCGGGGCCGTCAACGAACCCAGCACGTCGGGCAGGCTCGGCGCGTTCTTCTCGCAGAACGCGACCCGCACATCCAGGTCTTCCCGCAGGCGCCGGATCCGCCCGGCGATCGCGTGCACGACAGCAGACGAACGTGGGTCCGCGCTGCCGTGTGCCGTCAGGACCAGCGTCACGAGGCGTGCAACCCGCATTCCGTCTTGGCCTGGCCGGCCCAGCGTCCACTGCGCGGATCGGAACCGGGCAGCGGCTTCGCGGTGCACGGCCTGCAGCCGATCGACGGGTAGCCCTCGTCGACCAGGGGATTGACCAGGATGCCGTTGGCGTCGATGTAGTCCTGCATCTGCTCATCGGTCCACGCCGCGATCGGGTTGATCTTCACCAGACCGAACGCCTCATCGAAGCTGATCAGCGGCGCATTGGCCCTGGTGGGGGACTCGACGCGGCGGATGCCCGTCACCCACGCCGAGTAGCCGCTCAGTGCCTTGGACAGCGGTTCGACCTTGCGCATCCGGCAGCACGCCGCGGCGTCACGGGCGAACAGGTCCTTACCGAACAGCGAGTCCTGCTCGGCCACCGATTTCTGGGGCGTGACATTGACCACGTGCACGCCGTAGACGGCCTCGACCGCATCGCGGGTGCCGATGGTCTCGGCGAAGTGGTAGCCGGTGTCCAGGAACAGCACGTCGACGCCGGGCCGCACCTTGGCGGCCATCTCGACCAGCACCCCGTCCTGCATGTTCGACGCGACGACGTATCCGGATGCCGCCGAGTCCGCGGCGCGAGCCGCCCCACCGAACGTTTCATCGGTCCAGCGCAGAAGCTCCTCGGCGCTGGCGCCGGCCAACTCCGCGGCGCCCCGTTCGGCAAGTTCTCGCAGGTCGGTTTCGGTCATCAGCACCCCTCTGGTCATCGCAGGTCGGCCTCGTCGGCTCGAACCGCCCACTGGGCGAAACGCTCGCCGTCCTCGCGTTGTTTCACGAAGTTGCGGACCACCCGCTCGATGTAGTCCCCGAGCTCACTGGAGAGCACCTTGTGCTGGCGCAGCTTGCGGCCGAACCCGCTGTCCAGACCCAGGCTGCCGCCGAGGTGCACCTGGAAGCCCTCCTCGGGGCCGTTGCCGTCGTCGACCATCTGGCCCTTGAAGCCGATGTCGGCGATCTGGATCCGGGCGCACGAGTTGGGGCAGCCGTTGATGTTGACCGTGACCGGGACGTCCAGTTGGGCGTTGATGTCCTCGAGTCGCTTCTCCAGGTCCGGAACCAGCGACTGTGCCCGCACCCGCGTCTCCGCGAACGACAGCTTGCAGAACTCGATTCCGGTGCAGGCCATCAGGTTTCGACGCCAGTGCGACGGAGTCGACGGCAGGCCCAGGGCGTCCAGGCCAGCGCGCAGTTCGTCGAGCTTGTCGTCGGGGACGTCGAGCACGATCAGCTTCTGGTACGGCGTGAACCGCACGCGGTTGGAGCCCGCGGCCTCGGCCAGGTCGGCCACCTTGGTCAGGATGGTGCCCGACACGCGGCCCGCGATCGGCGCGACGCCGACGGCGTTGAGGCCGTTCTTGAGCTTCTGCACACCGACGTGATCGATGGGCCGGGGCACCGGGGTGGGCGCGGGGCCGTCGATCAGGGGGCGCTTGAGGTACTCATTCTCGAGAACCTCCCTGAACTTCTCGACACCCCAGTCCTTGACCAGGAACTTCAGCCGGGCCTTGGCGCGCAGGCGGCGGTAGCCGTAGTCGCGGAAGACCGACACGACGGCTTCCCACACGTCCGGGACCTCGTCGATCGGCACCCAGGCGCCCAGCCGCTGGCCCAGCATCGGGTTGGTGGACAGCCCGCCGCCGACCCACAGGTCGAAGCCCGGTCCGTGCTCGGGATGCTCGACCCCGATGAACGCGACGTCGTTGACCTCGTGCACGACGTCCTGCAGGCCCGAGATCGCGGTCTTGAACTTGCGCGGCAGGTTGGAGTACTCGGGCTTGCCGATGTAGCGCTTGACGATCTCGTTGATCGCGGGGGTGCCGTCGATCACCTCGTCGAGCGACTCGCCGGCCAGGGGGGATCCGAGCACGACGCGCGGGCAGTCGCCGCACGCCTCGGTGGTCTGCAGGCCGACCTCGTCGAGTCGACGCCAGATCTCGGGCATGTTCTCGACCTCGATCCAGTGGTACTGGATGTTCTCGCGGTCGGAAATGTCGGCGGTGTCACGGGCGAACTCGGTGGAGATGCCGCCGAGGGTGCGAAGCGCCTGCGTGGTCAGTGCGCCGCCGTCGCTGCGGACGCGCAGCATGAAGTACTCGTCTTCGAGCATGTCGGTGTTCTCGTCACCGGTCCAGGTGCCGTCATACCCGGGCTTACGCTGCGTGTAGAGGCCCCACCAGCGGAAACGGCCGCGCAGGTCGCCCTTGTCGATGCTGTCGAAGCCGCCGGGGGCATAGATGTTCTCGATGCGCTGCCGCACATTGAGCGGGTTGTCGTCCTTCTTGGCCTGCTCATTGGCGTTGAGAGGCTCGCGGTAGCCGAGCGCCCACTGACCCTCGCCACGGGGGCGTTTCGCGGGACGGGCAGCCTTGGGGGCCGTTTCGGTGGTGTCTGTCATGGATAGCTCCTTATGGGGAGCCGGCCTGCGGAGCGCGCGTCATCACCGGGGGCTGGACCGGTGGCGCAGATCCGGGGCCAGCTGAAGTGCTTGGTGGGCAGGTCTCCGATATCAACGCATCGTCAAGGCAGACAACAACAGCTACACACGCGCTTGAAATCGACGTGCCGGCGTGCCACCAGGGCAACGCGACGGGTCTCAAAGCGGGCGGCAGTCACGCGGCCATTGTGCCACGGACCCCCACTGACCTCCGAATCAGGCCAGATTTGCGCTCACTCTGAGCACAAGTCGGGTCTGGGACACTGGGGGGATGGTGACGACGCAGGAGCGCGTGGGCGCAGAGCCCGATTTCGCGCTGAACCCCAGTGGGCAGTTCGGGGTGTACGTGCACGTCCCGTTCTGCGCGTCGCGGTGCGGATACTGCGACTTCAACACCTACACGCCGGGGGAGTTGGGCGGCGCGACACCGGCCGGGTGGCTCGAAGCGCTGCGCAGCGAACTGGCCCTGGCCTCGCAGCGGTTGCCCGGTCCGACGGTCGACACGGTGTTCGTCGGGGGCGGCACTCCCTCGATGCTCGGGGGCGACGGCCTGGCTGAGGTGCTCGACGCCGTCCGGTCCGAGTTCACCCTCGCGCCCGACGCCGAGGTCACCACCGAGGCCAACCCGGAGTCGACGAGTCCCGGGTTCTTCACTCGCTTGCGCACCGCGGGCTACACGCGGGTGTCGCTGGGCATGCAGTCGGTCGCGCCGACGGTGCTGCGCCTGCTGGACCGCGTGCACTCGCCCGGACGGGCGCTGGATGCGGCGCGGGAGGCGCAGGATGCCGGCTTCGAACATGTGAACCTTGACCTCATCTACGGGTCACCGGGCGAGAGCGACGACGACCTGCACCGATCGGTGGACGCCGCCATCGGCGCCGGGGTCGACCACCTCTCGGCGTACGCGCTGGTGGTCGAGGACGGCACCGCGCTGGCCCGCCGGGTCCGCCGCGGTGAGGTCGCCGCACCCGACGAGGACGTGTTGGCGCGACGCTACGAACTGCTCGACACGTGGCTGGCCGACGCCGGATTCACCTGGTACGAGGTCTCCAACTGGAGTAAGCCCGGCGGCGAGTGCCGGCACAATCTGGGCTATTGGAACGGTGGCCAGTGGTGGGGTGCGGGTCCCGGTGCGCACGGCTTCGTCGGTGCCACCCGATGGTGGAATGTCAAGCACCCCAACACCTATGCGGCATTGGCTGAGAAGCGCGAACTGCCCATCGCCGATTTCGAGGTCCTCGCGCCGCGGGATCGGCACGTCGAGGATGTGCTGTTGCAGATCCGCCTGCGCTCGGGCTTGCCCACGTCACTGCTCGACGCCGATGAGCAGGCCCGCGCCGAGTCCGCGGTGGCCGCAGGCCTTCTGGTGCACGACGGCCACAATCTGGTGCTCACCGACCGCGGTCGACTGCTGGCCGACGGCGTGGTGCGCGACCTGCTGGCGGACTGACCCACCTCAGACCGACGCGCCCTCCTCCTCGGCGGCAGAGGAGATCTCATCCTCAAGCAGTTCGATGATGCGGGCGGTCACCGCGGCGGCGGTCGGATGCTCCCACAGCAGGGTCGGCGGCAGCGCGAGGCCGGTCTGCCTCTCCAGCTGCCGTCGCAGCGCCACCGTCATGATCGAGTCCACCCCGATCTCGACCAGGGGTAGTTTGGTGTCGACGTCGTCGGCGGGCAGGCCCAGTTCTCCCGCCACCGCGGTGAGCACCTGCTGCGCGACCCACTCTGCGGTGTCCATGTCCCCGGGACCGATGGGTGCTGAATCACCCTCGTCATCACCGGAATTCAGTAATGCCGCGGCGACGTCGGCCAGGATCGGCACCGACACCGCGCCGGGAAGCACGGGCAGCACGACGGGGTTGGCCTCCTCGGACCGCATCGCGATGTCGAGTGCGCGCAGGGCGTCGTCGGCGCCGATGGTGTCCATGCCCAGGGCGTCCAACTGCGCTGCCACGTAACCCGAATCCGACCCCATGCCCAGGCCGCGCCACGCGGTCCAGGCCACGCTGGTCGTGGTGTCGCCGAGTGCGCGACGGTGCCGCGCGAGGCCGTCGAGGAATGCGTTACCGCAGGCGTAGGCGCCCTGGCCGGGGAAACCGGCCAGATACCCGCACGATGAGTACAGCACCATCCAGTCCAGCTGTCCGGGCGGGAACATCGCGTGGAGTGTGAGCGCGCCATTGACTTTGGGGCGCATGGTCATTGCGATCTCGTCGATCGTGGTGTTGGCCAGGAACACCCCGGCCTCCACCCCCGCGGCGTGCACGACGCCGCGTACGGGTGGCAGTGTGGCCAAGACACCACGGAGTTCGTCCGCGGCGGTGTCGGAGGCGATGTCCACCGCCGCGACATGCACCGATACGCCACGCTCCTCAAGGGTGGACACCGCGCGGATCTGCTCCTGGTTGGCCGCACTGGCCCAGGACGACCGTTCCGGCAACCCGGACCGCGACACCAGAACCAGTCGCCGGGCACCCAGATCGGCGAGGTGCTCGGCGAGGCGCAGGCCCAGCACACCGGTGCCGCCCGTGATCAGATACGTGCCCGCGGGTGAGCACTCCAGCGCCGCGCCACCCGCGCGGGTGACGGTGGCCAGTCGCGCGACGAGCGCATCCTGTCCGCGCACCACCACGACGCCGTGTCCCGCCAACTCAGACAGCACACCCAGCGGCAGCTGTTCGGAGTCCAGGTCCAGCACACCGCCCCAGAGCAGGGGATGTTCGGCTGCAGCAACGCGGGTCAGACCCCACAGCGGTGAGCGTGCGACGTCCCCACCCTCGTGTACGCCGCGCGTGAGGGCCCAGATCCGGCCCGGGAACCCGTTCGCCAGAGCGGATGTGAGCGTGTCGAGCACTGAGGCCACCGAATCGAGAGGGGAGTCCCCGGCCGACGGGAGCACCAGCACCACGCTGTCGGAACCCAGGTCTGCGGGCAGCGCGTCGGGTGCGCACGTCAGATGACGGACCCCGGCGGCATCGAGTTCAGCACGGCACCACGAGCCCACGGCATCGTCGCCGCCGACCAGAACCACCGTGGCCGGACGTGCCGAGGCGTCGTATGGCGTTGTCTGCCAGTCGATTCGATGCACCATCCGGCCGACATCACCACTGGTGTTCTCAAGCTCCTCGAACGTCATGCCCGTGATGGACACCAGTGGCGTCCCCGTCAGGCTCGCGATCAGGACGTCGGTGCAGGTGCCCTCCGGGCGACGGCGGACATGCAGCAGCACCGAATCCGACGGGGCGGCAAGCACCTCCACCCGCTCGATCCGCGCGGGCATCCGCAGCTTCGGCGGGCCGTCGAACACCACCGAGGCCACCGACGTCGCCGCGTCAAGCAGGCCCGCCCACGTCGTGGGACTCGATCCGTCGCGTTCGGCGCGCACCTGGGCGAGGAATCCACCGTCGCCGGAGCGCAGATCGACGACCTCCCAGCCGAACCCCATCTCGGCGACACCGAGCGTGGCGAGCTTGTCCACCACGCTGTTGGGCGGCAACTGGTCGGTGTATCGGGCCCGCACCACGGCCTCGTCAAGGGGAGGCACCTCGGCGCCACCAGAGGTCGCGGTCACCGCGGTGCTGTGGGTCAGCCAACCGCCGGTTTCTGGTTCCTCCCCGAGGCCACCCCCGCGCGTCCATTCGTCGTCGACCAGACGGGTCGAGATCGCCAGCGCGCGGTCCTGCAGCACCACCTGGACATCCCGAGTGCGCCCGGGCGCGACGGGGGTCCGCAGATGCACATCGACAATCGGGTTCTGTGCGGCGGTCAGGAATGTGTTGAGCAGCACCGCGGCCGGGATGATCTCGGTGCCCTGCACGGGGTGGTTGGCGGGGTAGGGCCGCGTGGACATGTCCAGTCGGGTCTCCCACACCTGAGCGGGCACCGCGCCGGTGACCTCCAGGCGGCCGCCGAGCAGCGTGTGGCTGTCGATGTCGTGCACACCGCGCCCGGCGGGCGGAGTGCTTGGGGTGCGCCAGAATTCGCGGTGCTGCCACTGCGTGCCGGGCAGGTCGGCCCAGGACGACGAGGCGGTGAATCCGTGCTCAACGGGGGCGCCGTGGCAGTGCAGCGCCGCGACCGCCGCGGCGACCGAGCGCCGCGTGGGTTGATCGCGCCGCAGCACACCGATCGCGGCGTGCTCGTCTGCGCCGAGGTGCAGCAGGGTCTCGACCACGGAGTGCGACACCACGGGGTGCGCCGAGACCTCCAGGAACAGGCGGTGGCCGTCTTCGGCGGCCGCCGTGACAGCCTCCGCGAACCGGACCCGGTCACGCAGGTTGGCCACCCAGTAGGCGGGGTCACGTGGCGCTGTCGACCGCGGGTCGGCCAGCGCGGTGGTGTACAGCGGGACCTGCGCGGGCCGCGACGGCGGCAGTGCCCCGGTGAGTCTCGCCAGGTCGGCGGTCAGGGAATCCATTGCGGGACTGTGGAATGCGACGTCGGTCCGGACGCGGCGCACCATCAGACCGTCGGCACTCCACTGCGCGGCCACCTCGTCGACGGCCGCCGAGCGGCCTGACACCACGGTCGACGTCGCCGATGCGCTGATCGCCGCGACCACGTCGGCGCGCTCACCCAGACTCTGCGCGACCTCGTCGAACGGCAGCGGCACCAGCGCCATCGCGCCCTCACCCATGACGCGGCGGAACCCGCGCGCCCGGTAGCAGGCCACGGCCGCGCCCTGCGCCAGATCGAACACGCCCGCGGTGACACAGGCCGCGACCTCCCCGACGGAGTGGCCGATCACCGCGGCTGGGGTGACACCGCGCTCGCGCAGCACGGCCGCCAGGCCGACCTGCATCGCGAAGGTCAGCGCCTGCACCCGGTCCGTGCCACCGAGTTCACCCGTCGTCAGCGCCTCGCGGGCCGAAAAGCCCAGTTCCGCACCGAAGATCGGGTCGACGATGTCGAGCACCGCGGCGAACGCCGGTTCGGAGGCCAGCAGCTCCCGACCCATCAGCGGCCAGTGCGAACCGTGCCCGGAGAACACCCAGACCGCGCCCGCGGACGCACCGGGCACCGGGGTGCCGCGGACCACTGCGGGGTCGCGTCCGTCGGTGGCCAGCACCTCAAGTCCATGCCGCAGTTCGTCGGCGTCCTCGGCAATGACGGCCGCGCGCACCGGTTCGTGGGTGCGCCGGACCCACGACGTCGCGGCGATCTGCTCCAGGGGCGCCGGTAGGTCCGAGAGGTGCTCGGCCACGGCGGCGGCCTGGGCGGCCAGGCGGGTCTCGGACCGGGCCGACAGTGGAATCACCGCCGGCGCGGTAGATGTGGGGGACACGCGCGCCTGGGCGGCCGGAGCCTCCTCGAGCAGCACGTGCGCGATGGTGCCGCCGTAGCCGTAGCTGCACACCGCGGCCCGGCGTGGCCGGTCACGTCGCCGTGGCCACGGCTGGACCTCAACGGGAACACGCAGTCCACTGGTGGCCCAGTCCACCGCGGGCGTCAGCGTGCGCACCCCCGCGGTCGGCGGGATGGCCTCGTGGTGCAGCGCCAACACGGCCTTGATCAGTCCGACGACACCGGCGCCGCCCTCGAGGTGGCCGGTGTTGGGTTTGACGGAGCCGACCATCGCCGGATCGCCGGCGGGCCGGGCTGCCCCGTACACCTCGGACAGCGCGGTGATCTCGACGGGATCACCTGTGGGAGTGCCTGTTCCGTGTGCTTCGAGGAAGTCGACACCTGCGGGGTCGACGCTCGAGGTCGCACACGCCAGGCGGAACAGGTCCGCCTGGGCCGCGCCGTTGGGCGACATGATGCCCACGGTCCGGCCGTCTTGGGCGACGGCACCACCGCGGACGACGGCCAGCACCCGGTCGCCGTCGCGGACCGCGTCCTCCAGTCGTTTGAGCACCACGACTGCGGCCCCCTCGCCGCGGCCATAACCGTCGGCGGAGGCGTCGAAGGTCTTGCACCGTCCGTCCGGGGCGGTCGCGCCGGCCACGTCGAGCACGCGGGTCAGGCCGGGCCCGATCAACGCGCTGACGCCACCGGCCAGCGCCAGCGAGGTCTCACCCGCGCGCAGCAGTTGGCAGGCCTGATGCACCGCGACGAGCGAGGCTGCACACGCCGCGTCCAGGGCGACGCTGGGTCCGCGCAGGTCCAACAGGTGCGACACCCGGTTGGCGACGCCACACAGCGAGGTGCCGATCCCGGTCCAGGCCTCGATGCCCGGCAGATCCTCCATCAGGAGCTTGCCGTAGTCGTCGGAGTTGACGCCCATGAGCACCGCGGTGTCGCTGCCGCCCAGCGAGCGCGGGGGCACACCGGCATGTTCGAGGGCCTCCCAGCTGACTTCGAGGGCAAGTCGCTGCTGCGGGTCCATCAGTTCGGCCTCGCGAGGCGAGACCCCGAAGAACTCCGCGTCGAAACCCGCGAGGTCGTCGAGGAACGTGCCGAACGGCGTGGTGTCCTTGAGCACTGCGGCATTGCGCGGGTCGCGGCGAAGGTAGGGCTCCCAGCGTTCGGCGGGCACCTCGCGCACCGCGCTGCGACCGTCGAGCAGGAAGTCCCAGAACGCCTCGGGCGTGGTTACGTCCCCGGCCAGCCGGCAGCCGAGGCCGATGATTGCGATCGGCGAAAGATGTTCGCTGGAACCGTTATTCATGGTCATGTCAGTGAGATTCCTGTGCTCGCAGTGCTGTCGATACTGGCACGTCGAGCGCCGAGTGTGGGGGCTACGTCCTGTGTCATGCCTGCGCCAATGTGGCCAGGATCTGCTTCTTGTCCACCTTGCCGACCGCGGTCTTGGGCAGCGATCTCATCGGGGCCAGCGCGTCCGGTTTGGTGTGGGCGGACACGCCGCGGTCGTCGAGGAATTCATGAAGTTCGGCCAGCGTGATCGGCGCACCCTTGAAAACGACTGCGGCGCAGATTTTCTCGCCCAGGTATTCGTCGGGTAGTGCGACGGCGGCGGCATCGGCGATCGCCGGGTGGGAGTTCAGGTGCTCTTCGAGATCCGACGCCGACACGGTCTCACCGCCACGATGGATCACGTCCTTGATACGTCCGGTGACCTCGACGTACCCGGCTCGGGGACCGTCGGTGAAGATGCGCACGCGGTCGCCGCTGCGATAGAAGCCGTCCGGGCTGAACGAGCGGGCGTTGGCCTCGTCGGCGCGGTAGTAGCCGCTGAGTGTGTAGGGGCCGCGCACCAGCAGTTCACCCTCTTCGCCGGGTGCGACCTCGTCGCCGAATTCGTCGACGACCTTCATTTCGTCGTGCGGGGACATCGGCCTGCCCTGCACGTTGTCGACGACCTCGATCGGGTCGCCGGGGCGGGTGAAGTTCAACATGCCCTCGGCCATGCCGAAGATCTGCTGCGTGCCCGCGGACAGGTTCTCCCTGATGAAGCGCGCCTCGTCAGGCATCATCCGGGACCCGCCGACCTGGACCACCCGCAGCGACGTCGGCAGTACGGGTTCCCAGTCGCAGGCCTGCGCCCACAGCTTGGCCAGCGCGTTGACCAGGCCCGTCACAGTGACCTGATGTTTGTCGATCAGCGCGAAGGCCGCCTCGGGGCTGGGGTCGTCGGTGAAAATCGTTGTGGCGCCGACGGTCATCGAGCCCAGCAGGCCCGGGCAGGCCAGCGGGAAGTTGTGCCCCGCGGGCAGCGCGACCAGATAGACGTCGTCGCCGGTCATCCCGTACGCCTGGGCACAGGCCACGGCGTTGTAGCGGTAGTCGTCGTGCGTGCGGGGGATGAGCTTGGGCAGGCCCGTCGTCCCACCGGACACGAGGAGCAGCGCGGGAAGGCTGGGATCGGGCACCGAGAACTGCGCGACGGGACCGGCGTGATCGGTCACATCGGACCAGCGCTGGAAGTCCCCGGGTTCCCCGTCGACCAGCACCCGGGTCAGGCGCGGATGCTCGCGCACCAACTCGGCCGCCATCTGGCGGTAGTCGAACCCGCCGGCCTGGTCGGTGATGATCAACCCGACCGCGCCGCTGACCTGCGCGAAATGCCCCAGTTCGGCGCTGCGGTGGCCGGGCAGGCACATCACCGGCACCACACCCGCGCGCAGCAGACCGAACAGGGCGACCGCGAACCGGCACGAGTTGGGAAGTTGCAGCAGGACCCGGTCGCCGGCGTGGAAACCGAGGTCGAGCAGCGCGGATCCGATCCGGTCCGCTGCCGCGTCCAGTTCGGCGAACGTCCACCTCTCCCGGGGGTCCACGACGGCGCATTTGCCAGGCCAGCGCGCTGCGGCCTCTCGCAGGATCGAATCCAGCGGCAGACCCACCCAATAGCCGGCCTGTCGGTAAACCTCGGCACGATCGGCCGGGCAGGCGACGAAACCCTGCGCGAGGTCGTCAATCTCGGACCGTTCAACTTCGGCGCTCGGGTCAAAACCGGTGCTCATCGCGGTACAGGCCGCCCTTCCGGGTAGATGTGTCCGGACGATCATATATAGGGTAGCCTCCACAAAGTTAGGGCAGCCTTTGTTGATTGTTGGGAGGACCGATAGTGGGTCGCGCTGCGACGAGCTCGCTGACCGTCCAAGAGCAGGTCGCTGAGCTGCTCGGCATCAGCCCGGACGCGCTGGACCCCGACGCCGACCTCATTGCCTCGGGCCTGGACTCTATCCGGATGATGTCGCTGTCCGGGCGGTGGCGCAGGCAGGGCATCGACATCAACTTCGCCCTACTGGCCGAGAACCCCACGGTCGCGGCCTGGACCCAACTGGTCACCGAGCGGTCCGGCGACTCCGAATCACCCCAGGCCCCGGAGCCCCAGGACAGCCCGGAAGAGGGGGACACCTTCCCCTTGGCCCCGATCCAGCACGCGCTGTGGCTGGGCCGCAATGAGGAGCAGGCGCTCGGCGGGGTGGCCCCGCACCTGTACGTCGAGTTCGACGGCGAGGGCGTCGACCCCGGCCAACTGCGCGTCGCCGCGGCCGCGCTGGCGCGTCGCCACCCGATGCTGCGCGTCGAGATCCTGCCCGACGGCACCCAGCGGATCACCGACCGCACGCTGCCGGTCGAGATCGTCGACCTGCGCGACGAGGACGAGACGACGGTCCCGCAGCGCCTCGAGGAGATCCGCGACGCCAAGTCACACCAGATCCTGCACGGTGAGGTGTTGCAGATCGCCCTGACGCTGCTGCCGCAGGGACGCACGCGCCTGCATGTCGACATGGACATGTCGGCCGCCGACGCCGTGAGCTACCGCAACTTCATGGCCGACCTCGCGGTGTTCTACCGCGGCGACGACCTGCCCGACCTCGGCTACACCTACCGCGAGTACCGGGCCGCGCTGACCGCGTCGGCCCCGGTGTCCGACGAGGACCGGCGGTGGTGGGCCGAACGTGTCCCGCATCTGCCCGAACCGCCGTCGCCACCGCTCGTGCCGGCTTCCGAGCAGGCCAACCCGCGCCGCAACACCCGGCGCTGGCACTTCTTCGACGCCGACGTCCGCGAGGCCCTGTTCGCCGCCGCGCACCGACGCGGTGTCACCCCCGCCATGGCGATCGCCGCGTCCTACGCCGGAACGCTCGCGCGCTGGTCCACGAGTGCGCACTTCCTGCTCAATCTGCCGATGTTCGGCCGCGAACCCTTCCACCCCGATGTCGAGAAGCTCGTCGGCGACTTCAGTTCGTCACTCATGCTCGACGTCGACCTCACCGCGGCGCCCACCGCGGCCGACCGTGCGCGGGTCCTGCAGCAGTCGCTGCACGCCAGCGCGGGGCACTCGAGCTACTCCGGACTGTCGGTGCTGCGCGACCTCACCCGGCACCGCGGCCTGCCCACCCTCGCGCCGTTCGTGTTCACCAGCGCGATCGGCCTGGGTGACCTGTTCGCGGGCGACGTCACCGACCAGTTCGGGGCCTGCGTGTGGCACATCTCGCAGGGGCCCCAGGTTCTACTGGACGCGCAGGCCACCCCGTACGACGGCGGCCTGCTGATCAACTGGGATGTCCGGGAGGATGCGTTCCGGCCCGGCGTCGCCGATGCGATGTTCGCCCACCATGTCGCCGAACTCATCCGGTTGGCCCACGACGATTCCGCGTGGGAGGCCCTCGACACGTCCGCGGCACCCGAAGAGCAGCTTGCGGTGCGTGCGGCCCTCAATGACACCCACCCGGGAAGCTCAGAAGCGTTGCACGACGGATTCTTTCGCGCCGCCGAGCAGCAGCCCGATGCGCCCGCGGTGTACAGCGGCCTCGGTGACCTGACGTACGGGCAACTGCGCGAACAGGTCCTGGCGGTGACGGCCACGCTGCGCGAACGCGGTGCCGGCCGCGGCGACACAGTCGCGGTGATGGGCCCCAAGACCGCCGAGCAGATCCCGGCCCTGCTGGGCATCCACGCCGCCGGTGCGGTGTACCTGCCGATCGGCGTCGACCAACCGGCCGACCGCGCGCAGCGCATCCTCGCCGGTGCGGGCGTGCATTCGGCCCTGTTCTGCGGGCCACGCACGGCTGCGATGGATGACCTGCCGGTGCCCGCGCTGACCGTCGCCGAGGCGGTCGAGCAGGGCCGCTACCGCGCCGCCGAGACCGCACCCGCCGTCACCGACCCGCACGACGTCGCCTACGTGCTGTTCACCTCGGGATCGACGGGGGAGCCCAAGGGCGTCGACGTCACCCACGACGCCGCGATGAACACCGTCGAGTTCATCAACGACCACTTCGAGATCGGGCGCCACGACCGCTGCCTGGCGCTGTCCACGCTGGAATGTGACATCTCGGTGCTGGACATCTTCGGCATGCTGCGCGCCGGCGGATCGATCGTCGTGGTCGACGAGGACCAGCGCCGCGACCCCGATGCGTGGGCACGGCTGATCCGCGACCACGACGTCACGGTGCTGCACTGGCTGCCGGGCTGGCTCGAGATGCTGGTCGCGGTGAACCCCGAGCTGCCCTCGGTGCGGGTGGTGCCCACCGGCGGTGACTGGGTGCGCACCGAGATGGTCCGGGCCCTGCGCGCGCAGGCGCCGCACGCCCGCATCGCCGGACTGGGTGGGGCGACCGAGACCGCCATCCACAACACCTGGTACGAGGTCACCGACCTGCCGGCGGGCGCCGCGGTTCCGCTGGGCCGGCCGTTGCCCAACAACACCTGTCGCGTCGTGGCGCCGGACGGCACCGACTGCCCGGACTGGGTGCCCGGCGAGTTCTGGGTCGGTGGTCGGGGTGTCGCCGCGGGATACCGCCGCCGACCCGAACTCACCGCGGAGAAGTTCGTCGAGCAAGGCGGCGTCCGGTGGTACCGCACGGGCGACCTCGCGCGCTACCTGCCCGACGGGACACTCGAATTCGTCGGCCGTGCCGACCACCGCGTCAAGATCAGCGGGTACCGCGTCGAACTCGGCGAGGTCGAGGGTGCCCTGAACCGGTTGCCATTCGTCGACGGCGCGGTCGCCGCGGTCGTGCCTGCCGCGGGTGATGCGACACGCGAACAGTTGACCGCCCTGGTCCGGGTCACCGACCCGCAGGCGACGCCGCAGCGACTCACCGCCGCGGTGGCCGGATTGGTTCCGCCGCATATGGTTCCGGACGTCCTCGAAATCGTCGAGACCATCCCGTTCACCGTCGGCGGCAAGATCGATCGTCGCGCCGCGGCCGACCTGCTGGTCCAGGCCGCCCAGCGGCGTGGGAGCGAGCACACCGCGACCCACGTGGCGCCTTCGACACCCCTGGAACGTGCGCTGGCCGACATCATCTCGAACCTGCTGCGCGTCGAGGCGCTCAGCGTCGATGACGACTTCTTCGGCCTCGGTGGCGATTCTGTGCTGGCCACGCAGTTGGTGGCGCAGATCCGGGCCTGGCTCGACACCCCGACGGTGATGGTCGCCGACATCTTCGCCGCGCGCACGGTCGGGGGTCTCGCGACACTCCTGCAGGACCGCGAACCCGGCAGCGATCGGCTGGTGCAGGTCGCCGAGGTCTATCTCGAGGTGCTGGAGATGGAACACAGCGAAGTGGTGTCCGCACTCGACGCGTCGGTGGCGTCATGACCACCGGTGTGGACTTCCCGTCCTGGATCAAACAGTTCCCCGGCACCGCACCGGGTGCGACCGTGATCTTCCCGCACGCGGGAGGTGCGGCCGCTGCCTACCGTGGATTCGCTAAGGTTCTGTCGGACAACGAAACTCCCGCGATCATCGTGCAGTACCCGCAGCGCGCCGACCGGCTCACGCACCCCGCGGTCGGCACCGTCGGGGAGATCGCGGAACAGCTGTTCGGCGCCGGTGACTGGTCCGGTGCCGCGCCGCTGACCCTGTTCGGGCACTGCATGGGTGCGGTCGTGGCGTTCGAATTCGCACGCATCGCCGAGGCCCGCGGCGTCGAAGTCCGTGCGCTGTGGGCGTCGGCCGGGCAGGCCCCGTCGACCGTCACCGAGGGATTCCCACTGCCGAGCACCGACGCCGAGGTGCTCGCCGACATGATCGACCTCGGCGGCACGAATCCCGTCCTGCTCGAGGACGAGGATTTCGCCGAACTGCTGATGCGCGCCGTCAAGGCGGACTACCGCGCGCTGAGCACCTATTCCTGTGCCCCGGACGTCACGATCCGCGCCGACATCCACGCCCTCGGCGGCAGTGCGGATCACCGCACCAGGAGGGAGTGGCTGGACCGCTGGGAATCCCACACCACGGGCCGCTTCACCTGTGAATTCTTCGACGGCGGGCACTTCTACCTCAACGACCACCTGAACGCGGTGGCTCAACTGGTGGGCAGAACATGACCGACCCCGTGGTGATCGTGGGCATGGCGCTGGAGACACCCGGCGATGTCGACACCCCGGAGGCCTTCTGGACCCTGCTGACCGAACAGCGCGAGGCCCTGGGCCCGTTCCCCACCGACCGCGGATGGTCACTGAACGAACTCTTCGAGGGTTCGCGTCGGGAGGGGTTCACCCAGATCCACAATCTCGGTGGATTCCTCTCCAGTGCAGCCGAATTCGATCCCGAGTTCTTCGGCATCTCGCCGCGCGAGGCGGTGGCGATGGACCCCCAGCAGCGCGTCGCGCTGCGCCTGGCCTGGCGTGCCGTCGAGAACAGCGGCATCAACCCCGACGACCTCGCCGGTCACGACGTCGGCTGCTACGTCGGCGCATCCACCCTCGAATACGGCCCACCCATGGCCGAGTTCTCGCACCACAGCGGGCATCTGATCACCGGCACCTCGCTGGGCGTGATCTCCGGGCGCATCGCCTACCTGCTCGATTTCGCCGGACCGGCGGTCACGGTCGACACCTCGTGCTCCTCGGCCCTGGCCGCGTTCCACACCGCGGTTGCTGCCCTGCACAGCGGGGACTGCGACCTCGCACTGGCCGGTGGCGTCACCGTGATGGGCTCACCCGGCTACTTCGTCGAGTTCTCCAAGCAGCACGCACTGTCCGACGACGGCCACTGCCGGCCCTACAGCGCACACGCCTCCGGCACCGTGTGGGCCGAGGGTGCGGCGATGTTCCTGCTGCAGAAGCGCTCTCGCGCACTGGCCGACGGCAGGCCCATCCTGGCCGAGGTGACCGCGAGCGTGTTGAACTCCGACGGGCGCACCACCGGACTGACCGCGCCGAGCCAGGCCGCCCAGGTGCGCCTGTTCCGCCGCGCGCTCGACCGGGCAGGACTCGCACCCGAGCAGGTCGACGTCATCGAGGGGCACGGCACCGGCACCCGCCTGGGGGATCGCACCGAACTGCGGTCCCTGGCCGCAACCTACGGCGCCGCGGCGCCCGGCACCGGTGCGGTCCTGGGTTCGGTGAAGTCCAACCTGGGCCACACCCAGGCCGCCGCGGGGGCACTCGGCCTCGCCAAGGTGCTCGTCGCCTCCGCGCACGGCAGCATCCCCCCGACACTGCACGTCGACGACCCCAGCACCGAAATCGACTGGGAGAGTCAGGGGCTGCGCCTCGCCGACAAGCTGCGCCCCTGGCCGGCCACCAACGGCCGCCGCACCGCCGCGGTCTCGGCGTTCGGAATGAGCGGCACCAACACCCATCTCCTCGTGTCGATGCCCGAGCAGGAGGCGTCGTGACGCGCGCCGAAACAGGGCCCGACGGGCGCACCCCCGTGCTGATCAGCGCCCACGTCGAGGACCTGATGGCGCGTGACGCCGCGGCCATCCACCGCTTCCTCGACACCGACCGTGGCCGCACCGCGAGCGTGGTTGACGTCGCGGCGCATCTGCTGCGCACCCGCCGAATCCGGCGGCATCGAACCGTGATTCGCGCCGCCGACCGTGACGAACTCCGCGCCGGTCTGGTTGCCGCAGCCAACGGCGCCGAACATCCGCTGGTGTCCCACTCGTCGGCGAGTCGACCGCCGCGGGTAGCGTTCGTCTTCCCCGGCCAGGGCGGTCAACACCCCGGTATGGGCGCCGACGCCCACCGGCACCTGCCCGGCTACCGCGACGCGGTCGACGAGTGTGTCGCGGCGTTCGCGGCCGCCGGACACGCGACGCCGCTGCGCTACCTGACCGAGGTCGACGCCCCGGAGTCGTTCTCCGAGATCGAGATCCAGGGCGGCCAGTTCGCCCACGCGGTGGGCCTGGCGGCCGCCTGGCGCAGTCACGGCGTGACCCCGGATCTCACGGTCGGGCACAGCCTCGGTGAGATCGCCGCGGCCTACGTCGCGGGAACGATGGACCTCACCGATGCCGTGACGGTCGTCGCGGCCCGCGCGGGTGTGGTCGACCGACTCACCGGCTCCTACGCCGTCGCGGCCCTGGGCATCACGGCCGACGCCGCACGCGCACTGATCGAAGACATCCCGGGCTGGCTCGAACTCTCGGTGATCAACGCCAGTGCGGCGGTCGCCGTCTCGGGTGACGCCGACGCCGTCGCTGCTGCGGTCGAACGGGTCCGGGCCGACGGCCGACTCGGCACCGGGATCACGGTCAACTTCCCCGTTCACACCAGCGTGCTCGAGCCCCTTCGGGACTGGGTGCAGGGGCAACTTCCCGCCGCGCAGTTCTCCGAGAGCGCCGTCCAGTTCGTCGGCGGCACCACCGGCGCCGTCGTCGCCCCCGGCACCGGGTTCGTCGACTACTGGTACGCCAACCTGCGCCACACCGTCCGATTCGACCACGCCGTGCAGGCCGCGATCGACTGCGGCGCAGGCGTCTTCGTGGAGCTGTCGAGCCACCCGGCGCTGCTGCACGCGATCGCCGAGCGTGCGGGCGAGGCGGTGCTGGCCGGAACGGGACATCGAGACCACCCGTTGCCGCAGCAGTTGGCGGCCAACATCGCCGCGGTCGCCGTGGCCGACCCGACCTACGTGTGGCGTGAGTTCGTCACCAACGGAGTCCCATTGCAGGGGTTCCCCAACGCCCCGATGCGCGCCGGGAAGCTCTGGGCACAGCGGGAACCGCTGCCCCCGGTGACCGGTTTGACCGTGACCGCGGAGTCGTGGCTGCCGCTGCCCACTCCCGCACCCCGAGACCGGCCCACGGTGGCGGTGCTGCCTCTCGGCAACCCCACGTCGTTGGCGCACGGACTGAACACGGTGCTCGGCGGCGCTACGCCTGAGGGCGCCGAGATCCTGGTCGTGGTGGCTCCCGACCACGGGGACTCCGACGTCCCCGAGGCCGCCGTGGCGCTCGCGAAGCTGGTCCAAGACGGACTGCTGCGCTACGTCGACCAGATCGGCCCGTCCTGCCGACAGGTGTGGCTCGTCACCGTCGGCGCCGAGCAGACCGGCATCGCCGACCCAAAGCCTTCGCCTGTCGCGGCAGCGCTTGCCGCCGTGCACCGCAGCCTGGGCTTCGAACACCCCGATCAGACGTTCCACCATCTCGACACCGTGCCCGGCGTCCCCGCCGAGGTCGTGCTCGACGTCGTGCGGACCGGCGGGGGAGAGCTTGCGCTGCGGCACGTCGACGGCCGTCCCCAGTTGTATCGCCGCGACCCCAAGGCGTTCACCGCCTCCAGCGTCACGGCGCCGGACCTCGCGCTGGGCGGCGGCCTGCTCGACGAGGTCGTCATC
Source organism: Mycolicibacterium confluentis (assembly GCF_010729895.1). Lineage (NCBI taxonomy): Bacteria > Bacillati > Actinomycetota > Actinomycetes > Mycobacteriales > Mycobacteriaceae > Mycobacterium > Mycolicibacterium confluentis. The sequence goes on from NZ_AP022612.1 coordinate 1,572,788, forward strand.
ACCGGCGGCGCGGGCGCCATCGGCCTGCAGTACGCCCGCCACCTCGCCGAACGGGGTGCGCGCCGGATCGTGCTGCTGAGCCGACGCGCCGTGGACCCCACGGTGTGTGCGGCGCTCACCGAGGCCCACGGCACCGAGGTGGTCTCGGTGCCGTGCGACATCACCGACGCGGCGCAGTTGGGCGCGGCCGCAGCACAGTTCGGTGGACAGGGCGCCTCGCTGATCGTGCACTGCGCTGGCCTCGCACGGTTCGGGACCGGCGATCACCTCGATACGACGGCCTTCATCCAGGCATTGAGTGCCAAGGTGATCGGCGCCGTGAGGATCGCGGAGATGTGGCCGCACCGCCCCGAGAGCCGAATGCTGCTGTGTTCCTCGATGTCTGGGGTGTGGGGCGGACACGGCCACGCCGCGTACGCCGCGGCCAACCGAATGCTCGACGTCGTCGCTCATCGGGTGCGGGCGACGGGGCGTCGCTGTGTGTCGGTGCGGTGGGGTCTGTGGGGTGACGGCGGCATCGTCGACGCCGCCGAGGTCGCCAACATCGAACGCTCCGGCCTGCGGCAGATGCCCGCCGAGCAGGCCATCGCGGCCAGCCTGCGCGACCATACGGTGGATCCGCTGGTGCTCGCGGCCGACCCCGAACGCCTCCGCATCTTCCTCGACAGCCTCGATGCACCGGTTCCCGCATCCGCCGCGGAGCCCGCTGCGCCGGCAGCCGATCTGAGCACCGCCGACACCGTGCGCGCCGAACTCGCTGCGGTGCTGAGCCTTCCCGATCCGGACGTCCTCGACCTGAACGCATCGCTGTTCGACTTGGGCGTCGACTCGCTGCTTGCGCTGGATCTGCGCAAGCGGCTGAACCGCGTCATGGGGCGCACAGTCGGCCTGGCCCGCCTGCTCGGCGGGATCACCGGCGCTGAACTCGTGTCCGACCTGGAGAGAAAGTGAACCCTCACGTGACTGACACCTCCCTCGACGACCGGCGCCTGGAACTGTTGCGGCGCAGGCTCAACGAACGCGGGCTGTCGAGTCCGGGTGCCGACGTGGCCGCGCCGGACCAGCCGAGCACCGAGTTGTCCGAGGGCCAACTGCGGATGTGGTTCGTCCAGGCCGCCGACCCCAGCGGCGCACTGCTGAATGTGTCGGTGTCCTACCGGCTCACCGGGGCGCTCGACGTCGCCGCGCTGCACGAGGCGGTGGACGCGGTCGCCGTGCGGCACAGCGTGCTGCGCAACACCTATCACGCCGACGAGAACGGTGAACCGCACCCGCGCTTCGTTGACGATCTGCGACCGGCCTGGGCGGTGCACGACCTCACCGACCTGTCCGACCACGCTCGGCAGCTGCGACTCGAAGTGCTCGCACAGCGGGAGTTCGCCGCACCGTTCGACCTCACCAAGGATGCGCCCCTGCGCATCACCGTGGTTCGCACCGCACCCGACGAGCACATGATGCTGCTGGTCGCCCATCACATCGCGTGGGACGACGCCTCGTGGCGGGTGTTCTTCACCGACCTCACCCGGGCGTACACCGGTGGGACGCTTGACGCCGAACCGGTGCGCACGCGGGCAGGCGGAAACGCTTCCGATACCGCCGATCTCGCGTACTGGCGTTCGGTGATGGCCGACATGCCCGAACCGCTCGAACTGCCCGGCCCCCATGGGTCCGCGGTCCCGACCAGTTGGCGTTCGTCGCGAAGCACCGTGCGTCTGACCCGGGAGACCACCGAGCGCGTCGCCGCGTTGGCCCGTGAGACCGGGTCCACGCCGTATATGGTGCTGCTCGCGGTGTTCGGCACCCTGATCCACCGATACACCCACAGCGACGACTTCCTGGTCGTGACACCCGTGGTCAACCGTGATGCCGAATCCGAGGACACCATCGGCTATTACGGCAACACCGTCGCGATGCGCCTGCGTCCGCAGTCGAATCTGACTTTCCGCCAACTGCTCGACCAGGCCCGAGACACCGCACTCGGGGCGTTCGCGCACCAGCGCGTCAACCTCGACCGGGTGGTTCGCGACCTCAACCCGGACCGCCGGCACGGTGCGGAACGCCTGACCCGCGTGAGCTTCGGCTTCCGCGAACCCGACGGCGGCGGATTCACCCCGCCGGGCCTTCAGTGCCGCCGCGGCGAACTGCGCGGCCACCTCACCCAACTCCCGCTGGGCTTCATGGTCGAGATGTCCTCGGCCGGTGCGCTGGTCGAGGCCGAGCACCTGGTCGAGATCCTCGAACCGCGGTTGGCCGCGCAACTGCTCGACCACTTCGTCGTGCTGCTGGACAGCGCCCTGGCCGCGCCCGACACGGCGCTGGCCCGACTGGATCTGATGGACGCCGCGTCGGCCGAATGGCTGCGGGACGTGTCCCACGGCGAGGTGTTCGATACCGCGCCCGCCACCCTCGGCGATCTGGTGACCGCGCAGGTCGCGCGCACCCCCGACGCGACCGCCGTGGTCTACGAGGGCAGGCACTACAGCTACCGCGAACTCAACGAGTCCGCGAACCAGATCGCCCACTGGCTGATCGCACAGGGGATCGGCGCCGAGGACCGCGTCGCGGTGCTGCTGGACAAGTCCCCGGAACTGGTCGTGACGGCCCTGGGCATCGTCAAGGCCGGTGCCGTCTACCTGCCCGTCGACCCGACCTACCCCGAGGACCGGTTGTCGTTCATCCTGGGCGACTGCGACGCCAAACTCGTGATCCGCGAACCAATCACGGGACTCGACGAATTCCGCACCGACAATCCGAGCGCGGCCGACCTGATCCGTCCGCACGGCCCGGACAACACCGCCTACCTGATCTACACCTCGGGAACCACGGGCCAGCCCAAGGGTGTCCCGGTGCCGCACCGCCCGATCGCCGAATACTTCGTGTGGTTCCAGGGGGACTACGGCATCGACGCGGATGACCGCCTGCTGCAGGTCGCCTCGCCCAGCTTCGACATCTCGATCGGTGAGGTGTTCGGCACGCTGGCCTGCGGCGCCCGCATCGTGATCCACAAGCCCGGCGGCCTCAACGACATCGGCTACCTGACCGATCTCCTGCGCAACGAGGGCATCACCGCGATGCACTTCGTGCCGTCGCTGCTGGGCCTGTTCCTGTCCCTGCCCGGCGTCAACCAGTGGCGCACACTGCAACGCGTACCGATCGGCGGCGAACCCCTGCCCGGCGAGGTGGCCGACAAGTTCCACGCCACGTTCGACGCGATGCTGCACAACTTCTACGGCCCGACCGAGACCATCGTCAACGCCAGTCGATACAAGGTCGAGGGCAAGCAGGGCACCCGGATCGTGCCGATCGGCACGCCGAAGATCAACACCACGCTGCACCTGCTCGACGACGCGCTGCAGCCCGTCCCGGTCGGCGTGATCGGCGAGATCTACATCGGCGGAACGCATGTCGCGCACGGTTACCACCGCAGGCCGGGTCTGACCGCGGAACGCTTCGTCGCCGACCCGTTCAACCCCGGCGCCCGGATGTACCGGTCCGGCGACCTGGCGCGGCGCAACGCCGACGGCGACATCGAATTCGTCGGCCGCGCCGACGAGCAGGTCAAGATCCGCGGCTTCCGCATCGAACTCGGCGACGTCGCCGCCGCCATCTCGGTGGACCCCAGCGTCGGACAGGCCGTCGTTGTGCTCAGCGATCTGCCGCAGTTGGGCAAGAGCCTGGTCGGCTACCTGACCCCCGTAGCGGGTGAGCCAACCGAATCGGTCGACGTCGACCGGATTCGCGCGCGGGTCAACGCGGCGCTGCCCGAGTACATGGTGCCCGCCGGCTACGTCGTGCTCGACGAGATCCCCATCACCACGCACGGCAAAATCGACCGCACGGCGCTGCCGGTCCCGGAGATCGTGTCGGCCAACGAGTTCCGTGAGCCCGAGACCGCCACCGAACGCCGGATCGCCGCGCTGTTCGGCGAACTCCTCGGCCGCGACAGGATCGGCGCCGACGACTCGTTCTTCGACCTCGGTGGGCATTCGCTTCTGGCCACCAGGCTGGTCGCCGCCATCCGCACCGCCTGCGACGTCGAGGTCGGGGTGCGGGAGATCTTCGAACTCGCGACGGTCACACAGATCGCCGGCCATGTCGACGCGTTGTCGACAGGCAGCGCGGGACCTGTTCGGCCCCGCCTGATCCCGGTCGGCCACGACGGGCCGGCACCGCTGTCGGCGTCGCAACTCCGCACCTGGTTCGCCTACCGCGTCGACGGTCCCAGCGTGATGAACAACATCCCGTTCGCCGCGCGCCTGCGTGGCCCGGTCGACGTCGAGGCGCTGACGGCCGCGATCGGTGACGTCGTGGACCGGCACGAGGTGCTGCGCACCACGTTCCGCGAAATCGACGGTGTGCCTTACCAGATCATTCACGAGCCGGCGGGGCTGCCGGTGTGCGTCGAGGACGGCGCCGGTGCATCGTGGGTCACCGAGCGACTGCAGCAGGAACGCGCGCACATCTTCGACCTGGAGTCGCAGTGGCCAATCCGGGCCGCGGTGCTGCGGGCCGACGGCGAGCATGTCCTGTCCGTCACCATGCACCACATCGCGGGCGATCACTGGTCGGCCACCGTGCTGTTCACCGACCTGCTGGTGGCCTACCGGGCCCGGACCGGCGGCGAGGCCCCGCACTGGGCGCCGCTGCCCGTGCAGTACGCCGACTACGGCGTCTGGCAGTCCCAACTGCTCGCCGACGACACGGGAATCGCTGGGCCGCAACGCGAGTACTGGGTGTCCCAGCTTGCCGGGCTGCCCGACGAGATCGGTCTGCGGCCGGACTTCCCGCGCCCGCCGGTGCTCTCCGGTGTGGGCGAGGCGCATGCCTTCGAGGTCGACGCACAGACCCGCGACCGGCTCACGGCGCTGGCGGCCGAGTTGAACGTCACCGAGTTCATGCTGCTCGAGGCCGCGGTGGCGGTCGCACTGCACAAAGCCGGCGGTGGGTTCGACATCCCGATCGGCAGCCCCGTCGCGGGCCGCACCGAACCCGAACTGGACCAGCTTGTCGGGTTCTTCATCAACATCCTGGTGCTGCGCAACGACCTGAGTGGGAACCCGACGGTGCGCGAGATCCTGCGCCGCACCCGTGACATGGCGCTGGCGGCCTACGCGCATCAGGACCTGCCGTTCGATCAGGTCGTCGACGCCGTGAGTCCCGTGCGCTCGCTGTCCCGCAACCCGCTGTTCGCGGTGGTCGTCCATGTGCGTGAACAGCTTCCGGCCGATCGAGTCATCGACCCGGACGGGCCCGTGACGTTCACGGCGCTCGAACCCGACTTCGACGCCGCGCACGCCGATCTGCAGTTGAGCTTCTTCACGGGTGAGGACGGCTACCGCTGCCACGCCATCTACCGCTCCGAACTGTACGAACGGGCCACTCTCGAGCGGTTCAGCGTCTGGTTGAGCCGCGTCCTCGAGGCGTTCGCGGACAATCCCGACACCACGCTGCGCGACATCGAGGTCACCGACGCTGACGAGCGGCGACGCCTTCTCGAGTGGGGCGGCGGCGACACTGGGGTGTACGTGCTCGACGCGGCCCTCAGACCCGCCGCGACAGGCGTCGTGGGCGAGCTGTACTTCGCGGGTGGGCCGTGGGGTGTGGGCCAGGCGGTCACGGCCGCCGACACCGCCGAGCGGTTCGTCGCGAATCCCTTTGCGACGCAACCCGGTGCGCGGCTCTACCGCAGTGGCGACCTCGCGCGCTGGACGGTCGGGGGCACCCTGGAAATCGTCGGACGGGTGGGCGAGGCCGCGGCGCCCGCCGCAGCTCCGACCGCCGAGCAGCCGGCCGAACCGCCGAGCACCGACACCGAGCGCGCGCTCGCGACCATCCTGGCCGAGGTCCTCGACACGCCCGTCGTCAACCGGCATGACGACTTCTTCACGTTGGGTGGGGACAGCATCCTCGCGGTGCAGGTCGCGGCCCGGGCCCGGGATGCGGGCCTGACTCTCAAGGCACGCATGGTGTTCGAGCACCCGGTGCTGCACGAGTTGGCTGCCGCGGTCGATGCCGGCCCCGCCCAGACCGTCACGTCCGTCGAGTCCACCGACGAGACCCGGCACGCGCCCATGGCCGCCTCGGGCCTGTCCGCGGACGAACTCGCGGAACTGACGGCGTCGTGGGGCGGACCGCAGAACGGGGCACAGTGACCGTTTCGCAGGCAGGCGGGTCGGCCCCGGCCATCGAGGACGTCATCGCGCTCAGCCCCCTGCAACAGGGGCTGTTCTCGATGACGATGCTCGCCGGCGCGGAGTCCGACGCCGGGCCCGACCCCTACGTCATCGCGATGGCCGCCGACGTCACCGGCGTCCTCGACGTCGCGCTGCTGCGCGAGTGCGCCGAAGCAATGCTGGTGCGGCATCCCAACCTGCGGGCCAGCTTCTTCCGGGGCAACCTCAGCCGCACCGTGCAGGTCATCCCCTCGAAGGTCGACCTGCCGTGGACGACGGTGCGTGTCGACACCGCGGAGGAGGCCGCGGCTGTCGAGGCGGCTGAGCGGGCCCGCCCGTTCGACCTCGAACACGGTCCGGCCCTGCGATTTCTGCTGATCGAACTGCCGCAGGCCCGGTGGCGCCTGGCGGTCATGGCGCACCACATCATCATCGACGGGTGGTCGCTGCCACTGTTCGTCGGTGAACTCATCACGCTGTATCGCGCGGGCGGGGACCCGGCGGCGCTGCCGTCGTCACCGCGGCTCTACCGCGACTACATCGGCTGGCTGGCCGGCCGTGACGAGCAGGCCAGCCGGGCCGTGTGGCAGCGCCACCTGGCCGGCCTGACCGGGCCGACCCTGCTGACGCCCGCGCTCACCGACGTGGAACCGGCACCGGGGCTTCCGCAGCGCACCGAGGTCTGCCTCGACGCCGAGGCGACCCGCAGGCTTGTCGACGCGGCCCGCGGGCACCGAGTCACCCTCAACACCCTGGTGCAGATGGCCTGGGCCACCGTTCTTTCGGTGTTCACCGACCGCGACGACGTGGTGTTCGGGATGACGGTGTCCGGGCGCCCCGACGAGTTGTCCGGGGTCGAGACCATGGTGGGCCTGTTCATCAACACTGTGCCCCTGCGGATTCGGTTGGACCCGCGGCGCAGCACCGGCGAGCAGTGCACCGACCTGCAGCGTGAAGCCGCGACCCTGCGTGAGCACAGCCACCTCTCGCACGCCGACCTGCGCGCCATCGCGGGCGTGGGGGAGATGTTCGACAGCCTGCTGGTGTACGAGAACTTCCCGCCGGGCGGCCTGGTCGGCGGCGGCGAGTTCACGGCCAACGGGGCGACGTTCGCGCCCGCGGCCCTGGAGAGCCTGTCGCACTTCCCCGTGACCATCGCGGCGCACATGACCCACGATGAACTCACGGTGCTCGTCGAAATCCTCGACGGCGCACTGGGGGCCGTCAGCCCGCAGGACCTGGGCGAGCGCGTCATCGCCACCGCGCAGGCGCTGGTCGACTCGTGGGATCGGCCGCTGCGCGAGATCCTGACGCTCTCGGAGGACGAGGCTGACCGGATCCGGCGCGCGGCGCTGCCGCGGCCACACACCGACGGCGCCACCAGCATTCACGCCCGCTTCACCGACATCGCCCGAAGCGCACCGGATTCCGTCGCGCTGAGTTTCGACGGCGGCCACCTGAGCTACGCCGAACTCGACGCGTTGACCGACCGGATGGCCGCTCACCTGCAGTCACGCGGTGTGCGCGCCGAGACCCCGGTCGCGATCAGGCTGCCGCGCGGCCCGCAGTACGTCATCACCATGTTCGCGGTGCTCAAGGCGGGCGGCATGATCGTTCCGCTGGATCCCGCCATGCCCGACGAGCGCGTCGCCGACATCCTCGGGCAGAGCGGCGCCGAGGTGGTCGTCGATGAGGACTGGCCCCACACCGACGACCTGCCCGACGGTTGGCGCGCCGCCGACGTCGCACCCGACAGTGCGGCCTACGCCGTGTTCACCTCCGGCACCACCGGAAAACCCAAGGGCGTCATCGGCACTCACCGGGCCGTGCTGGCCTACGCGGCCGACCACGCCGCCCACGTGCTGCGGCCCGCAGCGGCCCGCGTGGGCAGGCAGCTGCGCATCGCGCACGCCTGGTCATTCACATTCGACGCGGCCTGGCAGCCCCTGGCCGGGCTGCTCGACGGGCACAGCGTGCACATCGTCGGCGACGACGTGCAGCGTGACGCCGAGGGACTGGTCGAGGTCATCGACCGGCACGGCGTCGACATGATCGACACCACGCCGTCGATGTTCGCCCAGTTGGCCAACGTGGGACTGCTGTCCCGCGTACCGCTGGTGGTCCTGGCGCTCGGCGGTGAGGCGATCGGCGTGAGCACCTGGGCGTTGATCCGCCAGGCGTGCGCCCGCACGGGTATGACGGCCTTCAACTGCTACGGCCCCACCGAGGCCACTGTCGAGGCCGTGGTCGCCGCGATCGCCGACAACGCCCGGCCCACGATCGGCCGCCCCACCGCGGGCACCGGCATGCACATCCTGGACTCCTGGCTGCGTCCCGTGCCCGACGGCGTCCAGGGGGAGCTCTACCTGACTGGGGAGCAATTGACCCGCGGCTACCTGGGCCGGCCCGGTGAGACCGCGAGCCGGTTCGTCGCCGACCCCGTCACGCCCGGGGCCCGGATGTACCGCACCGGCGATCTGGTGCGGCGCGCCGCGGACGGCACACTGCAGTATCTGGGCCGCTCCGACGATCAGGTCAAGATCCGCGGCTATCGCGTCGAACCCGGCGAGATCGTCGCGGCGCTGCTGACCCACCCCGCGGTGCAGACCGCGCACGTCGTGGTGCGTGCGCAGCGCAGCGGGCCGCGCCTGGTCGCCTACGTCGGCACCGGCGGCGCCGACCTGCCGGTGGGCGAGGTGCGGAACATGTTGTCCGGCAGGCTTCCCCGCTACCTGGTGCCCCACCACATCGTGGTGCTCGACGAGTTGCCGTTGACGTCGCACGGCAAGGTCGACGAACGGGCGCTGGCCGCCGTGGGTGGCATCTCCGACACCGAGGCGGTCACGGCGCCCGAGACCGAGACCGAGAAGGTGCTGGCGGAGGTCGTCGGCGAACTGTTGGAGACCACGGCCGTCGATGTCACGGCGGATCTGCTGGCGCTGGGCCTCGACAGCATCGTCGCGCTGTCGGTGGTACAGGCCGCGCGCCGGCGCGGGCTGTCGCTGCGCGCCCGGCTGATGCTGGAATGCGGGTCCATTCGCGAACTCGCCGCCGCGGTCGATGCCGAAAGTCTGCTCGACGCCTCGCCCGAGGATGCGCAGGAGCGCGGCCCGATCCCGGTGCTGCCCAACGTGCACTGGCTCCACCAGCACGGCAGCCCGCGGCGGTTGGCGCAGACCGAGGCGATTCGGTTGCCGCACGGCACCACCGGGGAGCAGTTGCGGGCGTCGCTCGCGGCCATCGTCGACGGACACGAGATCCTGCGCAGCCGACTCGACCTCGACACCATGTGCTTCGTCCCGCACGAACCGGCCGAGATCCTCGAGGAGGTGACGGTCACGGGAGACCTCGTCGAGGCCGCCACCGAGTACACCCGTCGCAGCGTGGAAAGCCTTGACCCGCAACAGGGCCGGATGCTGGCCGCGGTGTGGCTGCGTGATTCCGACGGCCCCGGTGTGCTGCTGCTGACCGCCCACGTGCTGGCCCTGGACCCGGCGTCATGGCGTGTGCTGGTCGGCGAGTTGGACGCCGGATGGCATGCCTTGGCGGGTGGGCACCAGCCCGTGGTGGTGCGCGAGCAGACCAGCTACCGGAGGTGGTCGCAACTGCTGGCAGAGCGGGCCGCGAACCTGGACACGTGCGACTTCTGGCTCGCCCAACTCCAGGGCCCGGACCCCGACCTGGGGGCGCGCCGGGTCCTCCCGGACACCGACCGGGCCCGCGATCTGCACGTCAGCGTGTCCGTGAGCGATCCCGACACCACCGCGCGACTGCTCGCGTCGGACAGGTCGACGCCCGACCTGCTGGCGCTGGCCGCGGCCCGAACCGTGACGGCCTGGCGGGCGCAACGTGGGCAGCCGACACCGACGCCCCTGCTGGCCGTGGAGACACACGGCCGGGCCGAGGCCGTCATCGACCCCGGTGGTGACCTCGACACCGGCGAGACGGTCGGGCTGTTCAGCGCCATCCATCCGATTCGTGTGGACCCGGAGCAGGGACCGCCCGACATCGACGGCGACGGCATCGATTTCGGTCTGCTGCGCTATCTGCGGCCCGACACCGCCGAACGCCTCGGCGCCCACCCCGAACCGCAGGTGATGCTGAACTACCTCGGCCGCACCGAGATCGTGGCCGGCGGCGGTGCGCTGCTGGACCGTTCGCTGCTGGTGGGGGCGTCACTGCTGCCCGAACCCGAGCTGGCTGTGCTGCACGAACTCACGATCACCGCCGCGGTCATGCTCGACCAGGCCGGGGCGGCCGTGCTGGCCACGCAGTGGCGGGCCCTGCCCGAGATCCTGTCCGACGACGACATCACGGCTCTGCAGACGCTGTGGCAGAACGCGATACGAGAGGTTGCCTCATGACCGGCACACTGGCGATCATCGGCGCCGGCCCCAAGGCCGTCGCCGTCGCGGCCAAGGCCGCCGTGCTGCGCGACATGGGCATACCGGTACCGCAGGTGCTCGCGGTGGAACGCACCGCGGTCGCGGCCAACTGGCAGTCCAGCGGAGGCTGGACCGACGGCAACCACAGGCTGGGCACCGGACCCGAGAAGGACGTCGGCTTCCCCTACCGGTCGACGGTGGCGCCGCGACGCAATGCCGAACTCGACGACGCGATGCTGCGACACAGTTGGCAGGCCCACCTCGTGGCCACCGGGCAGTTCGCCGAATGGGTGGACCGCGGTCGACCCGCGCCCGCACACCGCAAGTGGGCGCAGTACCTGCGCTGGGTTGCCGACAACGTCGGCATGGACGTCGTCCGCGGCGAGGTCACCAGCATGGGCGTCGACGGCAGTCGTTGGGCACTGCGCACCGAGATGGACACCGAGTCCACCACGATCAACGCCGACGCCGTCATGGTCACCGGGCCCGGTCAGGCCGAACGGTCGATCCTGCCGGGCAACCCGCGCGTGTTGTCGATCGCGCAGTTCTGGCACCGGGCCTCCGCACACGAGCGGATCACGGCCGAGCGAGTCGTCGTGATCGGCGGCGGCGAGACAGCCGCGGCCATCCTCAACGAGCTTTTCGCACACCGGGTGTCGACCATCACGGTGATCTCACCGCAGGTGACGCTGTTCACGCGCGGTGAAGGGTTCTTCGAGAACACGCTGTTCTCCGACCCCACCAACTGGTCTGGGCTCACGCTGGCCGAGCGCAGGGACGCGATCGCGCGCACCGACCGCGGCGTGTTCTCGTCGCGTGTGCAGGATGCGCTGCTGGCCGACGACCGCATCCGGCATCTGCGCGGACGGGTCGCCCACGCCGTCGCCCGTGACGAACAGATCCGCCTGACCCTGCACACCGACCGGGCGGGGGAGTCATTGGAGACCGTGCACGGTTTCGACCTCGTCATCGACGGGTCCGGCGCCGACGCGCTGTGGTTCACCGACCTGTTCACCCAGGATGCGCTCGACCTCATCGAACTGAGCCTCGGCGGTCCCATGACCGGCGAGCGCCTGCAGGAGTCCATCGGCTACGACCTCGCCGTCGAGGGGCTGTCGCCGAAGTTGTTTCTGCCCAACCTGTCCGGCCTCAACCAGGGGCCGGGTTTCCCCAACCTCAGCTGTCTGGGCCTGCTCTCCGACCGAGTGCTGGGCGCCGACCTGACCGAATCCGCCGACCGCAACAGCAGGAGAAGTCATGAGCACCAACCCCTTCGATGACGAGAACGGCACCTTCCACATTCTCGTCAACGACGAGGAGCAGCACAGCCTGTGGCCCGCGTTCGTCGAGGTGCCCGCGGGGTGGGCAGTGGTGTTGAGCGAGGCCTCTCGGGCCGACGCGCTGGCCTACGTCGAGCAGAACTGGGCCGACATCCGGCCGCGCAGCCTGCGGGCCGGCTAACGCCACCCCCGCTCACCGCGCCAGCATCGCCGGGGCCCCACCGCCAGGGCTCCCGCCGCCTCGAAAATGTGCGGAATTGCATGCATTTCGCCGGAATTCCCTGCAATTCCGCACATTAGTCGGCGCAGTGAGAGCGGCGGCAGAACCAGCTACCCCGCCTGCGGGGCCAGCATGTCCATGTCGAACAACCGGGCGTGCAGCACCGTGCGGTTTCGCAGCGCGGCCCGCACCGCGCGGTGCAGGCCGTCCTCGAGGTAGACGATGCCCTGCCACTTCACGGCGTGTGGGAACAGATCGCCATAGAACGTCGAATCCTCCGACAGCAGCCGGTCCAGGGCTAGGACGGTCGTCGTGGTGACGATTTCGTCGAGCCGGAGCTGGCGGGGCGGAATCTGTGACCAGTCGCGGTAGGAGAGGCCGTGCTCGGGGTAGGGCTTGCCGTCGCGGACACCCTTGAAGATCATCGGCAGGTCTCTTCTCGTACGGCCCCCCGGCTCGAATCGATACCCGAAGGTTAGCCGCCATGGTCGCGCTCCTCAACGCTGCTGGCCACAGACAGTAAAATGGACTAACAGAATTGCTGGGATCGATGGGAAGGACGGGTGCCAGAACAATGGGTAGTGCCGATGATCGCCGCTTCGAAGTGCTTCGCGCCATCGTCGCGGACTTCGTCTCCAGCAAGGAGCCGATCGGCTCGAAGTCGCTCGTCGAGCGGCACAACCTCGGCGTCTCGAGCGCTACGATCCGCAACGACATGGCGGTCCTGGAGGCCGAGGGGTACATCGCCCAGCCCCACACCAGCTCGGGCCGAGTGCCGACGGAGAAGGGCTACCGCGAGTTCGTCGACCGCCTCGACCACGTCAAGCCGCTGTCCTCGCCCGAGCGCAGCGCGATCCTGAAGTTCCTGGAGTCCGGCGTCGACCTCGACGACGTGCTGCGGCGCGCGGTGCGGCTGCTGGCGCAGCTGACCCGGCAGGTCGCCGTCGTGCAGTACCCGACCCTGTCGTCGTCGACGGTGCGTCACCTCGAGGTGGTGGCGCTCTCACCCGCGCGCCTGCTGCTGGTCGTGATCACCGACTCGGGCCGCGTCGACCAGCGCATCGTGGAACTCGGCGACACCATCGACGACCATCAGCTGGCCCAGATGCGCGAACTCCTGGGCAAGGCCCTCGACGGCAAGAAGCTGGCCGCGGCCTCGGTCGCCGTCGCCGATCTGGCGGCGCAACTCGACGGCCGCGGCGGGCTCGGTGACGCCGTCGGCCGCGCCGCGACCGTGCTGCTGGAGTCCCTGGTCGAGCACCGCGAGGAACGCCTGCTCACCGGCGGCACCGCCAACCTGACGACCAACACCGCCGACTTCGGCGGATCGCTGCGTTCGGTGCTCGAGGCGCTCGAGGAACAGGTCGTGGTGCTCAAGCTGCTCGCGGCTCAGCAGGAGGCCGGCAAGGTCACGGTCCGCATCGGGCACGAGGCGCAGGTGGCCTCAGGTGCCGAGCAGATGGCCGGGACTTCGGTGGTGTCGACGACATACGGCACAATGGACACCGTCTACGGCGGCATGGGCGTGCTGGGCCCCACGCGGATGGATTATCCGGGAACCATCGCCAGTGTCGCCGCAGTTGCTCTTTACATCGGCGAGGTGCTCGGGGGGCGTTAGCGACCTCCGCCCAGCCGGACACGACGATCAAGAAGTGTGGGGATAACGCGAGTGGCACGCGATTACTACGGCCTGCTCGGGGTGAGCAAGGGCGCCAGCGATGCGGAGCTCAAACGCGCCTACCGCAAGCTGGCGCGGGAGCTGCATCCCGACGTCAATCCTGACGAAGAGGCGCAGGCACGGTTCAAGGAGATCTCGGTCGCCTACGAGGTGCTGACCGACCCGGAGAAACGACGCATTGTCGACCTCGGCGGTGACCCGCTGGACACCGCCGGCGCCGCGGGCAACGGCTTCGCCGGTGGTTTCGGCGGTCTCGGCGATGTGTTCGAGGCGTTCTTCGGCGGTGGCGGCGGCTCCCGCGGCCCCACCGGACGCGTGCGGCCCGGCTCCGACTCGCTGCTGCGGATGCGGCTTGACCTCACCGAATGCGCGACGGGCGTCACCAAGCAGGTGACCGTCGAGACCGCCGTCCTGTGCGACCGCTGCCACGGCAAGGGCACCGAGGGCGACTCACAGCCGGTGTCGTGTGACACCTGCGGTGGCCGCGGCGAGGTCTCCAGCGTGCAGCGTTCGCTGCTCGGCCAGGTGATGACGTCCCGGCCGTGCCCCACCTGCCGCGGCGTCGGCGAAGTCATCCCCGACCCGTGCCACAGCTGCGGCGGCGACGGCCGCGTGCGTGCGCGCCGCGACATCAGTGTCAAGATCCCGGCCGGCGTCGGCGACGGCATGCGGGTCCGGTTGGCCGCGCAGGGTGAGGTCGGTCCCGGCGGCGGTCCCGCGGGCGACCTGTATGTCGAGGTTCACGAGCAGGCCCACGACATCTTCGTCCGCGACGGCGACGACCTGCACTGCACCGTCGAGGTGCCGATGGTCGACGCCGCGCTGGGCACCACGGTCAGCGTCGACGCGATCCTCGACGGACCCACCGAGCTCACCATCCCCGCGGGCACCCAGCCCGGGTCGGTCACGACGCTGCGCGGGCACGGCATGCCGCACCTGCGCTCGGGCGTGCGCGGTGACCTGCACGCCCACATCGATGTCGTGGTGCCCGAGAAGCTCGACTCCACCGACATCGACCTGCTCCGCAAGCTCAAGGAGCACCGCGGCCGCGACGTCGCCGAGGTCAGGTCGACGCACTCCGCGAGCCAGTCGAGCAACGGCAGCATCTTCAGCCGCCTGCGCGAGACCTTCACCGGCCGCTAGGGGAGTGTCAGACCCGCTGTTCTACGCCGACTGCGTTCCGGACGTCGGCCAGTTGGCCGTCGTCGACGGTGACGAGGGTTTCCACGCCGCGACGGTCCGCCGGCTCCGGGTCGGGGAGCGCATCGTCGTCGGCGATGGCGCGGGCGAGTTGGCCGACTGCGAGGTCGACGCGACCTCCAAACGTGAGTTGACGGCGCGCGTCCTGAACCGGCGCAGCATCGCCGCCCCACGTCCGCCCGTCACCGTCGTGCAGGCGATCCCCAAGGCCGAGCGTTCGGAGTTGGCCGTGGAACTGGCCACCGAGGCCGGCGCCGACGAGTTCATCGCGTGGCAGGCCAGTCGCTGCGTGGCCCGCTGGGACGACGCGCGCGCGGACAAGGGACTGCGACGGTGGCGCGCCGTCGTGCGTTCCGCGGCGCGGCAGTCCCGGCGTGCGTTCATCCCCGAGGTGTCGGGCCCGGTGACCACCAAGCAGCTGATCGAGCGCATGTCCGGCGCTGGCCTGGTGCTGGTGCTGCACGAGTCGGCGACCGTGCCGCTCGCGGATCTCCCCGTCGCACAGGCGGACTCGATCACGCTGATCGTCGGTCCCGAAGGTGGCGTCAGCGATGAGGAGATCGCGGCGTTCACCGCGGCCGGCGCCCACGCGGTGCGGCTGGGACCCACGGTGCTGCGCACGTCGACGGCGGCGGCGGTCGCGCTCGGCGCCCTGGGAGTGCTGACGCAGCGCTGGGCTTAGCTCGCGTCCTCGGTGCGGTCCGGGTAGCCGTCGAGCGTCGTGGGCCGCGCGCACACGATGTACTCGGCGCGATTTCCGCCGGCCCGGCGGGCCTCGTACATCGCGGTGGCCGCCAAGGCGATCAACTCGTCGAGAAGCTCATACGGCGGGCATGCCGCCAGTTCGCCCATGGGGGTGCTGACCACGCCGATGCTGGCGCTCAGGCGCTGCGGCGTTGAACGGATCGCGCTGCGGATGCGCTCGACCAGCGCGCTGGAGTCGGATGAGACGAAGCTGTCGGCGACCAGGAACTCGCTGTCGCTCACGTGGGCCACCACGGCGTCGTGACGCGTGGTCTCCCGCAGGGTCCGGCTCACCGCCACACGTGCCTTCTCGCCAGCCGTCAACCCGCCCGATCCTGTGAGCAGCCCGAAGTGGTCGAGGCTGACCACCACGATCACCAGGTGGCGGTCGTCGAGGCGGCTGCGACTGGCGATCAGCGCACCGGTGGCCTCGTAGAACGCGTCTTTGTTGAGTAGGCCGGTCAGCGGTTCGAGGTCGGAGTCGGGGGAGGTGATGCCGATCAGGTGCACCAATGCATGCCCGCCCATCGCCGCTACGACGAAGAGCATCAACACGGCGATCAGTTGGCACCAGGCGAACACCGCGTCACCGGAGGAGACCTGCCGCAGGAACGGCACCAGCGCAGTGGCCACCGCCCCCACCGTCACCGCGGGCAGGTACCGCATGGTGTGGAAGAACACGACGTAACCGGCCAGCGCGGAGTAGGCGGTTGCCATCGCCAGGCCCGCGACGGGGTTTGCCTGCACGACGGCCACCGCGGTGATCCCGGCGGCCTCCAGGCCGACGAGCACCACCGACTGCCGTCGACTCGGCCATCGGGGGCGCAGCCACGCCGACGCGATGAGGAATGCCACCGCCGTGACGAACGCGACGATGACCACATCGCGGGTGCCCTGTGCCCCGGACGGGCTGAAGACCATGGCGAACGGCAGAACGCCGAGCATCGACACGAGGAGCGCGACCACCGCGGAGGTGGGTCGCTGGGCCCCGCGGGCGGTGAGCAACGCCGTGATCCAGTGGTAGTGATCGGCCTGGCGTGACACCGCACGCAACGTCGCGATCATCACAGCTGCTTTCTCAATACGAGTCCCCCACCCCGGGTTTGCCTCAGAGCAGCTTACGTGTCCCAGACTACGGAAAGCGCAAGAACAGTAACCATTGGGACGTCTGACCGCACGGCGGTAGACTCGCACAAGCGACCAAACCGCCCTGACGAGCAGAAAGCAGGCACAGAACACCACGTGACGCCCCGCGAAACGAACACCGCCGCAGTATCACCGATGGCCGGAGATTCGGTGAAGAGCAGCATCAGGGTCGAGGTGCCGCCTCCTTACGTGGTGGGCCTGCTGGGATCCGCCGACGAAAATCTGCGCGTGCTGGAACAGAATCTGGCCGCTGACCTGCATGTCCGTGGCAACGCCGTGACCCTGACCGGCGAACCCGCCGACGTCGCGCTGGCCGAGCGTGCGATCGCCGAACTCATCACGATCGTGGCCGGCGGACAGCCTGTGACCCCCGACGTCGTGCGGCGCAGCATGGCCATGCTGACCGGCGCCGAGCAGGAGTCGCCGGCCGAAGTCCTCACGCTCGACATCCTGTCGCGCCGCGGCAAGACCATCCGGCCCAAGACGCTGAACCAGAAGCGCTATGTGGACGCCATCGACGCCCACACCATCGTGTTCGGCATCGGCCCGGCCGGCACCGGCAAGACGTATCTGGCGATGGCCAAGGCCGTCAACGCCCTGCAGACCAAGCAGGTCAACCGGATCATCCTGACCAGGCCGGCCGTCGAGGCGGGGGAGCGGTTGGGCTTCCTGCCTGGCACGCTGACCGAGAAGATCGACCCGTATCTGCGGCCGCTGTATGACGCGCTGCACGACATGATGGATCCCGCGGCGATCCCGAATCTCCTTGCGGCCGGGGTCATCGAGGTCGCGCCGCTGGCGTTCATGCGGGGCCGCAGCCTCAACGACGCGTTCATCATCCTCGACGAGGCGCAGAACACCACGCCCGAGCAGATGAAGATGTTCCTGACCCGGCTGGGGTTCAACTCCAAGATCGTGGTCACCGGCGACATCACCCAGGTCGATCTGCCCGGCGGTTCGACCTCCGGCCTGCGCGCCGCGATCGACATCCTCGATGGCATCGACGACATCGGAGTGTGCGAGCTGACCAGCGCCGACGTGGTGCGCCACCGCCTGGTCTCCGAGATCGTCGACGCTTACGAGAGGGCCGGCGCGGATGCGGGCACCAACCGCGCGCAGCGTCGCGCCCGAAAGTGAGCCGTACATGAGCATTGAGGTGTCCAACGAGTCCGGTGTCGACGTCTCCGAGGAGGAGTTGATCAGCGTCGCGCGGTTCGTCATCGGGAAGATGGACGTCAACCCGGGGGCCGAACTGTCGATGGTGCTGCTGGACATCGACGCGATGGCCGACCTGCACATGCGTTGGATGGACCTGCCCGGCCCCACCGACGTGATGAGCTTCCCGATGGATGAGCTCGAACCGGGCGGGCGGCCCGACGCGGCCGAACCCGGCCCGTCGATGCTGGGTGACATCGCGCTGTGCCCGCAGTTCGCCGCCGAGCAGGCCAAGGCCGCCGGGCACGACCTCGAGCACGAACTGGCGCTGCTCACGGTGCACGGAGTGCTTCACCTGCTGGGCTACGACCACGCCGAGCCCGACGAGGAGAAGGAGATGTTCGCGCTGCAGCGACAGCTGCTCGAGGACTGGTACGACCAGCAGGCCACGCTGTACCGCCAGGCCCGTCAGGCCGAGCGCGACGTCCACCTGCTCGACAAGTCGCGCGACTTCCACGAACATCCCGAACTCGGACAGTCGTGACCGGAATCGGTCTGCTGCTCGGCGCCATCGCGCTGATCGGCCTCGGAGGACTGTTCGCTGCCCTGGACGCCGCCATCAGCACCGTCTCGATCGCACGGGTCGAGGAGTTGGTCCGAGACGAACGGCCGGGTGCGGTCCGGCTGGCCAGGGTCGTGCAGGAACGGCCGCGCTACATCAACCTGGTGGTGCTGCTGCGCATCGCCTGCGAGGTCACGGCCACCGCGCTGCTGGTGGCCTACCTCGACGACTTCTGGGGTGTCGGTTGGGGCCTGATCCTGGCCGCCGCGATCATGATCGTGGTCAGTTTCGTGGCCATTGGAGTCGGCCCGCGCACCGTGGGACGGCAGAACGCCTATCCGATCGCGCTGGCGTCCGCCGTTCCGCTGCATGCGCTCTCGGTCCTGCTGACGCCCCTCAGCCGCCTGCTGATCCTGCTTGGCAACGCCCTGACGCCGGGCCGCGGGTTCCGCAACGGGCCGTTCGCCTCTGAGATCGAGTTGCGAGAGGTCGTCGACATGGCGCAGCAGCGCGGTGTGGTCGCCGACGACGAGCGCCGAATGATCCAGTCGGTCTTCGAACTCGGGGACACCCCGGCGCGCGAGGTCATGGTGCCGCGCACCGAGATGGTGTGGATCGAAAGCGACAAGAACGCCGGGCAGGCCACCTCACTCGCGGTGCGAAGCGGCCACTCGCGAATCCCGGTGATCGGGGAGAACGTCGACGACATCGTCGGCGTCGTCTACCTCAAAGATCTTGTGCAGCAGACCTACAGCTCCACCCGGGGCGGCGTCGACACCCAGGTGTCGGCGCTGATGCGGCCGGCGGTCTTCGTGCCGGACTCCAAGCGACTCGACGACCTGCTGCGCGAGATGCAGCGCGACCGCAACCACATGGCCCTGCTGGTCGACGAATACGGCGCCATCGCAGGCCTGGTCACCATCGAGGACGTGCTCGAGGAGATCGTCGGCGAGATCGCCGACGAGTACGACGCCGATGAGATCGCACCCGTGGAGGACTTGGGCGACAAGAACTTCCGGGTGTCCAC
The DNA here is from genome assembly GCF_010729895.1 of Mycolicibacterium confluentis. Lineage (NCBI taxonomy): Bacteria > Bacillati > Actinomycetota > Actinomycetes > Mycobacteriales > Mycobacteriaceae > Mycobacterium > Mycolicibacterium confluentis. The sequence continues at coordinate 1,592,358 of NZ_AP022612.1, forward strand.
CAGGCTGCCGATCGAGGACCTCGGTGAGCTCTACGGTGTGGAGTTCGAGGAGGACCTCGACGTCGACACCGTCGGCGGTCTGCTCGGGCTGGAACTGGGCCGCGTGCCGCTGCCCGGTGCGCAGGTGGTCTCGCATGGGCTGCGGATGCGCGCCGAGGGCGGCCCCGATCATCGCGGCCGGGTCCGCATCGGCACAGTGTTGGTCAGCCCGGTCGAACCCCCACCATCGAATGACGAGGACACCGAAGCCGATGACTGACCTGGACGCTGAAGACGCCAAGCTCGTGACGCTGGCCCGCGGCGCGATGGCCCGCGCCGAGGCCGGTGACGGCGCCGCGGTGCGCGACCTCGACGGCCGCACCTACGCCGGAGCGCCCGTCGCCCTGAGCGCGCTGACGTTGACCGCGCTGCAGGCCGCGGTGGCCGCCGCGGTGTCCAGTGGCGCAACGGGACTGGAGGCCGCAGTCCTGGTCGGCGGCACGGCCGACGACGCCGGGGTGGCGGCCGTGCGGGAGTTCTCCGCCGACGCGACGGTGATCGTCACCGACCGGGCGGGTAATCCGGTATGAGCACCTCCGCTTTTCCCGCCGAGACTGCTGGGAGTGCGATTTTCGCGCCGGGTTGTCGCAGTCACCGCAGTCTCGCTGAGAAGGGGTCAGTCGCATGAGCGAATTCCATTCGGGTTTCGTGTGTTTCGTGGGCCGGCCCAACACCGGCAAGTCGACGCTGACCAACGCGCTGGTGGGCGCCAAGGTCGCGATCACCGCCAACCAGCCTCAGACCACCCGGCACACCATCCGCGGCATCGTGCACCGCGACGAGTTCCAGATCATCCTCGTCGACACTCCCGGCCTGCACCGCCCGCGCACCCTGCTCGGTAAGCGCCTCAACGATCTGGTCCGCGACACCTACTCCGAGGTCGACGTCATCGGGCTGTGCATCCCCGCCGACGAGGCGATCGGGCCCGGGGACCGCTGGATCTACCAGCAGATCCGCGACGTCGCGCCGCGCACCAAGCTCAACGTGATCGTCACCAAGATCGACAAGGTGTCCAAGGAGCGGGTGGCGGCTCAACTGGTGGCCGTCAACGAGGAGTTCGGCGAGCACGTGGCCGAGATCATCCCGGTGTCGGCGACGGCCGGGACGCAGGTCGACGCCCTCATCAGCCTTCTTGCGTCGCAGTTGCCCGAAGGCCCGGCGTTCTACCCGGACGGCGAGTTGACCGACGAGCCCGAAGAGACTCTGATGGCCGAGCTCATCCGAGAGGCCGCCCTTGAGGGCGTGCGTGACGAACTGCCGCACTCACTGGCGGTCGTCATCGAGGACGTCGAACAGCGTGAGGGCCGTGACGATCTGATCGACGTGCACGCCGTGCTCTACGTCGAACGCGACAGCCAGAAGGGCATCGTCATCGGCAAGGGCGGTGCGCGACTGCGTGAGGTCGGCACCGCGGCGCGCACTCAGATCGAGAAGCTGTTGGGCACCAAGGTCTTTCTGGACCTGCGGGTCAAGGTCGCCAAGAACTGGCAGCGGGATCCCAAGCAGTTGGGCCGCCTGGGCTTTTAATTCTCCGCCGAGAAGAGGCGGGGCGAACACTGAAGCCCAGGCGGTTTCAGCAGACTCTTCTCAGCGCGCCGAGAACTAGGGCTGGTTCGGCGGACGCTGGCCGAACTGCCGCGGGGGTGCGGGCACGGGCGCGCCGGCATCGCCCTTGCCGTAAACCGCCACGACGACAGTGCGGTCGAGGATGTTCTCCGACCACACCCCGATGTCGATGTTCGCGCAGTCGTGCATGGTCGCGTAATAGTCGGGGCGATACCACCACTGGTTGAGGATCTCGACGCCGCTGATCGCGAGCGCCGGGTTGATCGCCGTGGTCTCGGAGACCTCACCGATGTAGCCGGCATTGCGGGCCCGGTCGGCGACCGTGGTGCCGTCGGAGCCGATGTCGCCGTCGAGGGCGCGGTTGTTGAGCACGTCGTTGGTGTGCCACTGCGCGGCCAGGCGCAGCTTCGGGTTGATCCTGACCTCGGTGTCGCAGCCCGCGCGGTGCTGCATCGTGCGCACGTTGGCCACCACACCATCATTGAGGCGACGGTTGTCGGCGAGCGCGGCGGGCGGCGCCATCAGCGTCGACGAGAGGAGCACAGCCAGGGCTGCCCCGGCCGGAGCGGTCACCACCATCTTCATGACGTGGAAGGTTACGCCAGGGCATCCACCCGTACAGACGATTGGGTGTCCCGTATCAGCCGAACTGCCGCGGCGCGGCAGGCACGGGCGCCGCGCCGTCGCCCCGTCCGTACACCGCGACGACCACGCTGCGGTCCAGGCTGTTCGCCGACCAGACTCCGATGTCGACGTTGCCGCAGTTGCTCATGATCGCGTGGTAGTCGGGTCGGTAGAACCACTGCTGGATCACGTCGAGGTTGTTGATGGCCAGCGCGGGGTTGATCGCGACGGTCTCGTAGACCTCGCCCTCATAGCCGGCGTTGCGGGCCCGGTCGGTGACCGTCGATCCGTCCGAGCCGATGTCGCCGTCGAGGGCGCGGTTGTTGAGCACGTCGTCCGTGTGCCACTGGGCCGCGAGGCGCAGCTTGGGGTTGACCCGCACCATGGGTTCGATGTCGTAGTCGTCGGCGCACCCGGCGTTCATCATCATGGTGTGCACGTTCGCCACGACACCGTCGTTGAGACGCTTGTTGTCGGCGGAGGCGGCAGGTGCAGTGGACATCAGGAGGGCGAAGGCAGCGGCGAACGCGGCCGCGCGCATCGGTGTGTTCCGGCTCATCGCGACCGATCTTAATTGGAACCGGGTGACAGCCACCACATCGGCGGCTGTCGCGCGGTCCAGTCACTCACCGCTTCGAGTTCGGCGGCCAGCGAGACCAGTAGCGGCTCACTGCCGTCCGGGCCCATCAGCTGCACGCCGATCGGCAGGCCGTCGCTGGTGAATCCCGCGGGTACGTTGATCGACGGCCAGCCCAGGATGTTCCACGGCCATGTCAGGGGGCACGCGGCGATCATGGCGCGGTCGGTGGCCGTGCTGCCCAGGCCGTCGAACGCGTCGATCCGAGGCGGCGGGGCCGCGGTCGTCGGCGCGACGACGACGTCGACGGTCTTGAAGATCGCACCGACCCGCCGATGCGACTCGACTTCGTGGCGGCGCGCGCGGCGCAACGCCTGCTGCGACAGCACGCGGCCCATCCGCAGGTTCGACCTGGTCCGCGGGTCCAGCGCGACCCCGGTGCCGACGCGGTCTGCCCACTCCAGAAGGCCCGCGGTCGAACGGGACAGAAAGCTCCAGGACAGCCGCAGGCCGTAGTCGGGGTTGCCGTCCATGACCGTGTGTCCCAGATCGCTCAACCGGTCGGCCACACCGGCGAGGGCGGCGTGGATCTGCGGGTTCAGGCGGGCCGGGAAGCCGGTGAAGGGGAGGCGGGTGGACATCGCGATGCGCAGCGGTCCCGGTGCCGTGCGCACCGCGTCGAACGCCGACACCGGCGCGGGCTTGTGCAGGTCACCGTCGGCGTTGCCGGATGCGGCGTCGAGCACCAGGGCGGCGTCGGCGACGGTGCGGGCCAGGACCCCGTTGACCGTGATCCCGTTGAAGGCCTCGGGCAGCGGCCAGGTCGAGATGCGGCCGCGCTGCGGTTTGATGCCGACGAGGTTGGTCCACGACGCGGGGATCCGGACGCTGCCTGCGCCGTCGGACCCGATGGCGGCGGCGACCAGGCCCGCGGCCACCGCGGCGGCACTGCCGCCCGACGAGCCGCCCGGAGTGTGCTTGGCGGACCACGGGTTTCGGGTGTGGCCGAACTCGGTGCCGCTGGTGAACGGCCACTGGCCGAATTCGCACGTGTTGGTTTTGCCGACGATCACGGCGCCTGCGGCGCGCAGGCGGCGCACCACCTCGGCGTCCGCGGCGGCCGGGGTGATCCAGCCCGAGGTGCCGAATGCGGTTGGCACACCGGCGATGTCGACGTCGTCCTTGACCGCGATCGGCACGCCGAGCAGGGGTGCGTGCTGACCCGCGGCGCGGCGACGGTCGGCCTCGGCGGCCGCGCGCAGCGCCGACTCGGTGAGCACCACGCGGAACGCGTTGAGGCTGGGCTGGCTGGCTTCGATGTCGCACAGCGACCGGCGCGTGAGCTCCACGGACGTCACCGCGCCGCTGGCCAGCTGATACAGCTGGTCGATCACTGTGGGGAAGCGCAGGGCGGACGTCGAGCTCATCGTTGTTGAGAGTAATCCGCTGCGGCGCGCGTCCCGGAGGCTGTCAGCAGAGGATGCGACACTGGGTCCATGCGGCTGTATCGGGACCGGGCGGTGGTGCTGCGCCAGCACAAGCTCGGCGAGGCCGATCGCATCGTGACTCTGCTGACGCGGGACCACGGTCTGGTGCGTGCGGTCGCCAAGGGCGTGCGCCGCACCCGCAGCAAGTTCGGGTCGCGCCTTGAGCCGTTCGCCCACATCGACGTCCAACTCCATCCGGGACGCAACCTCGACATCGTCACCCAGGTCGTCTCGATCGACGCGTTCGCGACTGACATCGTCAGCGACTACGGGCGCTACACCAGCGCGTGCGCGGTGCTCGAGACCGCCGAGCGGTTGGCCGGTGAGGAGCGCGCCCCAGTGCCCGCGCTGCACCGACTCACGGTCGGCGCGCTGCGCGCCGTGGCCGACGGCAGTCGCCCGCGGGAACTGGTGCTCGACGCTTATCTGCTGCGCGCGATGGGGATCGCGGGCTGGGCGCCCGCGTTGAGTGAATGTGCGCGGTGCGCGACTCCGGGCCCGCATCGCGCGTTCCACGTCGCGGCGGGCGGCAGCGTGTGCGTGCACTGCCGTCCCCCGGGGTCCAGCACTCCGCAGCAGGGCGTGCTGGACCTGATGGTCGCCCTGCATGACGGGGACTGGGAGCACGCGGAGGCCTCTCCGGCGTCGTACCGCAGCCAGGCCAGCGGTCTGGTGGCCGCGCATCTGCAGTGGCACCTCGAACGTCAGCTGCGCACGCTGCCCCTGGTGGAGCGGGAGTATCGCCGCGTGGATCGGGTGGTCCCCGCGCACCGACTCGCGGTGGTCGGGCAGGATATGGCGCATGGCTTTGACACGGGAAGGGAAACGGGCCAAGAAGGCCTCCCCTCAGCTGCCTCCAGCGCCTGACGACTACCCGACGTTTCCTGACGTCTCGACATGGCCCGTGGTGTTCCCGGAACTGCCTGCGAACACGAATGGCCGGTTCTCCCGGCCGCCGCAGCACACCTCCAAGGCGAAGGCGCCCGAGATTCCCGCCGACCAGCTGCCCAACCACGTCGCGGTGGTGATGGACGGCAACGGGCGATGGGCCAAGCAGCGTGGGCTGGCCCGCACCGAGGGGCACAAGATGGGCGAGGCCGTGCTCATCGACATCACCTGCGGCGCCATCGAGCTGGGGATCAAGCACCTGTCTGTGTACGCGTTCTCCACCGAGAACTGGAAGCGCAGCGCCGAAGAGGTGCGGTTCCTCATGGGGTTCAACCGCGAGGTCGTGCGCCGGCGCCGCGAGTCCCTGGACATCATGGGCGTCAACATGCGCTGGGTCGGTTCTCGGCCGCGGATGTGGCGAAGCGTCATCAAGGAGTTCGACATCGCCGAGGAGATGACGATCGGCAACGACGTCATCACCGTCAACTACTGCGTGAACTACGGCGGACGCACCGAGATCGCCGAGGCCACCAAGGAGATCGCGCGCAAGGTCGCCGAGGGCAAGCTCAACCCCGAGCGGATCACCGAGGAGACCGTCGCGCGCAACCTGCACCGCCCCGACATCCCGGATGTGGACCTGTTCATCCGCACGTCGGGGGAGCAGCGCGCGAGCAACTTCATGCTCTGGCAGTCGGCCTACGCGGAGTTCGTGTTCCAGGACAAGCTGTGGCCCGACTATGACCGTCGCGACCTGTGGGCGGCCTGCGAGGAGTACGTGTCACGCAATCGCCGGTTCGGCAGAGCCTGATGAGCTCGGCCCTGCTGCAGCGACTGGCGGCGGTGCTGACGCCGGTGGGCGGGGTCGTCGAGGAGGCCGACGACGCGTTGACGGTCGCCGTCGCCGGTTCGGTCGCGTCGCTGCGGGTGGTGGCTCTCGCCGAAGGGTTGGAGATGGTGTCGCTGACCCAGCCGTTGGCCTGGGATCTGCCGCTGACCGCCAAGACCCGCGAACGGGTGGCCGCGCACGCCTCGGCGACGCTGCTGGGCACCGTCGCCTTGGTGGAGAAGCCCGTCTCGGTGCCCACCAACGGCGCGTCGGCAGAGGCCGCGACGCGCAAGTCCTCGGCCAAGAAGGTCGCCGACGTCATGCTGCGTTACAACTTCCCCTGCGCCGGACTCACCGACGACGCGCTGCGCACCCTGATTCTGCTGGTGCTCGCCGGTGGCGCGGATGTGCGCGCCGCACTGCTCGCGAACTGACCTCAGACGCTGCAGGCGCTGCAGGTCCCGAAGATCTCGATGGTGTGGCTGACGTCGGAGAAGCCGTGTGCGACAGCCACTTCGGCGGCCCAGGCCTCGACCTCGGCGCCGGCCACCTCGACCGTGGCGCCGCAGTCCCGGCACACCAGGTGGTGATGGTGGTGCTCTGAGCAGCGCCGGTAGACCGATTCCCCGGTGTCGGTGCGCAGGGTGTCGACCAGGCCCGCGGCCGCCATGGTCTGCAGCGTGCGATACACCGTGGTCAGTCCGATGTTGTCGCCGCGGCGGCGCAGTTCGTCGTGCAGTTCCTGCGCTGATTTGAACTCGTCGACGGTCTCGAGCAGTTCGGTGATCGCGGCGCGCTGCCGGGTGGACCGGGTGACCGTCATGGCCGGTCCTCCTCGGCGTGGGCCACGGCGTCGACGACGATGTGGGCGAGGTGGTCGTCGACCAGCCGGTAGAGCACTTCGCGGCCCGAGCGTTCACCGGCCACCACGCCGGCCGACTTCAGGATGCGCAGGTGCTGGCTGACCAGGGGTTGGGGCACCCCCAGGGTGTCGACGAGTTCGTGGACGCAGCGGGTGGACTCGCGCAGTTGCAGCACGATCGCGATGCGCACGGGTGCGGCTAGCGCGCGCAGGATGTCCCCGGCCGCATCGAGGATGTCGCGTTGGGGCAGGGGAGTGGGCGGCGTTTCGTGCTGATGCGCGTGCCCGCTGTCGGCCGCAGTGCGCATGGCGGCACCTCCCGGCTAATGGAAATGGTTTTCAGTACTCTTACATGCACACACGTGCATGTCAAAAGGTTCTAACGTCTGAAGGTATGCAGCCTCTCGAGATCGTGGTCCGCGGCAGCGCCCGCGGACGCTACCCCGCCGAACGGGCGACCATCGTGCTCGCGGCGCAGTTCGACGGCACCGACAAGCAGGAGGTGTACCGCCGCGCGGTCGCCCTGCACGAACCGATGACCGCCGAGGTGGGCGAGCTCGCGGCCTCCGGTGCCGTGTCCCGGTGGAACAGCGACCAACTGCGCGTGTTCACCTACCGTCCCGTCGACGACAGGGGCATGCGGCGGCGGATGTATCAGGTGGGCATCAAGGTCGAGGCCGAGTTCGTCGACTTCGAGAAGCTGTCGGCGTTCCTGGATCGGTGGGCGCTGCAGGACGGGGTGGAGGTTGGGCGCACCAGTTGGGACGTCACCGAGGACAACCGGCTGGCGTATGAGGCCGAGCTGCGCGGCGAGGCCGTCGCCAACGCCGCCGCGAAGGCCCAGGCGTTCGCCGACGCGGCCGGCCGAGGGAAGGTCACTGCGGTGCAGTTGGCCGACCCCGGCATGCTGACCAGGGGCGACTCAGACTATGGGCTGGACGCCGGGCCGCCGGTGGCGCGGGCCATGATGGCGTCCGGTGCGGCGCCCACGCTGGAACTGCGGCCCGACGACATCACGTTGCATGCGTCGGTGGAAGCGCGGTTCGTCGCGGAGTAGGGGCGGGGCTCGGCCGCTGGTTCGGGGCGGTCATCGCGACAGCTAGGCTGTCCAGGTTGTTATCCCCGCAGACAGGAGAGCCTTTCCGTGGCGTCCATCATCGACACCGTCGCGAACCTGGCGAAGCGCCGTGGCCTGGTCTACCAGTCCGGTGAGATCTACGGCGGTACCAAGTCGGCGTGGGACTACGGCCCACTGGGCGTTGAGCTCAAGGAGAACATCAAGCGCCAGTGGTGGAAGTCCGTCGTCACCGGCCGCGACGACGTGGTCGGCCTGGACAGCGCGATCATCCTGCCGCGCCAGGTGTGGGTGGCCTCCGGTCACGTCGAGGTCTTCAACGATCCGCTCGTGGAGTGCCTGAACTGCCACAAGCGGCACCGGCAGGACCACATGCAGGAGGCGTACGCCGAGAAGAAGGGGATCGATGATCCCGACTCGGTGTCCATGGAGGAGATCGTCTGCCCCGACTGCGGCACCAAGGGGCAGTGGACCGAACCGCGCGACTTCAACATGATGCTCAAGACCCACCTCGGCCCGATCGAGACCGAGGAGGGGCTGCACTACCTGCGGCCCGAGACCGCGCAGGGCATCTTCGTCAACTTCGCCAACGTCGTGACCACGTCGCGCAAGAAGCCGCCGTTCGGCATCGGCCAGATCGGCAAGAGCTTCCGCAACGAGATCACGCCGGGCAACTTCATCTTCCGCACCCGTGAGTTCGAGCAGATGGAGATGGAGTTCTTCGTCGAGCCGTCGACGGCTCCCGAGTGGCACAAGTACTGGATCGAGACGCGCCTGCAGTGGTACGTCGACCTTGGCATCAACCGCGACAATCTCCGGCTCTACGACCACCCCAAGGAGAAGCTGTCGCACTACTCCGACGGCACCGTCGACATCGAGTACAAGTTCGGTTTCCAGGGCAACCCGTGGGGTGAGCTGGAGGGCATCGCGAACCGCACCAACTTCGACTTGTCCACGCACTCAAAGCATTCCGGTGTGGATCTGTCGTTCTACGACCAGGCCAACGACACCCGCTACGTGCCCTACGTCATCGAGCCGGCAGCGGGCCTGACCCGCTCGCTGATGGCGTTCCTGGTCGATGCCTACACCGAGGACGAGGCGCCCAACGCCAAGGGCGGTGTGGACAAGCGCACGGTGCTGCGCCTGGACCCGCGGCTGTCCCCGGTCAAGGCCGCGGTGCTGCCGCTGTCGCGGCACGCGGACCTGTCGCCCAAGGCACGTGACCTGGCGGCCGAACTGCGGCAGTCGTGGAACATCGACTTCGACGACGCCGGCGCGATCGGCCGTCGCTACCGCCGTCAGGACGAGATCGGTACGCCGTTCTGCGTGACGCTGGACTTCGACTCGCTCGAGGATCAGGCCGTCACCATCCGTGAGCGCGACTCCATGTCGCAGGAGCGCGTGGCGATCTCCGAGGTGTCGAACTACCTCGCGGTCCGCCTCAAGGGCGCCTAGCTTCCCCCCGCGAGCGGGCTGGGGTCCCCGCTCCCCGCGAGCGCGCTGGGGTAGCCCCCCTCCCCGCGAGCGCGCTGGGGTAGCCCCCTCCCCGCGAGCGCCCGTGTTGGTACGGTGACACGCCGTAATTCGCGTACAAGAGCGGCCGCTCGTCAGCCATGAAGCGGACGCTCGCCCGTTGTCCACAGGGTGAATACCGCTCTCGGACCATCCGCCGCACTATGCGGTGATGGACGAACTCGAGTCACTCATGGCCGGGCAGGGCGTCGCGACCTGGGCGCAACTGCTTGAGGTGTTGAGCCGACGGACACTGCAGCTGATGCTGCGCACCGGCGTGCTGGTCAAGGTCTGGCCGGGTGTCTACGGACTCGGCGAACGCGATCTGCAGATGCGGCTGCGCGGCCTGGACCTGCGCGCAGGCGAGCCCGTCGTGATGTGCCTGAGCACCGCGGCCGCCGCGTTCGGCTTCGACACCGAGGACGACACCACCGTGCACGTGCTCAACCCGATGGGGCACCACCTGCGCAACAGTGCCGGCCTGGCGGTGCACCGCCGCGATGGCGCGCCCTTGACGACGTTGAACGGTCGCCCCACCACGACGGCCGCCTGGACGGCGATCGAACTCTCCCGTGCACTGCTGCGACCGCGGGCACTGGCGTGCCTGGATGCCGCACTGAGAAGCGGCACCGTCGATGTGCCCGAGCTGGTGCACGCCGCCGATGCGCAACACGGTCGGCGCGGAATTGTCCATGTGCGAGAACTGATTCCGTTGGCCAGACGCAAGTCCGAATCGCAGATGGAGAGCGAGGCACGGCTGGCGATGCACGACGGCGGCCTGCCCGAGCCTGAACTGCAGTACGAGGTCGTCGACCGGCTGGGACGGGTTTGGCGCTTGGACTTCGCCTGGCCCGACGTTCGCATCGCGGTCGAGTACGAAGGCTTCGACTGGCACAGCACACCCGAGCAGCTGCGCCATGACCGCGAGAAGCGGGCAGCCCTCCTCGACATCGACTGGGTGGTCCTGTCGATCACAGCCGACGACGTGCGGCGCCAACCGTCGGCGATGAACGACCGCATCGGCCAACTGCTGGTCCGTCGCGCGGCGGCGTGATCTCCGGTCGAGCGTCGGTTTTGGGTCCGGCGAGCGTGCGCTCTTGCACGCGGCTTACGGCGTGTCGGCGTACCAACACGCCCGCTCGCGTGGAAAGGGGGGGCTAGAAGCGGCCGCCGCCTCCGCCGTAACTGCGCGTCGACGACCGCGACGATCCGCCGTAGGTGGTCGGGCGGCCCGGGCTGCGTCCGCCGCCCCAGCTTCCACCCCAACTGCCGCCCCAGCCACCGCCGTACCCGCCGCGCCCACTGAACCCGCCGCGCAGCACGTTGCCGATGATGATCCCGCCGATCACCGAGCCCAGATCCGATCCGCCACCGCCGCCGTACTGCGACGAGTAGGCGTGCTGGGCCGATCGGACATCCTCGTTGGCCAGCGACTGCGCCTGCGCGGCCAGCGCGGCCGCACCGTTGGCATGCGCGATCGCCTCAGCGGGATTGGAGTCCCGCTTGGCCTGCGCCGCCTCGAGTTGACGGGTGGCCTCGGCCAGGCGCGTGCGCGCCTCGGGGCCGACGCTGCCGCGACGGGTGTCGATGAAATCCGACACCGAGCGCACCCGTGACTGCGCGGTGAACAGCGCCTGCTCCAGCAGCTTGGCCTGCTTCTCGGCCTCCTGGCGCTGCTGATCGACGATGTCGAGGATCTGGTCGAGGTCCGCGTCCGCCTTGTTCAACCGTGTGAAGGTGCCCAACGGGTCATTGTCCCCGTTGGTCTTGGCGTCCGAGACGGCCTTGATGGCGGCGTCGCGCGCGCGAGCCAACTCGTCGCGTTGGGCTCCCTGCGCCAGCGGCAGTTGCGTTGCCGCGGCATCGATTCCGCGCTGAATGTCGGCGATCTCGTCGGGCAGCGCCGCGATCGCCCGGTTGATGTCGGTGGAGACGGTGTCGATGGCATCCAGCAGGGTCTGGGCCTGCCCCAGCGCGCCCTCGGCCGCACGGATCGCGTCGATCAGGGGATTCTGGTTGGGCGCGGGCCGGCTGATGAGGTTGCGGCCGTCGGTGATGCTGCGGTCGGCGAAGGTCAGTCGGCTGCGCGCGGTGTCGACGTTGCCGATCACCGACGTCAGTGCGGCCTCGGCGAACTGCTGCCGCAACGCGGCCAGGCGCTGCGCGGCCGGTTCGACGCGTGCGCTCAGCGCGACCATCTGCTGGGTCAGGGCATCCAGGCGGGTCGGGGCGTTGATGAGCAGATCGCGCAGTTCCTGGAAGGCCGCGCTCTGTTCTTCGAGCGCCCGGTCGGCCTTGGCAGCGGCGACGATCACCCGCGTCAGCAGGTCGCGGCGCTGCAGGGGAGTTTCGGGCACCTCGTCGTCGAGGGTCTGGCGGACGTTGAAGGCCTGCTGCAGCGTCGTTTTCGCATGCGCGACAGCCTCACTGAACGGCGCGGTGGCCGTGGTGCCGAACTCCTCGACGGCGAGTTCGAGTTCGCTTTGGCTGGTGCGCACGGCGTTGTCCACGTCGACGACGATGGTCCGGCTCAGTTCGTCGAGTGCGTCCAGGGGCACGGCGGCGAGCGCGTTCGGGTCGGTGGGGTCGACGCGATGGGCGGCCGCGACCTGTGCGGCGTGCCGCTTGGAGCGCTGCCGCCGCATCCAGATCCACAGCACCAGCAACAGCAGGGCCATCACGCCCAGCGCGGTCGCGATGGGCGCCCAGGAGATCTTGAGGGTGGCCCCGGTGTCGGCGTTGAGGCCGTCGGCGGCCGCGATCGCCGCGCCCGCCCAGTCGCCGTTGCGCAGCGCCGGTTCGATGTCGAGGCGACGGATGTCGTCGCTGCGCGTCGAGGTGCCTCCGCTGATGGTCGAGGGAACCTGGAAGGCCAGTGAGCGGTCCTCGGTGGCGATCGCCAGCAGGGCGTCGTCATCACCGAAGTCGCTGGCCTTCATGGTGTTCTGCGCCCAGTTCAGCCAGCCCAGCCCGTCGAAGGTCTTGACGTAGACCACCCACAGTTGGACGTGCTTGTCGTTGTAGAGGCGATCCAGCGCGTTCTGGACCTCGGCCTCCTCTTTCGGGGACAGCACGCCGGAGCGGTCGGTGACCTGGCTCGGCAGCCGGAACGGCGGTTCGGCGACGGCGGAGGGCGCCATGAGCAACCCGGCGAGCACGACGACCAGCAGGATGTGCAGGAGGCGAGCGAGGCGCATGGTGCCAATCTAGTGGGACCGGCGCGGGCGACGGCAGGAAAGACCCGCGGTGCTGGCAGACTGTGCCGTGGTGAGCACGTATCAGCAGGACCGCTACAGCGATTTCGATCGCGAGCGTCAGGTCGTCGAGGCGCCGAAGTCCGCCGCGCTGCCCGGCAGTGACGGCGAGTATCGCAGCGACTTCGCCCGCGACCGCGCCCGCGTGCTGCACTGTGCCGCCCTGCGCCGGCTGGCCGACAAGACCCAGGTCGTCGGCCCGCGCGAGAGCCTGACGCCGCGCACACGGCTGACCCATTCCCTTGAGGTCGCCCAGATCGGCCGCGGGATGGCGATCGGCCTGGGCTGCGATCCCGATCTGGTGGACCTGGCGGGCCTGGCGCACGACATCGGCCATCCGCCGTACGGACACAACGGCGAACGCGCGCTCAACGAACTTGCCGCATCGTCAGGCGGGTTCGAGGGCAACGCCCAGAACTTCCGGATCCTCACCCGCCTGGAGCCCAAAGTGCTTGATGGTCAGGGGGGTTCGGCCGGACTGAACCTGACCCGGGCCGCGCTCGACGCTGTCACCAAGTACCCCTGGGCGCGCTCGGAGAACCCGCGCAAGTTCGGGTTCTACACGGGATTCTCCGGAGACGATGCGACCGCCGCGGAGTGGATGCGCAGCGGCGCCCCGCAGCACCGGCGCTGCCTCGAGGCCCAGATCATGGACTGGTCCGACGACGTCGCCTACTCGGTGCACGACGTCGAGGACGGCGTCATCTCCGGCCGCATCGACCTGCGGTCTCTGGCCGACGCCAGCACGGCCGCAGCCCTGGCCGCACTCGGCAAGGACCATTTCGGCGCCGACCCCGACGATCTGCTGGCGGCCGCGGAGCGGCTGTCACGCCTTCCGGTGGTCGAGGCCGTCGGCGAATACGACGGGACGCTCGGCGCGTCGGTGGCGCTGAAGCGGTTGACCAGTGAGCTGGTCGGCCGGTTCGCCACCGCGGCCATCACCTGGACCCGGGAGTCGTTCGGCGACGCATCGCTGGTCCGGTTCGGCGCGGACCTCGCGGTCCCCGAGACGGTCGCCGCCGAGGTCGCGGTGCTCAAGATCCTGGCGCTGCAGTTCATCATGTCTGACCCCGAGCACCTGCTGATCCAGGCCGAGCAGCGCGAGGGGATCAAGGCCGTCGCGGTGCTGCTGATGGAGGAGGCGCCGACGTCGCTGGACCCGCTGTTCGTCCCGGCGTTCAACGCCGCCGCGGACGACGGCGAGCGCCTGCGGGTCGTCGTCGACCAGATCGCGTCGTTCACCGAGAGCAGGCTCGAGAGCCTCTTCCCGGCGGCCAGCGTCGTGGTGCCCGGTCAGCTGACGGTGGATTTCCCTTAGTTCAGCCGATTCTGGCCATCATCGCGCGGGCGACGTCGACACCCGCGTCGTCCATCCCAGACATCAGATCCTGGCCCGGGGCGACACCGTAGAGACTGACCTTGACCTCGACGATGCAGTTGCCCCGAACGCCCAAGGCGCGGGCGTTTCCGCGCGTGAAGCCGCCGCCGGCGTGGTCGCTGATGACCGTGGCGTCCAGCACCGAGTCGGTCACCCGGACGTTCGTCGCGGTCGTGACGAAGTGATCACCGTCGGGCGTGGTGCCGGCCAGCGTGGTCACGGTCTGTCCCTTGCACATGGTCCACTGCTGGGAGAAGTCCGCGAACAGCCCCTCGGCTTCCTCAGGTGACGCCAACACAATGACGGCCTGGTCGACGAGCATGACGGAGCCTTTCTGCCTGCTCCACCAGGTCTGGAAGGCGAAATTCGACACGTTCGCGGAGTGGTAGACGCTGCGTTGGGCGATCGCAGTCGCCCCGACGCACTCATGGGGTGTCGCCTCGGTCTCGGACGCCAATCCATTGGGCATGTCGTTGAGCCCGCCGACCTGGGGCGGTTGCCTGCTGGTCTCCTCGAAGTCCTGGTCGAGCACCTGTGAGAGTGCTTGGCCGTCGAGCAGCACACGGGTGATGTTGTCGGCTGTCACCGGCACCGCGGAAGGCGTCGGTGTCGAAGGGGTTGGGGTGGTCGTCGACGTGGAGGCGGGCGCTGAGACCGTCGCCGTCGGCGGGGACGCGGTTGCGGGAGCCTTCTCAGTGGGCAACACCGCCCACACCACCAGTGCCACCACAGCGACGACGGTCAGCGCGTAGGACAGCACCAGTCCGACCAGGGCCCGGTCGCGGCCCGTCTGCTGGCGCTGCTTGATCTGGTGCAGCGCCACATGGCCGAGCACCGCACCAACGGGTGCGAACAGAAAGGCGAAGACTATCGACAGCGTCGCCAGGGTGTTGGGCTTCGACGGCGGCGGTTGGTACGCCGGCGGCGGGGTGTGGTGGCCGTATCCGCCGAACGGATTGCCCATGTGTGGGCCGCTGCCGAATGGGTCCGGGCCCTGGGGATACACGTTGACGACAGTAGTGGTGATCGGAGGGTGTCACCGGCGGTAATCCGGAGTCCCCAGCCGCCTACACTGAGCCGATGGCCGGGCGCATCGCAGATCGCGACATCGCAGCCATTCGTGAACGCACCCGCATCGAGGACGTCGTCGGCGACTACGTGCAGTTGCGCCGCGCCGGTGCCGACTCCCTCAAGGGCCTGTGCCCGTTCCACGACGAGAAGTCGCCGTCGTTCCATGTCCGGCCCAACCATGGCCACTTCCACTGCTTCGGCTGCGGTGAGGGCGGCGACGTCTACGCCTTCATCCAGAAGATCGAGCACGTCACGTTCGTCGAGGCGGTGGAACTGCTCGCCGACCGCATCGGTCACACCATCACCTACTCCGGTGCGTCGGCCACCAACGTGCAGCGCGACCGCGGCAGCCGAAGCCGGCTGGTCGCGGCCAACGCCGCCGCCGCGGAGTTCTACGCGCAGGCGCTGGAGTCCGACGAGGCCGCCCCGGCACGGGCGTATCTCACCGAACGCAACTTCGACGCGGCAGCCGCGCGGCACTTCGGCTGCGGCTTCGCGCCGTCGGGCTGGGACACCCTGACGAAGCACCTGCTGCGCAAGGGTTACGAGTTCAAGGAGTTAGAGGCCGCCGGGCTGTCCCGGGAGGGCAAGCGCGGCCCGATGGACCGGTTCCACCGGCGCCTGCTGTGGCCCATCCGCGGTTCAAGCGGTGAGGTCATCGGGTTCGGCGCGCGCCGCATCTTCGACGACGACACCATGACGGCGAAGTACGTCAACACCCCGGAAACGCTGCTGTACAAGAAGTCTCAGGTGCTGTTCGGCATCGATCTGGCCAAGCGCGACATCGCCAAGGCGCATCAGGCCGTCGTCGTGGAGGGTTACACCGACGTCATGGCCATGCACCAGGCGGGCGTCACCACCGCGGTGGCGTCGTGCGGCACGGCCTTCGGCGACGACCACCTGTCGATGCTGCGCCGGCTGATGATGGACGACAAGTTCTTCCGCGGTGAGCTCATCTACGTCTTCGACGGCGACGCTGCGGGGCGCGCGGCAGCACTGAAAGCCTTTGAGGGCGAGCAGAATCTGGCCGGGCAGTCATTCGTCGCGGTGGCCGCCGACGGCA
This sequence comes from Mycolicibacterium confluentis, assembly GCF_010729895.1. Classification (NCBI taxonomy): domain Bacteria; kingdom Bacillati; phylum Actinomycetota; class Actinomycetes; order Mycobacteriales; family Mycobacteriaceae; genus Mycobacterium; species Mycolicibacterium confluentis. Next base: position 1,608,580 of record NZ_AP022612.1, read on the forward strand.
TGGACCCGTGCGATCTGCGGCTGCGCTCGGGCGATGCGGCGCTGCGAGACCTGGTCGCACGACGCACGCCGCTGTTCGAGTTCGCGATCCGCACTGCGCTGGCCGAGTTCGACCTCGACAACGCCGAGGGCCGGGTGTCGGCGCTTCGCCGCTGCGTGCCCATGGTCGCCCAGATCAAGGACCCCACGCTGCGCGACGAGTACGCGCGCCAGCTCGCGGGCTGGGTCGGCTGGGACGACGTCGCCCAGGTCATCAAGAGGGTGCGCGACCACGCCAAGGGCGGCGCCCGCCCGACGGGGCGCGACACCCGCAGGCAGCCCGCGCCGGCGCCTCAGGCCGCACCGCGGCCCGATCCGCGCGACCCGACGCTGTGGCCGCAGCGCGAGGCGCTCAAGACCGCACTGCAGTACCCCGCGCTCGCCGGTCCCGTCTTCGACTCGTTGACCGTGGAGAGCTTCACCCACCCCGGGTACGCCGCCGTGCGGGCGGCCATCGAGGCCGCCGGCGGCACCGGCCGGGGCGTCAGCGGTGCCGAGTGGCTCGATCAGGTGAGCCAGCAGGCCGCGTCGCCCGCCGTGGCCGCCCTGGTCAGCGAATTGAGTGTGGAGAACATCCGCATCGAGGACGACGAGAAGCTGCCGCGCTACATCGCCGTTGTGCTGGCGCGCCTGCAGGAGGTCTGGATCGGCAGGCAGATCGCCGAGGTCAAGTCGAAGCTGCAGCGCATGTCGCCGGTGGAGCAGGGCGATGAGTACCACGCGCTGTTCGGGGACCTGGTCGCGATGGAGGCTTACCGGCGCAGCCTGCTCGAGCAGGCGTCAGGGGACGACATGACGGCCTGAGGCCGTTAGTCTGACCATGCTGACGTCGAGCGAAGGACAGGTGTATGGCACGCAAGAGGCAGCTGATCGTGGGATTCGCGGTCGCGGCAGCAGCGGTGGGGGCGCCGATCGGCATCGCATTCAGCACCCCTGAGGCGTCCGTGACCCACGCACAACCCGGGTGCACCGCCTGGTTCGGCAGCAAGGCCGACGGCAAGTGCATCGCATGGTCGATGGGCAGCGGTCGCGACACGTCGCTCAACGGCATCCCCGTCACCATCAACGGCCCCACCGGCGACCCCGGTCAGAGCAACAGCAGCGTCATCATGGGTGGCCGCGGCAGCGGGCTGAACTGATGATCCGGTCCAAGCTCTGTGCCGCCGTCGCGCTTCCCGTCGTCGCGCTTCTGGGCCCGCTCGGCGCGCCCGCCGCGTCGGCGGAACCGCCCGGCAACTGCCTGAGCTGGATCGGCGCGCGCGGCACCGGTCAGTGCATCAGCGAGGGGACGGGCGGCATCCCGTCAGTCGGCTTCAACGGCAGCAGCATCGAGACCAGTCCGCTGTTCCCGGGGCAGTCGGTCAACATCCCGCTCGGCTGAGCCGGCGCCGAGAAGCTCGGCTGAGCCCAGCGCCGAGAAGCTGGGTTGACCCAGCGCCGAGTCCGCTGAGCTGATTCAGCGCCGAGTCTCGGGCTCGATCACCGTGGTCTGACTGTCGATCTCGGTCAGCTTCACCAACTCCGGGTCAGGAGAGACCCTTTCGGCGATCTTGCGCCGTCCGGCATCGATGGCCGATTTCGTCGCCGGATGCGCGGTGACGGCCTTGTAGGTCCCCACAAGCTGTTCGTAGCGTTTCCGTCCGGCCTTGGCGCCCAGAACGTAGCCGACGCCGAGCACGGCCAGGACACGAAACACAATCAACCCTCCAGAGCACGCGGATGGACGCCTCCATCCTGCCTCATACCGCGCCGCGGCGGTGATCGGGCACCGATCCGACCGGAGGCCCCGGCCGCGGGTCGCGGTGTCGCGGCAGGCCTCTCACCAGCGGATTGTTGTCCGCGGGGGTCAGTGCGCTAAAGTCTTGCTTCGGTTCTTCCCCTGTAGCTCAATTGGCAGAGCTCCCGACTGTTAATCGGGCGGTTGATGGTTCGAGTCCATCCGGGGGAGCTTCTCATCACGACGTCAGTCGCGCGCCGCGGGCACGGAAATGCCCGCCCCAGAGCGACAAACCCCTCTAGCCGGCGAGTAGGTCGGCGCTGTCGCTCCGAGGCGGGCAATTGGCTCACTCCGGCAGGTTCTCTGGGTGCAGCATCTCGGCGTACCGCAACTGCTCCGGAATGCCGAATCCGTCGACCAGCAGCTCGGCGTGGGGGCGAAGCCGCTTACAGCGGTCGTTGATCGCACGAGTCACGGCCTTGGCGCGTTCAGTCGACAGGTAGCGATGCTCGATCCACCACGCCTTGTCCTCCTCGATCACGCTCAGCGCGTACAGGTCGCACACCAGGTTCAGGACCTCGCGCGCCCCGTCGTCCTCACAGGCATCGATTCCGGCCACGAAGGCCTCCAGGATCACGCGGTCGATATGCGCGCTCGCGGCGTTCAGCACGTGGTCCTGCACTGAGTTGAACGCGTCGAACGCGCTCATCTCCTTGGCCTTGCCCTGCAGTCGGCGCGCGACCGAGGCCAGCATGTACTCCTCGCGGTCCTCGAACATCTTGACCTGGGTGCCGCGGTTGAACAGGCTGCCCTCCTCCTCGTTGTCCTGCCGGGTGTCGAGGATGGTCTGCATGATGGTCTCGGCCGCGGTGCGTTTCATGACGCGCTCGCCGGCGAAGTTCGCGGCGAACCGGACCCACTCCACGGGGCTCATGCCCTTGATGTCGTCGGCGTAGGCCGTCAGCAGTTCCTTGGCCACCAACTGCGTCAGCACATGGTTGTCGCCCTCGAATGTGGTGAACACGTCGGTGTCGGCCTTCAGGGCGATCAGGCGGTTCTCGGCCAGGTACCCCGCCCCGCCGCAGGCCTCCCGGGCCTCCTGGATGGCGCGGGTGGCGTGCCACGTGTTGGCGGCCTTGAGCCCGGCCGCGCGGGACTCCAGTTCGCGCTGTTCCTCGGGATCGGGATCCTCGGCGGTCTGCAGGTCGTGGCACTTGGCCACCAGTTCGTTCTGCGCGAACTGCAGTGCATACGACTTGGCGATCAGCGGCAGCAGCCGACGCTGGTGCACCAGGTAGTCCATGATGACCACCTCGTCGTCGCCGTCCGGGGCGCTGAACTGCTTGCGCTGCAACGCATACCGGGTCGCGATGTCCAGGGCCACGCGGGTCGCGGCGGCCGCGCTGCCACCGACCGTGACACGGCCGCGGATGAGGGTCCCCAGCATCGTGAAGAACCGCCGGTTGGGGTTCTCGATCGGTGAGGTGTAGGTGCCGTCGGCGGCGACGTCGGCGTACTTGTTGAGCAGGTTCTCGCGCGGCACGCGGACGTGGTCGAACATGATGCGGCCGTTGTCCACGCCGGGCAGGCCGCCCTTGTAGTGACAGTCCGACGTGGTGACGCCGGGCAGGTCGTTGCCGTCCTCGTCGCGGATCGGCACGACGAGGCAGTGCACGCCGTGGTTCTCGCCGTCGGGGGTGATCAGCTGGGCGAACACCGCGGCCACCCGCGCGGTTTCGGCCGCCCCGCCGATGTAGTCCTTGCGCGACGACGGGGTGGGGGAGTCGATGACGAACTCTTCGGTGGCCGGGTCGTAGGTCGCGGTGGTCTCGATGGACTGCACATCGCTGCCGTGCCCGGTCTCGGTCATGGCGAAGCAGCCCAGCAGGTCGAGGTCGATGATGCGCCGGACGTACGCGCTGTGGTGGCGCTCGGTGCCCAGGTTCTCGATGGCGCCGCCGAACAGGCCCCACTGCACGCCCGCCTTGACCATCAGCGACAGGTCGCTCATGGCCAGCATCTCGATCCGCGTGACGGCCGCTCCGACGTCACCGTTGCCGCCGTGGTCCTTCTTGAATCCGTCCTCGGCGGCGCCGTGGGCGGCCATGATGCGAAGCTGTTCGCCGACCTTGGTGCGGGCGATCACGGTGTTCGGCGTGTAGTGGGGGCGGAAGACTTCATTGCTCAACTCGGTGCGCACGGCGTTCTTGACGTCGCGCCAGCGCCCGTCGAGGGCGTTCCTCACATGCTCCGCAGTCGTGGTCATTACCCGACGGTAGCCCTGAACCGCCCCCCGCAAACGTGACTCTGGCAACGTAGGTCAGCCTCACCCGCCTGCGGTCACAGAGATGGCGCTCAAAGGACACCCGTGTCCGAGCTCGAGCTGCCGCACGACTTCGATCACTCAGAGGTCAGCGGGTCGCCCGGCATTTCTTAGCGCCGAGAAGAGGCTGGTTAACAGCCGACCTGGGACTTTGTGTACACCAGGCTCTTCTGAGCAGTTGTCCACAGCGGTGAATACCGCAATCCGGGGCTCGCCCGCACGATCTTCGGCATGCAGAGACTGGTCGTGGCATCGGAGGCCATCGCCTCGGGTCGACTGACGCGCCGCGAGCTCACCCGCGACTACAGCAGGGTGTACCGCAACGTCTACGTGCCCACCGGCACCACATTGTCGGCTGCCGAGCGGGCGAAGGCCGCCTGGCTGTCCTCCGGCCGCGACGCCGTGATGTGCGGGTTGTCCGCGGCCGCACTGTTGGGCAGCAGGTGGATCCCCGACGACGCTCCCGCCGACGTGCTGGGTCGTCACCACCGCAGGGATGACGGCATCGTTGTCCACGCTGAACGCGTGCCGGCCGAGGAGTTGGTCTGGTGCCAGGGCGTCCGCTGCACCGACGTCGAGCGAACGGTGTTCGACCTGGGTCGTCGACTCCTTTTCCCAGAGAATCTGATTCGGGTCGATGCACTGTTGAACGCGACGGGTGTGCCGGTCGAGGGGATCGCTGGAATCGCCGACAGGTATCGGGGCGCGCGCAACATCCGTCGCCTCGATGAAGTGCTGCGCCTTGCCGATGGCGGCGCCGAGTCACCCCAGGAGAGTCGGGTGCGGATCGTCCTGATCGAAGGTGGGCTCCCGCGCCCGGCCACGCAGATCAGGGTCGGCCGGAGGCGGGTCGACATGGGCTGGCCGGAGTGGAAGGTCGGCGTGGAATACGACGGCGCGCAGCACTGGACGGACATTGACCAGCATGGCGGCGACATCGCCAGGCTGGAGTACCTGCATCAGATGGACTGGGTGATCGTGCGAGTGGTCGCAGCGCACCTGCGAGACCCGCAGCTGATCATCGAGCGCGTGGTGGCGGCGTTGCGCGCGAAGGGTTGGCAGGGCTCGCTGGCGCCGGTGCAGATCGGGCCAGCCGTTCAGTCACCGAAAAGAGGCTGGTGAACAGCCCTCCTGGCACTTTGTGTGAGGCGGGCTCTTCTCGGAGAGGAGGGGACGTCGGCCCGTCGCCGAGAAGAGCCTAAAGAACAGCCGACCTGGGCTTTTATGTACGGCAGCCTCTTCTGGGCGCCGAGGGGATAGGGCGAGGGATTCCTAGCTGGTGGTGTCGAGCAGGCGGCGCAGCACCTCGACGGATGCCGCCAGCACCTCGCGGTCGGCGGCGTCCAATTCCTCGAGCATGGGATTGACGACCGCGGCCCGGTCAGCGCGTACTCGCTGCAGCGTGGCCCTGCCATCGTCGGTGATCCGGATCAACACCGCCCTGGCATCGGACGGATCGGGGGTGCGAGTCACCAGGCCGGCGTCTTCGAGTCGGCGCACCTGGGTGGTCATCGTCGGCTGTGCGCAGTTGTCCAATGCGGCCAGGTCCGAGATGCGGGCCTCGCCACGGTCTTCGACCATCGACAGCAGCCGGGCCTGAGCCCATGGCAGCGGAAGTCGAGTGCGCTGCGTCGCCATGCGGTTGAATCGAGCGACAACGGCGAGCAGGTCCACCCCGAGTTCGGTCGTGGTTGAAGGCATAAGTGCGATATTACATAGATTGGCTATGTAGATCAAGCAAGGGCGCGTCGCCCCCGTCGACCGCCCTGGCAGAATCGTGAAATGACTGCGACCCGGCCCAACGCCCCAGACACGCGGGCCCGGTCGCTGCGTCCCGCCGAAATCGCCCAGGCCGCCGTCATGGCCGCCCTCACCGCTGCGTGCGCCGTGATCGCCGTCGTCGTGCCGTTCGCGCAGGGCGCTTCGCTGCTCGGCATGGTGCCGATGGGTCTGCTCGCGTATCGCTACCGGCTGCGGGTCCTGATCGCGGCCGCGTTCGCCGGCGCCATCATCGCGTTCCTCGTCGCCGGACTCGGCGGCTTCATGACGGTGCTCAACAGCGCCTACATCGGCGGCCTGACGGGCGTGGTCAAACGCCGAGGCCGAGGCGCCCCGACCGTGCTGGTGTCCTCGGTCATCGCCGGACTGCTCTTCGGTGTGTTCGCGGTCGGCGCACTGACCATGCTGACGCGCCTGCGCTCGCTGCTGTTCGACACCATCGAGGCCAACGCGAAGGGCACCGCGCGGTTCCTCGAGGGCACCGCCGATTTCATCGCCAAAGCCGACTGGTGGCCCCTGCAGCGAGTCGCGGACGTGGTGAGGTGGCCCGCCGAACCCCTGCGTGACCTCGTCGCCGGCGCGCTGACCTACTGGCCGCTGCTCATCATGGGTTACTCGGTGATGATCATCCTGGTCGTCTCGATGATCGGCTATTGGGTGCTGTCGCGCGTGCTGGAGCGCCTGCGCGGCATCCCCGACGTGCACAAACTCGACACCCCACCCGATGGCGGCGCGGGCCCGCTGCCGGTGGCGTTGCGCGACGTGTCGTTCCGCTATCCCAAGGCCGAGCACGACGCCCTGGCGCCGCTGACTCTCGACATCAACGTCGGCGAGCACGTCGCGGTCACGGGCGCCAACGGCTCGGGCAAGACCACGCTGATGCTCGTCCTCGCCGGCCGCGAACCGACGGGCGGCACCGTCACCCGACCCGGCGCGGTGGCCCTCGGCGAGGCCGGCGGCACCTCGGTGGTGCTGCAGCACCCCGAAAGTCAGGTGCTCGGAACTCGCGTCGCCGACGACGTCGTGTGGGGCCTTCCGCCGGGCCGGCACGTCGACGTCGACGCGCTGCTGACCGAGGTGGGCCTGGCCGGTATGGGCGACCGCGACACCGGCGGCCTGTCCGGCGGTGAACTGCAGCGCCTGGCCGTCGCGGGTGCGCTGGCCCGCGACCCCGCGCTGTTGATCGCCGACGAGGTCACGTCGATGGTCGACCAGGCCGGTCGCGACGCCCTGCTGGATCTGCTCTCGGGGCTGCCCAAGCGGCACCCGATGAGCGTCGTGCAGATCACCCACTACGCCGGCGAAGCCGAGGCGGCCGACCGCGTCGTCAGCCTCTCGGAATCTCTGGACAACACCGCGATGGTCGACGTCGCCGCCGTCCCGACGCCCGCGGGCTCGGTCGCGCACAGCGGCTCCGGCGCCCCGATCATCGAAGTCGTCGGCGTCGGCCACGAGTACAGCTCCGGCACACCGTGGGCCAAGTCCGCGCTGCGCGACGTCAGCTTCACGGTGCACGAGGGCGACGGCCTGCTGATCCACGGCGGCAACGGGTCGGGCAAGTCGACGCTGGCCTGGATCATGGCCGGACTCATCGCCCCGTCTGAAGGACGCTGCCTGATCGCCGGAAAGCCTGCCGCCGAGCAGCGCGGTGAGGTGGCGGTCGCCTTCCAGGCCGCCCGCCTGCAACTGCTGCGCCCCCGCGTGGACCTGGAAGTCGCATCGGCGGCGGGCTTTTCACCCAACGACTCGGCTCGCGTCACGGCCGCCCTCGCTGCGGTCGGCCTCGACGCGGCCATCGCACGCCGGCGCATCGACCAGTTGTCCGGCGGACAGATGCGCCGAGTGGTGCTCGCCGGACTGCTGGCGCGCAAACCGCGCGTGCTGATCCTCGACGAACCCCTGGCCGGCGTCGATGCCGCCAACCAGCGCCACCTGCTGCGGCTTCTCGAGGACCTGCGCCGTGAGACCGGGTTGACGGTCGTGGTGATCTCGCACGACTTCGTCGGGTTGGAGGGGTTGTGCCCACGGATCCTGCATCTGCGTGACGGTGCGGTGGAGCCCTCGCCCACCCCGGTGAAGGGGATGAGCTGATGACCGCGCCCACCAAACGGCAGCGTCGCCCGGTGGTGCTGATGCGCCCGGTACCCGGGCCGTCGCCCGTCCATGACCTGTGGGCGGGAACGAAGCTGATTGCGGTGTTCGTGTTCTCGGCGCTGCTCACGTTCTACCCCGGCTGGATTCCGATCCTCGCCCTCGGCGTGCTGGTGTTGGTGGTCGCACGCCTGGCCCGCGTCACGCGCGGCACGCTGCCGACCATTCCGGTGTGGCTTTGGGCAATCATCGCCTTCGGCGCGTTCACCGCGGCTCTCGGCGGCGGCGGACCCGAAGTGACCTTGGGCTCAGTGGAATTCGGCCTAGGTGGGCTGCTGAACTTCACCCGGATCAACCTCCTGGCCGTGGTGCTGCTCGGGCTGTGCATGCTGGTGTCGTGGACCACGAACGTCGCCGATGTCGCGCCCGCGATCGCCACATTGGGCAGGCCGCTCAAGGTGTTCCGCATCCCGATCGACGACTGGGCGGTGGCCACAGCGTTGGTGCTGCGCTCGTTCCCCATGCTGATCGACGAGTTCCGGGTGCTCTACGCGGCGCGCAGGCTGCGGCCGAGGCCGCACCTGAGCACCCGTCGGATGCGGTTCCGGCGGTGGGGATTCGATCTGGTGGATCTTCTGGCGGCAGCGATGACCACCGCGCTGCGCCGCGGCGACGAGATGGGCGACGCGATCACCGCGCGCGGCGGCACCGGGCAGATCTCGGCGGCGCCGTCACGGCCGAAGCTGCGTGACTGGGTGGCGCTGGCCGTGGTGTTCGGCGTGTGTGCGGCCTGTGTGCTCTCCGAACTGTTCCTGCTGCCGACCGTTCCGACGCGCTGACTCAGCGCTGCGCCGCGGTGTTGGCGGCGTGCTCGGCCTCGGCCAGCGCGCGTTCGACGGGTAGGCGCCCGAGGAACATCTCGTCGAAGAACGGCTTGATCGCCTGGAAGCCCGCGGCGAACCCGGCGCCCCCGGGCGCCTCGATGCGGGGGCCGTCGAGCACGTCGAAGAACGGTCGGACGTCGACACCCCGTCGCGTCCAGTAGTCGCGGTACACCCTCTGCGCCGCGAGCACCGCGGGAATGGCCGACCCGGACCGGCCGACGTGGGCATTGCCTGCCTCGCTGCCGAGCCAGTCCAAGACGCGGCGGGTGGCCTCCGGATGTCGGGTCGCCGAACTGCCCGCCGCCACGATCCCGTTGGTCACGCTGACCCGGCCGGCCGGGCCCGCAGGCAGCAGTGCGACGCCCCACGTGAAGCTCGCCTGCGCGATGTTGGCCAGGTTGTAGGTGCCCGACTGGAACAGCGCCATGCGCCCGGCCAGGAACTGGTTGCGGGAGAAGTCGCCATTGTCGTTGGTGGCCGCGGCGGGCGGCGCCACATGATCGGTGTTGATCAGCGTGACCAGGTAGTCGAATGCGCGGGCGGCCTGCGGATTGTTGAACGTGAACCGGTCGGCGTCGGAGAAGGTGCCGCCCGCCGACCCGATGAAGTTGAGGTAGATGCCCTGCAGGTCGTTGGCCGCGTTGTAACCCCATTGCCGTACCCGGGTGGGGTCGAATCCCGGGGTGGATGCGGTGCGGCCCGCGGCGTCGACCGTGAGGCGGGCCGCCAGTGGGCGCAGGGAGTCGTCGGGGCCGCCCCAGCGCAGTGTGTCGAGGACGCCCGCGTCCACGCCCGCGGCCGTCAGCAGGTCGGCGTTGTAGTACAGCGCGATGCCGGCGTCGGTGAGTTGCGGGACGCCCCAGAGTGTTCCGTTGCGGGTGAACTGCTCGACAACCGAGGGCTCCCACGCCGACGACGGCGTGATGGGCATGAGTCGGCCGCTGTCGGCGTATTCGGCGAAGTAGCTGTTGCTGATCCAGAAGATGTCGTCAGCGCTGCCACCGGCCACGTCGGTGCGCAGCGTGTCGAAGTAGCTGGCGTAGGCGACGGTGTTGATGCGGACGTCGACGTCGGGGTTGGCCGCGGTGAACGCGTCGAACGACTCCCGATACGCCGCAGCCACCTGTTGGTCCCACAACCGGACGGTGACGACGGTGCGCCCGGACGGGTCGGTGTCACGGCCCAACAGCACCGCGGAGACCACCAGGATGACCGCAAGAGCCAGCACCCCGAGGGCGAACAGCGTCGAGAACCGCGGCCGCGTCATTTCAGCCCCGTCACCACGATCGAGCGCACGATGTGGCGTTGGAACACCAGGAACAGCACGATCAGCGGGACGATCGCGACCGTGGTCGCGGCCATCACCAGCGTCCACTGCGCGTTGTACTGCGACTGCAGGCCCGCCGTGGCCACCGTCAGCACCCGCCACTGCGACCCACTCGTGATCACCAACGGCCACATGAACGAATTCCATTGGCTGACCACGGTGATCAACGCGAGGGTCACCAGGATGGGCCGACTGGCCGGCAGCACGACGTGCACCAGCACGTCGAGGGTGTTGGCGCCGTCGATGCGCGCGGCCCGTTCCAGATCACGCGGGATGGACCGAAAGTGCTCCCGCAGCAGGAAGATTGCATACGGCGACCCGAAGACGAACGGCAACACCAGTGCCCAGAAGGTGTTTCGCATCCCCACCTGGGCCATCATCAGATACAGCGGCACCACGGTCACCGTCGCGGGCACCATCAGGGTCGCGACGTACACCCAGAAGAGCCCATCCCGGCCCGGAAACTCCAGGCGCGCGAACGCATAGGCGGCCAGCACCGAGAAGGTCAGTTGGCCCACCAGAATGACGGCGGTCATCAGCGCGGTGACCAGCAGTGCGCGGCCGAACCCGAATTCGGTCAGGCCCGTGTAGTTGGCCAGCGTCGGCGGATCCGGCAGCGACAGGGGAGATCCGGTGGCGAACTGCTCGGCTGAGGTGACCGACGTCAGCAGCGCGAGCCCGAACGGCGCCAGCGTGATCACCGCGCCGACGGCCAGGCCCAGGTAGATCAGCGCGTTACGTGAGTTCATAGCTGATCCGTCGGCGGAAGTAGAGGTGCTGGACGATGGTCACCCCGACCAGGATCACGAACAGCACGATGGCCATGACGGCCGCGCGCCCGATGGCCGCGGCGCCGAACGCCTCGGCGTAGATGCGATGGGCCACCAGATCGGTGCGGTTCTGCGGGCCGCCGCCGGTCAGGGCGTACACGGTGTCGAACACCTGCGCCGCGCTGATCACGCCCGTCACGGCGACGAAGAACAGCGTCGGGCGCAGCATCGGCACGGTGATCCGCGTGAATCGCTGCCACGCCGACGCGCCGTCGACCAGTGCCGCGGCCTGGATCTGCGGCGGGATGGCCAGGATGCCCGCCACGAAGAACAGCGTGGTGTAGCCGACGTTGGACCACACGGTCACGGCCGACACCATGGGCAGGGCCAGGCCCGGGTCGGTGAGCCAGTCGATCTGATGACCGAGCACCGTGCTGACCGCGCCGTCGGTCGGCGCCAGGATCCACCGCCACAGCACCGCGATCGCCAGGGGTGCGCACACCCACGGCAGCACGTAGATCGTGCGGAACACGCCGCTGCCGGGAAGTTCGCGTGCCAGCAGAACGGCCGCCGCCAAGCCCAGAATGATCTGTGCGGGCACCACCAGCACGATGAACACACACGTCACCAGCAGCGACCCGCCGAAATTCGGATCCGTGAGCACCGCGTGCCAATTGTCCAGCCCCACATAGCGGATGGGGCCCAGCAGATCCCAGCGGTGCAGGCTCAGCCACACCACGACCAGCATCGGCAGCAGCAGGAACGCCGCGACGCCGAACAGGCTCGGCGCCAACAGCGCATACGCCAGCGCGGCTGTCTGTCTGCGCCTGGGCATCGGTCCATTAAACCGCCGATAAGCTCGGATCGTGATCACCCTCGACCGGCTCGTCAACGTGCTCGGTGGCTACGGGGTGGTGTCGCGCCTGGATGCGGTGCCACGTTCCACCGAACTGCGCAGCGTGGTGATCCCCGAACCCGGCGTCATCGGCGATGTGGTGCTGGCGATCGGTGCCGCGAGCGTGGCCGAGGCGGTGTCCTGGGCGGCCGATGCCGGCGCGGCGGCCGTGCTGGTCCGCGCCGACGACGACGCCGATCCGGTGGAGCCCAAGGTCGCGGTGCTGCGCGTCGACCCCACGGTGCCGTGGAGTGAGATGGCCGCCGTGGTCTACGGCCTGGTGCTCGAGGGACGTGAGACGGAGTCGGGACGGGGCCCCACGGACCTCTTCGCGCTGGCCGACAGCCTCGCCGATGCCATCGGGGGTCCGGTGGTGATCGAAGACCGGCGCAGCCAGGTGCTGGCGTATTCACGGATGCAGGCCGACGCCGACCCGGCGCGCGCACAGACGATTCTGGCCCGCCAGGCACCGCCCGGACTGCGGGCGCTGTTCGACAAGCTGGGCGTGACGGCCAAGCTCACGTCGTCCGACGAGCCGTTCTTCATCAAACCCGATCCGGCGCATGGGTTGTCGGGACGCATGGTGGTCGCCGCACGCGTCGGACGCGAACCGCTGGGGTCGGTGTGGGTCTCGTGTCCGCGGGCGCTGCGCGGTGCGGCGGCGCGGGCACTGTCCGACGGAGCGCGCACGGTCGCGCTGCACCTGCTGCGATCCCGCGCCAGCGCGGACCTGGAACGGCAGGTCGAGTCCGAGTCGGTGATCCGTCTGCTCGACGGCACCGCCGACGCGGCGACCGTCGCGAGCCGGATGGGCCTGCCGCCCGGGCCGCTGCGCGTGATCGCGGTGCGGCCCCGCGCCGAGGGGGAGTCGCACACCGCGCTGCTGGTGGCCTTCGAACAGGCCACGGCCGGGTTCGGCTGGTCGAGGCCGGGGCGCAGCGCGGTCGCCGACACCACGGTGTACACCGTGCTGCCCACCGAGGCCGCCGATCAGGGTCGGGCGTGGGTGGCGGCCCTGAGCGCGGCGCTGCCGGAGTCGGCGACCGTGTGGGCGGGGATCAGCGCGCCGGCCGTTGTCGACGAATTGAGCACCGCGCGAAGCGAAGCCGACGAATGCTTGGCCCTGCACGAGGCCCGCGGCGGTGCGGTGCCGGCCTACGACGAATCGTGGGACGACATCCTGTTGCAGAGGCTGCGGGCCGCCGCGGGCTCAGGTCGTGGGCCGTCCCGGGGACCGGTGGCCGAACTGCAGCGCCACGACGAGGAGCACCGCACGCCGTTCGTCGCCACGCTGCGGGCCTGGCTTGAGGCGCAGGGAGATTCCGTGGCCGCGGCGTCGCGCCTGGGGGTGCATGAGAACACCGTGCGCAACCGCCTGCGGACCATCACGCGGGTGACCCGGGTCGACCTCGGTGACCCGCAGAAACGCCTGGCGATGATGATCGAACTCGCCGCTGTGGAAAACCCACAATCTCCGCCTGCTTGACTGTCGCTTTACCACACCAGAGTGCTGTCATCGGGGGCGATGATGGTCACAGAAGGGAGGTGTGCGGTGACGGATCGCATAGACGGGGGGCCACGGTCGGTGGTCGTCGTGGGTGCAGGCATCGTCGGCCTGTCCACCGCGTGGTTCCTGCAGGAGCGGGGGGTCGACGTGACGGTCGTCGACCGCGAGGGGGTGGGCGCCGGTGCGTCCTGGGGTAACGCGGGGTGGATCGCCCCCGCGCTGGCGATCCCGCTGAACCAGCCTGCGGTGCTCCGCTACGGCCTGGCATCGCTGTTGAACCCCACTGCACCGCTGCGCATTTCGCCGAAACCGGATGTGGGGCGGGCTCGGTTCCTCGCCAAGTTCGCCAGCAACTGCCGGCACGCGAAGGCGCGCGAGGTGGTACGGGCCAACCTGCCGATGAACGAAGAGTGCTTCGAGGCGTTCGACGTGCTGACGGGCAACGGCGTCGACGTGCCCCGCACCGAGACGGCGATCACCGCACTGTTCCGCGACGGGCGCGACGCCGACGTGCTGCGCCACGAGCTCGCGGATATGCGGGCCGAGGGACAGCAGATTGATGTCACCGAACTCACCGGAGATGCACTGCGGGAACAGGTTCCGTTGGCCGGTCCCGCGGCCACTGTGGGATTGGCCGTGGAGAATCAGCGGTTCGTCGATCCGGGCCGGTTCGTGACGGCTCTCGGCGACGCGGTTGTCGAACGGGGCGCGAGCCTGCACAGATTCCGGGTCGTCGACATCGCCAAGCACCACGACGGAGTCATGGTCAAGGGCAGCGGTGGTGAGTTCCTGATTGCTGGCGCCGCCGTCGTCGCGACCGGGGCGTGGCTTCCCGGCCTCACGCGACGCTGGCGCCGCACCTGGGTCGAGGCTGGCCGTGGTTACTCGTTCACGGTGCCCACCGAGCGACCCGTGCTCGGTCCGATCTATCTGCCCACCGTGCGTGTCGCGTGCACGCCGTACCAGGGCGGACTGCGGGTGGCCGGGACCATGGAGTTCCGCGACGCCGACGATCCGGTGGTGCCCGCACGGGTCCGCGCGATCGCGTCGTCGGCCGCGACGATGCTCGACGGCGTCCGGTGGGACGAGATGCGTGACGTCTGGGTCGGGCCGCGCCCGGTCAGCGCCGACGGTCTGCCCTACATCGGCGAACTCGGTGATCGCGTGTACGTCGCTGGCGGTCACGGCATGTGGGGATTCGCGCACGGCCCCATCACGGGCCGACTGCTGACCGAGCAGATCACCACCGGCAAGCAACCCGAGGCGCTGGCGCCTTTCGACCCCCATCGTTCGGGACGCTAGAGCGTCCCATCCCAGGTCGTCAGGGGCGGAGCGGTTCCTTCGAGCCCGCCCCTGGCGACGACTCTTTTCACAGACCAGGAGATGACAATGACTGTTGCACAACGTATGTGGCTCACCCCCGTGGCTCGGCAGCGGCTCGAGGAGGAGCTCGCGACGCTCAAGAAGTGGACCGCCGAGACCTCGGAAGCGGACGACAGCAACGCAGTCGCGGTGCGGCGCGCGCAGCAGGGCCGCATCCAGGAGATCCACGAACTGCTGGTCAACGCGGTCGTGGGGGAGGACCCGCCCAATGACGGTGTCGCCGAACCCGGCATGGTGCTGACCGTGCACTTCGGCGACCCCGCGGACACCGAGACCTTCCTGCTGGGCGTACGCGGGGCGGACTACGGCGACATCGAGGTGTACTCGATGAGCTCGCCGCTGGGTGCGGCGATCGACGGTGCCCGCGTCGGGGAGGCCCGGCACTATGAGTTGCCCAACGGCGCCACCCAGGAGGTCACGCTGGTGCGTGCGGTTCCCTACGGCCTGCACGAGCACTAACCTGCCCTCAGCCCCCACCGCAGTTCTTAGGGCGAGCGCCCGTGTCTGTACGTTGACACGCCGCAATCCGCGTACAAAGTGGGGCTCTCGCGGAACAGGGGACGGGCGCTCGCGGAAGCCCGGACGGCTCGCGGGTGCCCAGGTCGCTCGCGGGTGCCCGGGTCGCTCGCGGGTGCCCGGGTCGCTCGCGGGTGCCCGGGTCGCTCGCGGGTGCCCGGGTCGCCGGCGAGCGTCCCCTTTCTGGCCGGCGAGCGTGCGGGTTGGTACAGCAGATCCCGGCGTTTCGCGTACCAACACGCCCGCTCGCGGGGGATGGCCCGGCCCGCTCGCGGGGGATGGCCCAGCCCGTTCGCGGGGGATGGCCCGGCCCGCTCGTGAGGGCACCCCACGCCGCGAGCACGGTGGGGGTTTGCCGCTACGGTGATCCCTGTGACGCCACGCCATGAAGTCGATCCAGATTTCCTCGCCCTCCCGCGCCACGACCTGGCCGAAGCCGCACTGAGCGCAGCCCAGGCCGTGGGCGCGAGCTATGCCGATCTGCGCATCCACCGGATCTCCACCGAGGTCGTGCACATGCGCGACGGCGAGTTGGAGAGCGCGGGGGTCGCGCGCGAGATCGGTGTGGCCGTTCGGGTGATCGTCGACGGCACCTGGGGATTCGCCTCCAACGCCGAACTGTCACCGCAGGTGGCAGCCGACACCGCGCGCCGGGCCGTCGCGGTGGCCCGCGCCCTGGCCCCGCTGAACACCGAGCGCATCGAGTTGGCGCCCGAGCCCGCGTACACCGACGTCACCTGGGTGTCGAGCTACCAGATCGACCCCTTCGACGTGCCCACCGCGGACAAGATCGCGGTGCTGGGCGAGTACTCCGGCCGGTTGCTGGCCTCCGATGGGGTCGACCACGTCTCGGCCGCGTTGAACTGCGTCAAGGAGCAGACGTTCTACGCCGACACGTTCGGTTCGAGGATCACTCAGCAGCGGGTCCGGCTGCAACCGGTGTTGGACGCCGTCGCGGTCGACGCCGCGTCGGGCACATTCGAGTCGATGCGCACCCTCGCCCCGCCCACCGGACGCGGCTGGGAGGTCGTGGCCTCCGACGACGTGTGGGACTGGAGCACCGAACTCGCACAGATCCCCGATCTGCTGGCCGAGAAGGTCAAGGCCCCCAGCGTCGTCGCGGGCCCGACGGACCTCGTGATCGATCCCACCAACCTGTGGCTGACCATCCACGAATCCATCGGCCACGCCACCGAATACGACCGCGCGATCGGCTACGAGGCCGCCTATGCCGGCACGTCGTTCGCCACCCCGGACAGGCTGGGCAGCATGCGCTACGGGTCGCCGGTCATGACCGTGACCGCCGACCGCACCGTCGAACACGGTCTGGCCACCATCGGTTTCGACGACGAGGGCGTGGCCGCGCAGAGCTGGGATCTGGTGCGCGACGGCGTCTTCGTCGGCTATCAGCTGGACCGGGTGTTCGCGCCGCGGTTGGGGCTGTCCCGGTCCAACGGCTGCTCGTACGCTGACTCGCCGCACCACGTGCCGATCCAACGGATGGCCAACGTGAGCCTGCAACCGGCCGCCGAGGACATCTCCACCGAGGACCTGATCAGCCGCGTGTCCGACGGCATCTACATCGTCGGCGACAAGTCGTGGTCAATCGACATGCAGCGCTACAACTTCCAGTTCACCGGGCAGCGGTTCTTCCGCATCAAGGACGGCCGCGTCGACGGTCAGCTTCGCGACGTCGCCTATCAGGCCACCACCACCGACTTCTGGAACTCGATGGAGGCCGTCGGCGGGCCGTCGACATGGCGCCTCGGCGGGGCGTTCAACTGCGGTAAGGCGCAGCCCGGTCAGGTCGCCGCGGTCAGCCACGGCTGCCCGTCGGCGCTGTTCCGGGGCGTCAACGTGCTCAACACGCGTGAGGAGGGCGGCCGATGATCCCGGCTCAGCAGGCCATCGATCTGGTGCTCGCCGAGGCCGCGCGCGCAGGCGGCGCGGACGAGACCATCGTGATCGTGTCCGACACGGCCGAGGCCTCGCTGCGGTGGGCGAACAACTCCATGACCACCAACGGCGAGTCGGTGCAGCGCAACACGACCGTGGTGTCGATCGTGCGGTCGGGTGACACCGCGCGGGTCGGGTCGCTGCACTCGACCGAAGTCGATCCCGAGGCGATCCCCGCGTTGGTCCGGGCGTCGCAGCAGGCCGCGCGCTCAGCGCCCGAGGCCCGCGATGCCTTCCCGCTGCTCACCGGCAGCGGTGAGGCCGCCGACTGGGACGCCGCCGCTGCGACGACCGGCGCCGAGGCGTTCGGCGGCGTGGCCACCGCGCTGAACCACGGGTTCCAGGGCTCCGACACCCTCTATGGGTTCGCCCATCACATCGTCGACACCACCTACTTGGCGACCTCGACCGGAATCCGGCGGCGGTTCACCCAGCCCACGGGTTCGGTCGAGATCAACGCCAAGCGCGACACCGCGAGCGCGTGGGCCGGCACCACGACCCCGTGGTTCACCGATGTACCGGTCGACGCGATGCTCGCCGAGTTGTCGATGCGCCTGGACTGGTCCCAGCGCACCGTGGAACTGCCCGCGGGCCGCTACGAGACGATCATGCCGCCGTCGACCGTGGCCGACATGATGATCTACCTCGGCTGGACCATGGAGGGCCGCGGTGCGCAGGAGGGTCGCACGGCGTTGTCGGCGCCCGGTGGCGGCACTCGCGTCGGCGAGCGCCTGGGTGAGCTGGGGTTGACGTTGTACTCCGATCCGAGTGCGCCGGGCCTGGAGTGCTCGCCGTTCGTGTCGGTGGGCAGTTCGTCGGAGACCGTGTCGGTGTTCGACAACGGGCTGGATGTCGGTCGGGTGGACTGGATTCGGGACGGCGTGATCAACGCGCTGGCCTACCCGCGTGCGGCGGCCGCCGAGTTCGACGTGCCCGTGTCGGTCCCGTGCTCCAACTTCCTGATGACCGGCGGCACAGGCGAATTGGCTGACCTCGTGGCGTCCACCGAGCGGGGCCTGCTGCTCACCACGCTGTGGTACATCCGCGAGGTCGACCCGACCACGCTGCTGTTGACCGGATTGACCCGTGACGGCGTCTATCTCGTCGAGGACGGCGAGGTGACCGCCGCGGTCAACAACTTCCGGTTCAACGAGAGCCCGCTGGATCTGCTGCGCCGCGCCACCGAGGCGGGACGCAGCGAGATCACGCTGCCCCGCGAGTGGGGCGACTGGGCCAAGCGCGCGCAGATGCCGTCGCTGCGGATCCCGGACTTCCACATGTCCTCGGTGAGCCAGGCGCAGTGACCCTGCCTGCTCAGTGCGTGAGGTCCAGGCCCGCGTAGACCTGGTCCAGCACGGTGGGCAGCAGCGCGTTCGCGGTGGTCTGCCCGTCCGGTGACAGCGTGAGGTTGGTCCAGATCACCAGCGTCACATCGTTGTCCGCGTCATGGCCCATAAAGGAGTTGAATCCCGGCATCTCGCCGCCGTGGTAGTACATCGAGGCGTCGGGGCTGTACCTCTGATACGAGATGCCGTAGCCGTACTGCTGCCAGTCGGGCTGGTCCGGGTCCTCCGGTTGCAGGCTGTCGCGCCATTGGCGTTGGTAATCGGGGTCGAACACGCCGCCTGTCACCAACGCGCGCATCCAGGTGGCCAGGTCGTTGGCCGTGGAGATCGCGCCGCCCGCCGCCGTGGCGTACGACGAGTTCTGGTGGGTGTAGTCGATCGGCTTGAGCTTCCCGGATTCCGCAGCAGCGGACATCTCGGCCGGGTAGTCCTCATCGACCATGGCGTACAACGTCTTTCCGTACATGTACCCGTGCGAGTACGGCTCCGGCAGCGCGGTGTCATCAGCGGCAGGAAGGCTGGTGTTGCGCAGGTCCAGCGGTTCGAAAAGGCGGGACTCGAACTGCCGCGCCAGGGGACGTCGGCCCGCCCGTTCGGCGGCCAGTCCCAGCAGCGCGTAGTTGGTGTTGCAGTACTCGTATTCGCTGTCGGGCCGGGCGTCCGGGGGATGGGCGAACGCGATCGCCAGCACCTCCTGTGGGGTCCACGCCTTTGCCGGACGCGCATCGAGTTGCTTCGACAGCCCGGGGTCGTTGGTGTAGCAGTAGAGCCCGCTGCGCATCTTCAGCAGATCCGACAGCGTGATGGAGGAACCATTCGGCACGTTCGGGACGTAGTCGGAGATCGGGTCGTCGAGTCGAAGCGCGCCGTCCTGAGCCAGCAGCACCGTCAGCGCGGCGGTCATGGTCTTGGTGTTCGACGCGATGCGGAAGTGCGTGTCCGGTGTCGGTGGTGAATCAACGCCCAACTGCGTCGTCCCGACGGCGGCCGTGAACGTGCCCTGCGGTGTGCGCAGCAGGACCAGGGCGCCGGGGACGTGCAGCTTGCCGGCAGCCGTCTCGACGGCCTTCTGGAACTCCGCTGCGTCGAGGTGGTTCAGCGCGTCAGATTCGCGCGCCGTACACCCGGACAATGCGACTACGCACGCCAACAGCATGCACCCTGCGACCTTCATCACCACATCCTGCCAGGATTCCGACAAGATCCCGCCAAAGTGGCCCCAACTCGACTCTGCTGGATGAAAACCCTTGCCGATGCCTGTTGGTCCATGCATACCGCCGCGAAAAACACGGCGGGCCAACGCACAACGAGGTGGGTGAATCTCAATGTTCAACATCGACAACGCCAGGATCGCCTCGGTGGCCGCTGGTGCACTGGCCGTGGTGGGCCTGGGATTCGCTGCCCCGGCCCTGGCCGACAGCGTGCGCTCCGATGCAGACGCACTGTCCACCGTGATCGGTGTGAACGCACCGACCTACGAGTTCGAGGACTTCGGGGTCCTGCACGACCGCGGACAGCGGGTCGGCATCAAGGGCCCGGGCTTCGAACCCGTGCGACCGACCATCCGACGGACCGCCGAAGGACGCTGAGCGCAGGGTCGGCACGCGCCCCTGAGGGGCCTGCGCCGCCAGAAGGGCACCCCGCTCGGGGTGCCCTTCTCGTTTGCCCGGCTACGCGCGACTGGGTCTCGGGGCGGACGGAACTGCGGCTTTGTGCCCTTGCGTCCGATCGTCGGACCGGCCTCTGACGGTCGCTGACCTCTCAGCGCCCGCGCAGCAGATCCAACACCGCGTCGACGTCCTGCTCGCTGGTCGCCCACGAGCACACGAACCGGTACACCGGTGCCAGTGCATCGGGTTGGTGGATCGCGAACTGCGATCGGACCGCGGTCAGCGCCTCGGCGTCGAGCTTCACGAACACCTCGTTGGCCTCGGTCGCGGTGGCCAAGGAGAATCCCAACTCCGTGAGGCCCGTGCTGAGGCGAGCGGCCATCGCATTCGCGTGCGCGGCGCTCTGCAGCCACACCCCGTCCGACAGCATCGCCGAGAACTGCGCCGACACGTACCGGTGTTTGCTCGCCAGATGCCCGATCTGCTTCTGCACGAACTGAATTCCCTCGAACTGGTCGGGTCTGCGGACCAGCAGTGCGTCACCGAACAACATGCCGTTCTTGGTGCCGCCCACCGTGACGATGTCGGCGTCCCCGATCGCCTCGGCGGGCGAGACTCCCAACGCTGCAATGGCATTGGCGATCCGCGAGCCGTCGACGTGAACCAGCAGATCCAGCGAGTGTGCGTGGTCGATGAACTCCGAGAGTTCCGCGGCCGGCCAGACGCGGCCGTTCTCGGTGGACTGCGTGACGGTGACGATGCGCGGCTGGGAGTGGTGGACCTCGCCGCGACGCACGACGCGGGCGTCGAGCTCGGCGGGGGAGATGATGCCGTCGTCGCTGGGCAGCCTGGTCAGCTGAGCGCCGGAGAGCCGCACCGGCCCGCCAGCCTCGTCGAGCAGGGAGTGCGCGACGTCGCTGCACAGGATCTCGTGCCACGGCCGCACCGCGGCGGCCAGCGCGATGACGTTGGCCGCGGTGCCGGTGAACGCGAACAGCACGTCGGCGTCCGGGGCGGCGAAAACCCCGCGCAGCACGTCCGCGGCGCGCTCGGTGATCGGGTCGTTGCCGTAGGACGGGGCGTACCCGTCGTTGGCGGACGCGATCGCCTCGAGTGCGCGCGGATGTGCCGGCGCGGCGTTGTCCGAGGCGAACGCGGAGGAGGGAGCCACGTTCGCCATCATGTCACTTGGCGCTGAGTTGCAGCTCGTGCAGCGGGGCGTCGTCGGCCGCACGGACCTCCACCCCCAGCAGCGCTCCGCAGCCGGGGCAGGCGTAGCCGTCGGCCCGCAGACCCGGATGCAGGCGCACCTTGGCGCCCAGGTCGGCGGCCGTCAACTCGCCGCGGCACGCATAGCCCTTCCAGTTCTCCTCAGCCGGCGCGAGCACCTGACCGCAGTCGCACGCGTACGTGTCGTCGCCGAGCAGCAGGTGGTCGCCCACCCGACGGGCATCGGCTGCGGAGACGGGCGTTGCGTCAACAGTCGCGGTCCGGGGCCAACCGCGACGCACGGCGCGCACGGAATCGCGGCGGGCCTCGGTGGCGGCCGCGTCGACGACAGAATCGACGAGCACGACGCCGTACAGATCCAGCGCCGCCTGTTCCGAGATCCGGGCGGCGCGCACATCGTCGGCCACGGCGTCCGCGGCGGCGTCCAGGGGGTCGCCCCAGCCGCCGCCACCGTGGAAGCTCCAGTCGACGACATCGCCTGCGCCCAAGTGGATCTCACCGGGCGATCCGGTGTAGACGGTGTCCGAGCCGTCGGCGCGCGTGATGCTGACGTGATGCGTCGATCCCGGCATGCCGCCGTGCAGCCCGGCTGTCGACGGCATCGACATGCTGTGTCCGGCCAGCACACCGTGCAGGCCCCCGGTGTTGTGCAGTGTGAATGTCGAACTGGTGGAGACGCCGCCGTGGAAGCGGCCCGCGCCCCCGCCGTCGGTGTTGGCGCCGCGGCGCAGCCACAGCAGCGGGAACACTGACTCCTCGCCCTCGACGTTGTTGAACTGCCCGGTCAGGATCTCGTGCGGGCCGCGGTAGTCGACGCCGTTGGCCGCGCACGTCGCGCCGCCGCCACCGGCGAGCACTTCGGTCAGCGCACCGCCGTACGGTTCGCCGTACTGGTTGAGGCCCGCGATGTGGAAGATCATCAGGCCGCCGGTGGTGCCGGCCATCGCCTCGGAGCGCACCTCGGCGTCGGTGCTGACCAGCTTGGCCAGCGCGTTGCCCGCGGTGTTCTGCACCATCGTGGTGGCACCGACCGTGGCGGCACCGCATGGCGCGGGATGTTTGGCGTTGACGATCGTGCCCTCGGGCGCGGTCACCTCGATGGCCCGCATGACGCCGCTGTTCCAGGGGATGTCGTGGGCCAGCACGGGCAGCACCGAGGCGAACACGCCGCCCCGCAGACCCGACAGGGTGCAGTTGAAGAAGCCCGGCAGCTGCGGTGCGGTCTGGCCGTAGTCGAACACCAGCTGCTCACCGGTCTTGCGCAGTTCAACCTCGATGCGTGACAGGCCGGACTTGTGCCCGTCGTGATCGAAATAGCTTCGGGCCCGGGTGATTCCGTCGGGCAGGGCGGCCAAGCGGGCGCGCACCTGCGCTTCGGAGCGGTCCAGCATGGTCGACATCACTGACGTCACGACCTCGACGCCGTAACGGCCCACCAGGCGCAGCAGTCCCTCGCGGGCGTGGGTGTTGGCCGCGATCATGGCCTTGAGGTCCAGGCCCAGGTTGGCGGGCAGGCGCGAGGCCGCGAGGATCAGGTTCCACACGTCGTGGCGCGTGCGGCCACCCTCGATGATCTTGGTGGGCGGCAGGATCAGGCCCTCCTGGTAGATCTCGCGGGCGTCCGGTGACCAGCTCGACGGCGTCATGCCGCCGATGTCGAGGACGTGCGCGCAGGTGCCCACCCAGGCGATCCGCACGCCGTCGTAGAAAACCGGTTCCAGCATCGTCACGTCGGGCATGTGCAACGCACCCTTGTACGGGTCGTTGGTGATGAACATGTCACCTTCGTTGATGCCGATGGTGTCTTCGCAGTCGGCGATGATGTGGTTCACCACGGTCTCCATCGAACCCGAGTGAAAGAGGTTGTGCGGCCCCATCGCAACGACGTCGCCGCCAGCCAGGTACACGCCGGTGTTGCAGTCGTTGGCCTCGGTCACCAATGGGGAACCGGAGACGTTCTTGAGCACCGCCGACTGCTGGGCGACGATCGCGGTGAGTCGGTTGCGCACGACCTCGTAGGTGACGACGTCAACGTCGATGGTGTTCATGCTCAGGCGTCCTTCTCGGTGGTGCGGATGACGGTGTTCTCGAGGTCGTCGATGACTGCTGTCTGGCCGACGCCGACGAAGATCGTGGTGCCGGGGTGTTCGATGATGGCCGGGCCCTGGACCCGGTCGCCCGGGCGCAGGTCGGGTCCGCGGGCCACGTCGGCCATCACGGTGCCGCGGTCGGGGCCCAGGTAGACCGGTCGTGAGGTGGGCAGGTGCAGACCGTTGGTGCTCGCGCCGAGCACGCGGGACACCCGCGGCTTGTCGAATTCACCCTTGGCCTGCACGCGCATCGAGACGATCTCGACGCCGGCCCCGAGGAACAGCGCTTCGGGTCCGTACAGTTCGACGAACTGCGCCTCGAACGCGTTGAGCAGACGCTGGATGGCCGCGGCGTTCAGGACGCCGGGTTCAGCCGGGATGGACAGGCTCTTGTTCTGCATGCGGAACCGCATGTCGACGAAGCGCTGCAACACGATTCGGTCGCTGACGGCCCCGGCTTCCAGCAGTTCCTTGCTGACCTGCGCCTCGAGGTTCTCGAAGTTGCGCGTGATCCGGTCGGCGTCGAACACGTCGGCCGCACCGTGCCAGGTGGCCGAGTGCATCGGATCCGACAGTTCGGCGGAGACGTGCAGGTCGCTGGTGGCCGCGCCGAACGCCGAGTGCACCGTGGCGGTTGCGGGCACGATGATCGACTGCGCGCCCAGTTCGGCACCGAACCGGTGGCAGTGCGAACCGCCGGCGCCGCCGTAGGCGAACACCACGAAGTCGCGCGGGTCGTGGCCGTGGCCCACCGTCAGGGTGTCGAGCAGGTCGGCCATCCGGTGGTCGGCGATCGACTTGATGCCCGCGGCCGCCTCCTCGACCGAGGTGCCCAGGGGCGCAGCGATCTTGTCGTGCATGGCGCGGATCGCGCCCTCCTTGTCGAGCGCGAACGTGCCGCCCAGGAAGAAGGCCGGGTCGATGATGCCCAGGACGACGTCGGCGTCGGTGACGGTGGGTTCGGTGCCGCCGCGGCCGTAGCAGACCGGGCCGGGGTGGGAGCCCGCGCTGGTGGGGCCGACGACAAGCTGGCCCTCGACCACGCGGGCGATCGAACCGCCGCCCGCACCGATCGCGGTGATCTCGACAGCGGGCTTGAGCACCTGGTAGCCGTTGACCTGCTGGCGCGGGGCGATGACGGGTTCATAGTCGATGACCATGCCGACGTCGAACGACGTGCCGCCCATGTCGGTGGTCAGGACGTTGGGGGTGCCGATCCGACGCGCGAGTTGTGCGCTGGCCAGCACACCGCCGGCCGGGCCCGAGGTCAGGATCGACACCGCGGTCTCGCCGCAGCGCTCGGGGGTGATGACGCCTCCGCCGGAGTCGAGGATGCGCAGGGACCCCTTGAGGCCACGATCCCGCAGGGAGCCATTGAGTTTCGTCATATAGCCGCGCACGGTGGGCCCGAGGTAGGCGTTGAGCGCCGTTGTCGCGGTGCGCTCGTATTCGCCCAGCACGGGCGCCAATTCGCTCGACACCGTCAGGTAGACCTCAGGCGCCATCTCGCGAATGATCGCCGCGACGCGCTGCTCATGGCAGGACTCGCGGAATGACCACAGCAGGCAGACCGCGATGGCCTGCACGCCGTCGTCGAGCAGGGCCTGCACCTGCGTGCGGACCTCGTCCTCATCGAGGGGCGTGATGATGGTGCCGCGGAAGTCGATGCGTTCGGTGACCTCGCGGATCAGTTCGCGCTCGACGACGGGTTCGGTCTGGCGGCGCTGTGAATCGTGCATGATCTCGTGCAGTTCCCGCCCGGTCCAGTGCCCGGTCGCGCGCTGCATCAGGATCGAATCGCGGAAGCCCTTGGTGGTGATGATGCCGGTCGTCACACCCTTGCGTTCGATCAGCGCGTTGGTGGCGACGGTGGTGCCCAGGCCGAAATACTCCACGTCGGGCAGAATTTCGCCGGGCTGCAGGCCCAGTTCCTGTTCGGCGAGCGCGAGCGCGTTGTTGACGCCCTCGGACGGGTCGTGCAGCGTGGTGGGGGTCTTGAGAAGTCGGGCGGTGCCCTCGTCGTCGAGCAGCACGGCGTCCGTGAACGTCCCGCCGATGTCGATGCCTACGAAATACGCCATCTGGATGCCTCTTTCTGAAGTGGCGGTGGAGTCAGCGGGTGGAGGTGAGTTCTGCTGAGGCAGAAGAGGTGTCGGTGTCGCGGTGGCGGGTCAGGGTGAGCAGGACGGTGGCGGCCAGTGCGGCGGCGGTGAACATCACGATGCTCATGGGCAGGGCGCTGGCGTCGCCGGCCAGGCCGACCAGGGGAGTGGTGGCCGCGCCGAAGGTGTACTGCAGGAAGCCGAGCACGGCCGATCCGGTCCCGGCGGCCTCGCGCACCTGCTCGATGGCGAGCGTCGTCGCGTTGGCGAAGGTGAAGCCGACGGTGGCCATGAAGCCGGCCATGAGCGCGATCGTCAGCCACGGGATGACATGTCCCACAGTGACATTGAGCAGTTGTAGCGCGGTGACCACCACCATGGTGCTCACGCCGCCGATCAGCAGCTTGCGCGGTGCGACGGACTTGACCAGCCGGGCCGAGAGCGTCCCGGAGGCCGCGATCGCCAGTGCGCATGCCCCGAAGGTCAACGAGTACCCCCGCGGGGTGAAGCCCAGGATGTTCTGCAGGATGAAGGGTGAGGCCGAGATGTAGGCGAACATCGCCGAGGCCGCCAGGCCCAGAGTCAGCGTGTAGCCGACGTAGCGGCGGTTGCCCAGCACGTCACGCATGCCGCCGGCCAGGGAACGCAGACCGCCGGGACGACGGTGCTCAGCGGGCAGCGACTCGTCGACGACGAACACGGCCCCCACCAGCATCAGCAGGTTCATCCCGGCGAGCGCGGCGAACACCGCCCGCCACCCCCAGCCCGCGACGACGACACCGCCCAGGATGGGTGCGGTGATCGGGGCGAGCACACCGATGACCATCATGACCGCGAACAGCCTGGCCGCCGCTGATCCCTTGGCCCGGTCCGCGATGATCGCGCGGGCGATGACCACGCCGGCCGCGCCCGTGAAACCCTGCACGAAGCGCAGGCCGATCAGGGCCTGGATCGACGGCGCGAGGATGCACAGCAGGCTCGCGATCAGACAGGTGACGGTGCCGATGAGCAGCGGCCTGCGGCGGCCGAACTGGTCCGACAGCGGGCCGATCACCAGTTGGCCAACGGCCAGGCCGACCAGGAACGCCGTCAACGTCAGCTGGATCATCGGGGCCGTGGTGTGGAATTCGGCCGCCATGTCGGGGAAGGCCGACAGGTACATGTCGATCGAGAAGGGGGTCACCGCCGTGAGAAGGGCGAGGACGGCGATGAGCATCGCCGAGGGAGCTTGGGGGGTCATCAGATCCTTGCGTCAATCCGAAGTATGTATAACAATATAGGTATTGTGAAATACATATGTCAAGATCGTGGATATGCTGGCGTGATGGACGTCACCGCGAGTGAAACCCGGGAGCTGGCCCTGGCGTTGCACGACTTGTCATGGCGCATCACCCGCGTCGGTCCGGGTCAGGTCGGCCTGGAGCCGCTGCCGGCCTCGGAGATCGCGGTGCTGCGCGCGGTGCTCGACGAGCCGGGCCGTGGCGTATCCGACGTCGCGGCCTCGGTCGGCATGCAGCCCAGCAACGTCAGTGCCGCGCTGCGCTCGCTGGTGGCCCGCGGGCTGGTGGAGAAGCGGCCCGATCCGCACGACAGGCGCGTCGCGCTGCTGCACCCCACGGCCACCTCGCGGGGCAATCGCGCGGCCATCGAATCCGAGCTCACCGCCTCGCTGTCCGAGGCGTTGGCCGCACTGTCCGATGACGACGTCAGTGCGCTGCTGCGTGCCGTCCCGGCGATGCGCCAGCTGAACGCCGCCGTGGTGGAGCGGGTGCGTTAGGCTGACGGCAGTGTGGCCCCAGTGGCCAGTTCTGCGTAGGACCGCATCAGCCGAAGCGCGGTCTTTCGGTCCAGTGCGGGATCGCGCGCCACGATGCGGTAGCCGAAGTAGTCCTCCATCGACATCAGCGTCATGGCCACGTCGCGGGCGGGGGAGTGGAGTGTGAACGCGCCGGAATCGGCGCCGCCGGTCAGAATCTGGGCGTAGAGATCGACCTGGCGGTGATAGATGTGCTGCACGTCGGGGCGGTTGTCGAGTTCGAAGCCCGCGGCCAGCACCGCGCGCCAGATGGCCCGCCACTCGGCATCCTCGGGACCGGCCGGCAGGCCCGTCGCGATCGTCAACGCCAACTGGGCACGGGCGTCGTCGAGGCGCTCGACGGCCTCGAGCCGGTCATCGTAGAACCGGGTGTCGGAGCGCTGCGCGAGCTCGGAGAGCAGCTGGTCCATGTCCTTGAAGTAGTAGCGCACGGCGTTGGCGGTCAGCCCCAGCTCGTCGGCGACATCGGCCAGGCGTAGCTCGGCCACATCGTGGGTTTCGATCAAAGTGATTGCCGCATCGAGGATCTCGGTGCGTCGCTGCGCTCTGCGAACGGGCCGCGCCATCGGGTGTCGCACCTCCTCGCCGTCGGAGTTGAACTGTGCCGAGGGTACTGGATTTCACTCTTCCTCTTGCGCACCGGGCCGATCGGGTTCATTATTTGCCAACTATGAAAAAAACTCCAGACCTGGAGGGGCAGGTGCGAGCGAGGGACCTGGGCGTCGTCATCGGGGAACACCCCACCGGCGCGCACAACGCCATCACCGACGTGCCCGGTGTCCGGGTCGGCCACACGACGCTGCATCAGAACGGCCCGCCCGTCGTGCACACCGGCGTGACGGTCGTCGTCCCGCATGACGACATCTGGGCCGAACCGGTGTTCGCCGGTGCGCACCGCCTCAACGGCAGCGGTGAGATGACGGGCCTGGAGTGGATCCGCGAGTCCGGTGAGCTCACCTCCGCGATCGGCATCACCAACACCCACAGCGTCGGGGTGGTGCGCGACGCTCTGGTGGCCGAGCAGGTCGCCGCGCGCGGCGACGGCCTGTACTGGTCGCTGCCCGTCGTGGGGGAGACCTATGACGGAGTGCTCAACGACATCAACGGCTTTCACGTCAGGCCCGAGCACGCGACGGCGGCGCTGGCCGCGGCGTCGTCCGGGCCCGTCGAAGAGGGCAGCGTCGGCGGCGGCAGTGGGATGATCTGCCACGGCTTCAAGGGCGGCATCGGCACGTCGTCGCGCGTCACCGAGACCGCGGCCGGCACCTACACGGTGGGGGTGCTGGTGCAGGCGAATCACGGTCGGCGCGAACGCCTTGCGGTCAACGGCGTGCCCGTCGGCCAGCGCATCGGCGCCGACGCCGTACCACTGCCCGAGGCTCCGGCCCGGTATGAACCGGGATCCGGGTCGATCATCGTCATCGTCGCGACCGACGCACCCCTGCTGCCGCACCAGTGCGCGAGGTTGGCCCAGCGCGCCGCGCTGGGCGTGGCCCGTGTGGGCGGCACCGGCGAGCAGTACAGCGGAGACCTCATGCTGGCCTTCTCCACCGGCAATCGCGGCATCCCGCCGTACTCCTGGGACGAGGACGCCGCGACTGTGCGTCCCGAGATCGACGTGCGTATGACCGCGCCCCAGCTCATGACGCGCCTGTTCGATCTGACCATCGAGGCCACCGAAGAGGCGATCCTCAACGCACTCGTCGCGGCCACCACGGTGACCGGACCGACCGGCATCACCGCCCACGCGCTCGACCATGACCTGCTCCGCCAAGCCCTCACCCACCAGGAGAACCGATGACCACCCCGGACACAGAGCCTCGACTGCACGGACGGCTCGGCGCCGTCGCGATCGTGTTCATGGTGGTGGCTGCCGCCGCGCCGCTGACCGTGATCGGCGGAAACATGCCGCTGGCCATGGGATTGGGCAACGGCGCGGGCGCCCCCGTGGGCTTCGTGATCGCCGCCCTGGTGCTGCTGCTGTTCAGCATCGGGTTCGTGACCATGACTCCGCACGTTCCCGAGGCGGGGGCGTTCTTCTCGTATGTGACCGTCGGGCTCGGGGAACGGGTGGGCCGGGGCGTGGCCGTCGTCGCGCTGATCGCCTACACCGCAATCCAAGTCGGCATCTACGGATACATCGGCTGGGCCATCGACGACACCGTGCGGTTCTACGGCGGTCCGCAATTGCCCTGGCCGCTCTACTCTTTCGCGGTGCTGGCCATCGTCGCGTTCCTCGGCTACCGGCACATCGAGTTGTCGGCCAAGGTGCTGGGCGTGGCGTTGGCGCTGGAGATCGGCATCGTCGTGCTGCTCGACCTGGTGATCTTCACCGACCCCGGACCCGCTGGGGTGACGTTGGATTCGTTCACTCCCGCGGTGTTCACCAACGGCACCCTCGGCATCGCGGTGCTGTTCGCGCTCACCGGTTTCATCGGCTTCGAGGCCACCGCGGTGTTCCGCGACGAGGCCCGTGATCCCGAGCGCACCATCCCGCGCGCGACCTACGCCGCGGTGCTCATCATCGGCGGCTTCTACGCGCTGACCGCCTGGGCGTTCGTGGTGGCGATCGGCCCCGACCAGGTGGCCGCCGTCGCGCAGCAGACCCTCGACGGTGAGGGCAACATGCTGCTGGACACCACGGCGGACACCCTCGGACGAGTGGGCCGCGACGTGGTCAACGTGCTGCTGCTGACGTCGCTGTTCGCCTGCGTGCTGTCGTTCCACAACGTGATCGCGCGGTACCAGTTCGTGCTGGCGGGCAAGGGCCTTCTGCCCGCGCGCCTGGGCACGGTCCATTCGCGGCACAAGTCGCCGGCGTTCTCGTCGGTGGTGCAGACCGTGACGGCGTTCGTGATCGTGGCGGTGTTCGCGGTGCTCCAGATCGACCCGCTGGTGGGCGTTTTCGGCTCGATGGCCGGGGTGGCGACGGTCGGGATGGTGTTGCTGATGCTGACCACGTCGGTCGCAGTGCTGGTCTTCTTCGTGCGCAACCCGGATGCGGATCGACGGCTGTGGCAGACGCGGTTGGCGCCGACGCTGGCCTGCCTGGGGCTGCTCGGGAGCCTGTGGCTGGTGCTGTCGAACTTCACCCTGGTGACCGGCGGGTCGCTGACCGTCAGCACTGTGCTGGCCGCGGTGCCGTTCGTCGGCCTGCTGTTGGGGGCGCTG
The DNA here is from genome assembly GCF_010729895.1 of Mycolicibacterium confluentis. NCBI lineage: Bacteria > Bacillati > Actinomycetota > Actinomycetes > Mycobacteriales > Mycobacteriaceae > Mycobacterium > Mycolicibacterium confluentis. Next base: position 1,639,131 of record NZ_AP022612.1, read on the forward strand.
GCGTGGAAGCAGCGGTCCGGGGTGGCCGAGGGTTCGGAGGTCTCCTGAGTACCTCTCCTCTGGGGCGCGTCATCACATGATGACGCGTGACGGAATTGCACACCAGCCGCTTCCTGCCCCAGAATTCCCGCCATGCCTGAAGCTCACGAAACAGACACCACCGCCGGACTGGCCCCGCTGGGGCCCAAGCTCGAGAAGCTCGTCGCGGAACTCGGGGTGAAGTCCCTGCTGGTGATGCGGTCGGAATCCGACTCGATGGTGGTGGCCGCGACCGCGGGCGAGGCGACCAAGCACTACACCGTCGGCGCGGCCGGCAAGAAGGCCCTCGGCCAGGAGGGCCACACGCCGCTGTACTGCGAGAAGGTCGTGGACGCCGACTCCGACCTGTTCGTCCGTGACTCGCGCGAGGACGCGGTGTTCGCCGGCAACGAGGACGAGGTCGAGTTCGGTCTGCACAACTACCTGGGCCTGCCCGTGCACGACTCCTCGGGTGCGGTCATCGGCACGGTGTGCGTGCTCGACGATTCCGCGCGCGACTACAGCGACGCCGAGATCGCCGCGCTCAAGGAACTGCGCGGCGAGGTCGAGGGCATCGTGGCCGGGGACGATCTGGCGCTGAGCTGACCTTGTGCGCCGCCCCGGCGCGCCACGTGGGAACATGGTGCCGCGTTGATCGCGCCGGGGGCGGTAGCTCAGTCGGTTAGAGCCGCGGACTCATAATCCGTAGGTCGCGGGTTCGAGCCCCGCCCGCCCCACTCACTGTCTGGTCAGTGCTGCCGTTGCCTCCGCTGTAGGTCCCAAAGTGCAAGTTGGTTCGTGCACCCGCCGAGAGTGCACGCGCTCGGGGCATTGGCATTCATTCACCGGCCGGAATCGCAATCGAGTTCAGCCTGTTCGTTCATCCGGTTGTCCCATTCGAGTTGTTCAGCGAACGCACGCCCCGCGGCATGGATGGACTCACGTCGAATGTTCGGATACTCGCTTGCCACTGTTTCGATGGCATCGTTGACGGTGATGCTTAGCATGGAACTCGACCGCAGCACGAACTCGCCGGTTTCGACCGCGGCGATGAGGTCGCGCTCAAACTGGTTGAACATGATGCGTTCCTGCTCCGCCACCAGGTCGGCATGCGTTCCGGTTGTACCGATTGGCTGGCCGCAGTGGCCGTAAATGAACTTCGGCTCATCGGGTTCGATCACGACGCAATGATGCGGGCCGCCGACCCAAGGGAAGAAAGCCACTTCGCAACACTTGCCGCACACAGGCCACCCCATGCGGTCCATTTTACCGTTTGAACTGGGAATATCGTTCACCAAAGAATGATTCTTGCGCCCTCTGGACCGGCTGTTAACCACCTTGCGTCAGGCACCTTCGGGCACCTGGCCTAGCCTCTGGCACTGGCCACCGTTGTTGATGCGCCGGGTAAGCCGACGCATGTACGGCCACCGAATACCCGTTGCGCAGCGCCGCGAGCGAGGGCTCAGGGGTCAAAACGATCGCCTCGTCAATGTGAAGGTCCGCCACAGCAACTCGATCGACATAACCACCGGTGGCGTCCAGCGGTGAAGGGCACCGCACCACTTGAGCCGGTAGTCGCCTTCGTTCAGTTTCACGAACGCGCCGTCGGGTAGAGAAGCGAATGTGGATCGTCGGTGGGCGTTCTTGCGTGCGGCGTTGAGCACCGCGTCGAGGTGACCGGCCCCACTTACGGCGATATCGCGACCCACCGTTGCGAGGAATTCCTGGTAGCGGTCGCGGCGGCATGTGTTGCATGGACGATGCCCAGCCGCGAGAGCAACCGCTTCGTCCAGGAAGAACAGTTTGGTGTACTTGCGGGGTGCCGACAGGTCCCGCTTGAAATGGAGGTCACAGATTAGCCAGCGTGGCGGACTGGTTCGGTTGCCCATGAACATCCCCCGTTGAGGGGTGCTGAAGACTTCGCCGTCCGGGGCGACCCGGTTGCATTGCGGACCAGTGGCCTCAAGGGCAGCTGTGGAATCCGCCAACGGTTCAGTGCGTTGAGGATTGGTGGCTGCCATGACCGGTGGCGTCGTTTCGCCAGTCGACCACGTGGGAGTGCCGATTCCACCCTCGTTGGTGGCGAATGCGCCGTGGAAGTGGTCCATCAATCTGTAACGGGTGGCGACCAGGTCCTTGAATCTGAAGAAGGGTCGTGTCTTCCACTGTGTGGCGCCCGGCCCAGTGGGGCGCAAGGTGAAGTTCGCCCGGCGCCAATCAATCACTGCAGAACGGCCGTCGACCTTTTGTACTACTCCGAGGGCGTGCACTCTGCCTTGTTCAGTATCTGGATGCCATGTTCCGATGACGACGCCGTCGAGGCGTTTGATCTTTGAGATCAATTCGGCCGGTTCGGTGAGGACGGGCGAATCAAGAATGACGGCTGGTTCGATCCCGCAGGCCGGCTCGAGACGCCAAAACCTGTTGTTGACTACCGTCACAATTGCGTCCCCACTTTCATAGTTCGCGACACCGAACTGCTCGGCGACGGCGGCTTTCTCGTCGCTGGTCACTGCCGCACCCAAGTCAAGGCCCGTTTCAGCGATGCGCCGCGTCGTTGTTCGGCCGCCAATGCTTCCAGGCGATCGTTGTCGCTGCGCTCGTACAGAGCCGCGACCGCGGTCCGAACGTCGATTTCAGCGTCACCCAGTTCGGGGCGGTGGGCAAGGTCAAGGATTGTCTGTTCTGGTGTGGTCACCAGCGTCGGCCCGAGCTCTGTGTCGTAGCGTTCGACGTCCAGTCCTTGGGTGTCCCGCTTGACGAAGCGGATGACCGCGGTGCGGTCGGACAACTCGATGGGGCGATGCTGGGCGGGCACGGCGACCGTCGCGGTGGCCAGCGCGCGCGGAATCGCTCCGTGCAGCCGCGCGGCGCTGACGCCCATAACGACGATGTCGTGCGGGCCGTAGATCGCCGAAGCGATACCTGCCGCGGCGGTTTCCAAACCCGGCACCCAGCGTCGCCCCACCATGGCCGGCGGCACGACGACGTAATAGCCGTTGGCGAGGCGGTGTAGCAGGCCCCGTTCGTGAAGGCGCGCGACCTCAGCGGCTGGGTACGCGTACGTGTGTTTGGCCTGCGCAGGGCGGAACGTGCCGAGTGCATGCGCGGCCAGGCTCGGGGGAACAGCTGTGCTGTGCTTTCGCGCCATGATCGCTCCTTCAGTATGCAAATCATAGGCTAAAAGCCTATAAATTGCATACTGATTCCGTGTGATGTTTACTCCCCGCACCGCGCCAACACGGCACCACGCAACCCCGCCTCCTACAGCCCTCGGACCCTCAACCAGTCCTGAATCCTGTCGGCGACGCCCTGCCAGCCCGGCTCGAGCATCATGTCGTGGCCCATGTCGGGGAAATACTGGGCTTCGGTGCGGTACGCCTTGGCAATGTCGTGTGCGACGCGTGGTCCCCAGGAGACCTGTTCGCCGTCCAGAACGAGCAGCGGTGTTGAGACCAGATGTGGGCGTACGAGGTTGCGAAAGCCCATGTCGGTGTTGAGTGCTCGGAAGCTCTCGCGCTCAAGCCGTTCAAAGCACTTCTGTACGACCACGTCTGGCGTTCGCGGGCTGAAGAGGGCCTCGCGGACCATCGCCGGAGTGGGATAGAGCGCCAGCGCATTGCGCGTCACGGTGGATTTCACTCCGAGCCAGGGGTGGTGCCGGCCTGCCCCCATCGATCTCATGAACCAGGTGCGCGGCGGCGCGGAGGACATCAGCACCGCTGCGGGTGCGCCCGCCGATTCCAGATACTTCTGCACGACGAACCCGCCCATCGAGTGTCCGACGAGGACGGGGTGCAGCGGAAGTCTGCTGATCACCGAGCGCATGTCGTCGACATAGTCGGCGATGCCGCATGCGCCCAGCGCCTTCCCGTCCAGGCCGCTGCCGCCGTGCCCACGCATGCTGAACGCAATACTTCGATAACCGTTGTCGGCGAAGTAGTCGAGGAAGTGTTCATCCCAGCACCAGGCGGAATGAACAGCCCCGTGGACGAACACCAGCGGAACGGGATGAGACTCCGTGGCCGAACCCTTGTCGATGACTTCGAGCATGGGTCACCTTCGCTCCACCGGCGTTGCCTCTCTGCCCGATTCTCGCAGCCGTTTACGACGGCGAGTCCGCTTTCAGGCATTCCGCCGGGGTTCAGCCGACACGGTGCGTGGGCGTTGAGAGCGCGGCCGGGCGGCGCTATCAGACTTTCGTCAGGACCAATGCCGCTTCGTTGTAGGGGAACGGGCGATAGAACAGACGCGGCGCTCCTGTGATCAGGGGAGCGGCCTCAGCCTTGCTGACGATCCGCGGGTCGGCCAACGCGGTCGCCCTGCCCCGCTTGTGAGAACTGTCGGTCCGCCGGCCAATACGTTCTTGAGCCAGTCCGTTTCCGGCCCGTAGCCGATGAGGATGACGAACCCGTCCCGCGTCCCGAACACCAACAGCGGCGTCCGGTAGTGCTTTCCCGATGTGCGTCCGGTGTGCTCGAGTGTCCCCAGGCATGGCAGCCACGGCGTGAGCGAACGAGCCACCGGATTGGTGACACGGCGATTGAAATCTGCGGCAGCACGGGGCATTCGCATGACTGTCCATCCTCACCGCTTGCAGTTCCGGGCAGCCGGGGTGCACCCGGTGTGAACACTATGTCGTCGGGATCTGTCTGTGGGCGGATCCATGCAGAGGCCCTATGAAGCCGTCAGGGCAGCGTGGGTGCCGGCTGCGGCAGCGGATGCGCACCGTCGGGCCGCAACCCATCGAAGATGATGGCGAGGTAGCGCTGCCACAACAGCGGCGCCGGGGCCGCGAGATTCTCGACGACGTGCACGGGCGCGCACATCAACAGGAAGACATCGGTCTCGGTGACATCGGACCGCAGGGCCCCGGCCCGGTGGGCGCGGTCGACGAGAGTTCCCAGTGCTGCGTGCAGTTCGTCGCGGACCTGGGTGACCCTGGGATCGCTTTCGCTGGCCGACTGCAGGAACGTCAGGTCGTGGCGCTGACGCTGGTCGGCGGCGGCGGTCAGGAACTCCAGGAGGGCGGCTCCCGGATCGGTCGCGTCGCTGAGTCGGCGCGCGATGCCGGTGAGTGCGGTGATGTGTTTGCAGACGATGGAGGCGATCAGGTCCTCCTTGGAGGCGAAGTGCCGGAACACCGTGCCCTTCGCGACACCCGCGCGGCGGGCGATGTCGGCCACCGAGGCGGATGCGCCGCGCTCGGCGAACTCGCTCTCCGCTGCTGCCAGAAGCAGGTCGCGGTTGCGCGCTGCGTCTGCTCGGAGCGGGCGCGTCGAGGTCATGCGGCGAGCCTATCAAGTTGACCGTTGGGTCATCTTATGGCAGCGTGAGATTCAAGGTGACCGCGTGGTCACATTAATCCCGGACTCGGTCAACTCAAGGAGCGCAGATGAATATCGACGGTGCCACCGCTTTAGTCACGGGTGCCAACCGTGGCATCGGCCGCCACTTCGCAGGAGAGCTCCTGCGGCGCGGGGCCAAGGTGTATGCCACGGCGCGCCGCCCCGAGTCGGTCGACATTCCCGGCGCAGAGGTGATTCGCCTCGACATCACCGATCAGGCGTCGGTGGACGCGGCGGCGGCATACGCAACAGATGTGGATGTCCTGATCAACAACGCCGCTGACACTGCCGGCGGCAATCTCGTCACCGGCGACCTGGCGGCCATCCGCTCAACGATGGATTCGAACTACTACGGCACGCTGGCGATGATCCGGGCCTTCGCGCCGATCCTGGCCCGCAACGGCGGCGGCGCCATCCTCAACGTGTTGTCCGCCGCGGCCTGGAACACCGTGGACGGCAACACCGCCTATGCCGCGGCCAAATCAGCGCAGTGGGGCCTGACCAACGGGGTACGGCGCGAACTCGAAGGGCAGGGCACCCTCGTCTCCGCCCTGGTGCCCGCATTGGTCGGCACCCAGACACTTCTCGACTTCGCGCAGCGGCACGGCATCGTCTTCCCCGAGGGCGCGGTGGGCGATCCCGGCGATCTGGTGCGCCGTGCGCTCGACGGCCTCGAGGCCGACGAGATCGAGATCCTGGACCCGCTCGCAGCCGAGGCGAAGGCGACGCTGGCGGGTCCTCCGCAGGCGTTCGCGCTGTAACGGACCGCGGTCAGGGCGAGCGGTCCGCTCGACCCGTCGACGGTCCCTGACGCGTCCTGGCAGTCGTCAAGGGCCGGGCGTCGCGGCCTCACCTGCGCCGACGTGCGCTGCGGCGACTTTCTTCCCCATCGGACCCATCCAAGCCCGCCGTGCCTCCGAATGACTTCCGATGCACGAGCACGGGGGACGGACGCGGAGGGGAAGCATGACGATCGTTTTATCGGGCTGTCCATGATGGCAACCGCCGCCGAGCCCTCGTTTCCGCCACGCCCCCGGTCAGCGGGCATCCGGGTGGTCGACCACGTCGTCGACCTCCTCGCCGCCGCGGGGGTCAGCCACGTCTTCGGTGTGGACGGCGCCAACATCGAGGATCTCTACGACGCCGCCCACTTCTGCCCGGACATCACGGCGGTGCTGGCCAAGCACGAGTTCTCCGCGGCGACGATGGCCGACGGGTTCAGTCGCGCCACTGCGCAGCTGGGCGTGGTGGCCGCGACGTCGGGCGGCGGTGCCCTGAACCTGGTCGCCGGCCTGGGGGAGTCGTACGCCAGTCGGGTCCCGGTGCTTGCCCTGGTCGGCCAGTCGCCCACCTCACTGGACGGGCGCGGCGGCTTTCAGGACACCAGTGGCCGCAACGGCTCGCTCGACGCCGAGGCCCTGTTCTCGGCCGTGTCGGTGTACAGCCGGCGGATCATCGATCCCGACGACATCCGGGCCGCGTTGCCCGAGGCGGTGGCAGCTGCCCGTGCTGGCGGTCCCGCGGTCCTGTTGCTGCCCAAAGACGTTCAACAGGCCACTGTCCCCACCAACGGCGTGGTGCGCGTGAACGGACGCCGCCGCTGTGCCGAGGATGCCGAACCGATCCTGCGGGCGCTGCATGAGGCTTCGGGGCCGGTGACCATCATCGCCGGCGAGCAGGTGGCCCGTGACGACGCCCGGGGTGAGCTTGAGCGGCTTCGCGTGGCCCTGCACGCGCGGATCGCGACGGTGCCCGACGCCAAGGACGTCAGTCGCGCACCGATGGCAGCGGCATCGCTGGGCGTGACGGGGGTGATGGGCCACCCCGGGGTGGCCGACGCACTTCGCACCTCAGCGGTGTGCCTGCTGGTGGGTACCCGCCTGTCGGTCACCGCCCGCGCCGGTCTCGATGAGGCGCTTCGCGAGACCTGCACGCTGTCGATCGGCTCCACCACGCCGTATGTGCCGTCTATTCACTTGCACACCAACGATCTTCGTGCGTCACTGGCTGAGCTGACCCGCAGGCTCACCAATCGTCCACGGTGGGAAGTGGCGGCTGTCGACTCGACCTCCCCCGCAGAGTTGACGCCGCCCACCCACCGTGGCCCTGGAATCCGGTACCGCGAGGCGATCAGCGCGCTCGATGCGCTGCTGCCCGACGATGCGGACATCGTCGTCGACGCGGGCAACTCCGGAGCGGCGGCGATTCATCACCTGCCAGCCCGGCGCGACGGCCGCTTCGTGGTGGCACTCGGAATGGGCGGCATGGGCTACAGCTTCGGCGCCGGCATCGGCATGGCCTTCGCCCGGCGCCGTCGCACGGTCATCGTGGCCGGCGACGGGTCGTTCTTCATGCACGGCCTCGAGCTGCACACCGCGATTCAGCACCGGCTGCCGGTCACGCTGGTGTTGTTCAACAACAACGCCCACGCCATGTGTGTGACGCGCGAAAAGCTTTATTACACCGGTCGATACACGTACAACCGGTTCACCGAGAGCAACCTCGGCGCCGGGCTGGCCGCGATGTTCCCCGGGCTGCCCGCAGTCGACATCTCAGACCCCGACGCGCTGGGACCGGCGTTGCGCAGAGCGCTTGAGGCTGACGGTCCGTCGGTGGTCACCGTCGAGTGCTCGGCCGACGAAATTCCGCCCTTCGCACCCTTTCTCGATCACGACCATGTTTCAACCCACCACAGGAGGACCGAAGATGTCATTGCCCGCACTTGAGGATATCGCCGCCCACCGGCTCGACCGAGACGACACCACGGGCCCGATCGAGGGCGTGATCCGCATCGAAACCTCCCCACGGGAGCAGGCGACGCCGATCATCATGGAGATGATGCGGTCGGTGTATCCGCACGACGAGGTGTTCGGCCCGTACTGCACCGTCAACGAGTACGTCGACTGTCCGCCCGACGAGCTCTACGAGTACCTTGCCGACACCCGAAGCCTGGAGGAGTGGACCTACAGCCTGCGCGGGTTCACCCGCACCGAACAGGACGGGCTGTGGTTGGCCTACGACCGGCTGGGCTCGGAGACCGAAATCTACACCCGCACAGTGGCTCAGCCCGAGGCGCGCACCGTCGACTATCACTGCGCCTGGGACCAGGGCAGGCACCTGTGGATGATTTATCTGATGCGCGTGGTCGACGCACAGGTGGTGCTCGACAAGCCGGGCTCGGTGGTGTTGTGGACCAACTGTCACCACCCGTTCTATGACCACAATCCGTACCCCGAGACAGCGCCGCCTGAGCGACCCGTGTGGGTCGGCGACTTCTGGGACATGTTCGGCGCCGGTCATCGTTTGGAGCTGCTGAACCTGAAGGCGATCGCCGAGTACCGCCACCGCAACGGGCTGCCCGTCAAGCCCGACTGGATGAAGTGAGAACCGCCATGACTGTCAGCCTGATCGACGTTTCCACCTACCTGCCCGGCGAGCCCGTGCCGGCGGAGCATTACGCGCAGTACGCCGAATCCGATGAGCTGCGGGAGAACCTGATGTTCCGCGCCCCGCGATTCCGTCATCACGTCGCCGAAGACGAGACCGCCGTCGACATGGTTGAGTGCGCCGCGGCCGGCCTGCTGGACCGCCGCGGTCCCGACGCCCTCGCCGACGTCGACGTGCTGATCACCCACACCCAGATGCCCGACATGCCGTTCTATGGCGGCGGTGGTGCGATGGCTCACCGCCTCGGCATGAACCCGAGCTGGGTGATCGATCTGCACAACGGCGGCTGCGCGGCATTCGTGCTCGGCATGAAGATGGCGGCCACTCTGCTCGAGAGCGGCCAGGGCCGCACGGCGTTGATCGCGGTGGCGCAGAACGCCGCGGGACAGATCTTCGACCAGCCCACCGTGCGCCGTAAGGCCCAGGCGGCAGTTCCGGGTGACGGTGCCGCGGTGGGCCTGGTGACCGTGTCGGACGAGTCGCCGATCCTGGACGTGGAGTGCCGCACCTATGGCGAGTACGCGGGCGAGATGACCATCGCGGTGGACCCGCCGCGCAAGTGGTGGCAGCCCGGGACCGGCGAGGGCTACATCGGCTTCACCGAGAGCAAGATCACCAAGGTGCTGGCCCGCGGGAACCGTCAGGTCCCCGAGGTCGCCTATGCGGTGTGTGACCGAATCGGGATGAAGCCCAGGGACATCGACCTGTTGGTCACCAACCAGCCCAACCGGGCGTTCCTGCGCAACTGGCGCGAGGCGCTGGAACTGCCCCAGGAGAAACACCGCGATACGTTCGATGAGTGCGGCAACCTGTTCGCCGCAGGCATTCCGGTGAACCTGGACCGCGCGATCTCCGAGGGCCAGGTCAAGAACGGCGACGTGGTGATGATGGCGGCCTTCGCGCACGCCGGTGACTTTGCGGGTGCCGCCGCGGTTCGATGGGGCGGCCGGTGACCGCCGCGTTCTCCTCCAGCACTCCGCCGACTGGCCTGCCACTGCGGCTCCCCGATGCCGAGGACCCGCTGGCGCTGTCGTTGAACGAGAGCCCGTTCGCTCCGCTGCCCACGGTTCGCGCCGCGATGGTCCGGGCCGTGGACTCCGTCAACCGGTATCCGGAGTTTCTGCCGGAACGATTCCGTCGGCTCATCGCAGACCACCTCGGGTTCGAAGAGGAGCAGATCATCGTCGGTGCCGGCGCCACCGGCGTCGTCATGCAGGTGCTGCAGGGGCTGACCCGTCCCGGTGATCAAATCGTCATGGCGGCACCCACATTCGACGGGTATCCGATCTTCGCTCAGATGGCTCGACTGGAGGCCATCGCCGTGCCGTTGGATGGGCACGGACACCACGACCTCGACGCCATGGCAGACGCCGCCACCGACGCCGACATCGTGGTCGTGTGCCGGCCCCACAACCCCACCGGCACCCTGGCGCCCGCCGAGGACCTCCTGCGATTCCTGCAGCGCATCGGTCCCAGTACCACGGTCCTGCTCGACGAGGCATACATCGAATTCGTGTCGCCGCGGCACCGCATCCATCCAAGATTCCTGCTGCGGCGTTTCCCGAACGTCGTGGTGATCCGCACGTTCTCCAAGGCCTACGGCCTGGCCGGAATCAGGACGGGGTACGGCATCTGCTCGCCGGACATGGGCCGCGCACTGTGGGCGATGCAGTTGCCGTTCGGCGCCACCGTCGCCAGCCTGGCCGCGGTCGCGGCGTCGTTCGAGGCTCAAGGCCAGCTGAACTGCCGGATCGAACGGATCACCGCAGAACGCGATCATCTGCGTTCGCGGCTTAAGGAGATGGGTGTCTGGAGCACAGACGCCCATGCCAACTTCGTGTATCTGCCTGCACAGGGGCATCTTTGGTCCGAGGTGTTCGACGGTACCGGACCACGGGTTCGCACCTACCCGGACGGCGGAGTGCGGATTACCGTGGGCAATCGGCAATCCACTGAGGCGGTGCTGGCGACGATCGCGGCGATGTCGGACGCGTCATGACCTCCACGCTGGACGCGCCGTCGAGGCCACGATTCCGCCTCGTCCACAAGGTCGGGGCGTGGTACGACGCCGAGGCCTACTTTCGGCGGAGAGCCAAGAGCGGCAGGGCCTTCTCGATGCCCATCCCAGGTTTCGGCGATGTGTTGTTCGCGGCGAAACCCGCCCACATCCGCGAGTTCCTGCGGATTCCGGTCTCCGCGTTCACCCCACCGATGCCCAACCCGGTCGAACCGGTCGTCGGCGACGGCTCGATCATTCTGCTCAGCGGCGTCCGGCACAAGCAGGAGCGTGCGCGGTTTCTGCCCGCACTGCACCATGACCGGATTCGGCGCTACACCGGGTTGATGGTCGAGGCGGCCCTGGACGAGATCGCGACATGGGAACCAGGCATGACCATCGACAGTCGTGATGCGGCGCAGTCGATCACGTTGCAGATCATCGTTCAGGCGGTGTTCGGCATCGAGGACCGCGATCTGCGCGACCGGTACGTCACCGTCGTGAAGGCGATGATGCGCGACTATGTGGCGCCGTTCATGTTCTTCCCCGCGCTGCGCCGCGCACCGTTTGGACTCGGTCCGTGGCGGCGCTTCTCATCGCGGCGTGTGGAGCTGGACGCGCTGCTGTCAGAGCAGATTTCGCATCGCAGAAACTCCGGGTCGGACGGCCGCGACGACGTGCTGAGCGTGTTGATGACCGATGACGACGGCCCCGGGCGCAGCGACGACGACGTGCGCCAACAGCTGCGGACGCTGCTCGTGTCCGGGCACGAGACGTCGGCGACCACACTGGCGTGGGCGCTGTACCACGTGCACGCCGACGACGGGGTCCGGCAGAAGCTGCTCGACGAGCTCGCCGGCAACCCCACGCCCGAGCAGCTGCCGAAGCTGCCGTATCTGTCCGCGGTGATCGCCGAGACACTGCGGCTGCATCCCACGGTGTCGATCGTCGTGCGACAACTCACGTGCCCGGTGACGGCATGGCAGACCGAACGGGCACCGGGAGACGTCATCGGCGTCGCGCTGCCCGCATTGCACGCCGATCCGCAGGTGTGGCCCAACCCGAGCGCGTTCGACCCCGAGCGATTCCTGGCTCGCCGACCTTCTCCAGCCGAGTATTCGCCATTCGGGTACGGGCACCGGCGCTGCCCGGGATCGTCGTTCGCGGCTCTTGAGTTGGCGATCGCGCTGGGGACCATCCTGACCAACGTCGAACTGCAGATTCCCGCGGGACGGCGGGGGGCAAGGCTGCCCCGATCGATCCCGCGGGGCGTGGCCGCCGTACCCAGCAGACCGATCACCCTCGAAGTCGTCCGTAAGCACCAAGGAGATAACTCATGAAGTTCAAGCAGCGTGTACCACTGCTCCGATGGTCGTTCTGGCGGATGGCCGCATCCCAGGGCAACATCGCGACCCTCGGGCAGGTGGGTGACGGACGAGAGGCCGCCGTCGTCGAGTACGTCCTGGCCAACGCCCGCAAGGGCGACATCCTCAGCGTGCTCGACACCATCGACCGGTTCGCCTACACCGAGTCGTTCCTGATCAACATCGGCGACGAGAAGGGCAGGCTGCTCGATGCCGCCGTGCGGCGCGCGAACCCGAAACTGGCGTTGGAATTGGGAACCTACTGCGGTTACGGCGCGCTGCGCATCGCCGCGGCGGCACCGAGCGCCAAGGTGTACTCGATCGAAATGGCTCCGGCCAACGCCGTCAATTCCAGAAGGATCTGGGAGCATGCCGGCGTGGGGGACCGAATCACGTGCGTGGTGGGCACCCTCGGTGACGGTGGGAAGACGCTCGACGCGCTGGCCGCCGAGCACGGCTTCGGTTCTGGGTGTGTCGACCTGCTCTTCCTCGACCACGACAAGAACGCCTACCTGAGCGATCTGCGCAGCATCGAGTCGCGCGGGTGGCTGCACCACGGGACGATCGTCGTCGCCGACAACGTCCGAATTCCGGGAGCGCCGGAGTACCGTGCCTACATGCGCCAGCAACAGGGCCGCACCTGGCGGACCGTCGAGCACAAGACCCACGGGGAGTACGGCAGCGTCATCCCCGATCTGGTCCTCGAGTCGGAGTACCTCGGCGAATAGATGGCAGGTCTTCCCGATACAGCCACGCTCGAGCGGGCCTTGGACTTGGCCGCCCGAGCGCCGTCGGCCCAGAACTCGCAGCCGTGGCGTTGGCGGGTCAGCCGAGAAGGTGTCCATCTCTACGCGAACCGCAGCCGCCAACTCGGCGACACCGACTCCGACCGGCGTGACGTCCTGCTCAGCTGCGGCGCCGTGCTGGACCACTGCGTCGTGGCGTTCGCGGCGCAGGGATGGCAGAGCCGGCTCCGGCGCTTCCCGGGTGCCGACCGTGACCATCTGGCCCTGATCGAGGTCATCGAAGCGCCGGCCACCGAACCCAGCCGGGAGCTGGCTGTCGCCATCCCACACCGTCGTGCCGACCGTCGCCGTTACCGGGCGGATCCGATTCCGCCCGGCACGCTGGAACTGCTCGCTGTCCGCGCCGCCCGGCGCCAGGCCACCCTCGCCGTGGTGCCCGCCAGCAGATGGGCCCGCCGCGACGACGACGTGGTGCTGCGCTACGGCGGAGACGGCGCAGGCGCAGACTCCCCGCACGGGGACGACGGGGTGCTGCTGGTGCTGGGCACCGAGGCCGACGACGACGAGTCGCGGCTGCGGGCCGGGGAGACCCTGAGTCGACTCCTGTTGTCCGCCACCGCGTTGGGTTTGGCCAGTTGCCCACTGACCCTTCCGCTGAAACAGATCCGCGACCGTCTGGCGCTGGCAGCAGAGGTGTTCGACGGTGACGCGTATCCCCAGGCACTGATCCGGCTGGGGCACGCGCCGACCGACGGCGACCCGCTGCCCGCGGTGGAACGGTTGTCGGTGGCCGACACAACAAGCTGGGACAGCGGCCTCCGGTAGAGCACCGACGGCGACGACCCACGGGTAAGGAGGACCAATGAAGGCCGAAGACCTCTTCCACACCGGGATCGTCGTCGATGACCTCGGGGCCGCGATGGAATGGTTCACCGCGGTGGCGGGATACACCTGGACCGACGTCGTCAGCGTCGATCAGCAGGTCGTCACGTCCGCCGGGGACATCACCGTCCCGATGAAGATGGCCTACTCGGGCGCCGAACCCAGGCTGGAACTGGTGCAGACGGTCATGGGCTCGGTGTGGACGCCCGCGGACTCCGGCGTGCACCACATCGGGTACTGGTCGGACGTCGTCGAATCTGACTTGGCCGCACTGGAATCCGGCGGGATGACCTGCGAGGTCAAGTCGTACAACCCCGACGGTTCCGGCGCGCTGCTGTGGGCATACGCCAGGGGGCCGGCGGGTCCGCGGGTCGAACTCGTCAGCCGCAACATGAAGCCGTTCATCGAACAGTGGTGGGCGACCGCGCGGCCCTGACTGGGGTCCAGCAAAGCGCCGAAATTGACACCCGGATCACTGCGCCGACAAGATTCAGTCCATGCGCACCCATGGGTGGGGCGGAGCCACGCCCGCGAGCGACGAGGAGGCCATCGAGCGCATCCTCGACGCCGCCAGCGCAGCCATCGATGAGCGGGGCGCCGCCATGCGGGTCGCCGACGTCGCGCGCGCACTCGAGGTGTCCCGGCAGACCGTTTACAACTACTTCCCGGGGAATTCGCTGCTGGAGGCCGTGGCCACTCGGTCGGGTGTGCGGTTCATCGAACGCCTGGCCGCGCACCTCAAAGGCATCACCGATCCCGTCGACGCCCTCGTGGAGAGCTTCGCGTTCACCCTGGAATGGCTACCGAACGACAAACCCGTGCAGTTGATGCTTGCCAACGACTTCGGCCGGACCTCCACCGAAGTCACCTCGGATATGGCCAAGCAGTTCGGGCACGGCATCCTCGCCGGTCTGGACGTCGACTGGGCCGCGCTCGGCATGGACGACGCCGCGATCGACGATCTGGTCGAGTACATGCTGCGCCTGCTTCAGTCGTTCATGATCGATCCCGGGCGCCCGCCCCGTTCCGGCGAGGCGCTGCGCGGATATGTGCGCCGCTGGTTGGGTCCGGTCGTCACGGCCGAGATCGCCCGTCATCGACCGTGATCGGGACGTCGAGCTCCCACGGTTGCCGGTCGACGACGTCGGCGACGCGGAACGTGCCGGACTCGATCAACCCCGTGGCCGCGTCGACGATCCGGTAGCGCTGCCACTGCCCCAGCCGTCCACATCCGAGGTGGACAACGCAAAACAGGCACCGCCTGAGACGTAGACGCCTATCTTGACGAGGTAGAGCAGAGAGAAGACGTCGGGATTTCCCATGCCGTGTTCGGCGATGTGCCGCGCCATCGGTCCCATGCGTTCCGAGCGACTCAGCGCGGGCCACTTCGCGAGGTCCACCTGGGGCCTGTTGGGTTCGAGGAATCCCACGTCGGCAAAGCAACACAACGAGTTGACAAAAACACTAAACTGTCAACTCAACTACCGATGACAGGAGAGGCGCAGCCATGACCTTCGACAAGGTGATCCGGGGCGGCCGTCTGTTCGACGGCACGGGAGGCCCGTCGGCCCTGCGCAACCTGGGTATCCGCGACGGCCGGATCGCCGCGGTGACCGCGGATCCGATCGAGGGAACAGAGGTCGTCGACGCCGCCGGGTGCTGGGTCATCCCCGGCATCATCGACATCCACACCCACTACGACGCCGAGGTGCTGCCCGCGCCTGCGCTCACGGAGTCACTGCGCCACGGTGTCACCTCGATCGTCATGGGGTCGTGCTCGCTGTCGACGGTGCACGTGAACGCCTCCGAGGCCGCCGACCTGTTCGGCCGGGTCGAGGCCATCCCGCACGAGCACGTCGTGCGCATCCTGGGCGAGCGCAAGAACTGGACCAACGCCGAGGAGTACGTCGAGGCCCTCGAGACGCTGCCGCTGGGACCCAACGTGACGGCCTTCATCGGCCACTCGGACATGCGCGTCGCGGTCATGGGCCTGGACCGCGCCACCCGCAAGGATGTCCGCCCCACGAAGGCCGAACAGGCCCGCATGGAGGAGATGCTCACCGAGGCCCTCGACGCGGGCTTCATCGGGTTGTCCTCGCAGCAACTGCTTTTCGACAAGCTCGACGGCGACGTCTGCCGGTCTCGCACCCTGCCGTCGACGTACGCCAAGGCGCGGGAACTGCGTCGGCTCAAGTCAATTCTGCGCAAGCGGGACCGCGCGCTGCAGTCCGGACCCGACATCACCCACCCGCAGGACATCGCGTCGCAGGCCTTCCAGTCGGTGGGGATCGGCCGGCCGCGCCTCAAGACCAGCCTGCTGGCCGCCGCGGACATGAAGTCCGCGCCCGGTGCCATGTGGCTGACGGTGGCGCTGGCCGCGATCGCCAACCGCCTCGGCGGGGACTTCCGATTCCAGCACCTCCCGGTGCCGTTCGAGGTGTACGCCGACGGCATCGACCTGGTGATCTTCGAGGAGTTCGGATCCGGTGCTGCCGCGCTGCATCTCAAGACGGAGTTCGAGCGCAACGAACTGCTCGCCGACGAGGAGTATCGCCGCGCGTTCCGCAAGGACTACGACAGCCGGTTCGGGGCGCGCGCCTGGCACCGCGACTTCTTCGACGCCGAGATCGTGTCCTGCCCCGATGAGAGCCTGGTGGGCAAGAGCTTCGGTCAGGTGGGTGTCGAACGCGGTGGGCTGCATCCGGTCGACGCGTTCCTCGACCTTGTGCTGGAACATGGTGAGCAGTTGCGTTGGCGCACCACGATCTCCAACCACCGGCCGAAGGCGCTGCGGCAGCTTGCGGTCAAGAACGGCACCCAGATGGGGTTCTCCGACGCCGGGGCGCACCTGCGGAACATGGCGTTCTACAACAGCGGCCTGCGCCTGCTGCGCCACGTCCGCGACAACGGGTTCATGAGCGTGGAGCGTGCCGTGCACCGCCTCACCGGCGAGCTGGCCGACTGGTATCACCTCGATGCCGGGCACCTGCGGATGGGCGACTGGGCCGACCTTGTGGTGCTCGACCCGCAGCGGCTGGATTCGTCCCTCGACGCTTACCACGAGGCGCCCGTCGACGCGTTCGACGGTCTCAAACGCATGGTCAACCGCAACGACGAGACCGTGAAAGCCGTTCTGGTGGCGGGCAACACGGTGTTCCGTGACGGCGCGCCCACCGACCTTGTCGGCAGTCAGCGCACCGGCAGCTTCCTGCGCGCCGACGGGCGGCCCCGCAATGCGCCGACCCGCCTGGACTCCGAGCGTGCGAGTCTGTCGATATGACTGAGCCCGCACGGGTGACCCTGGACCTGCCGCACCTGCGATTCGAGGCCTTGGCCTGGGGGCCGACGGACGGCCGGCTGATGCTGTGCCTGCACGGTTACCCCGACACCGCGTGGACCTGGCGGCACCTGGGCCCGCACTTCGCCGCGCAGGGTTTCCGCGTGATCGCCCCGTTCATGCGCGGCTACGCGCCCACCGAACTCGCGCGCGACGGCGACTACGGGATCGGTGCGCTGATGTTCGACGCGATGGAACTGCACGCCGCGCTCGGCGGCGGAGACGACGCGGTCCTGGTCGGACACGACTGGGGTGGGCTGGCGTCCGCCGGGGTCACGGCCTATCCGGGCAACCCGTTCGGCACCGTGGTGTCGATGGGGGTGCCGCTGCCGGCGAGCCTGCGGGCGGCCGGCAACGCGCGCAGGATGGCGCCGTTCCTTCCGCGGCAACTGAAAATGAGCTGGTACATTTTGTTCCAACAGCTTCCGCGGATCTCGGAACGCAACCTGGACCGGGTGATCCCCAAGCTGTGGCGGGACTGGTGCCCGCCAGGCTACGACGCCCGCGAGGACCTTGCGCGACTGTGGGACAGCCTCCCGGACACCAGTCACCGCACCGCCGCTCTGTCCTACTACCGTGCGATCATGCGCCCGTTGCGGCGTGGCAGGCAGCCCGACCTGGACCGATACGGGATGACGCAGCAGCCGATCTCACCGCTTCTGGTGCTGCACGGCCGCATCGACGGCGCCATCGATGTCCGGATCGGCACCGTGAGCGCACAGGGGCTGCCGGTGGGCAGTCGTCACGAGATCATCGACGGGGCCGGGCATTTCATGCACCTGGATAAGCCCGAGGTTGTGCACCGGCTCATCGGCGACTACGCGGGCGATGCCACCTCGTAGTCGTCGGGGTTCACCCTGCTGGTCCACTTCCAGTAGTCGACGATGCGGAACCCGTAGAGCGTGGGCACGTCCCCGGCCGAGTTCTTGTAGTAGCTGACCACTTTGGGATGCGTGTAGACCATGGTCTTCAACCGGGCCTGGTTGCGGCGGTGATAGTTGGCGCAGACATCGGCCTTGGGGGCGGCCCAGCGCGCGTGGTCGCATCCCCCTGACACCCCTTGTCTGGAGGCCGTCATCATTTGATGACGGCGTGTGGTCGGGAGGGTCCTTGGTCGGGTCGCGGCGTGGCCGGAACTCTCCGTGGTCGCGTCCCCCTGATGCCTCTCGTCTGTGGGGCGTCATCACTTGATGACGGCGTGTGGTGGGGACGGTCTTTGGTCGGGTCCCGGCGCGGCCGGAACCCTCCTTGGTCGCGTCCCCCTGACATCCCTCTTCTGAACGGCGTCATCACCTGATGACGCCCCAGGCCGGGGCCCAGGCGGACCGCTACAGAAAATTGATGCACCTAGCCCTACTGCAACGGTTATAGCCTCAAAGTGCAACAGTTTCGAGGAGGGCCGACGGGTGCGCAGACGTTTCATCAGAGCCGTGCTCGCGGTCCTATTTGCCCTGCTCGCCGTGCTCGCCGGGCTGCTCAACCCGCCGGACGCCCACGCAGAAGTCTGCGCCGCACAGCTCGCGGCGGCCGAGGCCACCGGCGCCAAGATCGACGCGCACAACGCGCGCCGCCCGCCCGGCGGGGTTGCGCCACCCCACATCGCGGATCCCTACAACCGCGAGGCCGAGCAGCTCAACGCCGAGCGCGATGCCAACGCCGCCAAACTTCGCGCCTGCGCCAACGCCGCCACCAAGCTCACCGCCAACGGCCCGCTGCCCCCACCGCTGACCCCCAAGGCGCGCACCGATCTGACGCAGGCCAAGATGCAGGTGCCGCCCGGGTGGGTGCCGCCGAACCCGGTGCCGACACTGCCGAACAGCAGGGTGACCGTTCCCAGCGGCAGCCCGATTCGGCCAGTCTGGGATGTGGTCAAGAAGCTGTCGACGCCGATGAAGAGTTTTCCGAACACCTCGCTGCAGGGGCAGCCGCGACCCCAGGTCGGCGACCGTCACCCCTCTCAACCGTGGACCACGGTCGGAACCCGACGGGATGGCAGCCCGGCCGTGTCCGCCGACCACATCGTGCCGAAGGTCGAAATCATGTACCTGCCAAGGTTCCTGGAGCTCTCACCCGACGACATGTGGTTGGTGCTCAACGCCCCACTCAATCTTCAGTGGCTGCCGTCGGTGGTGAACGTCGTCAACAAGAATTCGAGATCGGCCGCCGACATGCAGGGCGTGGACCCCACGTGGCGCGACGCGCAGACCACCCTGCAGAACCGCAAACGCGCCGAACTCACCGAACTGATTGCCACACTGGCAGACAGCCGAGCCTAGGAGAGCCCTGATGGACCGTGACGAACTGGCGGGCGCCCTCACCGGATGGGCGGACACCCCGTTCGAGATCCTCGAACCCGGGCCGGCGACCCGCGCATTGATCCCGCAGGCGTGGTGGCCCGTGGCCGAGTCCAGCGACCCGCAGGAGCGGATCGCCGCCGCACTGTCGTTCTGGAACACCGACTTCCTGGATCTGATCCCGCGATTCGCCGCCGCGCTGCGCACCGAACTCGTCGACGTCCGCGTCGTCAAGCACTCGTGGGTGGACGCCCCGACGCTGGACTACGTGCTGCGCAGCGAGGTGGACGGTTACGCGACCTGGATGGGGGAGAGCCCGGCCAGCTTCGTCGAACCGCCGCTCTTCGACTCACTGCCGCGGCCCGTGCAGACTTTTCTGCGCACGGTGCACGCGGGCTTCACGACCTGGGACGGCGAATCCTGCGGCCTGACCGCGCCCCGCGACATGAAAACCTATGCGGCATACCTGGATGCGGCCGAGGACGGTGTGCGCGGATGGTTCGACTCCGAATGGGACCACGAGATCCCGCTGCCGGACTCCCGCCGCTTCCTGCGCGTGACGGGCCGCGAAACATACTCGGATCTGCTGACCTCGCCGGACCTTCCGCTCGGCACCGCCGTCACCTATTACGAACCCGACCTGGAACTCACCACCTTCGGTGAGGCCCTCGACGAGTTCCTGATGATCCCGCTCGAGGGCTGACATGACTCATCCGCCCTTCGACCCGGACAAGACCACCGTGCTGCGTCCAACGCCGCAGCGGCCCTCGCCGCCCCTGCGACCGCCGCCGCCGCTGATTCAGGCGTCGAACATCCCGCCGGTGCTCGTCGCGCCGTCGGCCTATCACCCCGTGCCGCAACCTCCAGGGCAGCCGAAGCCCACACGCCGCCGTGGCATCTGGATTGCGGCAGGGACTGCGGTCGCGCTGCTCGCCGCCGGAGGTTCGATCGGCGGAGTCGCGTGGCACCGGCAAAGCGAGACCGAGGCGCAACTCGCGCAGATCCGCCAGACCGTAACGGAGTTCGCCGAGGCATCGGACTCCGCCGACACGCCCACAATGGCATCCCTGATGTGTGCGGCCGAAGCCGCCGAATTCACCGACCAATCCGACTACGACCCGGACGCCGAACCCATCACCCCCGGCGCCCGCGCGGCCGTCGACATCGGTGCGATCTCGCTGGCCAAGGACACGGCGACCGTCGACGTCACCCGTCCGCCGACGCCCGCCGCCACGTTCACGCTCAAACGTGAGGGCGACGCCTGGAAACTGTGCAATCCGAGCGGGGATTGACGCACTCGGCAAAAACGGCCCCACGATCGTCACAACCTTTGTACCCTCTCCAAAACCCCGCACTACAGAGCCTTTGGAGGGCGCACCGTGACGACGATGAAGCAGATCTGCCTTGGCGTGGCGGTCGCTGGCGCGGTCGCCGGTGCCGGATCGGTCGCCGGGACCGCCGTCGCGTACGCCGAATCGGACTCTGACTCGGCGTCCGGCAGTTCCACGTCACGCTCCAGCGCGACCGACCGGGCGGACCGCACGTCGGCGCGCGAGCAGCGCCGAGCCGTCGCCACCGAACGACTGAAGGTGCACTCGGATGTCGCCAAGCGCAGCGAGCGCTTGGCCGCGGCGGTCGAGGCGGCCCGCACGGTCAAGGACAGGGACAGGGACGTCGAGCGCCTCGATGTCACCAAAGGGTTCTCGCGCGCAGTCGATTCCATTGCCGAGGCGTCGACGACCCTGCGCCGCAGTGTCGAGGTCCGCGTCGGTGAGGAACAGCGCAAGCCGGGCAAGGCGCTCACCGCGTTCCTGAAGAGCCTGCCGAAGCTGCCGAAGCCGGCCCCGATCAAGGCGCCGTCGCTGCCGAGCCCGCTGCTGCCGTTCGCCCTGGCAGGCGCCAACACCACGGTCGTCTCCACCACCCGCCGCACCGACAGCGCACCCGAGGCCGCGGTCCAAACCACCTCTGCGCCAACGCAACGCGTGCTGGTGATCGGCGTCGACGGCGTCAACCTCAGCAAGATCCTCGACGACCCCGTCACCAACGACAAGTTCATCAACCTGATGAACTCCGGCACCACGAGCGCCTCCAGCATTGCCGGGCACACCACCATCTCCAACCCGTCCTGGACCGCGATCCTCACCGGCGTGTGGGACAACAAGAGCGGCGTGGTGAACAACATCTTCAATCCGGCGCCGTACAACAAGTGGCCCACGGTGTTCGACCAGTTGGAGGGCGCCAACCGGGACATCCGCACCAAGGTGATCGCCGACTGGGACGTGATCACCGACATCGCCAGCGCGGGCACCTTCGGCGCTGACGAGGTCACGCTCGTCAACCAGGTCGCGGGCGACAGCGACTGGTCGAAGACCGACGAGAAGGTCACCGAGGAGACCATCAAGACCATCCTCGGCACCGACCCCGCCTACAGCGAAGTCCCGAACTTCCTGTTCACCTACCTCGTGCAGGTCGACGAGGCCGGCCATGCGCACGGCGGTGACTCGCAGCAGTACGCCGACGCCCTGGCCCGCACCGACGAGAACCTCGGCGCGATCTTGGACGCGGTCGCCGCGAGGGAAGCGGCCTCCTGCGCCGCGGGTGCGTGCGAGGAGTGGACGGTCATCGTCGTCACCGACCACGGCCATCAGCCGCAGAAGGGTTTCGGGCACGGGTTCCAATCACCGCGTGAGACATCGTCATTCGTGATCGTCGACGGCCCCGGCTTCGGTGTGGGGGAGATGAACCTCGGGTACGAGATCGTCGACGTCACGCCCACCGTCGTGAAGCTCTTCGGCATCGACCCGACCCGCGACGCCGACGGCAAGCCGCTGATGGACCGCAGCGGCGGCCAGGTCAGTCCGGATGATCTGCAGAAGGCGCTGCAGGAGCAGATCGACAGCTACGGCTGGCCCGATCCCGCCACGACCTTCACCCTGAGCGTGCGCACCATCTTCACGAGCATCCCGTACTTCGTGGTTCAGATCACCAACACCATCACGTCGCAGTTGAACGACATCGCCAGCCAGGGTATCCCCGTGGTCAGCCAGTTGGCCGCGGTGGCGGTCATCCCCGTTGAGCTCATCGGCGGCGCGCTGTATGCGGTGACGGATGTGATCGCGCAGATCGTCGCAAAGTTGACCGGCGCCGGGGTCATCCCGCCGTCGGCGCCGGAGCTGCGCGAGTCGGCCGACCCGATCCTGTGGCCCGAGGTCGCGATCGCGGTCTAGTGGCTTCGACTGTGCGGAGTTGGAGGGCTTCTCGCCGGTATCCCTTCAACTCCCCACAGTCTCTGCATAAGCCGAGCCGCCGCAGGGTATCCCGACGGCATGCGGCTCAAGCGCAGCAATCTGTCCTCGCAGGGCATCACCCGGCGGCGGTGCGGTAAGGGTTTCGCCTACACCGGCCCCGACGGCTCACCGCTGACCGATGACGCCACCCTGGCGCGGATCAAGGACCTGGTGATCCCGCCGGCCTGGAAGAAGGTGTGGATCAGCCCATTCGCCAACGGGCACATCCAGGCCGTCGGCACCGACATCGCGGGGCGGCGGCAGTACCTGTATCACGTGCGCTGGCAGCAGGAGCGGTCCGAGGAGAAGTTCGACCGGGTGCTCGAGATGTCCAGGCACCTCCCGGAATGGCGTGCGCAGGTGGCGCAGGATCTGGCCGGCCGCGGGCTGACCCGTGAGCGCGTGCTGGCGCTGGCGCTGTACCTCCTGGACCGCGGGTACTTCCGCGCCGGCGGTGAGCAGTACGCCGAGGAGAACGAGTCCTACGGCCTGGCCACGCTGCTGTGTGAGCACGTCAACGTGCGCGGGTCGTCTGTGGTGTTCGACTACCCGGCCAAAAGTGGTGTGCAGCGTCAGCTGGAACTCGAGGACCCCGAGGTGTCGCGGGCGGTCAAGGCTCTCTTGAAGCGGGGTTCCCGCACCGAGCGCCTGCTGGTGTGCCGGACGGCCCAGGGCTGGACCGACGTTCGCGCCTCCGACCTCAACGCGCGATTCAAGGAGATGGTGGGCGAGGAGTACAGCGTCAAAGATCTTCGCACGTGGCACGGCACGGTGCTGGGCGCCGCGGCCTTCGGGGACGCCGACCCCGCGACCACCAAGCGGCAGACCAAGAAGATCGAGGCCGCCGTGATGAAAGAGGTCTCCGGAGAGTTGGGCAACACCCCGGCCGTGGCGCGGGGGTCGTATGTCGATCCGCGCGTGGTGGCCGGCTACGAGCAGGGGCTGACCATCGCGTCCGCGGTACGTCGGGCGGCCAAGGAGACCGAACCCGCCGCCGCGCAGGCCATCCTGGAGAAGGCCACCCGCTCGCTGATCAACCGCGTCGGCAAGGGCAGTGCCGCTTCACGGCGCCCGCAGGGGGAGCCGATGCCGACCGCGGCGTAGATCTCGGTGTTGGCTGCGCGGATTTGGATGCCTCTGCGCCAAGATCCGCACTGTGGAGCAGCGGGAACTCTGGCGTGGTCGGCCGCGACTATCCTCGAGGGCAGCTTTAAAGGAGGTGGACCCCGTGTCTCGACTGCGATCGAAGAAATCGATCGAGGCGACCCTGCGCCACATCGAACACCGGGTGCTCGAAGAGGTCCATCTGAGCCCATGGGTCCGCCGTATCGGTGTGGCGGCGGTCGTCGTGTTGATCATTGCGGCGACCACTGGCGTGCTGGTGGGGGACGACGCGGGGTTGCCGCTGGTGGCGGCGGTGCTGGCCGCCGGGTCCGCGTTCTGCTCGGCCGCCGCGCTGCGGCTTCGGCGCTTCCGCTGGGCCTCCGCGGCGGCGTACCTGTCAGGGCTCGCCGCGGTGGCCGGAGCGGCGGCGTTCTGGTGGTGCCAGACCAGCGACGCGGCCGCGACGCTGCTGGTGTCGACGGCGGCGGGCGGGCTGGCCGCGGCGACGCTGACCGTGGTGTGGCTCTCGGTCGTCATCACCCCGGCCGCCCGCTCCCAGCCGGACATGCGGTACCGGACACAGCCCATCGAGGAACCCCGCTCGGGCGGGGGTACGCACACCTGGCCGCCGCCCTGCGCGGGCCCGGACCGGCCCGATCAGAAGTAGCCGCTGCCCGGCAGCTTGGTGCCGCGCGTGTAGTACGCGCCGAGTGCCGCCGCCTTGTACGACGACGGATTGTGCGAGGCCAGCGTGCGGATGTTGCGCCAATGCCGGTCCAGCAGGTGCGCCTGGCGCACGATCGACGCGCCGCCGACGTCGAAGATCTGCGACGCCGACTTGATGCCCAACGCGTCGACGACGATCTTGGCCGCCGCGGCCTGCCGCGACGCCTCATGCGCCAACGCCAGGTCCGGGTCGGTCTTGTCGATGTCAGCCTGGTAGGCGATCCCCAGAGCCTCGGCCGCGGCCAGCACCGTGGCCTCACCGGCGTAGGCCGCGGCGGCGATCTCACCGATCTCGCGCTGCAGCAGCGGATCGTCGGCCGGCACCGGGTGGGGCGCCCACGCGAAACTGCGGGCCCGTGAATGCACGTGCTCCACAGCGTCGCGGCGCAGCGCATGGATCACGCCGACCTCCAGCGCCGTGACGTACAGCTGGAAGAACGCGCCGGACAGGTACAGCGACTGCTCCTCGTCGTCGGCGCCCGGCGGGGCGAACTCCATGACCTCCTCGGCGAGCACCGGGACGTTCTCGAAGGTCGCGGTGCCGGTGCCGGTGGCGCGCTGCCCCATACCGTCCCAGTCGTCGAGCACGGTCACGCCCGGCTGATCGGTGGCCACCAGCGCGATCACCGAGGCACCTGTGGGATCACTGGCCAGCACCTCGGCGTAGTCGGAGTACAGGGTGCCGGTGGTGAAGAACTTCTTGCCGTTGAGCAGGTAGTTGTCACCGTCGGCGGTGAGCCTGGTCTGCCAGGTGAACCCGCCGGCCGGCGTCGAGCCGATCTCGGTGGACGCGTTGCCGATCAGCTTGCCGCCCAACGCCAGATCGATGCCCTGCTGCCGAAGCTCACCGTCGAGGCGCAGCCGCTCCTCGATGTGCGCGAAGTGCCCGCGCAGGATGTGCGCGACGTTGACATCGACGGTCGCGATCGCGATGACCGTCGCGAACAGCTCGCGCAGCGTCGCGCCGCCGCCGCCCTCGGCCCGCGGCACCCGCAGCGCACCCAGTCCGGACTGCTTGATCTCCTCGATCACGGCGAACGGCCGCTCGCCGGTGCGCTCACGCTCCAGCGCACCCTCGCCGATCTTCTCGATCAGCTGGGCCAGACGCTCCGACCCGTAGGTCAGCGGCTCGGTGGAAATGGCGGTCATCGGGTTGCCTCCTGGGTGACGTGGCGGTAGTTGGCCGCACGGTGGGTTTCGGGAAGTCGGGGCCCGCGGCCGAACAGCTTGTGCCGCAACGTCCCTTCGGTGTACTCGGTCTTGTAGACGCCGCGGCGCTGCAGTTCGGGGATGACGTGCTCGGCGACGTCGACGAACGTGCCGGGTGTGATGACGTTGGTCAGGTTGAAGCCGTCGACGTCGGTCTCCTCGACCCACTCCTGCAGCTCGTCGGCGACCTGCTTGGCGGATCCGACGGCCATCGCGCCGTCGACGTTGATGGCGTGCTGGTCGATGAAGTCGCGCAGCGTCCACTGGCCCTGCCCGAACATCTCGACCGACGACTTGAGGAACTCGTTGTCGGTGACCTCGACGGGGTCATCCAACGAGAACTGCGACAGGTCGGTACCCAGCCAGCCCGACCACAACGCCAGTGCCCCTTGGGGATCGGTGTAGCTGCGGAACTCGTCGTAGCGTTGTCGCGCGGCGGTTTCGGTCTCGCCGGTGACGATGACGTGGCTGTTGACGATCTTCACGTCATACGGGTCACGGCCCGCCGCGGCGGCGCGGGCGCGGATATCGGCGACGGCCTCACGCAGCACCTCCTTGGTGGGGGCGCCGATGAAGATCACCTCGGCGTTCTCGGCGCCGAACTGCCGACCCCGTGTCGACGCACCGGCCTGGTAGAGCACCGGGGTGCGCTGCGGCGACGGCTCACACAGATGGATGCCCGGCACCCGGAAGTGCTGGCCCTCATGGCCGATCGGGTGCACCTTGGACGCATCGGCGTACTCGGGACGGTTCGGGTCGGTGCCGACCGCGTCGTCCTCCCACGAGCCCTCCCACAGCTTGTAGAGGACCTCGGTGTACTCGTCGGCGATGGCGTAGCGGTCGGCGTGCGGGGTGATGGTGTTCAGACCGTGATTCTTCGCCGCGCTCTCCAGATAGCCCGTGACGATGTTCCAGCCCACCCGGCCCTTGGTCAGGTGGTCCAGCGTCGACATGCGGCGCGAGAACGAGTACGGATGCTCGAAAGACGTTGCGGCCGTGACCCCGAAGCCCAGGTGCTTGGTGACGGCGGCCATCGCCGGAACGACCAGCAGCGGGTCGTTGACCGGCACCTGCGCACCCGTGCGCAGCGCGGTGTCGGGGCCCCCGCCGAACACGTCGTAGATGCCCAGCACGTCGGCGATGAACAGCCCGTCGAACAGGCCCTTCTCGAGCACCTTGGCCAGGTCGGTCCAGTACTCGAGGTCCTTGTACCGTGCGGCCTGCGACTCGGGGTGGCGCCACGTGCCCGCCACGATGTGGGTCACGCAGTTCATGTCGAACGCGTTGAGGATGATCTGTCTTGTCACAGTGCGGCTCCTGTAGTCGGTTGGGGCAGGCTGGCCAGCAGTTCCTGGGTGTACGGGTTCTGCGGGGCGTCGAAAATGTCTTCGGCCGTGCCGGTTTCGACGACCCTGCCCTCCCGCATCACCAGCACGCGGTCGGCGACGTGGTGGATGACGCCCAGGTCGTGCGAGATGAACAGGTAGCTCAGGCCCAGCTGTTCCTGCAGATCGGTCAGCAGGTCCAGCACCTGGGCCTGGATCGTGACGTCGAGCGCCGAGACGGGTTCGTCGCACACGATCAGCGACGGTTCCGGGGCGAGTGCTCTCGCTATGGCCACGCGCTGCCGTTGTCCGCCGGAGAGCAGCAGGGGACGGCGGTCCAGGTGTTCTTCGCCCAGGCCGACGTCGTCGAGCAGTTCCTTGGCGCGCTGATCGCGAGCCTTGGCGTCCTCGTAGGTGTCGGTGGGCAGCGCGTCGGTGAGGATGCGCCGCACGCTCCAGCGCGGATCGAACGAGCTCAGCGGATCCTGGTACACCACCGAGATGCGACGGCGTCTCGGACGGCGTTGGTGCTCGGTGAGTTCGCTCCACGGTTCGCCGAGCAGGTGCACCGAGCCCTCGTCGGGCTCGGTGAGCGCCAGGGCCATGCGGGCCGTGGTGGTCTTGCCCGAGCCGGATTCGCCGACGATGCCCAGGGTTTCGCCGACACCGATCTCGAAGGACACATCGGAGACCGCGGTGCGTTCGACACCGTCGGGCCCACGGAACCGCTTCACCAGATTCTTGGCCTGCAGCAGCACGCCTTCGGTGTCGGTGTGCCGCGTGCCGTGCACCGCGCGCGCCGGCTGGTGCGAGAGCCGGGTGCCCTTGCGGTGCGCGGCCGGGACCGCGTCCAGCAGGGCCTGCGTGTACGGGTGCGACGGTGCAGCCAGCACTTCGGCGACCGGGCCCTGCTCGACCAGCACGCCGTTGCGCATGACCGCGACGCGATCGGCCAGTCGGCCCACGACCGCGAGGTCATGGCTGATCAGCACCAGGCCCGTACCCTTGTCCTTCATTCCCGCCAGCAGATCCAGGATCTGCGCCTGCACCGTGACATCCAGGGCCGTGGTGGGCTCGTCGGCGATCACCAGCGACGGATCCAGCGCGATCGCCGAGGCGATCAGGGCGCGCTGCCGCTGCCCACCCGAGAGTTCCCCGGGCAGTTGGCGGGCCCGCAGTTCCGGCTCGGGAACACCCACGGCTTCAAGCAGTTCCAGTACCCGCTGACGGCGGGCGGCCTTGTTGCCGAACTTGTGCAGCCGCAGGGTTTCGGCGATCTCGTCGCCGACCTTGCGCAGCGGGTCCAGCGACACCAGGGCGTCCTGCAGGACGAAGCCGACCTCGCGGCCGCGGATGCGCCGCCAGTCCCGATCCCTGTTGCCCAGCAGCGACTTTCCGTTGAGCTCCAGCCGGCTGGCACTGACCTGGGCGTTCGGCCCGGCCAGGCCCAGGATCGTGCGGGCCGTGACGCTCTTGCCGGAGCCCGATTCACCGACGATGGCGAAGCATTCACCAGGGTTCACCTGGAACGAGAGGCCGCGGACGACGTCGCGGTCGCCGAAACCGACCGTGAGGTCCTCGACTTTCAGCAACTCACTCATGACAGTCTTCCTTCGAGTCGCTGCTGCAGATACCGGCCGACGACGGTGACGGCCAGCGTGCAACCGACGATCGCCAGGCCGGGGAACAGTTCCAGCCACCACGCCGTGGTCACGAAGTCGCGGCCGGCGTTGAGCATCGCGCCCCATTCCGGGGCCGGAGGTGCGACACCGAGGCCCAGGAAGCTCAGCGACGACGCCCAGATGATGGACTGGCCGATGCCCATGGTGCCCAGCACGACCAGCGGGCGCATGGCGTTGGGGAACACGTGCTGGGTGATGATCTTCCCGCGGGAGTGCCCGAGAGCCGTTGCGGCGTGGACGTATCCGGAGTCCTTGACCGCGATGACCTGGCCGCGGACCATGCGGGCGTAGCCGACGGCCGAGCCGATCGCGACCGCGAGGATCTGCGTGACGACGCCGGGGCCGAACATCGCGATGAACAGCAGCGCGAGCAGCAGACCCGGAATCGACAGCACCACTTCGATGAACCGGCTGATGGCGCCGTCGGCGAAGCGGCCACCCAGGCCCGCGCCGAACCCGAGGATGATCGCGGCGATCAGCGCCAGGGCCGTCGCGCCCACGCCGATGGCCAGTGAGCTCTGGGTGCCGTAGACCACGCGGGTGAAGATGTCGCGGCCCGAGGCGTCGGTGCCGAACCAGTGCTCCAGTGACGGTGGCTTGAGCGGGGTTTCGATGTCTGTGTCGTACGGGGTGCCGCTGGTGAACGCGCCGGGGGCGATGGCCCAGGCCAGCATGAGCGCCAGGTAGGCCGAGGCCAGGACCACCGCGGGACGGAACTTCCGCTTCGGCCCGGTGGTGCTGACGGTGGGGGACAGGGCATTCGTAATCGGGCTGGTCATCGGGCCCTCCGCAGGCGCGGGTCGACGCGGCCGAAGCCGATGTCGACCAGCAGGTTGGCCACCACGTAGACCGCGGCGACAAACAGCGTCACCCCGATCACGACGGGCATGTCCTTGCTGGTGACGGCGTCGACCAGCACGCGGCCCAGGCCGGGGCGGACGAACACCGACTCGACGATCACGGCCGTCGAAAACAGTGATCCCAGAGCCCATCCCGACAGGGTCAGGCCCGGCAGGATCGCGTGCCGCAGGACGTGGCGCCAGCGCACACCCCAGTCGCTCATGCCACGGGCCCGGGCGGAGACCGCGAACGGCTGCTCCATGGCCGACGAGAACTCGTCGCGGGTGACCTGGCCCAGGTAGCCGGCCAGCGGCAGCGCCAACGTGAGCGCGGGCAGGATCAGGCCGACGGGACCGTCGTCGCCGATCACGGGCACCAACCGCAGTTGGATCGCGAAGACCACCAGAAGCACGATGCCCAGCCAGTATTGGGGGAGTGAGGCCAGGAAGATCTCGATGCCCGAGCCGATGCTGGACAACCAGCGGCCCCGGTGCGCGGTCAGCAGCGTGACCGACACTGCGACCACCCACGCCCCGATCAGCGACACCAGGGTCAGCGTCAGGGTGGGGCCGAGGTGGTGGCCTATGATGTCGGCCACGGGCTGCTTGAGGATGTAGGACGTGCCGAGGTCGCCGCGCAGCAGGCCGCCGAGGAAGCGCAGGTACTGCACGATGGCGGGGTCGTTGAAGCCGTACTGCTCGTTGATCGCGGCCAGCTGTTCTGGGCTGGGCCGCGAGCCCGCGCCGCCGAGGATGGTCTGCGCCCGGTCACCGGGCATCAGGAGTTGGGCGATGAACGTCAAAGTGGCCGCGCCCCAGAGCACGCCGATGACGCCGGCGACGCGGACAAGCACCCGCCGCACCCCGAGAGGGGTGCGGCGGGCGGCAGGTGTTGCCAGGCTCACGGAGCCAGCCAGGCGTCGTGCAGGACGGGCTCGCCCTCGGACGGCTCGATCCAGACGTCCTTGAGATTCTTCTTGGCGACCAGGCGGGTGACCACCGGGTACAGGCCCAGCTGGTAGGCCTCCTCGGCGACGATGTCCTGCGTCTCGCCGTAAAGGCGCTGCTGCTCAGCGGGATCCGTGGTCGCGGCGGCTTTTCTGACGAGGTCGTCGATCTTCGGGTGCTCGACCCAGCTCATGTTGTTGCCGGGGGCGGCCTTGAGCGAGTCGCTGCTGAAGACGATCGACAACACCGCAGGCGTGGGGCTGTTCCAGTAGGCGCCGGTCAGGCCGTCATAGGCGTCCTTGTCGGAGAACGCCGCGAAGTACTGATCCTGCGGCAGCGGCTTGAGGACGACGTCGAAGCCGATCTCCTTCTCCGCGGCCTGAATGTTCTGGAACAGCGTGACATCCGCGGGCGGCGTGTCACCGGTGTCGGCCGAGTACACCAGTTCGGCGGTCAGGCGCTTGCCGTCCTTGGTGCGGTAGCCGTCGGAGTCGCGTTCGGTCCAGCCGGCCTCGTCGAGCAGCTTGTTGGCCTTGTCCTTGTCGTGCTCGTAGAACCTGCGCAGGTCCTTGTAGGTCGGCGTGGTGGACGAGATGGGGCCGTGCTCCCAGTCGTAGACATTGAGGTAGGCGGACTTGACCGCGGCCTCGGCGTTGGAGCCGTAGACGAAGGCCTGGCGAACCTTGGTGTCGTCGAACGGTGCCCGAGTGGTGTTGAGCGCGACGCCGTTCGGCAGGCCCGTGTGGGTGAACTCCTGGGTCTCGAGGTTCGGGTCGGCCTTCAGTGCGGCCACCTGCTGCGGCGGCGGGTTGAAGATGATGTCGGCGTCGCGGCCCTGCACCGCGGCGGCGCGCACCGAACCGTCCTCGATGAACTTCCAGGTGACCTTGTCCAGATAGGCCGGGCCCTGGTGCTTGGCGTCGGCCGGCGCCGAGTTGTAGTCCTCGTTGCGCACGAGTTCCACACTCTGGCCGCGATTCCAGGCCTTGACGATGAACGGGCCGGTGCCGACGGGCGACTGGCAGTTCTCCTCGAGGCCGCGGGCCATGGCCTTCGGCGACTCGATGCCGAAGAACGCCTGCGAAAGGACCGGCAGCAGAGCCGAATACGGCGTCTTGAGCTTGAGCTCGAAGGTGTTTTTGTCGATGGCCTTTGAGGACTCGTAGTAGGGCCGCAGGTAGCCGGCGTCGGTGGCCGACTCGGTGGCCGGGTCGAGGATCTGCACGAAGTTGGCGTGTACGGCCTCGGCGTCCAGCGGGGTGCCGTCGTGGAACTTCACGCCTTCTTTGATTTTGAAGGTGTAGGTCAGGCCGTCGGGGGAGACCTCCCAGCTATCGGCCAGCCACGGCACGACGGAGCCGTCGGGGCGCTCGGAGACGAGGCTGTCCAGGTATTGGCGCGCGACGTAGGTCTGCGGCATGTCGCCGAAGTTGTGCGGATCCAGGCACGTGGGTTCGCGGTCCGTGGCGTAGACGATGGAGCCCCCGTTCACAGGAGTGCCGTCACTGGTCTCGCTGGCGGTGTCGCTGCTGCTGCCGCAGCCGGCCAGCAGCAGGGCGGCCACGAGGGCGCTCGGGACGGCACGACGATACGAACTTCGAATCACTGAGTTGGATCTTTCGGTTTGTGACTCCGCCGGGGGAGTCTGCGGTGTTGCGCTGGTCCGCGGGCCGTTTGGGCGGCCTTCTGGGACTGGCTGTTGTTGGTGGACCTCGGAAGCCTGCCGTAAGCGGGGTTACGGGGCGAGGGATTGGATCGGGGGGATTTTTTGTGGGGGTGGGTGGCGGGTCCTTCGTGCGATCGGGCCTGTAGTCGCACGACAGTGCCCAAGAATCGTCGGGACTTGACCACTTGCAGGGAGGGATTAGGGATGGCGCCACGCCTGACGGCAGACGATCGGCTCCAGCGACTGATTACGAAGTGTCGTGAACGCGTCGACGAGGCGCAGCCACCACCTCAGGCGCTGTCCCACACTCCTGACAGCAAGTTGGGAAGCCTCGCTCGCGAGGCCGGCTACGAGCGGTTGTCCGCGCTGTTCTCCGAGAAGTTGGGCGAAGCGCTCCGTGAGGCCGGAGTGGGGACACACCCCGATCTGACCGACCCAATGAACACCCGCGACACGCGGATTCACTTTTACGACCTTGAGCATCCGTTACCCGGTACTCAGCAGACTCGCCTGCTCCTCCAGATCGAGCTGGAGATGTCGGGGTTTCTCGAACGCAACTTCGCAGCGCGAGTATGTCGAATGGATCGTCGGCATACGCAAATGGGCTCCAGGCGCATGGTGTCCGGACCCGCGGGGTAAGTCCCTTGGTGTGGTGGGGTTTCGGGGCTGAAGCCGACCAGGCTGGACCATGTCCGGTGTGTCATTAGGGCTTCGGGGTGGGCCATCGCGTAGTGGTCATTGAGTTACCGACCAAAGTGACTCAAGCAAAGGACACACCACGCGATGACCCAGGACCATTCTGCCCTGCTGGCCCAGCTCGATGCGCTCCGCTCCGCTGATGTCGGGGCGGTATTCGCCGAGTTGATCCGCGCCGGCCTGCAGGCGTTGATCGAGGCCGAGGCCACCGAGGCGATCGGCGCCGGCCGCTACCAACGCACCGATGGACGCAGCACTCACCGCAACGGGCATCGACCCAAGACGGTGTCGACCACCGCTGGCGACATCGAGATCCAGATCCCCAAGCTGCGGGCCGGCTCGTTCTTCCCGTCGCTGCTGGAACGGCGCCGCCGCATCGACAAAGCCCTGCACGCGGTGATCATGGAGGCCTACGTGCACGGCGTCTCCACCCGCAGCGTCGATGACCTCGTTACCGCGATGGGTGTCGGTTCGGGTGTCTCGAAGTCGGAGGTCTCGCGCATCTGCGCCGGCCTGGACCGCGAGATCGAAGCTTTCCGTACCCGCAGTCTGACCCACACGTCGTTTCCCTACGTGTTCTGTGACGCCACATTCTGCAAGGTGCGTGTCGGGGCGCATGTGGTCTCCCAAGCCCTGGTGGTGGCCACCGGGGTCTCCATCGAGGGCACCCGCGAGGTGCTGGGCACCGCCGTCGGTGACAGCGAATCCTTTGAGTTCTGGCGCGAGTTCCTCGCCTCGCTCAAAGCCCGCGGCCTGAGCGGCGTGCATCTGGTGATCTCCGATGCCCACGCCGGTCTCAAGGCTGCCGTGGTCCAGCAGTTCGCCGGATCGTCGTGGCAGCGGTGCCGGGTGCACTTCATGCGCAATCTGCACGGCGTGGTGGCCGCCAAACACGCCCCCGCGGTGACCGCGGCGGTCAAGACGATCTTCGCTCACACCGACCCCGCCGACGTTGCCGCCCAGTGGGACCAGGTCGCTGACACGCTGTCGTCGAGCTTTCCGAAAGTGGCGGCGATGATGGATGAGGCCAAGACCGACGTGCTGGCGTTCACCGCGTTCCCGCGCACCCATTGGCAGAAGATCTGGTCGAACAATCCGATCGAGCGGCTCAACAAGGAGATCAAACGCCGCGCCGATGTCGTGGAGATCTTCCCCAACCCCGCGGCGTTCCTGCGCCTGGCCACCGCTGTGGTCATCGAAGCCCACGACGAATGGCAGGTCACCCGCCGCTACCTGTCAGAGGTCTCCATGGCCGAACTGCGCAAAGTCATCGCCACCAAACAGCAAGCAGCCCAACCCGTCGCCGAACCACGTCAAATCGCCTAGCATTCACCACGACTCGTTGATCACCACGCGTGCACCCACGCCGATCCGAAGTCCACCACCCCAAGGGGCACTATCGACCCGCGTACCGGGGACCGCCTGGCGTTCAACACTTTTGTTCCGACGGTGCCGAGTAAACCAGGTTTCATCGACCGCTTGATTTCGTTCCAGATAGTCCGGTCAAGTTTCGCCGCAGTTGAATTGGCTGTGCGTCCGCCTGTGGCAGATGTCGTTTATTGAGTCGGATGTTCTGGTCGGTGCTCCGGACTTTATTAATCGCTCCCGAGAAGAGGTAGCCGCGCGTCGCGGTTTCAGCGTGACCGATGTGGCGGCGCGCTTCTGGCGCGGGGCAGTCGATCGGCAACCGCTGTGGGCCGGCGACGGTGCTCAGCTTCTGACTGAACCGAGAGGACCGTCAGTCCGCGACGTTAAGCCGTACGTCCAGGTACTCGTTCACAGACGGGTTTGCGATCACCTGCTTCTCGCCGTCGGCGGCCTTGCGTGTCCAGTGGTTCTTGGACCGTTCGACCACGACCGTGTGCAATGCATCGGTACCGAGCAACATGCGTCGTGTCGACAGGAGACGCCCGTGTTCGCGGGCCTCACTTCGGGTCGGGGGACGCATCGCGGAGCACGCCGGGCACAGCCACAGGTTGGCGTGCGGCTCACTGATACAGCGCTTACAGATATTGACGGCGCATGCGTCGCAGGCCACCGCTTTGTCGATACAGACGGCACACGTCGTTCCGCCGCAATAGTTACAGGACGCAAAGCTGGTGCCGAAATGGCCTTCTCGGTCGATTGCACCTGAATCGAACAGGTAACCGGTGCTGCCGTTCGCTCGGCGAGCCTCCGTCTGGCCGGCTGCAAGATTGCGTTCGTAGCGCCACTCGTGGCCGGTCTCCACGGTGACGAGTTGCTCGACGTGCGCTCCGATCTCCAGCTGAGACCAAGCGACGGTCGGCTGGAATGCCTGGCTGAGATTGATGCGCAGTCGATCCGGGAGCTTCTCGAGCTGAGGAACGCGGACACTCGTCGTTGGGTTCCATGCTATCTGCGCTTCACCCGAAAGGTCGGCACCACGGCGTGGTCTGTGGCTGATTGTGCCGACGGGTTCCACGGTCACGGAGGACTGCACCGCGTTGGTCACGGTGGAGAGGCGTACTTGCCGCGGGTCGGTGAAGACGGTGACCGTGTCCGCGTCCGGAAGTCCCAACCAGCGAGCCAACGCTGTTGCTGCCGGGGCACTCTCGGATCGGTTGACTGCGTACCAGGTGGTTTCACCGGCAACGCGGACACCGAGGGCCGTCATTGACGCGAGTTCGATGATTACTGCTTCCGCCGTCGGCGTGCCGTGACTTGCGGCATACGCCCGAACAGCCGGGACGGGCTCCCAGGCGTCGCGAACCCACTGTGGCGTCGTCGTTCCCGCCGACCATTCGGCGGTGGAGTCTTGGGCGATCGAATGTGCGATGGTCGTCCTGTGCAGGCCTTGCGAGGAGATGCCGATGTCGTGACCGAAGCGTTCCCAATAGAGGTCAAGGTTGACAGCCTGTGGCGTCGACATGCTCGCGAATTGACCTGCGAATCTCGGCGGAACGGTCGGCACCGGAGTAGGCAGTTGCCTCGGCGCCGGGAACTCCGATGCAACGACCGGGATCAGGTCACCGGCGGGTTCGTTGAATGATTGGGTTCCGGAACCAGACGCCTGCAACTGATCGACGGACCAAGCCGCACGGTACGAGCGGCCGGTGCTGACGATGAACCGTGAGCCGTCGACGGGCTGCTCGGGCTCGACGCCGCGAACCATGGGCGTCACTTGTGCTTCGAGGATGCCGCTCGCGGCCAACGCGAGTCGGTACGAAGCATCGATGTCGCTCCTGTCGAACACTTTCCAGACGGCCACCGAGTCGTTGCGGACGATCGCCTGTTCACAGGTATCGCCACGGTTGATGAGTACCACACTGGCATCCGCGTCGGATCCGATAAGGACTTCAGTGCCCGCCAACGCAAGAGACCTCGGAAGCGATGCAAGTTGGGAATCAGTTGCGGCGGCCAGGTGCGCGCACGCAGGGCACGTGTCCTCGACGCGGCAGTTCGCGCACACCGTTCGTTCGCACGACGGGCATCGCGTGACTTCGGGGTTACGCCCGCAGCCGGTGCAGGATTTGTCAGCGCACAGTACGCAGGCCGTGGGGGACACGGTATGGCCGGCTGCCAGACAGCGACGGCAGACCGAGGCGGAGCAACCTGGGCAGTCTGAGAGCGCCTGCTGCTCGAGCTCATCGCAGGACGGGCATGCCCAGGAATGGCACGAGCCGCAGAGCGCAGCGGTGCCGCCCGGGTAGAAGTGGCCATCACGGCAGACGCCGAAGTCGGTGTCCGGCAGACCCAATGGGCTCTGTGGCCTACCATCGAAGGTCCGGTACATGTGGACGGCGGTGCCATGCCCGCGCCAATTTTCCTTGACTTCCAGCCCGTTACGTAGCGACGCGGTGAAGCAGCGCTGTGCTCGGCTCAGCAGTGCGGCACTCAACCCTGTCGGTAATGGGCGAGTCGTCCTTGCGATTGCGTGGTTCGGGCGGATGCCAAGCGCGGCCAATGACTCATCGTTGGCTGACTCCAACTCGAAACCGGACTCCAAGTCGACAGGTTCCGCGACGGTGCGAATCTCACGTTCAACAAGGGTGCACTCGCTCGGCGAAGGGAACGGCGCACCGATGCTGGTTATTTCGTGGAGGCGCTTGCCGATTCTGCCGCCCGGCATTCTGAGCGAGTTGAGATAATCGAAGCCGGCGATTTGGAATGCAAGGTTCCTGCCGTCCGGGCATGCGCTCCACGTATCGGCTTGTGTCTGCCCGTCCGTCGACACAGAGACGAGTACTGCCTCATTGCGACACTGCAGCGAAATCTGCGTCCCATCGATGACTGCGTGTCCGATTATTGGACTGTCTATGGCGGGGTTCGTCCATTGGATCGGCTCGAACTGGCGATCGGCAACGGAGATGCTGCCGTCATCCTCGACCATGGCCACCTCTTTGGCGAGACCGTCTGCCTCGAGGTAGACGTCCGTAAAGCTGGATCGACGGGTGACCATCAGCATGGGTGGGGCCGGGGGCGGTGCATCCGATCGAAGCTTCTGTAGCAGCTTCCCTAAACTCATTGCGCGCTCTGGCTTTACATCCGCGTCGTCGAACTTCGGAATGTCGGCGATCGCGGCAGCATCGATGGCAGAGCCCGGAGCTGCTGCGATACTGAACTCTGTCTCGACTGTTGATGTCGAGCTGAGTCGTGCGCGGGTGCTGTCTTGTGCATCGCGACGCCCGGTCAGCCTGCGTAGCGTGACACCGGAGTCGAGCGGCAGTCCGTTCCGCACGGCGTATGACCGCATCTGTTTCCGGTTCGGGTCATCGATGTCCTCGTTACGAACGATGGTGAGCGACTGTCCATTCGTCCGGCGCAGTTCGGCGACACGGTTGCCGACCAGCAGGGTGGTTCCGCCATGCAGGCGCCAGGCAACCGAGAATTCGCTGTCCAGCTCGGGTACCCGTTGCGGGAACGCACATCCGCGGCACAGTCCACCACCGGCAGAGCGGCAGGCGCCACAGCTCGCCAGCCCGCAGATCGGGCAGTCGGCGAACACGGCGTCCTCACCGCACGCGCCGCAAAGGACGTGATCGCAGGACTTGCAGTACTGTGTCTCCGATGCATTGATGCAGTGCGAGTCCGAGCACAAAGCCAAAACATTGATCGGGTCTCCGGACGCATCGCTTACGAAGAGCGGCGGTTCCCCATCTTCCCAGGGATAGGTCAGCACAGCTTCAGCGCCATTGGGGCCGGCCCAGGTCTCCTCGACCAACCAGTCATCCTCATCGAGGGTGAGTGCAAGTATTTTCGCCCGAGCGCGGACGTCTGGAACTCGGCTGAGGCGCTTCTCTTCGGAGTCCAGCGCACGTTCCAACCTGACGCTGTCCTCGTAGGATGCTTCGTAGATCTGGGCGGTGTAGCCAGTGCGGATGCGTTGCAGCTCATCGGCCTGGTCGGCTTCAACTTTCTCCGCAAGGTCGCGTCGTAGCTTCTCCAGCTGACCTGTCGCCGCCTTCTCGAACGCAGCGATGACCTCTGATGGTGTACCGAATGCCGCTGGAAGGGTTTCGCCGTCCCGTAGCGGTCTACGGGGGAGCCGGATTTGGTTGTGACCGTTCATGTCCGCGGTCAGCAGATGCTCCGTCGTTTCACTCTCTCCCACTGCAGCACGGAAGGTAGCCTGCCCACTCCACGATCCCGAGGGGACGAGACGCCGACGGAGCAGCGTCACATTGGAAGCTCGTTCGAGCGGGCTATCGCCGATGTCGTCGGGCACCACCGGCACGGTTGCGTGCATGTCGCCACGCATCCGGAGCAGTCCGAGGATCTCGTCGAAGACCGGTGACCCGACCGCACACAGTTCTGCATCCGGATGGTGCTCCATGCCGATGCGGTCGAACGCGAGGTGCATCAGCGTGCGGCCGTCGAGTTCCTGTTCGTACTCCTCGTCGAACTGCGCAGTGATGAACGCCCCATCGCCCTCTCCGGTGTCGTGCAGCAACTGCGCACCAAGGGCTTTGAGAACGTTTCGGGTCCAGGTCTGCACCCGCCGCTGCCGCATGCGCGCGCGCTCACTGACCTCGGGTGCCAGGTCAGTGGCTCCCGCCTTGGACAGACCTTTGCGATGCTCGAACGCCGAGGCCATCCAGTCGCTCAGCCCACTGTCGGCAGCGATGAGCGTGGAGGCGCTCTCGCGGGCCTGGGCCAGCTCGGTGCCGAGTTGGCCCAGCAGGTTCTGCATCTTCTTGTCGTTGTCCGCGAAAAGTGCTTCGAGGATTCGAGTTTCGAAGCTGGCGGACTTCGAATCGTCGAGT
The DNA here is from genome assembly GCF_010729895.1 of Mycolicibacterium confluentis. Lineage (NCBI taxonomy): Bacteria > Bacillati > Actinomycetota > Actinomycetes > Mycobacteriales > Mycobacteriaceae > Mycobacterium > Mycolicibacterium confluentis. The sequence goes on from NZ_AP022612.1 coordinate 1,678,272, forward strand.
TCACCGAGGATCGTGGTGACCTGCCCGAACAACAGCTCGAACATCCGCAGCTTCTCGGCGAGCAACCGGTACACGCTCTCATCAATGGTGCCCTGCGCGTACAGGTTCGCGATGAACACCTCATCCTTGGGCTGGGTGAGGCGGTCGACGCGCCCGATTCGCTGCTCGATGCGCATCGGGTTCCAGGGCAGGTCGAAGTTGAGCACGCAGTTGCAGAACTGCAGGTTCTGGCCTTCGGCGCCCGCGTCGGTGGAGATCATCACCGGCGCCTCGCCCGACCGGAAGGCGGCGATCGTGGCGGCGCGTTCACCGGCAGACATCGATCCGTGGAACGAGCGTGCGTTGATCCCTTCAACTTCCATGCGGCGAAGGAGTCCGGTCACGGTGTCGGTGTGCTGGGTGAAGATCAGGACCCGGCCATGCTCCTTCAGCCACTTGTGCGTGATCTCGACAGCGGTGTTCTCGCGCGCGGAGTCGTTGATATCCATCGCGAGGTGGCCGACTTCGCTCAACACCGCGCGTACCTTTGGATCAGGATGCCTCTCGGCCATCCTGAGCGCGGTGGTGCCCATCGAGAACGGACTGGCCGTGAGCCGGAGTGCGAGGCTGCGTCGGCGCATGGTGTCACTGGAGTCCGTCATGACAGTGCGCAGCAGGTTCGTGCACAACGCGTAGAGCTCGCGCTCACGTGGCCCAAGAGTTACTGGTACGTCCACGGCGCGGCGGGTGACGCGGTCGACGCCCGCCTGGGCGCGGGTTGTACGGATCATCGCGCTGCTGATCAGACGACGCAGTGCCGCAGGATCATTCGGTGTGCGTGGGTCGTATCCCCGCATGAATTGCCGCTTGAACTGCTGAACCGAGGTGAATGTACCCGGGCGCAGGAGCTCGACCAGTCGGTAGAGCTCCAGCAAGTCGTTCTGCACGGGGGTTGCGGTGAGGAACAGGGCATACCGACACGCGGTCGTCAGGGAAGTGATGAACTCGCGGGTTTTCCGGGCGCCGGCACCGGCAGCGCGGTGTGCTTCGTCGAGAATGACGATGTCCCAGGGTTCCTTGGTGAGCTTTGAAGCAGAATTGCGTCCGAGCTGCAGACTCATGATCAGCTTGTCCTGCTCCTGCACATCCGGACCGCGGAGGGCGACGTCGAAGTTCAGATCGAACTTCTGGTGCATCTCTTCTCGCCATTGCTCGCGCAGGGGGGCGGGGCACAGGATGAGCACACGTTTCGCCAAGCCCCGCAGGGTGAGTTCCTTGATCGCCAGGCCGGCTTCGATGGTCTTACCGAGGCCGACCTCATCGGCAAGCACAGCGCGCCCGCGCAGACGCGACAACGCATGTCGGGCGACCGCCTCCTGGTGCGGCATTCGGTCGACGTTGGCGACGTCGACGGCGAGTAGCTCTTCGAAGTCGTCGAGCGTGGCGAGTTCTTCGCCCTGGAGACGCAGCTCGACCAATTCGAGTTCGTCGAAACCGGCGGCCTTGAGTTGCTCACCGAGCAGGATCCGCGCATCCCTGAGGAAGCCGATCCTTTTGCTGCTGTCGGCCGACCAGTCGTACTCGCTGTCGGCGTGGAACTGACGATCCACGGTTCGACGTCGCACAATCTTCGGCACTACGGATTTGCCTTCGCGCGGCGGGGTGACGGGTGGCTTCGGCGGGAGAGTGGTCAGTTGCGTCCCCGGAGGGAGCAGCGACAGGCGGTAGACACCGTCGACCAGGCGTAGGCGGAGCAGACCACCGTCTTGGCCGTAGTCCTGCAGCCGTTCGGTGAGGATGTCCCCGGTCAGCTGCCTGCTCTTGCCGCTCCATTGAGGGTGGAAGGTCTCACCATCCAATTCGAGGGTGAGCGAGGTGCTGTGCGCGGGCAGTGTGAGTGCCTCACGTTCCCGTTCGGTGAGCGCAAGCTCCCCGGATTCCAGCAGCTGGTGGGTGATCCGCTTCTCAATCATCCTGTGTCACCGTGATTCCGAGTGTTTGGGCGCCGCGTGGGGTCAAGGCGAGACTTTGGTAGGGCGTGCGGGTGGACTCCCGTTCCACGGTGCGCCGGTCGATGAAACCGTCGGCGAGAAGCTTGTCCACCGCCGCGTTCCACCGTTTCTCACCATTGCGCACATGGCGGAGAGCCCCGAACTGGGGGCAACTGAGGACACCCGCGCCGAGCGGTCTGCCCTCGCCGAGTGATTCGAGTCCGAGCACGGCGGCGCGTAGGCTGGCCTCACCGTAGGCACCCCGCTTGAAGGCCGATGCCCACCCCACCGCCTGTAGGACGGTCAGTTCGGCGTTCACGAGCAGTTCCGGGTCCGGGACCATGTGGTCGGGTAGCGCCGCCCACGGTGGGGACTCGTCGTTGCAGCGGTCACACGTGACGATGTCCCGGCTCGCGCAGTCGGCGACGGTGTCACCGAAATGCTCGCCGATGGCGATCCGGCGACACGACGATGCCTGTTCGGCGTAGTCGATCATTGCCTGCAGGCGGCGTTGTTGCCACCGCTTCCACCGTGCGGACTCGCGTTCCAGTGCATGCTGCGGTGCGAGGCGGGAGAGCAAACGGACCCTGCGGAGCCGACGGGAGCTGGAGAACGTGACGAACCGGTCCAGCGACCAGTCGATCAGTTTCTGCTCCAGCTCATCTGGGTCGTATCCGCGTTCATCACGGAGCTGGTGGAAATCGATCTGGACGCGAACATTGGGGCGTGCGCGATTCGCCTTGTAGAACAACTCCCGGAACAGGCGGCGTTCGTCCTCGTCGGTCGGTTCGCGGAACCCGACGTCCACCGTCCCGCGGGCCGAGCAGTCCAGTCCGAGTTTGAGCGCGCCGACCCGCTCGAGCTGGGCCAGGTGCACATTGACCTCGTCGTCGTCGATGCCGAGTTTGTCCGCCAACTCATCGACGTCGAATACTCGGCTGTCTCCGCGCTCGGGGCATGTCCACAGCAGCGTCAGCAACTGCTGGGTGATCTGCGCGTCGGCCTTCGACTCGTGCGAATTGATCAACCGGCGACGTCGGGCGATATCGCCGCGGGTGTAGAAGAGCACGCAATCGCCGGTGACATCGGGAGCACGTGCGGCTCGGCCGGCTTCCTGGGCGTAACCGTCCAACGAGTCCGGGAGGTCGTAGTGGACCACCCACGCGATGTTGGGTTTGTTGATACCCATGCCGAACGCTTTGGTGGCCACGATGATCCGGGTCGTATCGGAGTCAAAGTCTTCCTGGACGGCGTCGCGTTGTTCGGGGACCATGCCGGCGTGATAGGCGCGAGCAGCGTGCCCGGCGCGACGCAGCATTGCCGCGATCTCCTCGGCAAGTGCACGTTTGGTCACGTACACGATGCCGGGCTTCTTCTCGGACCAGGTGACGAACCGGAGCAGCTCTCGGACCCTTTCCCGCTCGTCGACGCATCGATGGACACGGAAACGAAGGTTGGGGCGGTCGCTGGGCTCCCGCACGACGGCGGGGTCGAGCATGTCCATGGCCTCGACGATGTCGGTCTCCACTTCGGGCGTGGCCGTCGCGGTGAAACCGGCGCGGGGTGGACGGGTGTCGAAGGTTGCCACCGATGCGGGTACCTGCCGGAACTCCGGTCGGAAGTCGTGCCCCCACACCGAAACGCAGTGTGCCTCGTCGACCACGACACGGTTGAGCTGCTGGCGCCCCAAAGCGCCGCGGAGCACCGGGTCTCGGGCCAACCGTTCCGGGGAGACATACAGCAACCGGACGTGGCCACTGGCGGTGTCGCGCAGGATGTCTGTCTGTACCACCCGCGATGTGGTGCCGGTGATGCCCTGGACCGGCCGGATGCCGCGCCGGCCGCGCAGGTCGTTGACCTGATCCTTGATGAGTGCGATGAGGGGCGACACGACAACGGTGGCGCGAGCCTGGGGCGCGAGCAGTGCGGGTAGCTGAAAGCACAGGGACTTGCCGAACCCGGTGGGCAGCACGGCCATGACGTCCTGGCCGTCGATGATCGCGCGCATCACTTCAAGCTGTTTGGGATGAAGGTTGGTGATGCCGAACAGCTTCTCGGCGGCTTCGATGAGTTTCGCGGTCGGGTCCTCACCTTCGACGAGCCGCAGGTTCTCCAGCAGTTGGCTGACGTCGTCTCGACCGAAGGAGATCGCCGCGCTGAGGTCAGGTGCTGTGCCGGTGACGAATTCGATGGCTGTCGTCCATGCGTCGTCGCGGTCGACGGCCTCATGGATCGCCGGTCCGGGCAGCGAGCCCAGGAGTACCCGCTGTGCCTGGGTGGGGGAGTGCAGCCGGCGGTCGCAGATCAGTGCGGCGCCGATGTCGGTTTCGGAGCGGATGAGCCGACCGAAGCCCTGGGTGAACTGCATGGCGGTCATCGGCAGGACGTACTCGAGGAACGGGTCGCCGCCGCGTTCGGCGATGGCGCGCTGGCGCGGAGAGACCAGTGGATCGTCGGGATGCGGGTACGGGGGTTTCTCGATGAAGAGGTAGGACAGGGTTTCTCCGGGGGCGTCGAAGCCCTCCCAATACGATTTGAGCCCGTAGAGCACGGTGCCCGGTTCGGTATTGAACCGATGCGAGATCTGCGACCGGCCGTGTTCGCCCTGGACGAGAAGCTCGACGCCGCGTTCGGCGAGTTCGGCGGCTTTGGCGCGGACTCCGTCGGCGACGATCTCCATCCGGGTCCGCGCGGCGAACAGGCTCAGCGCCTTCCCGCCGGACAGGCTGAGGAATCCGGCCTGATCGGCGGCCATCTCCTCGCAGAACTCGCGCTCGTTGACCGGGATGGGGATCGGTAAGTGGTTGGTGAGCACCACCTTCGACTGCTTTGCGTAGTCGAACGGTGACTGCAGCCTAAGGCCGCGGAAGCTGCCATCGGCTGGCGTGGGGTCGATCTCGATACCCAGGCGCGAGCTCAGGTAGTCGAAGCGCTGCTCGACGGTGAGGGTGGCCGAGCACATCACCGTCGAGTGCATCCTGTCGACCACGAACTGCTGAAACTCCGGGAACACGTGGATGGGTAGCCGCTCATACGCCCAGGCGTCTGGATCGTCCTCTTCGGCGGCCAACCGGTATACCCAGCGGTGGCTGTCGGGCAGCGGCCCCAGTGTTTCGAGAATTGTGATGGCATTCTCGATCCGCTCGGCGTGCCCGTTGAGTCGGCGTTTCGCGGAACCGACGCCCTCGACGCCGCTCAGCGACTGACCGAGCGCGGACACTGCCTTCCCAAGTTGGATCAGGGCATAACGCAGCGTTGACGCCGATTGACGCAGCACCCGAAATTCGGGGCGAGAGTTGACAATTCCGGACTGGAGGACGGCCGCGTGCGCCCGACCACCGTACTCATGAAGGTAGGTGGTGACGGCCTGGGTGAACTCGACGCCGGCCGCGCGGATTGCGTCGCAGCAGTTCGCCATGCTGTCAATGGCCTGTTTGACCTCGGTATTGCCGTTCGACCGCTTCCGGATGTCGCGCATCATCCGGGCACGGGGGCTCAGGGAGTTGACGACGATCTCGAGGTCGATGGCATCGACCCGGCCGGTCCACGCCGAGGTCAAGGAATCTTCGAGGGCATGTGCTTCGTCGAAGACGACGTCAGCCCGGCGGTCGCCGAGGAGATCACCCGGTGCCTGTGACGCGGTGACCCAGGCCGCCATCAGGGCGTGGTTCACCGACACCACCCCTGGTGTGGTGGTCAGTCCCTCGGTCTGCTGGACGACTGGGCAGATCTTGGCCCAGTTACAACCGGCGCGGTCGCAGCCCGCCGCGTTCGTCCTGAGGCGAGCGCGGGTGCGGGCATACCGGGCGTCCGAACGCTTGAGGACGTCGTCGGTGACGTCATCCCAGGTGCCGGTGGGGGACTCGGCGATCGCCCGAAAGGCGACCGCCAACGCGAGTCCTGAGGTCTCTTGATCGGCGACCGCGTCTTCGAGTTCCCGCGCGCAGACGTAGTTGGCGACGCCCTGCAGTTGGCGGAACGGGGCGCCGAGGAGGTTCTCCTGCTGCAGTCGGGCCGCTTCGGCGCGCAGCTGTCCTTGAAGGGCTTTTGTCGCAGTCGCAATGATTACGGGCTGACGGGGCCGTGATGCACGGGCGAGTGCCGGCAGCATGTACGCCAACGACTTACCGGTTCCGGTGGGTGCCTCGACCGCGAGATTGCCACCTCGGTCGAAGACCTCGGCGACGGCGTGGGCCATTTCTTCCTGCGCGGGTCGTTTCCGGAGATTGCGCAGCTCGCGCAGGACCGGGAAGGTGTCCCGGGTGCCCGACCATGCATCGGAGGCCTTGGGGCCGGCCGGGTTCAGCAGCGGGTCGGGATCCCGGTGCAGCGTGGACAACTCGGGTGGGCCGGGCAGCGGTGGCAGCAGCAGCGCGAGCGGATTGCGGTGGGTTTCCAGGGTCGCGATGGCGAGTTGCCAGCTGGGTTGGGAAACGTCGACCTCGGCCAGGAGGGAGCGGATGACGGCGGCGGTCGCTGTGGCGTCCGAGTGGGCACGATGCGCCTCTTGGTTCGTGATGCCGTAGCGGAGCGTGAGGTCGGCGAGCTGCCGGTTGGGTAGCGCCACATCGACCAGAAGGGAAAGGTGCAGACTGTCGGCACTCGCCGGGAACTGGGGGACCGACAGTCCTTGACGCTTCGCGGCCTGCACAAGAAACGGCAGATCGAAGGCCAGCAGGTTGTGCCCGATCAGCAGATCGACACTCTGCAACCGGGCGGCCAGCGCGTCCAGGGCGTGGGACAGCGTCACAGCGTTGGCGCCGGCCTGGCCGTCCGGTACCGCCACCTCGACGCTCATCAGTTGCCTACCGTCTAGCCGGACCAAGGCGATCTCGGTGACAAAATCGGTGGCCTTGTTGAGGCCGGTGGTCTCGATATCCAGCACCGCCACCCGGTCGAGCGGAATGCGGTCAGGCTGCGGGTCGTACCAGGGTCCGTCGGTGGGGTTGGGGTCGGTGACCGGTTGACTCTTGTACGCGACCGCCACGTGGAGGAGCCCGTCGTCGGTGACGGCAAAGCGGTGGGGGAACCGATCCGGCCACTGCTGCAGCCGCTCCAGGGTTTGGGCGAAACCCTCCTTGCGGAGCTGTTCTCTGAGTTCGGGTGCCGACAGCGGGCCGTGTTCGAGCAGCAGACGATGCGCCGTCTCGGCGGCCGGCGGCATGGGGCGGTCGGGTGTGCTCATCAGCGGACCGTCACGGTGAGGTATCGAAGGTGCACACTACGGGGCTGCGTCGTCACCGCCACACCGACCACGAGCTCCGCCCCCCCTGCAAAACGCCGTTCGCGTCAATATAACGCGAATGCGCGAACGATACTCGACGTGTCCGACATGCTGACCTCGTAGTCCACTGGTGGTGCGGATAAAACAATCACGCAGCCTAGCGCCTCGTGAGCGGCGACGCGGGAAATTAGCAAACGCGGATGGCGGATTTCGCAACCTGGATATCCCGGCGCGGAACGCCGCTCTGCGCGTGACAGATCCTGCGCACGTTGTCACATAGCCGCGTTAGTCTCACCCGCGTGGAAACCGGACTGTATGAGTCAGTACTCACGACGCAACTCCGCTCAGCGCTCGCCGCAAGTTCGGGCGTACGCAGTGAGCTGAGCACAGTCGATGAGGCGGATCAGGCGCTGGTCCTCGCCCGTCATCTCAGCCCGCTCATCGAGAGGCAGCTGCGGGCCGCGCGGGGTGCGGAAGAGCGAGCGGGGCTCACCCGGAAGATTCTGGAGGCTCTCGGCGATCCCGAGCTACTCGACCATGAGCCATACCAGGACGAGCCGACGAAGATTCGACGGTTGGACGCCGTCACGGCTGACGCACTGGGTTCGGTTCGGCCACCGCGTCCGGCCACACCGCTGTCGGATGCCGCACTCATGACCAACGCGCGCAACGAACCAACACTCGCCGCCGAGCTGCGCGCAGAGTTGGCCAGCGCCGACCAGGTTGACCTGCTGTGTGCCTTCGTGAAGTGGCACGGACTTCGTCTCCTGGAGCGCGAGCTCACCGAACTGCGCGAGCGCGGAGTCCCGTTGCGTGTCATCACCACGACCTACATCGGTGCTACTGATGCAAAGGCCCTAGACAGGCTCGTCGAGGAATTCGGCGCCGAGGTCCGCGTCAACTACGACACCAACATGACCAGGCTGCACGCGAAGGCGTGGCTCTTGCGGCGTAACACCGGGTTCCACACCGCCTACGTTGGCTCATCCAACCTGTCGCAGTCAGCGTTGGTGGATGGCTTGGAATGGAACGTGCGACTGTCGGCGATCGCAACGCCGCACCTGTTGGATAAGTTCCGCGCGACCTTCGATTCCTACTGGGAGAACCGCGAGTTCGAGAGGTACCGGCCCGCAGAGGACGGGGCGAGGCTGCGCAACGCACTGGAAATCGCATCGGGGAAGAAGCAGCGCGACCCGTTGGCGATCACGCTGTCCGGTTTGGAGGTCACGGCCAAGCCGTACCAAGCCGAGCTGTTGGAGCAGCTCGACGCCGAACGAACGCTGCATAACCGTCACCGCAACCTCATAGTTGCGGCCACCGGCACGGGCAAGACCGTTATTGCCGCGCTGGACTATCGCCAGCTGGCCCGCGAGGTGCACGGGCGGGACCTGAAGCTGCTGTTTGTCGCACACCGCAAGGAGATCCTGACCCAGGCACGCCGGATGTATCAGGAGGTTCTCACCGATCCTACCTTTGGCGAGTTGCTCGTCGGTGGAGACCAACCAACGCAATGGCGTCACGTCTTTGCCAGCATCCAATCGCTGACGGATGGACGCCTTTCCACAATTGAACCCGATCATTTCGACGTCGTTGTGATCGACGAGTTCCACCATGCTGAGGCGCCGTCTTATCGCCGTCTCCTTGACCACATCGCACCTATGGAACTGTTGGGGCTGACCGCCACGCCCGAGCGCGGCGACGGCACCGATGTGCGCGCGTTCTTCGGTGGGCGCGTCGCCGCGGAGTTGAGGCTGTGGGACGCGTTGGAACAGAACCTGTTGTGCCCGTTCCACTACTTCGGGGTGTACGACGGCACCGACCTAGAGAAGCTGGCTTGGCGTCGCGGCGGGTACGACCTCGCCCGGCTGAGCGAGGTGTACACCGCCGACGATGCCCGCACCCGGATCGTGCTCGATCAGCTTCGGGACAAGATCACCGATGTCGGATCGATGCGGGCGCTCGGGTTCTGTGTCAGCGTCGAGCACGCCAGGTACATGGCGGAGAAGTTTGTCGCTGCCGGTATCCCGGCGCGCGCCGTTGTCGGTCTCGACGACAGTGCCGATCGTCGAGAAGCACTGGAGGCCTTGCGTAGCCGCGACATCAACGTGCTGTTCACTGTGGACCTCTTTAACGAGGGTCTGGACATTCCCATGGTGGACACCGTGCTGTTTCTGCGGCCCACCGAGAGTGCGACGGTGTTCCTGCAACAGCTGGGGCGCGGACTGCGGCTGGCGCCGGGCAAGTCGGTGCTGACGGCGTTGGACTTCGTCGGCCATCAACGCAAGGAATTCCGGTTCGATCAGCGATTCCGGGCATTGACAGGATTGGGGCGAAAGCAGCTGGAAAAGGAGATTGAGCACGGGTTCCCGTTCCTGCCGTCGGGCAGTCAAATTGTGCTCGATCCGGTCGCGCAGAAGTTGGTGTTGGAGAACGTGCGTCAGCAGATTTCGCCGAAGAGAACGGCGCTGATCTCCGAAGTGCGGGCGCATCCCAACGATCAGTTGGCCTCGTATCTGGAGGAGTCCGGGCGCGGTATCGAAGACATTCTGCGCACCGACCGGTCGTGGACGACGCTGTGCCGCGCTGCCGGCAAGTTGGGGGAGCAGCCCGATCCTCGGGAGTCTGAACTGCTAAAGCGAGTCAAGGCGCTCGCACATGTCGATGACCGTCGTCGGGCGGAGGCCTATCGGGCGCTGCTCGCCGGCAGCGCTGTTACCGAGCAGCGGCTGGCGGACATGCTGTTCTATTCGCTGTACCCGAACGGTGGGGGATTCGACACTCCCGCAGCGGGACTCGAAGCACTGCGTGGGGAATCGGTAGCGGTGGAGATGCGCCAAGTCGTGGATATTGCGTTCGAAGCCGCGCACCGCAGCACGTATGCGCTCGGGGGCTTGGTGCCCGAATTGGGCGATGTGCCGTTGGCTCTGCACGCCACATACTCACGCGAAGAAATCCTCGCCGGCCTCGGCTGGGTGTCGGACAAGCGGACGCCGTCGACCATGCGGGAGGGGGTGGCCTGGTGTGCGGCGGCCAATGCCGATGCCTTCCTCATCACGCTGAAGAAGTCAGACACCGACTATTCGCCGACCACCATGTATCGCGACTTCGCGCTCAGCGCGGACTTGTTCCACTGGGAATCGCAGTCGACGACCACCTCGGCATCACCGACCGGGCAGCGGTACATCAATCACCGCGAGCGGGGCTCGCACGTTCTGCTGTTCGTGCGGGAGATGAAGACCAACGCGCTCGGTGCGGCGCCGTATATCTTCCTCGGGCCCGCCGACTACGTCTCTCACGAGGGGGAGCGGCCGATGGCGATCACGTGGCGGTTGAGGCGGGCTATGCCGGCGGAGGTGTATCTGGGGGCGCGGGCGGCTGTGGCGTGATTGCGCAGGGTCCTCGTCCACGACAATTACACCGGCGAGTGTGTCGTTGGAGGTATCAGCCCGCGATCGACAACGCGCACGTGTTGCCGGCGCTCGTGGTGCGTTCCCGCGAACTCGTCGAGCGAAATCAGGCAACCCCGATCCATCCACAGACGATGGTCGATAGCCCCTGGCAGTTCGCCGTGGGTTGCGGACTCGAACGCCGCTTCACCCGTTCGTACAGCTTCTTCGACATATTAGCGAGTTGCCCGCGAGACTGGCATCATACTCGGCTAAGCTCGGCCAAACCCGGTCATATCCGGCTCGCCAAGAAGCGGAGGTCCTCATCGTTATGTCTGAGCCCTGGTTGTCGGCTGACGATATCTCCGCCCACCTCGGTGTTACGAAGGACACGGTCTACGCGTGGATTGCCGATAAGGCGATGCCTGCGCACAAGGTCGGCCGTCTCTGGAAATTTCAGGCGAGCGAGGTCGATGAGTGGGTCCGAAGCGGTGGTGCCGAGACGACAGGCGAAGCGAAGTCCCCAGCCTAAGCAGCTTTCAGATCTTGTCGGTCGGTCGAGTTATTTTGATCGACTTGCCACTAGCCGGGAGGGGGAGCCGATGATGACAGCGACTCAGCGATACGCACTTTCGTTCACCAGCGGTTCGCTGCTGACCCAAGAAGCCCTCATCGCTGTACCGATCTACCTTGGCGAACGTGATTGGGCCACGACCCGCGCACGGATCAAAGACGAAAATCTACTTCAGGCCCGTGTGGAGCGATCAAACACCCGCACGCTGGGTGCGCTCATACCGCGGCTGCAAGTGCTCACCGACGCCGAGCTCCAGATCATCGCAGACGGAACATCTACCGAGCGCGGCCACCTGATGTGGGCTGCAGCGTGCCGGCAGTACGACCTGATTGGGGAGTTCGCCGAAGAAGTGTTGCGTGAACGGTTCCTCACCCTGGCGGGCACGGTGACCTATGAGGAGTTCGACTCCTTCTACCGCAGTAAGGCCATATGGCACGACGAACTAAACACGATCACGGACACCTCGTTCAAGAAGATCCGGCAGGTGGTGTTCAAGATGATGGTTGATGCGGGTCTGCTAACCAAGCAGGACTTGATCGAACCAACGTCGCTTTCGGCGCGCGTCGCCGGCTGCCTCAACCGCCGCACCCCCAGCGATGTCCGATTTTTTCCGACGAAGACGGCGTTGTGACAATGTCAAACCGGGTCACCCTGGCGCAGCACGAGGAGCACCTCTTCGAGGTTCTCAAGAGCCAGCGCTTCCTCAAGATGCAGGGCCTCGGCAATGAGGTCGCCCACTTCATCTATGACTACGACCCAACCTGGGCTCTTGACGTCGCGCAGGCGAAGAAGCGCATCAAGACCAAGCTCGAAACCGAAGAGGGCATAAAGGTTTTCGAGATCAACCTTTATGACCTCTGCGTCGAACTTCTGAAGGAACGCAACGTCTGGGATCGCGTCCTCGCGGCCGAGGAATCAATGGACAAGCCCGACTTCCTCAAGATGCTCCAGAACATGCTCGACCCCCAGATGCACCTTGCGCCGGCCATCAAAGCACGCATCAACAGCGAGACATTCCACATCTTGTTCCTCACCGGGGTTGGAGAGGTCTTTCCGTTCGTGCGCTCGCACACCGTGCTCAACAACTTGCAGACCGTCGTCTCTGACCGGCCGATGCTGATGTTCTTCCCTGGCAAGTACGACGTGTCGGCCACTCAGGGTTCGGCGCTCGTTCTGTTTGGCCAACTCAAGGACGACTCCTTCTACCGCGCCAAGCGCATCCTCGACCAGGAAGCATGACTCGATGAAACTCAATGAAATTTTCCTCAAGGACGTCAACCGCTCGATCGAGGGCGTGGTCAAGGCCGACGACGTCGATCACCTCGGCGTGGAGGTCGAGGAGTACGTCTTCACCAACGACGCCGCCAAGGGTGTGGGTCCGCTGCTTGAGGAATACACGAACTACACCAACGCCAACGGTGTATGGATCTCAGGCTTCTTCGGTTCAGGTAAGTCTCATCTTCTGAAGATGCTTGCGCATCTACTCGGAGATGTGGAGGGACAAGCTTTCCCGCGAAGAAAGGTCAGTGACAGCTTCCTTAACAAGACCGACGACGCGATGCTGACCGCTTCGCTTAAGAAGGCCGCAACGATTCCGGCGAAGAGCCTGCTATTCAACATCGACCAGAAGGCGACGCTGATCGCCAAGGACCAGACAGACGCGCTGCTCAAGGTCTTCGTCAAAGTTTTTGACGAGAGCCGCGGCTACTTCGGCAACGACGGTGCCATCGCTCGCTTTGAGGAAGACCTCGACAAGCGCGGCCAATACGAGGCGTTTAAAACAACCTTCCAGAAGCATGCCGGCATCGACTGGGCGCAGGGCCGCGAACAGACGTTCCTTGAAGCCCACCACATCGACACGGCCTTCGCCGAGATCAACGGCGGGGCGAACCCCGGAATCATCGAGCAGTACCAAAAGTCGTATGCCGTGTCGATTGAAGACTTCGCCACTTCTGTAAAGGCATGGATTGACTTGCAGGAGCCCGGTTACCGTCTCAACTTCTTCATCGATGAGGTCGGTCAGTTCATCGCTGACGACGGTAAGCTTAAGCTCAACCTGCAGACCATTGCTGAGTCCCTCAACACAAAATGCAAGGGCCAGTCGTGGGTCTTTGTTACGTCCCAGGAAGACATGGATAAAGTCGTCGGCGACCGAACCAGAGAGCAGGGCCACGACTTCTCCAAGATCCAGGCCCGATTTAGCACCAAGGTGAAGCTCACGAGTCAGGACGTCGAAGAAGTCATTAGCAAGCGCCTGTTGGAGAAGAACGACGCGGGTGCTGCCGAAGTCAAGGCGATCTACGCTAAGGACTCCGCGAACTTCAAGACAATCTTCGACTTTGTCGACGGCGCAAAGACTTACCGCAATTACGTCGACGAGAATCGCTTTGTCAGCACCTATCCCTTCGTGACATATCAGATCCCGATGTTCCAGGCCGCCCTCGAAGGCCTGTCCGATCACAACATGCTTGAGGGAAGGAACAGCTCGGTCGGCGAGCGGTCGATGCTGGGAGTCGTCCAGGACGTTGCCAAACTTATTGGCGGCCAACAGGTGGGATACCTGGCTACCTTTGACCAGATGTTCGCGGGGATCAGCGCAGCCCTGAAATCCGCCGCCCAAAGTGCCATCCTGCAGGCGGAGAAGCACCTTCCCGATCCCACCTCCGACGTGACGATTCTCGCGAACCGCTTGCTCAAGGCACTGTTCCTGGTCAAATACGTCGACACCTTCAAAGCCACACCGCGCAATCTCACCGTGCTCGTCTACGACCGCTTCGGGCTGGACCTCAAATCGTTGGGCGACATGGTGCAGCAAGCGCTCAACCTGCTGGAGACGCAGTCTTACGTTCAGCGCAACGGCAACATCTACGAGTACCTAACGAACGAGGAGCAGGAAATTGAGAAGGAGATCAAGGGCGTCGATATCGACTCGTCCGAGATCTCCAACAAGCTCTTCAAGTACCTCTCGTCCGACATCCTCAAGTCCAACAAGATGAAGTACGCGAAGAACGGCCAGGACTTCACCTTCGGATACAAGCTCGATGACATCGTCCAAGGCAACCAGCGAGAGCTGACCGTCCACTTCATCACCCCAGAGACGAGCTACACCGACGACGAAATCAAAATGCAAAGCGCGGGCAAAGATGAGCTCCGTGTCTTCCTCGGCCGCGACAAGCGGTTGCTCGCCGACCTGCGGCTCTTTGTGAAGACCGAGAAGTACACCAAGCAGCGCACAAACTCCGGAGCCACGCCGTCGATGCTGGCCATCCTCCAATCTAAGCAGTTGGTCAACGCCGACCGAGAGAAGGAACTCATCGAGAGGCTGCGGCAGGCGGTCGGTGACGCGCAGATGATCATCAATGCCTCCGAAGTCACTTCCAGCGCTCAGGAGGCCCTGGCGCGCGTGTCTGACGGGTTCCAGGATCTCGTCAGCCGCACATACACAAGCCTGGGCCTTCTCGGCGGTAAAGCCTTCTCAGAGCAGCAGGTGGCTGGGGCTGTTCAGAATGACCAGGGCTTGTTCGGTGTCGAGAACTTGTCGACATTGACCTCGCCCGGAGCCGAGATGGAGTCGTGGATCATCTCCCAGACCAACCTTGGCGAACAGGTAACAGTCAAGAAAATCGTCGGCCGCTTCGAGTCAAAGCCATACGGCTGGAACCTCGGCTCGATCGAAGTCGTGCTGGGCTGGCTGGTCGGCACCGGAAAGATAGCCCTCAGCATCGATGCCACCCCGGTGGTGCGTACCGAAGTGGCCGCCCTGATAAGAAACACCGCCAAGCAGCAACACACGGTCGCCGCTCCGCAAAAGGCCTACGACGCAACCAAAGTGGCAGCGTTCAAGAAGTTCTGCACGGAATTCTTCGACGAGGGCGCGGTGCCAAGCGACCCCGCGGAACTCGCTCGGTTCGGCAAGGACAAGCTCGCAGCCAAACGTGAGGAACTTAACGCACTCGTCAGCGCCAGCCGGTACCCGTTCGTCAGACAACTCGCTGCAGTCGTAGCGCTTCTAGATCAAGTCACCGGCAAGCCCGTCGACTGGTACCTTGCCGAATTCAACACGGCCGACGAACTCATCGAGGCCAAGGTGGACACAATCGATCCCATCAAGGCCTTCCTCAAAGGGCAGCAGGCCAAGATCTTCGACGAAGCAGTCGGACTGCTTACTGCCAATGCGGGCAACCTCGACTTCCTTCCAGAAGGTAGCGCCGACAATGTCAAGACGCTACTCGCAGACCCGAATGCCTTCCGTGGCAACAAAATGAACCAACTCAAGGCAGCAACGGACGCCCTCAAAAGCCTGCTTGACGACCAAGTAACTGGTGCTCGCACGGCGGTAAAAAGTGCTGTCGAGACCAAGCTTGAAAGTCTGCTGCAGGAACACTTTTTTAAGGCCGCATCGGCAGACGCCCAAACCGCGGCAGTCGACACAGTGAATACGCTTCTGTCGACGCTCGACAGCCAGAATCTCATCGCCGTCGTTCACCAAGCGGGTAGCCAGTTCGAATCCACCACCTATCCGGGACTGATCGACCAACTCACCAAATCCGCCGACACCGGCGGCAAGCCCCAAAAGCCAACGGTCGCCGTCGCCAGCATCAAGGCGCCGGCAGGCCCCGCCATTATCGAAACCGAGTCTGACGTTGACGCCTACCTCGCCGCACTGAGGGTCGCTCTTGTGCAGGCAATCAAAGAGAACCGGATCGCGAACTGATGGAAACCGCACCACTCAAGGCCTTCGCGACGGCAGCCCGTACCGAGCTGATCCGCGAAGTCACCGCACGAATCACGTCCGTCCTCAGCCCAGGATCGCCCGATCGAGTCGAAAGTCCCACGACTGTAGCCAGTCTGGAGAAAGCAGTCGCCGCTGGCGGAGGCGGCGACGAAGGCAAGGCGCACGTGGCAGACAAAGTCGCCTACACCTGGTTCAACCGCATCATTGCCCTGAGATTCATGGACGCCAACGGATACACCGGCATCGGTGTGGTGTCTCCAGCAGCCGATCAAGTCGGCCAACCCGAGGTGCTCGCTGCCGCCAAACGTGAACAGATCGACAAAGAGGTCGTCTCCAACGATCACAACATGGCCGCCATCGCAGGCTTACTCAATGGGACTCGGCAGCCACGCCCGGGGGTGGACGCCCAGTCGGAGGCCTACTCGCTGCTCCTCGCGGCCTATTGCCAGTTCTGGCACAAGGCGATGCCCTTCATGTTTGAGCGCCAGGGTGATTTCACCGAGTTGCTTATCCCAGCCAACTTGTTGGCCGGCGACTCGGTGCTCAATCATTCGGTTGAGGTTCTGACCGAGGACGCATGCAAGGACGTCGAGGTCATCGGCTGGCTCTACCAGTTCTACATTTCGGAGCGCAAAGACGAAGTCTTCGCCGGATTCAAGAAGAACAGGAAGGCTGGCGCGGACGAAATACCCGCCGCTACACAGCTTTTCACTCCGCACTGGATCGTCCGCTACCTCGTCGAGAACTCGCTCGGTCGGCTCTGGATGCTCAACCGGCCGACGTCTGGACTCGTCGATCATATGGACTATTACATCGCCCCGGTGGATGAGGAAACCGACTTCCTCAAGATCGCCAAACCTGAGGAATTGACAGTGATAGACCCAGCCTGCGGCTCGGGCCACATGCTGACCTACGCCTTCGACCTGCTCTACGCGATCTATGAGGAGGAGGGTTACGCTCCGTCCGTAATCCCCGGTCTGATCCTCGCCAACAACCTCTACGGCACAGAGATCGACCCTCGTGCTGGGGCGCTCGCGGCATTCGCGTTGACCATGAAGGCCGTAGCGAAGCGCAAGCTTTTCCTTAAGAACGCGCTCGAGCCGAATGTATGCGTGCTCGAACCGATTTCGTTCGGGCCAGACGAGCTTGACTACCTAGTCACCAGCGATGGGGACCGGCTCGCGGAAGAAGCATTCTGGAATCAGTTTGCCGAGGCTGACACATTTGGATCGCTGATCATGCCAGATCCGGCTCTGATTCCGCGTCTTGCGCGTCACCTAGAGACGCTTGACGATGGTGGCGACCTTTACAAGGCTGATGCGATCGAGCGGGCCGGCCGAGCCATCCGACAGGCTGGGTTCCTCGCGCCGCGTTACTCCGTGGTAGTGGCCAATCCGCCATACATGGGTGGTGGAAACATGAATCCGTCGCTTTCTGCGTTCGCCAAGGTGCACTATCCGGCGAGCAAAGCAGATCTATTTGCGATGTTCATCGAGCGTGCGCTTGCCATAGTCGTCCGGCGCGGACTAGTCGGGATGATCACGATGCAAGCGTGGGCGTTCCTTTCATCCTATGAGAAGTTGCGGAGTGCTGTTCTTGGAGCGTCCAAGATCGAGACCTTCGCGCACCTTGGGGTGGGCGCATTCGACAGCATTGGAGGGGCGGTTGTCTCTACTGCTGCCTTCGTCCTCTCCGAGACGCGTGACGACGCCCACGCCGGGATCTACGTCCGACTGACCGACGGTCGGAACGAAACGGAAAAGAGCGCACTGCTTCGCGACGCAGTCGCTTCACCAGACTGCTCCACGCGCTTCCGCGTCAGACCATCCACCCTCAAGTCGATCCCCAGTAGTCCGCTTGCCTATTGGGTTTCGGATGGCGCGGTGCAGACGATTGTCGATATGGGTCAGCTTGGAGACGTTGCGATGCCCCGAGCGGGACTCCAGACCAATGACAACAATCGCTTCCTACGCCAATGGTGGGAGCCGCCGCTCTCGCGGATTGGGTTCGACATGCCTGACCGGCCGACTGCACTCGCGTCTGGCAAGCGCTGGTTCCCGTGCCAGAAGGGTGGACCCTTCCGGCGCTGGTTTGGCAATCACGATCTAGTCGTCAACTGGGAGTCGGACGGTTCCGAGATCCTAGCTTTGGCGACAGACCTTTACGGGTCACCCACCAGGACAGCCAAGAACATGCAGTTCTACTTTCGTGCGGGCGGGACATGGTCGACCATCTCGGGGAGCTCATTTGCAATGCGATGGAGTCCGACCGGCTTCATCTCAGAGACCAAGGGTTCAACTTGCTTCGCAGATAGCGACGAGTTGATCCGGAATGTTATTGCCTACGCGAACAGCACCGCGGCCGACTACTTCCTCGGGCTGAGCTCACCAACTCTGGACTTCCACGAGGGCCCAGTTGCGAGGCTCCCATTTGAAATCGCTGATGATGAATGCGTAGTCGAGCGCGCTGAGAGGTGCATCGAGATCGCGCAGGCGGACTGGAACTCGCGCGAGGAATCGTGGCAGTTTACTGGGTCTGTGCTTGTCAGCGTGGGCGCTGATTCCCTTAGAGAAGCTTGCACGCGAACCATGCGTGAAGGTAGCGAACGAGCGAGGGAACTTCGTGAACTAGAGATAGCGAACAACGAATACTTCGCAGGAAAATATGGCGTCAAGGACGCAGTAGCCACCGACGTCTCCAGCGCTGAGGTCTCGCTGTTCTGCAACCCGCAGTTCATGTATCGCGCCCTCTCGTCATCAGACGATCGTGAGAAGGCTGCTCGAACACAGCTTGTTACCGACTTCGTATCCTACGCAGTTGGCTGCATGTTCGGGCGCTATAGTCTCGACGAGCCGGGTTTGGTCCTCGCTGGCCAGACCGCAACCCTGCAGGGCTACCTTGACAAGGTCCCCCGTCCAACCTTCGCCCCCGACCAAGACAACGTCATCCCGATCGTGGATGGCGATTGGTTCGAGGACGACATAGTCGGACGGTTCCGCCAGTTTCTCCGAGTTACGTTCGGCGACAAATATTTCGAGGAGAACCTGCGCTTCGTTACGGAGTCTCTCAGCGTAAGGAACCTTCGCGAGTACTTCATCACGAAGGCTGGAAAGTCAAAGTTCTATGACGATCATGTTCAGAGGTACAAGAAGCGTCCGATCTATTGGCTGTTCTCAAGCCCCAAGGGATCGTTCAACGCGCTGATCTACCTACACCGCTACACGCCGTCCACCGCCTCAACAGTGCTGGCGTACCTGCGCGAGTACGTGACCAAGCTTGAATCGAGCCTTCAACAGGCGGAGCGCGCCGGTAACGCCAAGGAAGCAGACCGACTGCGCAAGATTCTCGTCGAACTGAACGAGTACGAGCACGACACGCTCTACCCGAAGGCATCCGAGAACGTTGTCCTCGACCTCGACGACGGTGTGAAGGTGAACTACCCAAAGCTCGGCGGAGCTCTCAGGAAGATCACCGGGTTGGAGTCTTCGGGTGACTGAGCTGAACTCGGTCAAGGACGCCATCAACAACCGACTGGCCGCGCAGCGAGTCGTGTTCTGGCACGACCCTTCCGGCGAGTACGACGCAGACGTTGAAGCGCTCGAACTCGGCGCCGTGAACGTTATTCGAGTGCACAGCAACGAATTTGGCGTAAAGAGCATGATTCTCGCCGATCACGCCACCAAGCATCTCGTCTATCGCTCAGGTGAGACACCACGGGGCGCGGGCAACTGGCTATTGGACCTTGAGTTGGCCTACGGAGTCTTCACCGCAGACAAGACATCCATGCTCCAACAGGAATTCGGGGTTAACGATCCCGCGCTAGCTGCGGTCATCGAGCAACACCAGAATTTCTTCGGCGCCAACTCTCGGAAGCTCGCACTGGCAAAGCTACTTGCCTCAGGCGACGACGCTGCCAAGATGCGCGCCAAGATGTCCCAGGTTCTCGTGAAGTCCTCAGGACACACGCTGACCGACATCATTCGCGAACTCCTCGCCGAGAACGCCGTAAACAAACGGGCCAAACTCGACGACCTCGCGACATTCGGACTCGACCAGTTCCTTTGGGACGGTCTGGCCAAGATTTATAGGTACTCCGGCACCAACCCAACCATCGACGATTTCGTGCTGTGGATGTACAGCCGGGCGATCGAAGACTTCGCATCAGAAACACCCGCCGAGTTCCGAAACATTCGGAATGACTTCAACGGCCTGCGCTACGACATTCGCACCCAGGGCATGATGGCGACGCTCGCCTCCCGGGCGGCCGACGCACTTGACTTGAAGTCAAAGATCGAGCACCGCGACTTCCGAGAACTAGTCCCAGTCACGACCTTCGAGGAAATCGATCGCAAGATCATCGTCGATCTCGCGGCCGCAGTCGTAGCTCAGTCGGTAACACCCCGAGAGGTAGCCGAAACGGTGCGGCAGCGCCAAGACAGCCTCTGGAAAGACAAGTACGCCAAGTTGTACGAGGCGACCCAAAGCGCCTCCGAGCTCCTCGCAGCCATTGCTGCCTTGCCCAACACGATCTCATCGATGGACGCCGGCCTGCAGAAGTACCAGTCCGATTGGTTCCGAATTGACCAGCATTACCGCTGGTTCACATTTGCCTACCAAACCGCAGAATTCCAGAAGCCCCTCGAAGCCCTGAAGGCGGAGGTGGACAAGCAGTATGTCAACAAGTTCCTCCATAACTTCGGCGGATTGTGGCAGCAGGCGCTGGAGCCGACGGACCAGTGGAAGTCCATTTCCCTTGCGCCCCAGAGCAAGTTCTTCGACAATCACGTTGCTCCCATCGTCAAAGACGGCCGCACCAAAGCGGTCGTCATCATCTCGGACGGTATGCGTTATGAGGTCGCTCACGAACTGACTTCCCTGATCCGCAGTGAGGATCGATTCGATGGCTCGCTGTCGGCGGTGCTCGGAGTGCTCCCCAGCTACACCCAGCTCGGCATGGCCGCATTGCTGCCTCAGTCGGCGCTAGAGCTGGACCCAGAGGGACTGCCGGTACTGGCGGACGGGAAGCCCACAAACGGAACTGCAAACCGCGACAAGATATTACAAGCGGTAAAAGGCCATGCCATCTCAGCTGCAGACGTGCTGGCAATGCCCGGTGATGAACTGCGTGACCTCTATAAGCAGCACCAAATCTTCTACGTCTACCACGATCGCATCGACGCGGCCGGCGATAAAGCCGCCACTGAACGCACGGTGTTCCAGGCGGCTGAGGACACCCTGCGCGAATTGGTGCTGCTCGTGAAGAAGTGGACGAACGCCAATGCCGCAAACATCGTGATCACCGCAGATCACGGGTTCCTCTACCAGGACACTCCGCTGGAACAGGCGTACTACGTTTCGGAGCCGCCGCAAGGGGAGGCCATCACCAAGACCAATCGGCGGTATGTACTGGGCAGGTCTCTGAAACCCTCGCCTTCGTTCATGACCTTCACTTCAGCTCAGGCTGGGCTGGTCGGCGACATTGACATCCAGATCCCCAAGTCGATTCACCGAATCCCTCAACCCGGCGCTGGTATTCGATACGTCCACGGTGGCGCGTCGCTGCAGGAGATTGTCGTGCCAGTCATCGCCGTAAACAAGAAGCGCAAGAGCGATATTCGGCCAGTCGAGGTCGACCTCATGCCCGAGACCGACAAGATAACGACTGGCCAGCTCGCGGTCAAGCTGCTTCAGCGCGACGCGGTGACTGACAAAATCCAGCCACGCCAGGTCCGGCTCGGCATCTACGTAGGAGAGACGCCGATCTCGGACCAGCCGGTACTGACCTTTGACAGTTCCTCCGGTGACCAACGCGAGCGGTACCAGTCGGTAACGCTGTACCTCACGCAGGACGCTGACGGTGTCAACAACCGCGCCGTGGAACTGCGGCTTGAAGACCGCATCCCCAACACAAACCAATGGAAGACGTTTTCGAAAGCCAACTACACCATCAAGCGTTCGTTCATGACGGACTTCGACTTCTAGCGGGTGACGACTATGACCGAGCAGACAGACCTAGCCGTAGCGGATGACGACCACTCGGATGGCTTGACCGGCGGGCCCTCTACCGCCCCTCCGGAGAAGTCAGCGCTCGACCAGAAGATCAACGATGTCTTCGGCGGCGCGGTCGTGCGCAAGGACCTTGTGAAGGCCGTCAAAGGCAACGCCATCGTGCCGTCATTCGTGTTGGAGTACCTGCTAGGCCAATACGCTGCTTCCGACGACGAGGCGACCATTCAGTCAGGCATCGAGAGTGTCCGCACGATTCTCGCCGACCACTACGTCCACCGCAATCAAGCTGAACTCGTGAAGTCGCACATCCGCGAAAAAGGCCGTTACCGCGTCATCGACAAGGTCCAGGTCCAGCTCAACGAAAAGGACGACACCTACGAGGCCGAATTTGCAAACCTCGGCATCAAGCAGGTGATCGTCGCGCCGGCGATCATTAAGGCCCACCCCAAGCTGCTGGTCGGCGGCGTCTGGTGCATCTGCGATATCGAATACCAGCACAGTGACAACGCCCGCGTGGTCCCGTGGATCCTGGGCTCCATCAAACCAATCCAGCTCTCCAACTTTGACTTCGACGGTTACGTCGCCTCGCGACGCAAGTTCACGACCGACGAGTGGATCGATCTGCTGATCCAGTCGATCGGGTTCAACCCGGAACTGTTCGGTCGGCGCGCAAAACTCATCCAACTCGTGCGGCTTATCCCATTCGTCGAGCGCAACTACAACCTCGTCGAGTTGGGTCCCAAGGGCACAGGCAAGTCGCACATCTTCTCTGAGTTCTCGCCGCACGGCATGCTGATTTCCGGTGGAGAGATCACCGTCGCTAAGCTGTTCGTGAATAACTCAAACGGACGTCTCGGGCTGGTTGGTTACTGGGATGTGGTGGCATTCGACGAGTTCGCCGGCAAGAAGAAGCGCACCGACAAGGCGCTCGTTGACATCATGAAGAACTACATGGCCAACAAATCGTTCTCCCGTGGTGTCGAAACTCTGGGTGCCGAAGCGTCCATGGTGTTCGTGGGCAACACATCCCACAATGTGCCCTACATGCTCAAGCACTCGGATCTCTTCGATGAACTCCCCGAGAGCTACCACGACTCGGCTTACCTCGACCGCCTGCACTTCTATATCCCCGGATGGGAGGTCGACACCATCCGGGGTGAGATGTTCTCCGAGGGATATGGTTTCGTCGTCGACTACATCGCCGAAGTACTCAAGTCCATGCGTGACTCGGACTTCTCCGACCGCTACCAGCAGCACTTCACACTCGGCTCCGATATCTCGACACGCGATCGAGACGGCATCCACAAAACGTTCTCCGGTCTGATGAAGATCCTTCACCCACATGGCGAGGCGACTACCGACGAGGTCGAGGAGATCCTGCGGTTCGCTGTCGAGGGTCGCAAACGTGTCAAAGATCAGATCCTCCGCATCGATTCCACCATGGCTGACGTCAAATTCGGTTATCTCAACAAGGACGACGAATGGCGTTCTGTCACAACGCTAGAAGAGGACGAATACCCGGATTACTACCACCAGCGCCAGCGAACGGACGATGAATCGGGCGGTTCCTCGGACGGTGAGGAACGCATGCCTGCCGTCGCTCCGATCATTAATGAACCCCCGAAACCCGAGCCACTGTTCGAGGGGCATCGAGAGTTCCAGGAGCACCAGCGTGGCGTCTCTTACGAAAATCTGCTGCTGCCTTATCTTCGCGGGGCCACAGATATCACCATCGTCGACCCCTACATTCGCGCGCCGCACCAGGGCCGCAACCTCGTCGACCTTCTTGCCGTGCTGGCTTCCGCAAAGGACCCCGCCGACGAGATCGCCGTCATGCTGGTGACCAAGGAGGACAAACCTGAGTACCAGCAGCAACAGCTGTTGATGCTCAAGACCATTCAAGATGGCGCTGCCTCGGTCGGAATAAAGTTCAATGTCCAGTGGGACGAGTCTATCCACGACAGATCTATACGAGCAGACAACGGCTGGAAGATCCTCCTCGGCCGAGGTCTCGACATCTTCCAGAAAGGCTCGGGCAGCCAGTTCGACATCGGCTCCCGCCGTCAGGAGTTCAGGCAGGTCGTCGCCTTCGGAGTAACCTACATCCGGGAGCCTGGCTCATGACTTAAACCACGCATGTATCCGTAATTGCTTTCTAACCCGTGAAAGGACGCCAAATGGCGCTGCCGGCAGTCGAATTCAGATACCTCGATCAGATCCATTCTCCCTTCAGTGGAATCCCGGCCGGGTTGGATGATGAAGGCGTAAACCACGAAGACCCCACACTATTGTTCGTCTATTGCGGGGACGTCTCCGAATGGTCCTACGTCAGCCCGCGCTTTCCGAGCGAATTCACGAGGTTCATTGACAATGTGGAAGTCGATGAAGTCGCCCAGAGCCTGGATATCGATGGAGCAGTCCTACTTGTCGTGGACACCGACTGGAACGGCATTGACTACTACGCTTTTGCTCCTGCAGATAGCGAGATCAGATTCTCCGAGGGTGTTCAGTTCGCAGGCAATGCGATCGAGTAGCCGCATGCTGCGCTTGATCCATTGACGATTTCCGGCTCATGCTCAGTCGGAGACCGGGGGGTAGCTTCCAAGGGCGAACCTGCGAAGCCCGGCGAGATCCTCGATTTGGCGCTGCGTTGAGGAATGTCTCATGTAGTCGCAAACTACAGCGGGGGATTCCGACAAACCCGTTTCGGCGAGGCAATCCGTGAGCAGGGACGCGTTCTGTCGGTGCCCTCTGTCATCCTGGTCGGCTCGCCTCCGCCGCACACGACCTGACGGATGGGATTCCTGGATGACCGACTGCCCTAGATTGACGCCCGCCCAAACCCTAGCTGCGCTAATCTTCGCCAGTACGAAACACAGCAAATTGGCGTGCGCGAAGATATTCATGGGGGTCCGCGGCGGTATGTCTGACGTTGTCGCGCGGGGTCCGCGCCGGCCGTCCGGAAAGACGCCACCTGTCCAGAATCCGCAAGCCGCCCCGAATGCCGAGGTGTGAAAAGTGAACAACGTGGACCGTCATCAACTCATCGGTCAGACGCTGACGACGCTGGCTGCCGGCCTGTCCCCGTTCGTGTCGCAGGTGCTCAACCGCGCCGTTCCGCCCGGCACCGACTGGTCCGAGCTGCTGCGAGCAAAAGATGCGCAAAACGGCCGAGGCGGCGGCGAGTACCGGAACGGCGACATTGCTCTCATGCTGCGCGCCATGACCGAGCGGCTCGGCGACCTCGGCTACCCGTTCAACCGCGCGATGCCGCGGCAAGCCGAGATCTACGCCAAAGAGCTGCGCGAGGTCCGCAACAAGTGGGCACACACCGGTGAGTTCACCGACGCCGAAACCTACCGGGCCGTCGACTCCGCCGAACTCCTACTACGGGCCGTCGGCGCCGCCGACGTCGCCGAACGAGTCCACCACCTCAAGGCCGCGGTCGCCCCGAGCGCGGCCGCGCCGGCACCGCAGCCGGCGCCCGCGCGGCCCGCACCCGCCACGACTCCGGCACCGAAACCCGTGCCGCCCGCCGACGCCCCGCGCATCGACATCTCCGCGATCGCCGACCTCAGTTACGCGATGGCGCACTGCCGCATCCCGGTCATCGACCACATCACCGTCGACAACACCGGAGGCGACCGCCAGGGCGCCGTCCTCGAAGTCGACGTCGTCAGCGCCGAGGGCTCGCACGGCGGCCCCGCCGAGATCCATCTCGACCTGTTGGCGCATCAGCCGACCACGCTGCAGACCGTCGACCTCAAACTCGACCCGGCCTCGATGTGGCGCGTCGACGAAGCCCGTCCCGGCGACATCCGCGTCGTGCTGCGCGACAGCGCCGGCGAGGTCCTCGCCGAGGCCGCCAAGGAGGTCACCATCCTGGCGGCCAACCAGTGGAAGGCCACCCCGCCGCAACTTGCCCTGGAGATCCTGGCCGCCTACATCCAGCCCAACGCCGCCGCCATCGCCCCGCTGCTGGTCGAGGTCTCCGACCGGCTCGGCGCGGCGACCGGCAACTCCTCGATCGATGGCTACCAGAGCGAGAACCCGGAACGCGTCGACGCCATCGTCCGCGCGGTCTTCGACGCGGTGAAGGCCCGCGACATCCGCTACGCCGAGCCGCCCGCCAGTTGGGGTGACATCGGGCAGAAGGTCCGCACGCCCGCCGAGGTGTTCGACGGCCGCCTCGGCACCTGCCTGGACACCACGCTGGCGCTGGCCGCGGTACTGGAACAGTGCGGCATCAACTCGACCATCTGGCTGCTGCGCGAGCACGCATTCCTCGGCTACTGGCGCATCGACGGTGCGCTGGCCTCCGTGTCGACCACCGAACCCGCCGAGGTGGTCAACCAGGTCGACCTCAAGAGCATCGGGCTCATCGAAACCACCCTCGTGACGCAGTCGGTGCCCGACGCGACCTTCGACGACGCCCGGCGCGCACCGCGCATCCAGCACCTCGCCGAGGACCTGACCAACATCCTCGGCATCACCGATGTGCGACAGGCGCGGCGGTCTCGCATCTTCCCGCTGCCCAGCCGCAGCACCGACGCCGACGGTAACGTCGTCATCTCCGAGTACAAGCCCGGCGACGGACCGGTGTTCCAACCGTACGAGGCCACCGAGTCGAAGCCGGCGGCCACGGCCGAGGTCGTGCCGGCGCGGGTCCGCCAGTGGAAGAACGCGCTTCTGGATCTGAGCCTGCGCAACAAGCTGATCAACTACACGGACCGCGCCGGCTACCGCCTCGAAGTTCCCGGCCCGGCGCTCGGCCGCTTCGAAGACGCCGTCAACGCCGGCGCGCGGGTCAACCTGCTCGGTTCCGACGAAGTGCAGAACGTCGATGTCGCCCGCGGGATGCGGTTCGGCCGCGACCTGCCCGAGGCCGAACGCGAGCTGCTGCTCGCCGACAAACACAGTGCTTACATCGACATCACCGCAGCGTCCTACAAGAACAAGCTGAGATACCTTGCGAACAAGGCGAAGACCATCCGGGAGGAAACCGGCGCCAACAACCTTTACCTGGCGTTCGGGATGCTCAGCTGGCACCTGAACGACCGGCCGCTGCGCTCACCCCTGGTGCTGGTCCCGGTGTCGCTGACCACTACCAACCGCGGTGAACGCTATCTGCTCACCATCGACGACACCGGCGCCTCGACACCGAACTACTGCCTCATCGAGAAGCTGCGCACCGCACTCGGGTTGGAGATACCGGGGCTGGCACAGCCTGATGAGGACGCCTCCGGTATCGACCTGGTGGCCACCTTCGACGCGGTTCGTCGCGCCGTCGCCGAGGCCAAGCTGCCCTTCCTGGTCGAAGACAGTGTGCACCTGTCGATCCTGCAGTTCGCCAAGTTCCCGCTGTGGAAGGACCTCGACGAATCTTGGAAGGCGCTGTCCGGCAACAGCTTGGTGCGCCACCTGCTGGAGAGCCCGCAGAACCCGTATGTCGACCCGGTCACCGAGCTACCCCACACCGACCTCAACGAGCTGAGCACCGCGGTGCCGGTGCCCGCCGATGCGTCCCAGTTGCGGGCCGTCGCCGACGCCGTCGGCGGGCGGACCTTCGTCCTGGAGGGCCCGCCGGGAACCGGTAAGTCGCAGACCATCACCAACCTGCTGGCCCACGCCATGGCCAGCGGACGCCGGGTCCTGTTCGTCGCCGAGAAGCGCGCGGCGTTGGACGTGGTGAAGAAGCGGCTGGAAGGTGTCGGTCTGGGGGACCTGTCGCTGGACATCCACGACAAGTCCGCGCGTCCGGCCGCCGTGCGCGCTCAGATCAAACATGCGCTGGAACTGCGGATGAGCCACGACGCGGATCTGCTGCGCACCAAGCTGCAGGTCGCCGAGTCCAGCCGGCACAGCCTGGCCCGCTACGCCGACCGGCTGCACGAGGTCAACGCCGTCGGCCAATCCCTGTACACCGCAAGGTCCTTCGAGCTGGCCGCCGATCAGGACATCGCGCCGCTGGTGGTGCCGCGCAGCCTGATCACCAGCGCCGACCCGGCCCTTTTCGACGCGGTGGCGCAGGTTCTGCGCACCCTGCCGGAGAAGTTCGACGACGCCCGCCCGAGCCCGGATCACCCGTGGGCCTTCATCGATGCGGTCCCGCCGAGCGGTCTGGATCCCGCACGGATCCACGCCGCCGCGGTCGCTTTCGACACCGCCCTCGCCGAGCTGCACGGCTTCGGTATCACCGCCGACGTCCTCGGCCGGTGCCACACCCCGGAAGCCGTAGACGGTTGGGCGCGGCTGGCCGGGGAACCGCGTTACCCGTTGTCGGCGGTCGATGCCTTGCACACCGCCGAGTGGCAGACCTACATCGTCGGGATCGAACAGGTCCTCGCGGGCCTGCAGCAGAAGCCGGGGTGGCTGGCGACCGTGACGCCGGCGGCCATGGACCTCGACATCCCGGCCATTCACGCGGCGGCCGTCGCGGCCGACGAGTCGGGGATGTTCGGCCGCAAGAAGCGCCGCCGCGCGGTGCTGGCCCAGTTCACCGACGTCCTCGCCGTCGACCCGGCCGAGGTCAAACTCAAGACCCTGTCGGCACTGACCGCGGACCTGCAGACCAGCCACGCCGTGGTCGCGGATCTGCGGCAGCGGGCCGCCGCGCTGCCCGCCGTGCTGTTCGACCGGCCGTGGAACCCGTTCGTGGACGCCGACGCGGCGCACCTGGCGCAGGCGTTGGCGGCGCTACGCCGCCTCGGCCAGACACTGTCCGCCAACCCCGCCGACCCGCACATCGCCGACCTGCGAAAGTTCTACAGCGACACCGCCGCCGGAACGTGCGCAGCCACCCTGCAGGCGCTGGCGACGGGATGGCGCCAGCTCACCGAGATCACCGACAGCGCCGCAACCCAACGCGTCTGGGCCGGTGACGGATCGTTCATCCGACGGTGGTGGGCGACCCGCGGCACCCGCCGGATCGAGTCGGCGGTGACCATCGAACGGTGGGTCGCCCTGCTGCAGCACATCGACCCCCTGCTGCGCGCCGAGATGGGCGAGGCGCGCCGCGACATCCTGGCCGGCCGGATCGTGGCCGAGGACGCCAGCCTGGCGTTCGACCGCGGTGTCGCGGTCGCGTCCGTGGCCGAACGCCTAGAGGCCAGCGGATTGACCGACTTCGATGTCACCGCGCACGGCAAGGCGATTGAGCGGTTCACCACCAGCGCATCGGCGATCCGCGACGAACTGTGCCGATCGATCCCGGCCCGGCTGCTGGAGGGGCGGACCTTCGACGCCTTCACCGAGAGCGGCCAGATCGGCCTGTTGAAGCGGCAGTTGGACAAGAAACGCGGCGGCATGAGCGTGCGCGCGTTGATGGAGAACTTCGGGGAGCTGATCACGCAGATCCTGCCGTGCATGCTGATGAGCCCGGATTCGGTGGCCCGGTTCTTCCCGGCGCACGCCGACATCTTCGACATCGTAGTGTTCGACGAGGCGTCCCAGATTCGCGTCGCCGACGCCATCGGCGCGATGGGGCGGGCCAAATCGGTTGTGGTGGTGGGTGACAGCAAGCAGATGCCGCCGACCAGCTTTGCCGAGGCCAGCGCGGGCGTGGACGACGGTGAGGAGGACGCCAACCCCGAGGTGGTGGCCGATGAAGAATCGATCCTCAGCGAATGCGTGCAGTCGCTGGTGCCCCAGCAATGGTTGTCCTGGCACTACCGCAGCCAGGACGAGGCGTTGATCGCGTTCAGCAACATCCACTACTACAACGGCCGGCTGGCGTCCTTCCCGGCGCCGCTGGCTCCCGCATCGGGGCACGGCATCTCGCTGATCCGGGTCGACGGACAGTTCGAACGATCCGGTCGGGGAAAGACACTGCGGACCAATCGGGTGGAGGCCGAGCGCATCGTCGCCGACATCCGCGCCCGCTTCGACGCGTCACCCGAGGTCGCGCCGTCCATCGGGGTGATCACCTTCAACGCGCAACAGCGCGACTTCATCGAGAATCTGTTGCGCGATGCCGGTGATGACCGGCTGCTGCAGGCCCTCGACGAGCCGGACGGTCTGTTCGTCAAGAACCTGGAGAACGTCCAGGGCGACGAGCGCGACACCATCCTGTTCTCGGTGGCATTCAGCAAGAACGACAAGGGCGTGGTGCCGCTGAACTTCGGTCCGCTGTCCAGGCCGGGTGGCGAGCGTCGCCTGAACGTGGCGATCACCCGCGCGCGCCGTGAGGTGGTGCTGTACGCCAGCTTCGACCCCGCGGATCTGCGCGCCGAGGAAACCACGCAGGTCGGCACGAAGCATCTGCGCGCCTACCTGGATCTGGCACACCGCGGTGTGGACACCATCACCCAGGGTGGTCGCCGCAATGCGGTGATCGACCGGCACCGCGACGACATCGCCGCGGCGCTGCGGGCCGAAGGGTTCGACGTGAAGGCGGACATCGGGCTGTCGGATTTCCGTGTCGACCTGGTGATCGCCGATCCGCAGGAACCCGATCACCCGTTGGTGGCGGTGCTGCTGGACGGCCCGGAATGGTTCGGACGGCGGACCGTCGCCGACCGCGATGGCCTTCCGGTCGAAGTGCTCTCCAAGCTGCTGCATTGGCCTGGGGTGGAACGGGTGTGGCTGCCCGAATGGCTGGGGGATCGCGACGCGACCGTCGCGCGGCTGCGGGAATCGGTGGCCGCAGCCAAACAACGAAGGTTGGAACCGCCAGCCGCGGAGGTCCCGGTTCCTCCATCACCGGTGGTGCAACCGGTGATGGAGGAGACCCTCGCATTCCGGTCGGCCCCCGCGGCGTCGACGCCCACGCTGCCGCGGCGCCACGCCAACCTCACCGACTTCAGTCCGTGGAATCCGGTGGTGATCGGCAGCATCAGCGTGCTCGATGAGATTCACACCAACTACAACCGGGCGCATGTGGTGAAGATCGTCGAGTCGATCATCGGCGCCGAGGGACCGGTGCACCGGGATCGGCTGGCCAAGTTGGTGGCCGGTGCATTCAGCTTGGGCAAGGTCAGTGAGGCGCGGCGGACAGCGATTCAGCGCGTGGTCCCAGCCGAATACCTGCGGGGCGACGATCGCGACTTCTACTGGCCCACCGGTGTGGAACCTGCTTCCTGGCAGACGGTTCGGACCTCGAAGCGAGGGGAGGGCCGCCCGCTGGGCGAGATCAGCCTGGTCGAGATCGGCAACGCGATGCGTGTGGTGGCCGAACAGGCCGGCGGTAGTGCCGTCGATGATCTTAAGCGTGACGCGTTGGCGCTCTTCGGTGGCATCCGCATCACGAAGGACATCGGTGCCCGGCTGGACGAAGCGCTCGAACGTGCGCTTGCCGTCGGCGTGCTCCGGCAATCCCCATCCGGGATCGTGACCCTCGGATCGGCATGAGCGCAGCCGAATTCGAGGACGAACTCTTCGACCGGATTGCGGACGTGGTCGGCCCTGGCACGGCGATCCTCACGCTGTCGACCAAGAACCTCAACAGGGTTGCCGGGGTGGACCGCAAAGGCGTGTGGGTGGAAACCGAACGCTCGATGGGACTGGGATCGGGGCCGCAGTTGGTGCCGGCATGGATGATCGCCGTGGCATGGGAGCGATTGTGCGACAAGGGGGAGTTGGCTCAGCAGGACCTGCTCAACGAGCTGAACGTCAAGCGGTCGGCGTTCGTGTGTGCGCTGTTGGCGAAGCTTCCGGAGGTTCGGATTCGGTCGACTAAGCCCACGATTCTCGAGCTACAGGGACTGTCTGAATGACAGAGTTCACTAGCCGCAGCATAGGAGAGTTAATGGACCTGTCACCACTTCCATTTGCGCTAACTCCTGTAGGTGCGGTCACTAGTGGCTGGGATATAGCGGTGGGGGAAGCCTCCGAGGTCGATCGGAACCAGGCGGCAGAGAATGCATTGCTTCGTCACGTCCACCATGTCTTTGCTGAGCGGCGTTTTGAATTTCGAGCCGCTGTTAGTAGACCGGGCGTTGCGGTGGAAGCCACGACAAGGAGACCTCCAATCCTGTGCTGCGTCATATCGATGGTGCGTTCCGAAACCACGCGCGAACAACACTTCACCTACAGGAACATCCAGGTAGCGGCGATTTAGTTCAGTGCAGCAAGCAGGCTTTCGGCCAAGTCTGACGCCGACAGCGTAAGCGTCACGAGAATTTGGAGGGTTTGTGAAGATCGTCTTCCTGCACGGTATCGGTGATGGAGACCCGGACTATAGGTGGCTGGATGGGCTGAACCGCGGTCTAGAACAAGCGGGACATCCGATCGTCGACCGTGATCAAGTGATCACACCGCGCTATAGCGAGTTGCTCAAAGGAGAAGGCCTAGAAGACGTCAAGATGCCGCCGGTCACCTATAAGGTTAAAGATGATCGGAGCTCGCGCAGCGATTTCGAACGTCGCCAGGCGCGCGTGCAGCGGTCCCTTCAATTAGAAGACGGCGTGCGCGCATTCGGCTTCAATCTGCTGCCAGATCCCGTGTGGGCTGCGGCACCGGGGTTCATCGTTGATCATGTGTCGGTCGCCAATCTCGTCCAAGTTCGGCGTTACGTCCGCGAAGAAAAGGTTCGGGCCAATGTGCTAAGTCGCATCCTTGACTACATCCCGACCCACGGCGACGTCATGCTCATTGCGCACAGTCTCGGCTCGGTTGTCGCCATCGATCTACTTGATCATCTGGCTACTGACTTGCACGTCCGCCGGTTCATTACGATAGGTAGTCCAGCGGCGATCCGTGCGGTGCATGAAGGCCGCGACCGTTTGCTGAAGAAGTTCCCCTATGGCCGAGTCGACGACTGGTCGAACTTCCTCAACGCCCGAGACATCGTGACCGGCGGTCGCGGTCTGGCCAGCACATTTCCTGGCGCGCAGGACTTCACGTTGACTAATGTCAGCGGGCACGGGGCAGACCTGTATCTAGGTGATCCCGCTGTGGCAAAGCTCGCCGCCCACTCGCTGTACCCCTCCAAAGAGTTAGCTCGCACGACTTCTGACATTGCCGTGCGATTAAGTGACGCCGACGCCGCCACACTGTTGCTTCAGCATTTCGCGGAGGCTGTAGCGCGCAACATCAAGGACGACGAGCGGGCGACAAGGTTCCGAGCAGCGCTTCGTATCCTGCGTGAAGACCTCGCAGCCCAGCTGGAGCAGAACGCCGCTGCGGGCCAACATCTAGCACCACAGATGGCCGATCTGGTCAACGGCAAGCTGCCGCGCCTTCCGCATCGATGGGAGCTCCACGAAGCCGTCGGCGAAATGGTCGTGCTGGCACTAATCAACTGTGTTGCTCCGTATGAGGTCGACCCTGAAGAGGCGCAACGAAAGGCTCTCAACGACATCGCCGTCGAACTCGGTCTCACCCGCAGCGTCGGCGACAGGGTGGCCGAGGCGATCAAGGAGGTTGGTGAGTGCGTCGCCGGCAAGGGTGGTTTTCCACTTGGTCGGGTCCTTACCGCAGCGGCTGGCGTGGCACTGATCGCGGCAGGGCCAGTGGGACTCGCCGTCGCGGCCCCCGCGGGTGTGTTTGGGGCCGCAGCGATTGTGGGGGGACTGGCTGCATTCGGTCCCGGTGGGATGGTCGGTGGTTTGGCGATGCTCGGAGGCCTCGCCGGCGTGGGTGCGGCCGCCGCGGCTGCCGCCGTGGCGGGTGGCGGTGGCCCAGCGGCTTCAGTGAACAACTTTGAAAAGCTACTGATGCGTATTGCGGCCGAGTATGCGCGAAAGAAACTTGATCTCCCGTTCGACACTACGGTCTGGTTTCAGCTCACCGACTACGAGGGACAGGTCTCCGCGGTTCTCAACCGACTCCAAGCTTTCAGCGATGTCAAGGCGCCGACGATCGTCCAACTGACTGCTGCGCAGGTAGCTGTCAGAGCGCTACTCGGTTTCATGATGGACAAAGGGCTAGCGCCACCCGAAGTCAGTGATGATGAGAAACGGGCGCTGGAAATGCAAGCGCCACTCATCTCACCGTAGCGGTGGCTGTTGTTCGGAGTATTCATTCAGCCATTTGGACCTGCTGGGTGAACGAAGGGTCTGCTGCACGATCAGGTGACAGTTTAGTCTGCGTACCGTCGAGGTTCGATGACCGGCGGGGCTGTTCGCCGTGTGTCCGTTTCAGCCGTCGCGGGCGGCGTATATCGGTACCGCTCGGCGATGTCCGACACGCGTTCTGGGAGACCTTCGAGTGGATACCCCGACCACCGGATGGTGTCGGGATCGTCGCCCTTCTGCAGGGCGATGTGGCCGGGCCACTCCTCCTCGAGATCGAGCAGGTAGTAGTAGAGGGCAGGATCATCGGTGTCGTTCCACGGGCCCGGGTCGATGAGTGACCTCCTGGTGTCGCGGACCAAACCCCACGTGATGTCTGAGGGCGGGGTCGTGTACAACAGGTACATGGTCGCTCCCTCGGTCCAGGCGTGGGACACCTCAAAGACGTAGTGGCCGGGACGGCGACTTTCCGCGTTCTTCACGTTCTCAATTGCGATGTGCCGCAGCAGCTTCTGCAGCACATCGGCAGCGAGCTTGCGCTCTGCTTGGGTGGGCTCAGTTGATGGGGACATTGTTGTTCACCCATGGCGGCGTCCAGGTCCAAGTCGGTTCGATCTCCACCACTCCGCTCCCGCCCGCAATGGGATACATCGTGATCAATCCTTTCTGCCCACCGCCGGGGATCTCCGGACTTGCGTTCGTGTTCGCGACAATCCTCATCGTGAGACTCTCGCCGGTGTCATCGCAACTGATCAGTCCAAAGAGGCCGGAAGTGCAGCGTACCCGGTTAATTGGCACCTCGTAGACCAGTGTTCCGCCGGTATTGCTGATCGGTTGACTGTGGGAGATGAGGTCTTTGAACACATTCGGGTTCACCACCCCATGGCGCCAATAGGCTTTATCCCACCCAAACCCCTGCCTGGTGACGGCGTCGTAGTAGCCGCGGCGCATGATCACGTGGTTTCCGTCGAGGTCGGTCGCCTCGGCAATCACATCATTTACTGGGTAAGACGGATGGCGGTGGCGCGGTCTTGTAATCCACGGCTTGGACGGTTCGGTCGTTGGGGAAGTCGTCGAGCTTGTGGTCGGCCAGTTGCGCGACAGTCGCGGTGATCCTTGCGGCGATGTCATTGTCAGCGACGATGAGTGCCGAGGCGCGACTGGCGATCGTCGCCGCGTGTTGTTGGGCATGACCGATGCGAAATGCGCCGGCCCTGCTGCTGTCGGTCACCGCAAGGTTCTCACCCACGGTGAAACCGGCGTTGCGAGCCGCGTTGATGGCATCGACGGTGTGGCGTTTGAGGTAGTCAAGCTGGTCAGCGCCACGGCGGGCGACCACGGCGGCGTCCTGCAACGAGTCGGCGAGACGGCGGACTTTCACCAAGTCAGCGAAGGCGCGGTTCTGGCCGGCTTCGGCGGCTTGGCCCTCCCAGACCGTCCCGCCCGGGCAGACGGTGCCCCGATGAACGTTGGTGAAGGCGTCCTCCCAGCGCTCAGCGGCAGCCACCCAGTCGGTCGCGCCACGGCGGAGGTGTTCGGTGTCCCAGCCGAGGACCTGCGACAGGCTCGGCACCCCCACACCCCGGCCCATCTACACCCGCACCGGCCCGATCGGCCGCACTGACAGCACTGCGCCACGCGCCGTCAGTGCCGATAAGGATCCGTCGTAAACGTTCAGCCTCCCCACGCGGCGGAGTCTAGAACCGGCCGCTGAATCCGGCTATTCACCCGACGTAGCTGGCCCCGAGTAGGCGCCCCGCTCCGATGAAAGCGCTGGCCACCAGGGGGCTCTGAACGGCGCCGCGGCTGTCGGTGCCCGTGCGTAGCCTCCGCCACATGAACGACAAGCGACGAGCACACCGGGCCAAGCAGGCCCGACGTGACGTGCGGCGGGCCCGACGCCGCGATCAGGAGAGTCTGGCTGACCCGACGCTCACCGATGCCATACGCAGTGCGCTGGCGAAGCATCCCGCCGACCTGCTCAGTGCGGCCAGCCTTCTGATCGATGCCGCGACCCCCGAACGGTTTCCATGGCCGACCCCCAGCGGTCGCGCGACGCCGTCTCTGGACAATGTCCTGAACGCCTTGTGCGGTGCCCGAAGTCGGGAGACGACGGCGCTGCTGGCCGTGATCGCCGAACTGCTGGCTGACGATCCGGAGCCGCAGCTGCGATGCCGACGCGAAGTGGCGCAGCGCGGCGACCATCTGCCCCGCTGGATCCGCGCTCTGCCGCAGGCCGAGGCGTACCGGGCGGTGCGCAGAACACATGTGCTTGGTGACGTGGATGAACTGGTGCTCGGTGTGCGACTCGGTGGTGGGCACGAGCTGACGGTCAGTGTCCTGATCGACCACCTGCTGTTGTCCGGTGTCGCCGACGCGGGTGTGGTGCCAGAACCGATCGACGAGGCCCTTGCTCGGGTCGTCGAAACCAGTACCGATACCGAGGTCGTCGAGATGAACCTTGCCGATGCACGGGCGTGGATCGAGGAGGCGCTCGCACGGCCGACGTTCGCGCCGAAGACCGAAACATGGCCTCTCTACCGGGCTTTGGTGCAGTGGGTGGTGAGTCGGCTGCCCGAGGGCGGTGCGCGCCGGTCACCGGCCATGGGGTGGGTGGCAGCTGAGGAGTTGTGCACTGACTTCTTCGCGAGCGGCCTCGCAGCGCCGTTCACCGCCTCCGACCACCGGGAGGTGCTGTGGGAACTGTTCGAGACGGGGTCGGGTGACCCCGTGCGGTGGAGCGCGGCGCGCGTCGAACAGGCGCTCGGCGGCATACGCTACGGCGGCGACTTCACTCCGTTGGAGGTTGCCCTGGACGTTCCGGACCTGTTGCGGGCGTTCATTCCATACGCCCACGCGCAGAGCGGGATTCACGACGAATTCACCTCACAGGCAATCGCCGCCATCGACGAGCTTAGGTTGGGCTACCGGCGGAAGGTGTTGAGGCAGGCGAACAATTGGGAGTTCGGCGATGCGGTCTAGCGGCAGGCCGCCCAGCCCCGCGCCCACATCGTCGGCGGCTGCCCGTCCTGCGGCGCTGTGCACCCCGTCAGCCGCCGTGAGTGCAATGACCAACGACGTGTCCGCCCGAACCTCGCAACGATTCCCACCGCCGAACGCGCCGCAGAGCGGACTCGGCAGTGCCGATTGGCTGCATCGACGCGATTGGCGCACGCGCTCGGTGCATGCGTAGCCGACTGCCTGACGTCGAACCCGGGCTGTGCAGCGGTTCTGAGGTCAGTGGGGAGGCGAAGCAACGACGTCGATGCACTCGACTTGGCCTGCTGTCACGTAATTCTCCGGCTGAATCCGACTCTCACCGGACCAGCGGTAAGCCATCAGCTCTCCGCCCTTGACCGCGCTGAAGTCGACACATGCCGTGTATTCGGTCCAGTCATGTTGGTGCTCAGGCGTTCCCTGCCGCCAGTAGTGGCCGTAGAACACCGGAACGTCGCCGGTGTAGACGTAGGACTGCGTGTCGTGAGGCAGTTCCAGGTCGGGCAACGGCGGATAGGGCTCACCTGTGGCGGTGGTGAAACGACCACCCATTTCGGCGATGTCGCGCAGGGTGCGGCCGGTGCTGTTCCACCAGCGCATGCGGGCGCTGTCGCGAGGGTGGCCGTCCTTGTCGTGATAGGGGAGTTCGCCGTGGTCGACCAGGCTGATCTCGGGTCCCTTCAGCAGTGTCTCGACGGCCCGGAAGAGTGGATCGTGCTTCGTGCTGGCCGCCACCAGATGCTTGACGTCGGCGAACGGTGTGGCTGAATCGCACCGTGTTTCGACCGCGGCGATCGACTCGTCATGCCAGCACGCGTGCACCACGCGAAGGTTGTCGAGGTCCAGCCACAGCGGAATCGTCGTGAACCACTCGAGGTACCGCTGACGATCAGCGCCGGTGACCTGTGTGAGGAACGCCGAGTGCTGATCGGTGTTCTTCTCCGATCGGTCATCGTCCGGATCGTCGTGTGGGCGCAGGAACTTCCCACTGCCGCCCGGCCACTCGGTGTGATAGGCGAGGGCGTTGAATTCGTGGTTGCCCATGACGATTTGGGCGCTGCCGGCATCGACCATTGCCTTGACGATCTCCAGCACGCGAAGCTGTTCCGGCCCCCGGTCGATCAGGTCGCCGACGAAGATCGCCTGCCGGCGAGGGTGCCGGAAAACGCTGGACCCGTCGACCTGGTAGTCCAGCGCGGTCAGCAGCGCTTCGAGCTTGGTGGCGCATCCGTGGACATCGCCGATGATGTCGTACCCCTGTACCGCGTTGTTCAATGTGGCTTACCCCCTGGCCATTCTGCCCGTCCCTCTCTGTGGAACGGTCCTCCAGTTAGATGATCCCAGCAGCCACCGACAGCCGTCCGGCATGCGAGCGTCGCTCGGGGCGGCGCAGGACGGCCGCTCCGGGTGCCTGTCGGCGCGAATCCAGCCTCTCCAGTGCCGTGGCGGGCCGTCAGGCGAGCTCTTTGCCCCCGCCGCCGTAAGTCCCGTCGTGCCGGCGGCCCGCAGCGGGTGCACACTCGCAGAGCCCCCCGCGTAATACGCTCACACAAGCTGGTGAGCGCACCGGTCAGAGACAACGAGATGGCTGCGAAACCGGGAGCCTCCAGTGGATGCGCCTGGGCGCGACGACGACGGGGGAGAGACGCAGTGGACTCCGGTGATGGGGGGAGCGTGGTGGCGGGTGCGTTGACCCACAGGGAATCGATGCTCATCAACTTCGCCAACGGCAGCTATCAATGGGTGAGCGTCAAACTGTTCGACTTGCCCGCCGGCCTCGGCGATGAGGCGGCGTTGGCGGCGCTGCTGGCCGACGTGCACTACCGCGACAGCTACGACAGCCGGGAGGAACGCGACTCGGTGACGGTGCACGGCCCGTATCTGCTGGAGGGCATCAGCGTGGCATCGTTCACGCCGATCGCCGCGGCCGATGCGATCACCGAGTTGCGGGTGTGGGCCGGCTATTACGTGCAACCGGGTGCGGAGTTGGCCGCCGAGTTGGAGCGCGAGGTGTTCGCGCGGATCACCGTGGCCGATGCCCGCTACCGGCTGGCCGATCTGCGGGAGAGCGCGCCAGCGCCGTTCTCCCCGGTGGGCACCGAGAGTGGGGTCGTGGAGTTGGTGCTGCTGGATCGCGGCGCGGGCGAGCTGGCGCTGGTGGTGGCCAGCGACGACTGACCGTGCCGGTGGGTCAGTCCTGGCCCAGGGCGGCGACGAATCCGGCCTGCAGATCGTCGGCCAGCGCGGTCAACTCACCGACGTACAACTCGCGGCGGTCGGTCGCGGCGAACAGACCCTGCACGATGAGCCGACCGGCATGTGGTTCATCGGCGGCGGCCAGGTAGAAGCTGTGCTGAGCCCACACCGGCGTGCCGTCAGTGGCCACCACGCCGGTCGCGCGCACCGCGACCACGCCAGGGCGCGCCGGGGTGGTCAGCACGCGGCTGGAGATCTGCTGGGCCTGCGCGACGCGCAGCGCACGGTCGGCATGGAACCGCACCGCGTCGTAGGTCGGCAGATCGGTGAAGCCGTACACCTCGAGGGCGGCCGACGCGTCGAAGCCCCCGTCGCGGCGGGGACCGCGCACCGCCGCCCGTACCGATTCGCCCGCGTTGACCGCGCTCCAGCCTGCCGGCAACGCCACGGCGGTGAGCCATTCCGGGAACCGCGCAATGGGCAGCGTGGTGAAGTCGTCGGTCTCGGCCGCGACCGCGGCGGGCATCGAGTCGTAGAGCATCATCAGGGCGCCCCGGGGTCAGGAGACCACTCGCCAACTGATTCCCCCATGCCGACAGGCTAGCCACATAAGCTCTGCCGCACACTTCATCCCGCCGCCCGGGGACCTACAGGATGCCCGGCGGCTTCTGCAGGTGACGCGCCAACCCATCCCAGTTGTCGCGTTCGATGTAGCGCATGTACTCGGCGCCCTCGACGCCGTAGATGCCGCGCGAGTCGCCGTCGAGCACCCAGGCGTGCTGCTTATCGGCTTGGGCGATCAGGCGCGCCTGCTGGTGACGGCGCCGTTTCTCAGCCTCCTGGCTGCGCCGGACCGACTCTCGAACGATCACACTTCCGAGCCAGCAGGCGGCGACGATCGCCAGCACCCCGACGATCCACCAGAAGTACTTGATGATCAGCCCGATGATGATCAGCAGGCCAAACGCCGCGAAACCACCACCGCCGGAAGAACTTCCCCGACCACTCATGCCACCCTCCCGTCATCCCCACGAACATGGTCTCAGCAGCCACCGACATCGGGCGGCGGCGAGACGAGTTCAGCGCACTTCGCCGTCGGACTTCTCGTGCTCCCACGCCGCCAACAGAGGTGCGTGCCCACTTCGGTCGAACCACTGACATCCCAGGCATGCCGCGTACGCCATGACGGGCACCGCATCGAGCACCACCCCAGGATGCTGTGACGGCCACCGAGAAGCATCGGCTCCGTACACCGATTCATAGGTACGGCGCAGATGTTCGCGTTGATCCCATAGTCGCCGGGCGACGTTGACGCCGGTGGAACCGCGCTTCCAATCAACCCAATTCGTCACCAGCGCAGGCGGAAACAACGCATCCCAATACGCTCCCCACGTCCTGCCGCGCCCGCCGACCACAGCGTCGACGCCTTCGGCTCGCTCACCGCGCTTCCTCAGCCGCGTGCAGCCGCCGCAGCGCCGCCCGGAAGTCCGGATTCGGCTCTGCCAGGGGCAACACCGCGCACACCTCGCGCAGCGCCTGATCGATCGACAACCCCTGACGTCGAGCCCCATACAGCGCTGCTACCGTCGGCGTGCGGCTCTGTGCCGCAGCACAATGCACAAACACGGTGCGCCCCTCGGCGCGCAGCAGCTCGATGGCCCGCACCGTGTCAAGAAGGACGAAATCAAGATTCGCGTTCTCACCGACCTGGTCGATCAGCCGCACGTCGAGGTGGGTCGCCTCCGCCGGGACGTGCCCGTCGGCGACTCGGCACAGCGACACCACCGCGTCGACAGTGGCGTCGAGGCTGTGCAGTGAATGCGCAGCGCCGATCCACACCTTGTCGTCGTGCGGATGGGGAACCGGCATCGGCGTTCCACGCCCCACCGCGTAGGTGTGGTCGAACCGATCCGGCTCACCGTTGTTCACGATGCGGTCGGCCAACTGCGCCAGACCGCGGGTCCGCAGTCCGGGCCAGCCGTGCAGCATCAGTCGCCACTGCGACGGGACCGCCGACGCTCCGTGGACGGCACCGAGCAGGGCGCCCGCGATCGCGGCCACGGTGTCGGTGTCCCCGCCACCACGCACCGCGGCCTCCAATGCCAGGCGAAGATGATCCGCGCGGAAATTCCCCGCGCCGGGATCGTCCTCGGGCACCGGTGTGGTGCTGATCGCCGACCAGGCGCCCTGCAGGGCCGCGACGACCCAGCCGTTGTTGCCGGTGAACGCCGACGGGTGCGAGTTCTCAGCCTCGGCCAGGCGGGCCTCCCACAGCCGTCGCCGATCAGAGTCGATGTGCCCCAACCCGATCCGGACATCGATCTCGCCGGTCAGAACGGCGTGGCGGATCGCCGTGCACCACAGCACGCAGGCGTCACCGGCATCCGGGTCGAAATGGGTCAACTCGCTGACCGTGCGGGCGGCGTCTACGAGCCCGGATTCGTCGTCGAGGTAGGCCAACGCCACCGGAGCGGTCCGCATCAACGATCCGTTGCCAGCGGCGCGACCGGTCTGAAGGTGTCGCGCCTCTGACGCCTCGCGGGCGGTCTGCGCGCAGATGCCCCGTGCGGCCGCCGTGGACAGCACCGACCGGGTCTGCACCCCGACATCGGGCGCGGTGCGCGACCACCTTTCCCAGCGTTCGACCACATAATCGAGTGACTTCTCGACCCGCAGGTCAGCGCCGGTGGCGGCGATCTCGGCGATGGCGATCGCCATCGACGTGTCGTCGGTCCACTCACCGGGAGCAAACGGGCCGAGTCCGCCGCCGATCATGCCCACCGGATGATCGGCGGCAAGCGGACGGCCGAACTCATATCCCGCTCCGAGGGCATCGCCGGCAGCGGTGCCAAGCAACACGCCCACAGCTCGGTCACGCTGCGTTGCAGTCAGATCCATCAGAAACCTCCCGGTCCATCCGGGCCTCCACACGGAGGCGCTCTTACCGGCACCGGCTGGTGCGGGTCACTTCGTCATCCGAGCCACCCACGAGCGTGGGGTTGGCGCGCCATCCAGTCGGAGCTTGTCGACGGCGTCTCGTGAAGCTCAGTCAGGGTAACCCACGAGGCGGACAAGCGCCGGTTCTCCTCACACCGGACCGGTGTAGCCGATATCCCGCACCCACCCGACAACTTCGGGCTTGACGTCCAGGCACACGTTGTTCACCGCCGACAACAACACGATGCCCGCCTCGCCTGGTGCGAAGCCGGTGTTGACCAATTTGCCGACCACCAGCCCCGGCGAAACACCATGCCGCAGTTTATGACACAGCTCCTTGCCGATGTCGATCATGTCGATCACCGACTCGTACCACACGCCTGCGTTGTCTAGGTCGGAGATGAAGTCGTACTGGTCTGCCGCCGCCGGACCGGCCAACACCATCGACCCGCACGCCGCCGAAACAGCAGCCACCAGAACACGTCCGCGCATGATTCCCCCCTTGGATCGCGCTTACGTGTCAGAGGTTAGAACACGCCACCGACAAGAACTGCCCGGTCGGCAGCTACGTGCCAGCTGTCCCTCCGCGCTGCTGACGTTTGGTTGCACCGTGCCGCTTCGCCGGTCGGCCCACCTTCTTCTGTGTTCTCGCACTCTTCTTGACAGCTTTGGGCTCAGGCGTGCGGCGTGGCGGTGGCGCAGGCGATCGGCGTGCTACGCCGACGAGCTGCAGAGGAAGTTCCCTGCTGTGCACAACTACGAGCTCTTTGTTCGGCCGCGTCAGTGCCGTGTACAAAAGTCCATGCCGTCGGTGATCGTTCACGGGGAACTCGTCCGGTTCCACCACGATGACTGCGTCGAACTCCAGTCCCCGGGCATGGTTCGGAACGAGGACAACGACATTGGGGCGCGGGGTTCCCTCACGCAGCTGGGCGACGATAGGGCCGGGCAAGGTGGTGATGACCGCAACGCTGCCCCCGGGATGTGCTGTGATGAGCCGGTCAATCTGCCGGAACACGGTGGCCACGACATGCTCGCGGATTGGCCGAAC
Source organism: Mycolicibacterium confluentis (assembly GCF_010729895.1). Classification (NCBI taxonomy): domain Bacteria; kingdom Bacillati; phylum Actinomycetota; class Actinomycetes; order Mycobacteriales; family Mycobacteriaceae; genus Mycobacterium; species Mycolicibacterium confluentis. Next base: position 1,721,302 of record NZ_AP022612.1, read on the forward strand.
GAACACAGGTTCGGGCCCATCTGCGCGCAGAGCCACCGGAGCGTCCGCGTCCTTGGGAAGCAGCCTGCTGGCGAACTCCAGGATCGGTGTGGTGGATCGGTATCCACGCTCCAGCAGTCGACGCGGGGTGTCGGGGGACAATCCCGTAGCGCGCAACACCGTGGTCCAGCTCTGTGGGGTCTTATCCGCTCTGCGCTGATGGAGATCGCCGAGGATCGTCCAACTCCCGCCATTGTTGATCTGGCGCAGCCAGAGCCACTGCTCAATCGTGACGTCCTGCGCCTCATCGACGATGACGTGACCGTATGTTCGGAGCGGGGTGGTCGGTTTGACGTCTGGGCTGGTGAGGTGCTTCTCGATAGCTCCACGCAATGTGGCGTGGCTGCCGTCAGACAACGCCGCCTGATAGGGCGGGAGCCCGGCGAGAAAGCTGATCCAGGCCCGTTCGTCAGTGAGGACTCGCCATCTGGTGCCGTTGCCACGCAGGTACTCGTAGACCTGCGCCATTGTCAGTCTGGTGTCACGACCGTTGGTCAATCGCGTGCACGTCTCGTGGATCAACTCATCAAGTGATGTCCTACTGTGCTTGACGCTCGCGAACGGATGATAGGCGACAACGGGATCCGGTACTTGGGGCGAAGGCATCCCCTTCCCGTCGAGGGCGATGACCTCTACCCGCGGCGAGTCCCCGGTCAGTTCCGCGATGACTCCGCTGATGTACTCGGTATATCTCGCGGTGGGGCCGACCACCAATACATCGCCGGTGAATCCGCGCGGGGCGTCTGCGCCGACAAAATAGGCCGCACGGTGTGAAGCGATGATCGACTTACCGGTGCCGGGTCCGCCTTCGATGATCATGCTTGCATGGAAAGGGGCCGTGATCATTCGGTACTGTTCCGGCTGCAGTGTAGATAGCACGGGCGCAAGCTTTTTCGGACGCGGTGCCTGCAGCTGGGCTCGTAGCAGCGGTTCAGCGCGCACATAGGTTTTCGGTGGCGGCACGACAGGGTCGTTCCGAGGGCTGCCGGGCTCGGGGTTGTGGGTCGCGGGCCTGGTGGAGGCAGCTCGGTCCTGAGGTCGCTGGGGCACGGGAGGCCTTGGCTTCGGATGAGGTCGCGCGGCGGCTTTCGGTCGACCGAACACCGGACTGGGCGGGGCGTCGCAGAGAAGGTTGTCGAAAAAGTCGGCGATGACACCCTTCTCACGATCGAATGTTCGCACTGCGGCGACGTTCGCGACCTCGCTGTTGCCCCGGCTAGTGGTGTGCTCGTTCGCTGTCGGATCGGGAGGTCCGCTGTCAAAGAAGAGACGAGCCAGTGGCGTTTTCCAGCTGAACACCTCTGCGTCGCCGATCTGGGCGTACTTGCGACCGATGTAGAACTCGGTGATCCCGCCCAAGTCGGGATCCGATTCACGCAGCGCGACTCTGCCCTCCAACTGGACGAACGGCACGGGCTTGGGCGTACGCACCCGGCTACCAGTCCAGTGTCCGTTGCGCGCCCCATCCGGTTGGATCAGACGGGCCGCGTCGTTGCGCACCTGCTGGCGGTACCGAGACTCCATGTCCCGCTCCTTCGCGACCTCGTCACGATGCGATGTCGTGTCTTCGCGTGCTGCAACACTCGCCCGGGTGTTGCCTCCCCGATCTACCATCGGGCCGATTCTAGAAGTGGCCACCGACACATGTGTGATCAGCACAACACCGCGGGCAGGCAACGTCCAACACCTACCCCGTCACCGCCTCCGCCAACGCCGCCAGCTTCTCATCCAACGCGGTCGCCGCCTCCAACAACGCCGGGTTGTCCGAAACCACCATCAAGGACGACGGCAGCACGTACGTCAGCGCACTGCCGGAAGCCTCGGACGTCAACAGCAGCTCCACCGGCGCGAACAAACCGGCCGTCACATCGTGGCGCAGCATCGTGATGGCGATCAGCGGGTTACCGATCACCACCCGCAGTACCTGCCGGTCGATCCCGGCCTTGTCGATCCACGCGCCGTGGTCGAACTCGGTGAACAACATGAATCCGTACGGTCCCACGTAGCGCCCGACGGAGCGCTCGAAGGCGTCCCAGTCGGAAGACCGAACGGCGATCTCACCGACCGGCGCGGGCTCGGACCCCACCGCGTCGTACAACGCCGACACCAGCGCCTCGAAACTCTTCGAGCTGCCGTACCGCAGCCGCACGCCAGAAAACTCCACAACGTTCATGGCCCCGCCCTCCACTCGGTGTTATCCCAAAGAGCGACGCAACCGCGAGGCTTATTCCTGGGTAAAGGAGACGAAACTCAGCCCGCGGCCCACTCCGCCGCCCGCCCCAGCTCGGCGAGACCGAAGATCGCGAACTCACCCGGCACCATCCAGGCCATCACGTGCAGCGTGTGCTTGATCCAGTCCGCGTCGGTCACCACGGCGATCCGCTTGAACGCCGAATGGTGTTTGAACAGCAGACCGAAGCCCAGCTTCATGTCCTCGGCCAGCCCGCCCGGCCCGAAGCCCGCATAGTCCGGGTCGATCACCTCGACGAACCTGATCTCACCCGTCCCCAACAGATCGTGCATCTGCGGTTCGAACGCCCGCAGATCGTCACCGCTGAGCCGACCGGAGACCCGGATCCCCGTCACACCCTCCGGCAGATCGGTCAGCACCTCGATCATGACCCCACCCCCAACCTTCGAGGTCCACGGTAGTGCCGGTTAGCCCGCAACGGTCATGGGTACGCGCCACTGATGGATGTTTCCACCCTGGCTTTCGAATGGACGGACACCAACCGGTACTGGCTGATCGAAGTTCCCATCAGAGTCGGTGCGTACGTCCTGGTGGTCCTACTCGCACGCTACGTGCTGCACCGCATGATCGACCGGGCCACCACCCGACGTGCCCGCACAACCGATGACGACGCGCAGACCGTGGAGAAGAAACCGGCGCTGCTGCGCAATCTGCGCGACCGAGTGCCTTCGCCGACGAGCGCCCTCCGTACCGCCGAGCGCCGTCAGCAACGCGCCCAGACCATCGGGTCGGTGCTCAAGTCGACGGTGTCGATCGTGCTGCTGGTCTGGTTCGTGCTGACCGTCCTCAACGTGCTGGGCGTCAACATCGCGCCGTTCATCGCCTCGGCGGGCGTGGTCGGCCTGGCCATCGGCTTCGGCGCGCAGAACCTGGTCCGCGACTTCGTCACGGGCGTGTTCATGCTGCTCGAGGATCAGTACGGGGTGGGCGACAACGTCGATCTGGGGGACGCGGTGGGCACGGTGGAGAGCGTCGGCCTGCGCATCACCACCGTGCGCGACATCGACGGCACGCTCTGGTACGTCCGCAACGGTGAGATCGCCCGCGTCGGGAACATGAGCCAGGACTACGCCGTCGCCCGCATCGAACTGCCGGTCTCGCTGACCGCCGACCTGAACCGGGCCGAAACGGTCGCTCTTGAGGCGGCGCAGCACGCCGTCAAGGATCCCGCGGTGGCGGAGAAGGTGCTGGGCGAGCCGGAAATGCTTGGCGTGCAGGACTTATCGCCCGACCGGGTGACCCTGCGGATGACGCTCAAGACCAAACCCAACGCGCAGTGGTCGGTGCAGCGCCGGCTTCGGCGCGACATTCTGGGCGCCTACGACGAACACGGCATCGACTTGCCGTACCCACTGCCGCGGCCGCCCGCCAACCTCAACGCCGAGTAGCCGGGTCCCGCCGGCAGCTGGCTCCCCCAGTCAGCTGCCGGCGGCTCTGTGGCCTGCTCGGCGGGCTCGGCCGATATGGGCCATCACGCGATCGAGCAGTGCCTCATAGACCGACCCGTTGTGATGATCAACGCTCGTGAGACGACGAATGCGGCGCAGATAGGCGTCCAGGCGACGCTCGATCGGCCAACCGGCGTAGGTCGGTTCGGCGAACTCGGAACCGAGAAACCCCACCGCTATCACGTCGAGTTCACCGACCACTTCGTCGGTACCCCCTGGTGCCATCATCAACAACCGTCCTCCCCGTGTCAGAACACCCCCACATGGTTTCCCGGGGCGAGAAGTCGCGACTAGGGAAGAAAGTCCCCACCTTGGTCACGCGCCCCAGCTCGGAGCTGCTGCTGACCAAATACCCTTGTGCTCGCCGCGCGCGGGCTCGACCATCGAACGATGAGTCCACCGGGGGGCGACGAGGCATCCGTGCTCGACCGCGCAGGCCTGCGCGGACTCGTCGCCGCACTCAAAGACCGCGGGTACCGCGTGGTCGGACCGGTCCGGCGCGACAACGCGATTGTGCTGGCTGAACTGGACTCCGCCGACGACCTGCCCTACGGCTGGGGCGTCGACACCGCGCCCGGCCACTACCGGCTGCGGGAGCGCGACGACAACGCGTGCTTCGGCCACTCGGCGGGGCCGCAGTCCTGGAAGCAGTTTCTGCACCCACCCCGGCAGCGCCTCTGGTCGGGCGCCCCGGACGGCACCCCCGACACCATCGACGGCGAACCCCTCGAGCCGGCCTACGCCTTCCTGGGAGTGCGGGGCTGCGACCTCGCCGCAATCGCCACCCTCGACCGGGTGCTGGGCGGGGCCGCGCACCCCGACACCTCGTTCCAGAACCGGCACCGGCGGGTGTTCGTCGTCGCCGTCAACTGCACCGAACCCGGCGGGCTGTGCTTCTGCGCCTCCATGGGCACCGGGCCCAGTGCGGGCCCCGGATACGACCTGGCGCTCACCGAACGCGTCGACGGCGCCGACTGCCACTACCTGGTCGACGTCGGCACCCCGGCCGGTGCCGACGTGCTGGCCGACGTGCCGCACCGGACAGCGCAGCCCACCGAAATCGAGTATGCCAGAGCCGAAGTCGACGCCGCCGCGCAGAAGATGGGGCGGCAGATGCCGGAGCGGGACCTGCGCAACCTGCTGGTGGAGTCCCGCGAATCCCCGCACTGGGAGGAGGTCGCCAGCCGCTGCCTGACGTGTGGGAACTGCACCATGGTCTGCCCGACGTGCTTCTGCACCAGCACCGAGGATGTCACCGACCTGACCGGGCAGCACGCCGAACGCTGGCTGAACTGGGCGTCCTGCTTCGAACTCGACTTCTCGCTGCTGCACGAGGGACCCGTGCGCCAGAGCGGAGCGGCGCGCTACCGCCAGTGGCTGACCCACAAACTGGGCACCTGGCACGACCAGTTCGGCACCTCGGGCTGCGTCGGCTGCGGCCGCTGCATTGCGTGGTGTCCCACCGGCATCGACATCACCGAGGAGATGGCCACTTTGGCCACTTTGGCCACTTTGGCCGACCTGGCCCCGGCTGACGAGACGCCGGACGGCCATGACTGACACCGTGACAATCCCCACTGCGGCAGCCACTTCCGCGATGGCCCCTGTCCCGCACCGGGTCGTCTCCAGGGTGCAGGAGAACCACGACACCGCGACGCTGGAACTCACCCCAGTGGGGGAACCGATCGCACCCCCGCAACCCGGACAGTTCATGATGCTCTACGCCTTCGGCGTCGGCGAGGTGGCGATCTCGGTCAGCGACTACCTGTCGAAGCCCGACGGGACCATCACCCACACCATCCGCGACGTGGGGGCTGTCAGCCACGCACTGCACGACGCCACCCCAGGCGACATCGTCGGTGTCCGCGGCCCGTTCGGGACCTCGTGGAATCTGCACCGCGGCTGCGGTGGTGACGTCGTCATCGTGGCGGGCGGTGTCGGCTTGGCGCCACTGCGGCCGGTGGTGCTGGAAGTGCTGGCCGACCGGGAGGGGTACGGACACGTCGTGCTGATCGCCGGCGCACGCGCCCGCAACGACTTCCTGTTCGCCGCCGAACTCGACGACTGGGCCAAGGCAGCCTCGATCGAGGTGGACCTGACCGTCGACGTGCCCGTGCAGGGCTGGGCGGGGGAGACCGGGCTGGTGACCCAGCCGCTGCGGCGATTGACGCTCGACCCGCAGCGGACCACCGCCTTCGTGTGCGGCCCAGAGCTGATGATGCGCAACAGCGCCCAGGTCCTGATCGACAAGGGAGTGGCGCCGAACGCCATCCGACTCTCGCTCGAACGCAACATGCAGTGCGGCGTCGGCTGGTGCGGACACTGCCAACTGGGCCCGCTGCTGCTGTGCCGCGACGGCCCGGTCGTGGGCTGGGACGTCGCCGCTCCGCTGCTGAGCGTGAGGGAGCTGTAGATGGGGAACCCGACCTTGGCCGTGTGGAAGTTCGCTTCCTGCGACGGCTGCCAGCTGACCCTGCTGGACTGCGAGGACGAGCTGCTGACGCTCGCCGGGCAGGTCGACATCGCCACGTTCGCTGAGGCGTCGAGCGCGATGGTCGGCGGGCCCTATGACGTGTCACTGGTGGAGGGGTCGGTCACCACCGCCGCCGACCAACGCCGCATCCACGAAATCCGCGACCAGTCAAAGACTCTGGTGGCCATCGGCGCCTGCGCGACCGCGGGCGGCATCCAGGCCCTGAGGAACTTCGCCGACGTCGCGGAGTTCGCCTCCATCGTCTATGCCCGGCCGGACTACATCGACACCCTGGCCACCTCCACACCGGCCTCGGCGCACGTCACCGTCGACTACCAACTGCAGGGCTGTCCCATCGACCGCCGGCAACTGCTCGACACCCTGGCCGCATTGCTGATCGGCCGCAAACCGCGACTGCCGGCCGCGACGGTGTGCACCGAATGCAAACGCCGCGGCCTGACGTGTGTGACTGTGGCGGAGGGCATTCCGTGCCTGGGGCCCGTCACCCACGCGGGCTGCGGCGCGCTGTGCCCGTCGGTGCACCGCGGCTGCTACGGATGCTTCGGCCCCACCGCGACGCCCAACATGCCCGCCTTCATCCCGTTGCTGCGCCGCGACGGCATGTCCGAGGCCGACGTCGACCGCACCTTCGCCACGTTCAATGTCACCCAGTTCGGCGTCACCCAGTTCGACGCCGAACGGACGGCCCAATGACACGCCGGAACCGCACACTGACCGTCAGCGCGCTCACCCGCGTCGAAGGCGAAGGTGCGCTGCACGTCCGGTTCGACGGGGCCGCCGTCGAGCGGGTCGAACTCAACATCTACGAACCGCCCCGGTTCTTCGAGGCCATGCTGCGCGGACGCGCCCACACCGAACCGCCGGACATCACCGCCCGGATCTGCGGCATCTGCCCAGTCGCCTACCAGGTCAGCGCCTGCAACGCCCTCGAAGACGCGTGCGGTGTCACGATCGATCCGCGCCTGCGGCAGCTGCGCCGGCTGCTCTACTGCGGGGAGTGGATCCACAGCCACGTGCTGCACATCTGCCTGCTGCACGCCCCGGACTTTCTCGGCCACCCCGACGTGATCAGCGTGGCCCGCGAACACCCGAAGGCCGTCGAACGCGGCCTGGCCCTGAAGAAGACGGGCAACCGGCTCATGGAACAGCTCGGGGGACGCGCCATCCACCCGGTCAACGTGCGGTTGGGCGGTTTCTACGCCGTGCCCGAGCGGGCCGACCTGTGGCCGCTGCGCGAACAGCTGGTCCGTGCCCTCGACGACGCGCTGGCCACGGTGCAGTGGGTGTCCGGATTCGACTTCCCCGCTCTGGAGGTCGACCACGAGTTCCTGGCGCTGAGCCACCCGGATCACTACGCGATCGAACAGGGGGTCATCGCCCGCAGTGCCGGAACCCCGTTCGCAGTGGCCGATTTCACCGAACACGTCGTCGAGGCGCAGGTGCCGCACTCGACCGCGCTGCAGGCCACTCTCGACGGCGGCCGTCATCTGACCGGACCGTTGGCCCGCTACTCACTGAACTCGGGCCTGTTGTCCCCGCTGGCCCGCCAGGCCGCCGCCGATGCCGGGCTCGGCACGACATGCCGAAACCCGTTCCGCAGTATCGTCGTTCGTGCGGTCGAGGTGGTGTACGCGGTCGAAGAGGCGATCCGCATCATCGACGACTACCAGCGACCCGCACGCCCGTTCCACGACGTGCCACCGCGGGCCGCGGTGGGGCATGGCGTCAGCGAGGCGCCCCGCGGGCTGCTCTACCACCGTTACGAGATCGGCGCCGACGGCCTGATCCGCACCGCCCAGATCATCCCGCCGACCTCGCAGAACCAGGCCGCGATCGAAGACGATCTGCGGCGGCTGATCGAAGGCAACATGGACCTCGACGACACGGCGTTGACGGCGTTGTGCGAGCGCGGTATCCGCAACCATGACCCGTGCATCTCGTGCGCGGCGCATTTCCTGACCCTCACGGTCGACCGCCGATGACCCCTCGTGTGGTGGTGATCGGCCTGGGCAACGCCTACCGCCGCGACGACGGCGTCGGACTCGCGGTCGCCGACGAGGTCGCCAGAACGGCACCCCCGGACGTCGGCGTCCACGCGGGAGTGCGGGATTCGTCGCAGCTGCTGGACCTGTGGGTGGGGGCCGAGGCGGCCATCCTCGTCGACGCGACTGTCGGCCCGTTGGGGGAGCCGGGCCGGATCCGGCGCATCACCCCCGACGCCGTCGCGACCACACGGACGACGAGTTCGCACGGACTCGACGTCGCCGCGGCCCTGGCACTGGGAGAGACGCTGCGCCGCAACCCCTCCCGCGTGGTGCTCTACACGGTGGACGTCGCGGACTGCGGGTACGGCATCGGACTGACCTCGGACGTGGCGGCGACGGTGCCCGCGGTGGCCGCCGCCGTCATCGCCGAGGCGCGGGCGGCCACGGCCGCCCCGTGCGGTACAGCGCGGCACCCGCGGTGACACCGGCACCCGCGGCGATCAGCAGCACGGGCCCGCCGACCACCAGCCGGTCGGACGCCTCGCGCAGCGCGGCCACCAGCGCCGCGGTGTGCATCCGCTGGTCGGCCGCGACCGTGACCCGCTCCTGGGTGACCCCCAACCGTGACGCGAGCGCGGCGCGGTAGCCGGTTCGCGCGGGCGCCGCGATGATCGCGTCGACGTCGGCCACGGTGAGTCCGGCGTCCCACAGGCAACGGTTGGCCACCTCGGCGCCGGCGTCGGCGTACCGGTCGTCCATCGCGGCCGCCGCGTCGAACCGAAGCATGTTGCGGTTGTCGTCGAGCCCCACTGTCGCGCAGAAGCTCTCGCCATCGTCGGGCAGGTTCACCCAGTGCACCGGGCCGAGTCCGGAGTCGTCGTCGCTCCACCCGCACAGCAGGGCCGCGCCGGCGGGGGAGAAGGGGAACTGCTCGCTGCTTCTGTGCCCCGGGTCGGCGTCGCTGGAGACCACGAGGGCGCAGTCGATGGTGTGGGACTTGAGGAATCCGTCGACGATCTGCAGCGCGGTGAGCACTCCGCAGGACCCGTTGGCCACGTCGAAGGAGAACGTGCCGTGACCGCCGTCGTGCGGATCCTCCGGGTTGGACCCGAGATCCTCCTGGATCAGCGCCGCGAGAGCGGGTTCGGCCAGGTTGTGGTCGCGGTAGATGCCGGCGTTGACCAGAAGATCCACGTCGTCGGGGTCCCGTCCGGCCTGTTGCAGGCAGTTGCGGGCCGACGCGACGGCCAGGTGCAGTGCACTGTGCCGGTTGCGCCACCCGCCTTCGGTGACGTCGAGGCGGTCAATCACGGTGCCCATAACGGCTCACCATCTCCTCGTCGAGGGTCAACAGGACGACACCGATCTCCAAGCCGGAGGCCAACGCGACGAGCGCGACGGTCTCACCGGGCCGAATGCGGCCCGCCTCAAGCTCTTCGACCAGCGCCACGGTGTGCGTCGTCGACGCGGTGTTGCCGTACCGGTCGACGGTGATCACCGCGTCGTGGGCGGGGCGGTCCCCGAAGGATTCGGTGAGTGCGGCCATACCCTTGCGGATGGCGCGGGCCGAGGTCTGATGGGTGATCACATGGTCGATGTCATGAATTGAAATGCCTGCGGTGTCGAGGATTTCGTGCAGAAGATAGGGGGTCGCGGCGATCGCCGCACGCTGGATGCCCCGTGAGTCGGTGAACATCCGGGCGCCCGGGTCGTGGCCCTTCGGGTAGGCCAGGCACAGCCGGCTGTGGTCGGCCACGGTGGTGAACCCGGCGATGCTGATCCCGGCGGAGTCCACCGGGGCGCGTTCGAGCAGCAGCGCCGCACCCGCATCACCGAGCGTCAGGCAGGCGAGTTCCTTACTCATGATGGTGCGGATGTGCCGCGCCGCGTTCTGCCCCAACTGCGAGATGTACTCGCCACTGACCACCAGCCCGCGCTGCACGGTGCCCTGCCGAATCCAGTTGTTGAGCACCGTGACTCCGGTCAGCATCCCCGCGCACGCATTGGACAGGTCGAAGGTCATCGCGCGCTCGGCCCCGATGGCTCGGGCGACGGCACCGCTCATCGTCGGCTCCACCCACTGCGTCAGGCCGTCGCGGAACTTCGTGATGCTGCAGTTGATCACCACATCCAGCGCTGCGGGGTCCTGGTCCGCCCTGCTCAGGCAGTCCCGCGCGGCCGCGATGGCCAGGCTGTAGGAGTCCTCGTCACCGGTGGACACCCGACGCTCGCGGATACCGGTCAGCCGCTCGAGGTCGATGTGCGTGCGGTGGCGGGTGGTCGCCATCAGGTCGTCGGTGCTCAGATGTGTTGGTGGCAGGTGCCGGCCCGCGCCAGCCAGCCGCGCGCGATACGGCGCCGGAGGTCCGGCACCGTCCGTCATCAGCCAGTGCGTGCGCATCCTCACAGCGTGAGCCGGTGGCGCGACGGTCAACAGAGCACTTTGGCCCTGTCTTCAGGCATGCCGCCGTCGATAGATTCGAATCCAGGAGGGCACATGAGCGACTTCATGCGCAGCAGCGACGCGTTCACCTGGGCGATGGAGACCGATCCACGCCTGCGGTCGACCGTGGTCACTGTTCTCGTACTCGACAAGTCGCCGAACTGGGACCGCGTGCGCGACAGGATGGATCTGATCAGCCGCAGGCTGCCGATGTTTCGGCAACGGGTGGTGGAGTCACCCCTTCCGGGGACCCCGCGGTGGGAGGACGCCCCGGACTTCGACCTCGACTTCCACATCAGGCACGTGGCGTCGCCGGACCCGGGCACCCTCGACGGGGTGCTGGAGCTGGCGCGGGTCGCCGCGATGGAGGACTTCGACCGGGCCCGCCCGCTGTGGGAGGTGACGTTGTTCGACGGTCTCGACGACGGCGGGGCGGCGGTGGTGTGCAAGTTTCACCATGCCCTCACCGACGGCGTGGGTGGTGTGCAGATCGGGATGATCCTGTTCGACCTCTCCGAGCAGCCCGCAGATGCCGAACCGATGCCGCCCGCGCAGCTGGTGCGTGCGTACCCGTGGTGGGGGGAGTACCGCAGCGTGCTCGGTCACGACGCGAAACTCGCCGCGACGACGGTGACCGGCGCGCTGACCGCGGCCCCGGGACTGGTGTTCAACAGTGTCCGCCGACCGAGGGCAACCCTCGAATCCGCAGTGGCCACGGCCGCGTCGATCTACCGCACCGTCCGCCCGGTGACCCGGACCGGATCACCCCTGATGACGGGCCGCACCCTGACCCGCCGACTCGGGGTGCACCAGGTGCCCAAAGACGGGCTCCGGGAGGCGGCGCACCGCAGCGGCGGCGCGCTCAACGACGCGTTCATCGCCGGACTGGCCGGCGGACTGCGGCTCTACCACGACAAGCACGGCGTCGAGGTGGGCGACCTGCACCTGACCATGCCGATCAGCCTGCGCGCCGAAGACGACGAGATGGGCGGCAACCGAATCACCCTGATGCGCTTCGACGTTCCGGTCGGGATAGCGGACCCGGCCGAGCGCATCGCGGCCATCCACAAGCGGACCGCGAGAATGCGCCATGAGAGGTCACTGCCCTACACCGAGTGGATCGCGGGCGCGCTGAACCTGATGCCGCGCTGGTACATCGGGTCGATCCTGCGCAACGTCGACTTCCTGGCCAGCGACGTTCCCGGCATTCCGGTGCCGGTGTTCCTCGGCGGCGCCAAGCTGGTGATGCAGTACGCGTTCGGTCCGACCATCGGCGCGGCTGTCAACGTCACGCTGCTCAGCTACGTCGACACATGCTCCCTGGGCATCGACGTCGACACCGGCGCGATCCCGGATTTCGAGGTTTTCCGCGAATGCCTCGTCGCGGGCTTCGATGAAGTGCTGGCCCTGGCGGCCTGACGGGTCACCACGGCCCGAAGTCGGCGCTGTTGGCCTGCCGCAGGGCAGTGACGTAACCGCTGCGCTCATGGGCGACCTCGTCGGTGCCGAACGGCACCGCGAGCAGCCCACGCACGTCGTCGATCGAGGTGTATCCCTTGGCCGTCATCCACTGCCGTAACCCGTCCAGCAGGTCGGCGGCGTAGGCCGGGCCGTGGCGCAGCAACGCCGACGCGGTCATCACCACATCCGCACCGGCCAGCAGAAACTTGACCACTTCCGTCGAGTCCACGACACCGCTCGTCGCGGCCAACGATGCACCAATCCGGCCGCGCAGCAGCGCGATCCACGTCAGCGGCAGCCGAGCGTCGGCTGCTCTCGACAGCGAAGCCCCGGGCGACACGGCCAGCGCCTCGATGTCAATGTCGGGCTGAAGGAAGCGGTTGAACAACACCAGGCCGTCCGCGCCGGCCAGATCGAGGCGCCGGGCCATATCCGCGGTCGCGCTGAAGTAGGGGCTGAGTTTGACGGCCACCGGGACGCTCACCGCGGCCTTGACCCGAGCCAGGATGTCGAGGTGGCGTTCTTCGACGTCGCGGCCCGAGATGTGGGAATCACCGGGCAGCGAATAGATGTTCAGCTCGATCGCCGCGGCACCGCAGTTCTGCATCGATCGGGCGTATCCGGCCCAACTGCCGGGTGCGCCGGCGTTGATGCTGCCGATCACCGGCACCGAGACGGCTTCGGCGGCGCGTTCGAGAATGCTCAGGTAGCGGCTGGGCCCATGATCGTCGGCGGCGTCCGGGAAATACGACAGCGACTCGGCGAAGCTCTCAGCACCTGCCGCGCGCAGCCCCGCATCCTCGTCGGCTTCGCGGCGCAGCTGTTCTTCGAACAGCGAGTACATCACCACCGCACCGACTCCGGCGTCGGCCAGGCGCCGGACGCCGTCGACGGTCTTCGACAGTGGCGACGCCGACGCGACCAGCGGGTTGGACAACTCCAGGCCCAGGTAGCGGGTTTTCAGTTCCATCAGCGATCCCTGCGAGCGTCGGGGTGGAAGTGCGCGGCGGTTCGGGCCGCCATCTCTTCGTAGACGGCCCAACGCTGATCGATCGCCTGCTCGGCCAACTCCAGCAGGCGTTCGCCCTCCACCGGATCGGTCTTTGCCAACGTACGGTAACGCAGCTCCCGGTAGGAGTAGTCGGCCAGTGGGATGCGCGGCCGGTGCGAATCGAGCAGGAACGGATTGGCCCCGGCGGCTCGCAGCACCGGGTCATACCGCAGCAGCGGCCAATGTCCGCTGGCCACGGCGCGGTACTGCTGATCCATCCCGAGGCGCATGTCGATGCCGTGGGCGATGCAGTGGCTGTACGCGATCACCATGGAGGGCCCGTCGTATGCCTCCGCCTCGCGGAAGGCCTGCAGGGTCTGCTGCGGGTCGGCCCCCATGGCGACCTTCGCGACGTAGACGTTGCCGTACGCGATCGCCTGCAGGGCAAGGTCCTTCTTCGGCACGGTCTTTCCCGCCGCGGCGAATTTGGCGACCGCACCCAGCGGCGTCGATTTGGACATCTGGCCCCCGGTGTTCGAGTACACCTCGGTGTCGAGCACCAGCACGTTGACATTGCGCCCGCTGGCGAGCACATGGTCGAGCCCACCGGAGCCGATGTCGTACGCCCAGCCGTCACCGCCGACGATCCACACGCTGCGCCGAACCAGCTGATCGGCCACGCTGAGCAGGTCGGCGGTTCGGGCGGGGTCGAGTTCGGCAAGGCGGGCCCGCAGCTGGGCCACCCGCTGCCGCTGGGCCGCGAGCTCCGACTCCCGGAGCTGCGGCGCCGTCAGGATCTCGTCCACCAGCTCCGCCCCGACGGTGTCGCGCAGCTCGGTCAGCCGCTGCCGGGCCAGCTGGACGTGGGTGTCGGCGGCCAATCGCATGCCGAGCCCGAACTCCGCGTTGTCCTCGAACAGCGAGTTCGACCAGGCCGGCCCTCGCCCGTCGGCGTCGGTGGTCCACGGCGTGGTGGGCAGATTGCCGCCATAGATCGACGAGCAGCCCGTGGCGTTGGCGATCATCAGCCGATCCCCGAACAACTGGGACAGCAGTCGCAGGTACGGCGTCTCGCCGCATCCCGCGCAGGCGCCCGAGAATTCGAACAGCGGATCGAGGAACTGGGTTCCGCGCACCGTGCCGAAGTCGACCTTGGACCGGTCATTGGTCGGAAGCGACTCGAAGAACTCGATATTCGTCCGCTCGGTGTGCACCCGCGGCTCGGCTGGGCCGAGGTTGATCGCCTTGGCCCTGTCCGGGCCGGGGATGACGACCGGGCAGGCCTCGACGCACAGGCCGCATCCGGTGCAGTCCTCGACGTATACCTGTAGCGAGAACCGGGCGTTGGGCAGGCCGACGGCGTTCAACGGTGCGGAGGCGAAATCCGCTGGTGTTCCGTCCAGTTCGGACTGATCGTAGAACTTGGACCGGATCACGCTGTGCGGGCAGACGAAACCACAGTTGCCGCATTGGATGCAGGTGTCCGGATCCCACACCGCGACGAGATCGGAGATGTTGCGCTTCTCGTAGGCCGTGGTGCCGCTCGGGTAGGTGCCGTCGACGGGAAGCGCGCTGACCGGCAACGCATCTCCGCGACCGGCCATCATTTCAGCGGTGACGGTGCGGACGAACTCCGGCGCCGACTCGGGCACCGGCGGTGCCGGTGCCCACAGCGAGGTGACCGACGCGGGCACCGCGATCTTCTGCAACCCGGCCACGGCGCCGTCGACGGCGGCCATTTCCTTGGCCAGCACCTCGGCGCCCCGGTTGCCGTAGGTGTGCTGCACCGACTCCTTGATCCGGGCGATGGCCAGGTCCCGGGGCAACACGTCGGAGATCGCGAAGAAGCAGGTCTGCAGGACGATGTTGATCCGTCCGGCCAGTCCGGCCTCGCGGGCGATCCGGTCGGCGTCGACGGTGTAGAGCGTGATCCGCTTGTCCAGGATCTGCTCCTGGACAGGGCGGGGCAGCGCGTCCCACACCTTGTCGGCGGCCAGTCGGCAATTCAACAGCAGCGTCGCGCCGGTGCCGGCCCGGCCGAGGACGTCGACCTGGTCGAGGAAGTGGAACTGATGGCAGCCAATGAAATTCGCACCGGTCACCAGGTAGGGCGCCCTGATGGGATGCGGCCCGAAGCGCAGGTGCGACTCGGTCCGTGAACCCGACTTCTTCGAGTCGTAGACGAAGTAGGCCTGGGCGTGCAGACCCGGCTCGGCTCCGAGGATCTTGATGGTGTTCTTGTTCGCGCCGACGGTCCCGTCCGAACCGAGGCCGAAGAACACCGCCCGGACCGTGTCGGGCGATTCGATGTCAAATGACGGGTCGTAGTCCACGCTGGTGAAGGAGACGTCGTCGTCGATGCCGATGGTGAACCGCCGGCGCGGGTGCTCGCGCGCCAGTTCGGCGAACACCCCGGCCACCATGGCGGGGGTGAACTCCTTCGACGACAACCCGTAGCGTCCCCCGGTGACGCGTGGCAGGACCAGACGTTGGCCGTCGGCGTGCGCCTCGGTCAGCGCCGCGACGACATCGAGGTGCAGCGGTTCGCCGACCGAACCGGGCTCCTTGGTGCGGTCCAGCACGCCGACCGTGCGCACCGTCGGTGGCAGCGCCGCCAACAGTGCCTCCGTGGGAAAGGGCCGGTACAGCCGGACCTGCACCACACCGACCCGCTCCCCGCGTTCGACGAGCGCAGCCACGGTCTGCGCCACGGTCTCGGCGCCGGAACCCATCAGCACCAGCACGCGCTCGGCCTGCGGGTGCCCGTGGTATTCCACGATGTGCATCGTGCGGCCGGTGCGCACACCGAGGCGGGCCATCAGGTCCTCGACGACCCCGGGGACCCGCACGTAGAACGGGTTGACCGTCTCGCGGGCCTGGAAGTACACGTCGGGGTTCTGCGCGGTGCCGCGGATGAACGGCCGCTCGGGGGACAGTGCGCGTTCGCGATGCGCCCAGATCGACTCCTCGGGCACCAGGTCCCGCAGGTCGTCGTTCGACAGCGTGTCAATGGTGTTGATCTCGTGGGAGGTTCGGAATCCGTCGAAGAAATGCACGAACGGTATCCGGGTCGCGAGAGTGGCCGCCTGTGCGACGAGCGCCAGGTCGTGGGCCTCCTGGACCGAGGCGGACCCGAGCAGGGCGAATCCGGTCTGCCGCGTGGCCATCACGTCGGAATGATCGCCGAAGATCGACAATCCTTGGGCGGCAATCGATCTGGCAGCAACATTGATGACGGCGGAGGTGAGTTCGCCAGCGATCTTGTACATGTTCGGGATCATCAGCAGCAGGCCCTGCGACGAGGTGAACGTCGTGGTCAGCGCGCCGCTCTGCAGGGCGCCGTGCAGGGCGCCCGCCGCGCCGCCCTCGCTCTGCATCTCCACCACCGTGGGTACGGTGCCCCACGCATTGGGGCGGTGCGCGCTGGACCAGGCGTCGGCCAGTTCGGCCATCGGGGACGACGGCGTGATCGGGTAGATGCAGCACACCTCGTTGAGCCGGTAGGCAACCGAGACCGCGGCCTCATTGCCGTCCATCGTGGCGCGAGTCATGTCGGCTCCGGGAACATTTCGATGGCGTGCACCGGGCACTGGTCGGCGCAGACAGCGCAGCCCGTGCACCTGTCGTAGTCGAACCGGTACCGGTGTCCGACACCGAGTTTGATCACCGCGTCCTCCGGGCACGCCCCCAGGCAACCGTCGCATTCGAAGCAGTTGCCGCAGGACAGACAACGTCGCGCCTCGTAGACCGCCTCATCGCTGGACAACCCGCCGACGACCTCCTCGAAACCCCGGACTCTCGTGGCCGGTTCGAGTTCGGGCTGCCGACGTTGTGCGGTGTCACCGAAATACCAGGGGTTCAGCGCGGTGAAGGTGGCGGTCGGGTGTTTGGGGGGCCGCTCGGACGCCGCCCCGCGCAGCCAGGCGTCGATGTGGCGGGCCGCCTTCTTACCGTGCCCGACACCGACGGTGACCGTGCGCTCCCCGGGCACCATGTCACCGCCAGCGAAAACCCCCGGACAGCCGGTCATCAGCGAATCCGAGACCCTTACGTTGCCGTCGGCGTCGACTTCCACTCCCGGCAGGGTGCGCATGAACGCCGATTCGGTCTCCTGTCCGAGCGCCATGATGAGAGTGTCCGCGGCCAGCGACTCGAAGAGTCCGGTGGGTTGGGGACGCCCGTCCGCATCGAGTTCCATGACCTCCACCTGCAGCTCGGGTCCGTCGAACGCGGTGACCGTGCGCAGCCAGTTGATCCGCACACCCTCGCGCTCGGCGTCCTCGGCCTCCTCGGCATGGGCGGGCATCTGATCGCGGGTGCGGCGGTAGACGATGACCGCGTCCTCGGCGCCCAGGCGGCGGGCCACGCGGGCCGCATCCATGGCGGTGTTGCCGCCGCCGTAGACGGCGACGCGCCGCCCGATCGCCGGCTTCTCGCCGGAGGCGACGCTGCGCAGGAACGACACCGCGTCCACCATCGTGCTGGCGTCGCGGGCCGGGATGTCGACCCGCTTCGCCAGGTGCGCGCCGACCGCGACGAACACCGCGTCGAAGTCGCCGTCGTCCCGCTCGGCCGCGAGGTCGTGCACTCGATGACCGATTGTCAGCCGCACACCCAGGGCCGCGATCCGGCCGAGTTCGTCATCGAGCACATCCCGGGGGAGTCGGTAGCTGGGGATGCCGTACCGCATCATTCCACCGGGTATCGCGCCCGCGTCGCGGATCTCGACCTCATGCCCCAGCCGTGCCAGCTGGTAGGCGGCCGACAGGCCGCTGGGTCCGGCCCCGACGATCAGCACCCGCTTGCCGGTCCGGGCGGGCGGTGCCTCGAACCTCCACCCGCGCTCCCGCGCGAGGTCGCCGAGAAACCGCTCCACCGAATGGATGGACACCGCGGTGTCCAGATATGCCCGATTGCAGACGGTTTCGCACGGGTGATAGCACACCCGACCGTGTATCGCGGCGAAGGGGTTGTCCGCGACGAGCTGACGCCACGCGGCTTCGAACCGGCCGGCGGTGGCGTGCGCGAGCCAGGCCTGGATGTTCTCCCCGGCCGGGCAACCGGCATTGCACGGTGGCAGAAGATCGACGTAGACGGGTCGGCGCCGCCGGACCGGGCCAGCCCGGGAGCGCCCGTGGGCCAGGTCCGCGAGCGGCGTGAGGTCGTCGAAACCTGTCACCCGGGAGTCAGACGTCCTTGAAGGCGCACACACAGCACGGGCATGCTCATGACCTGTCCTCCCTCAGCTCCCGACGAACGCCAGCCTCCCATGCCGGGTGGCCAGCCACACAGGGTCGAAGGTCATTTGATGAGCCGCCGGATCCGGTGCAGAGGGCCGCCAGGCGCATCCGTCGGTGGGCGGCGGTCGGCGTACGGCCAGGGCTGGTTGCGTTCGGGCACAGCCGACGCCCGCACCTGCTTGAGCTGCATCCGAAGGTGCTGACGCAGTTCATGAAGTTCCGCGTCGGGCCAACGATTGTGGGCCTCGATGGGGTCCGCCGTCAGGTCGTAGAGCTCCCACTGGTCATCGATGGGGTCGCTGCGGTACGCCTCGCCACCCAGACCGTCGGCCGCCAGATGTCGCACGCCGGGTTCGGTCCACGTCGCCGGATCGTCGAAGGTGCGCACCAGCTTCCACAGATGCCCGCCGCCGCCTGGGGCATCGGCGTCATCGACGCGCAGCACGAGTCCCTCGAAGTTGGCGGCGACGTGGGCGGGCACCTTGATCCGCAGCGGCGCAGGGGGATTGGCGTCCCGGCCGAGCTTGCGCGCCGCACCCGAGGCTCCGGTGTCACCTTCGAGCACGTTGTCGCGGGTCATCAGATAGATCGGCCGGTCGTGGTCGGCGGGCGCGCCGTCGACCACCGGCATCAGATCGCGGCCCGGCAGCGGATGCACCTCGCTGAACGATTCGGCCAGTGTCTCGGCCGTCGCGTCGACGTCGATTCCGGCGGCCCCCAGCAGCGTGGGCACCAGATCGACATGCGACGTCGGCGCCACGACCTGCCGCGCGCTGGTCGCCTGGGAACCGATGCGGGCGACGACGAACGGCACCCGGGTGGCCTCGTCGTAGAGGTTGAACCACTTCTGGTGCAGGCCGCCGTGCGCGCCGAGCAGGTCACCGTGATCGGAGGTGCGCACCAGCACCGCGTTCTCCGACCCGCCGTCGGTGACCGCGCGCCGCACCCGGTCCAAAGGCCCGTCGACCTCGGCGTGCAGTCGGTAGTAGAAGTCGCGGTACTGCTGGGCCTTGCTGCGGTAGGTGCGTTCGATGACCGGCGCCGGCCCGTAGCCCGAGTAGTAGGCCTCACGGAAGGCGATCTGCGCGGCCGGTTTACCGCGCAGGTCCTCGGCGGCGGTCGGGGCCTCCGGGACGTGCGGCGGGTCGAGTTCAGGTGAAGGTGTCAGCGGCATGCGGCGCACCCACGCCGGAAACAGCACGATGTCATGGGGATTGACGAAACTGGCCACCAACAGGAACGGCCGCAACGCGGCAGCGTCACCGGCGCGGCGTCGCGCGTATCGGTCCTTGAGCCAGGCGACGATCCGGTCGGCGAACAGCGGGTCGCGCCGAAAACCGCTGTTGGACATGGCCGCTCCGTGCGGCTCGGGACCCACCCAGCCGGAGAAGCCGAACGGCCCCAGGGGGTCGGCGTCCAGGTAGGCCTGCACCGCGACGGGGTCGACGACACCGTCGTCGTCATTGGTGGCCAACGGCTCACCAGTCCGAGGGTCCTCGAGGTCGGCGTGCGAGATGTGCCATTTGCCGTCGTAGTGGGTGTCATAGCCGGCGGCGCGGAACCAGTTGCCCAGCGTCGGCACCTCACCGCGGCGCAGCCACCGCAGCCGCGAGTCGTCGTAGCGCTTACCGATCCCGTCGGTCTGGGTGACGCCGTGCAGATCCGGGTACTGGCCGGTGAACAGCGTCGGGCGACTCGGCACGCACGCCAGCGAGCCCGTGTAGTGCCGGGTGAAGCTGACGCCGTGCTCGTCGAACCAGCGCCGGCCACTCAGCACGCGCTGCCGCCACGCCAGCACGTCATCCGACTCATACGGCGGGATGGCCCGCTCCTCGTCGGTCATCAGGATGATGATGTCGGGTCGATCCGTCATGTCGCTTCTCCCATCGCCCGGGCCAGGCCGTTCAGCATGGCATCGGATTGCTTGGCCATGACGCGGGCGATGACCCGCTCCGCAAGCGCGGCCACCGGCCCGGACCCGATGTCGACGCTGCTGGTGAGTGTCACGTGCGTCCCGTCGCCGACCGCCTGCAGGGTCCACCGGTTGGACAGGGCGCCCATCCGGCGCGGGAGGCCTTCGATGGCGTACGCGAGGGCGTCGGGCGGCGAGAACTCGGTGATGCGCTCGACCACGGTGTTGCGGCCCATCTGAATTCGGCGGGTGGTGCCGAGGACGTCGGGGCGGGCATTGAGTACGCAGGAGTGGTCGACGCCGTCGGCCCAGGCACTGATCGCCCCGAAGTCGGCCAGCACGTCCCAGATGGCCTGCGGCTTCGCGGGTATCGACCGGCTGCGGCTTGCATGTGACACACGGCCATCCAACACGATGGGCGACGCCGAGGCGACGAATCAGGCCCGCTGAGGTGGGCGTGTCCGTAGGCTGACCGCGGTGTTCTCGGTGAACGAGACGTGGGCGGGGGATTCGAACTGCGCAACTCCATGCGCAATTGACCTGCGTCCGATCAGGTCAGCACGTCACGAATCGCATCATCCAGGAATTCCGCGAACGCGGCATCATTGCCCGGGCTGGCCACGCAGTGCCCGAACGGCGAGTCATACGGCCGGAGTTCGGCGTTGGGCATCTGAGCGACTTCCAGCTCGTTGTCCTCGGGCGGAAAGTACAGGTCCTGGGTACAGGGGATGACGACTGCGCGGGCCGTTATCGCCCCGAGTGCCGCGTGAAAATCGCCGCCGTAGAGCGGGTTTGCGCTGATGTCGCCCTGCTGCCAGCTCCAGATCTTGGCCAGCAGGTCGTGGGCGTTCCAGTTGTCGACGTGGTCGTTCTCCCAGTCGACCAGCAGATCCTCGATCGAGTCGTAGCCGAGCGAGCGGTAGTGCCCGTCACGAAAGAACGTCTGCGAGTAGGCCCACCCCGCGTACACCCGCGCGAATGCCTTGAGTCCCCGAACCGGTGACCCGGCCTCCCAGAGGGGATCGGCCTGCAGGGCCGCTTTGACCCCCTCGAGGAACACGAAGTTGTGCGGTGACGTCTTGGCCGACGCGCAGAACGGGACGATCGCATCGACGACGTCGGGATACAGCGCACCCCAGTGATACGCCTGACAGCCCGCCATGGACCAGCCGGCCACCAGCGCGATCCGCTGCACGCCGAGCTTCTCGAACAGCAGCCGATGCTGGCACCGCACGTTGTCGTAGAGGGTCACCCTCGGGAACTTCGCACCCCGCTGAAGGGGTGCGGCGTTGCTCGGAGACGTGGACAACCCGTTGCCGAACATGTTGACCGACACCACGAAGTGATGTTCGGGGTCGATGGCCCGCCCGGGGCCGAAGAAGCCCTCGTTGCGGACATGGGTTCCGGTGTAGAACGTCGGCAGGACGACGACGTTGTCGCCTGCCGCGTTCAACCGACCGTAGGTTCTGTACGCCAACACCGCATTCGACAGCGTCTCGCCGCCGAGCAGGGGCACGTCACCGAGGTCGAAACTCTCCATGGTCAGTAGAGCCGCAGGTACTCTTCGACCTCCCAGTCGGTGACGGCCTGGTGATACCGCTCCCACTCGTCGAGCTTGTACGCGACATACGACTTGAGCATGGTCGGCCCCAACACCTCTGCGACCAACGCGTCGTTCTGCAGATGACCGACGGCGTCCAGCAGGTTGCGGGGGAGCCGGCGGATGCCCAGGGCCTCGGCCTCCTCGGGCGTCATGGAGTACAGGTCGCGGTCGGTGGGCGCACCCGGGTCGGTCTTGGCCGCGATGCCCTCCACGCTGGCCGCGAGCGTGCACGCCAGCGCGAGGTAGATGTTCATGCACATGTCCGCGGCGCGGTTCTCGATGCAGTAGCGACTCTGCGGCAGGCGGAACTGGGCGGCGCGGTTGTTGTGGCCATACGTGATGTTGGTGGGCGCCCACGTGACGGTGCCGCCCTCCAGTCCACCCACTCGCGGCACAAGTCCGTTGTAGGAGTTGACCGTTGGGCAGGCGATGGCGGTGATCGCCTCGGAGTGAGCGAGCAGGCCGCCGACGGCGTAGCGGGACTCATCGCTCCATCCGCCGTCGGGGTCTTCGAAGAGGTTCTCATTCGGTGCATCCAGGGAGCGCAGCGAGAAGTTGATGTGCGCACCCGAACGCCAGTCGCCCGTCGTGGGTTTCGGCATGAACGTGACGAACATGCCGTGCCGCTTGGCGACCTCCTTGAGCGCGAGGCGCAGGAAGACCAGCCGGTCGGCCATCTCCAGCAGATTCGTGTAGTGGAAGTCGAGTTCGAACTGGGAGTAGGCGCCCTCGGCGACGACGTCGTGCAGGTTCCAGCCCAGGCCCTCCAGCATGTCCATCATGTCCTTGAGGAAGGGCATGGCGTCCAGGGAGTGCTCGACGTCGTAGCCGTAGGCCTGCCGGCGCGGACGCAGGCCGCCGACCTGCTGGGGATCGCTGTCGAAGGCCTTCACCGGCTGGCCGTTCTCGTCCCAGCGCATCACGATGAACTCGGGCTCGATGCCGGCGTATCCGGCGTAACCCTGTTGCGCCGCTTCATGAATGGTGCGTTTGAGGGCCTGCCGCGGGCACACGTTGTACGGCTTGTCCTCCCAGAACGGGTCGGCGAAGATGATGGCCGTGCTGGTGTCCCACGGGCAGATGTACACCGCGTCGAGATCGGGGACGGGGATCTGATCGGAGTCGGCGGCGGTCAGTTCCGGGACGAAGGACACCGAGTGCACGGCGAACTGCGGGCCCTTGCCCTTGCACAGCGCCTCAAAGTCGCTCATCGGCACGGGCTTGGTCTTCGGAACGCCGAACAGGTCGATCCAGCACGACAACAGGTACTTGACACCGGCGGCCTCCAGCTCGGCGCGCACGGCGGCGATCTTCGCGTCGTCGGGCAATGCCTCGGCAAGGGTTTCGGCGTAGCGGGGCGCGGTGCTGGTGTCGGGGTCGAGCGTGCTGGTCATAGCTCTCTTTCCGTGCGGGGTTTCGTGACGAGAGGCAGAGTATCTCCACATGAAACACTCCGCATCTCGAAACGACACTCGACGGTGTGGTCACCGCTTGCCGGTCAGCCCCAATCGCCAACTCTGCGAACAGTGTTCGCAGCTCCAACGTTCGTCCATGACCACGCAACCCGCCAGCCCGATCCACGGCGGGATGTCGTCGAAACGGACGGACACGCCGTACATGAGTGCGCGACTGCGCCGCGCCCCGCAGCGCGGGCACGCGGCACCGTTCTCACCGCCCTGGACAGCTCTCGCTGCCCTTGCGCACCACACCGAACGTGACTGCGGTGCTCTCGGTGAACGTCGCCCCGGGCGCCGGAGTGGAACTGCACACCACCCACGCGCGATCGTTGATCTGCATCCGGTCCTGACCGGTCAGGTCGACCGAGTCGCTGAACCACACCTGGTCGTCGGTCAGCGACTGGATGGCGTCCTGCGCCCCCTGCAGATCCGAGCCGATCAGATTCGGCATGGTCCACGAATCGGCCGCCGCGACCGGCGCCAACGCAATCGCACCCCCGAAAGTCACCGCAGCGACAACGGCCATCGACAGAGCTCTCATGATTCCCCTCCACGTACCTGCGGGCCCCTTCGGCCCACGCGACGCATGATGGCACGACGCACCGACAAGCCCACGCGAATATTGTCGCCCCCATCAGTTAGCCTCCCCGGAAGCAGATCCGCTCACGGGGGAGCACACATGACCATCACGCCGATCGAACCGCCGCGCCTGGCCAACGCCGCCGAACGACGCACCTGGCAGGCGCTCGTCGACCAGCTTGAGCCCAACGACCTCGTCGTTCCCTCGAAGCGCGTGACCGACCACCTCAAGGATCACGAGGTCGACTTCGTCGTCGGGATCGAGGGTGCCGGCATCATCTGCCTGGAGGTCAAGGGTGGGGAGGTGTGGCACGACGGGGACGGCTGGCGGCAGATGCGCGGCGGGCGCCAGCACACCATTGAGCCGGTCCGCCAGGCCCGGGAAGCCTGCTACGCGCTGAGGGATTTCGTCGAGAAGGACCCGCGCTGGACGCAGGGCCGGCTGCGCTGGGATCACGTCGTCGTGCTGCCCAACACCGAGCTGCCCGACGACTTCGGCCTGCCCGAGTGCCCCCGCTGGAAGATCATCGACCGCAACGATCTGCCGACACTGGTCGACAAGCTGCGTGAGCTCATCGTCAAGCAGGAACTCGACCGGCCACTGCTGACCCGTGACGGCATCGACCAGCTCGGGACAGCGCTGAGCGGCCGGGGCCTGCCGCAACGCGACGTCGTCGCGCGCGCCCTGGCCAACGAGGATGCCGCCGATGCGCTCACCGAACATCAGGCCGTCATCCTCAACGCGGCGCGACTGCTCACCCGGATCGAAGTGCGCGGCGGCGCGGGCAGCGGCAAGACCTTCCTCGCGATGGAGCAGGCCCGCCGGCTGGCGCAGCGTGGCGAGCGCGTCGCGCTGGTCTGCTACTCGCACGGGCTGGCGTCCTACCTGGAACGCATCACCGCGACCTGGCCCCGCCGCCAACAGCCCGCCTACGTCGGAGAGTTCCACGCGCTCGGCGTGCAGTGGGGCGCACCGGAAGGCCCTGATGAGGCGCTGCGCAACG
This sequence comes from Mycolicibacterium confluentis, assembly GCF_010729895.1. Classification (NCBI taxonomy): domain Bacteria; kingdom Bacillati; phylum Actinomycetota; class Actinomycetes; order Mycobacteriales; family Mycobacteriaceae; genus Mycobacterium; species Mycolicibacterium confluentis. The sequence goes on from NZ_AP022612.1 coordinate 1,746,209, forward strand.
AGCAGACCGTCCAGTTCTGGGAGCATGATCTGCCCAGCCAGATGGCCGATCTGGCAGCGCAACTCGAGCCCGGACAGCGCTTCGACTCCGTCGTCGTCGATGAGGCTCAGGACTTCGCCGACGCGTGGTGGGATCCGCTGCTCGGCGCGCTGCGGGATCCCCTCGAGGGTGGGTTGTACGTGTTCAGCGATGAGGGGCAGCGGGTGTTCAACCGGCACGGCTCACCGCCGGTGCCGCTGGTGCCGCTGATCCTTGACCACAACCTGCGCAACACCCGCCAGATCGCCAACGCGTTCCAACCGCTCGTCGATCACCCGATGCGTTTCCTGGGTGGCGAGGGGCCCGCGGTGACGTTCGTCGAGTGCAGCCGGGACGCAGCGCTGGGTGTCGGCGACGATCAGGTGGAGTTGTTGTTCGACGAGGGTTGGCGGCCCGAGGACATCGCGCTGCTGACCACCGGCAGCCGCCACCCCGAACAGGCCGAACGCCAACGTGACGGCAACAAGGCCTACTGGGACACCTTCTGGGACACCGACCAGGTGTTCTACGGTCACGTGCTGGGATTCAAAGGGCTCGAACGGCGCTGCGTGGTGCTGGTGGTCAACGAGCAGAACCGATTCGACCGCTCCCGGGAACGGCTCTACGTCGGATTGTCCCGTGCCCGTGACCAACTCGTGGTCTGCGGCGATCCCGAGTTCATCCGTGAAGTCGGGGGAGCGGACCTGGCCCGCCGCCTCGGCATCGGGAGCTGAATGGTGGCCGCGGACGACGGAGGCACGCGCCCCCAGAGGCAGGCCGATCTGATCTTGGTCACCTGCGTGAAGTCGAAGTTGTCGCGCCCCTCACCGGCCAAGGATCTCTACACGTCATCGCTGTTCAAGAAGCAGCGCGCCTACGCTGAGCATTGCGGCATGCCGTGGTTCATCCTGTCCGCTGAGCACGGTCTGGTGGATCCTGACGAATGGCTGGCGCCCTACGAGCGCTACCTGCCAGACATGACGGTGGAGTACCGGGTTGCGTGGGGAGCGTGGGTGGCCGCCCGGCTAGAATTGCTCGCTGGTCCGTTGCGAGGTAAAGCGGTCGAGGTGCACGCCAGTTCCACGTACCTCAAAGCCGTTCGTCCGCACCTCGAAGACCTCGGCGCACTGGTACTCGATCCACTCCGTGGGCTGCCTATGGGACACCGTCTAGCGTGGTATCCGACGACGGCCCCCGCGGCCGCGACCGTAGCTGACCCGCACGAGGTCGCAGTGGAGTTCGTGACCGCCCTGCGCGATAGCGACCGTTCGGTGTCGCCGGCGGAGTTCCTCGCCCGCGGACGAAACGCCGCCGACGAGGCGGGCCTGTACAGCTGGTGGGTGGATGTCGTTGGTGCCGAGCAACTCAGCCGTGGCCTGGGATTTTCGATCGCGCCGGGGCTGATCTATGCCGGGTTGGCAGGTGCCACCCGCTGGCCCAGCGGCGGGCGGTCGAACAACACGCTATGGCTGCGCATTACAACCATGCACCTCGGCGGCAACCACGAGTTCTCGACGTTCCGCCGCACTCTCGGCTCGATTCTGGTCAGTGCCACTGGCGTCCGCACCATCGACGAGAGCGTGCTGACGGAGTGGATGCACCATCACCTACGCGTGGTAATCGTTCCCTTTCAAGACCGTGACACGTTGGGGCGACTGGAGAAGGATGTACTCGCCACCCTCGACCCACCGCTGAATCTCCAAGGCGTGGCAGGTACACCGCTGAGGCGCCGGATCAAGGAGCTCCGTCGTGCCGTGACCACGGCGGACGGCTCGGCCTAGTCCAGCTGGATGATCGTCACCGTCCCGCCGGCCGGGTTCGTCACTGCCAGTTGTCCATACGACAGGGACGTCACGTGACCGGGCCCGGTGTGGATGGTTTCCAGGACTTCCATGCCGTAGTAGTACCCCTGGATCTCGATGATGCTCATGGTGCCGGTCAGATCATCAACGACGAAGGCGCGGCTGCCGTCCTCGTTGATCGCCAAGCTGCTCACGGACCCGCTCAGTTCGACCTCGCTGGCGTACTCGAGCCCCCCGTAATAGTTGGTGTCGTACTTGATCAGCCGGGTGACGCTGTTCTCGGTGACCGTCACGTAGATCGAATCCCCGTGGGTGGCAAGCTTTCCGACTACACCATCACCGAAGTCGACGGTATCGACAACCTCCACACTGAAGTTCGACTGCGCTGCGTCGCTGCTCGCCGCTCGACCGCCAAGGTTGAAACTGACCATCAGACGTGACATGGCGTGCTTACTCGTCGTGACCACATTGCCGTTGTTCCCGATGATCTTGACCTCACCGAAGGTCATATCTTCGTCGCCAAAGAGTTCCATGCCACCGACCACCAGCGGCGTCTGCCCGGCGCCGTACACGCCCAGTTGGCTGCCGGATGATACGACCAATTGCCCGCTGACAGTCGAGCTGCCATTGACGACCACCATGCTGGTCGGTACCTGGCTCAGCACGATGTCGGTGGTGTTGATGACTAGGCCTGCACCGCTGATCGTCCCGACGTCGATCGTGAGGTTCGGGTTGACCACCACCACCTCGTTGGACCCTTGGATCGGCTGGTGCACAACGGTGCCGGGTGCCAGCTCGATCGTCTCAACGGTCAACGTGGTCGGGTTCGGGATGTAGAGGTTGTTGTTCCAGTTCACCACGATCTGACCGCTCGTGTCGATCACGGTGATGGGTGTGATCGTGATCGGGATGACGGTCGGAGGCAGATGAATCACGGTCGTGTCGACGACAATCCACGACTGCGCGGGGATCGTCACTTCCACCGACTCCGTAGTGGTGTTCTGGCCGTCATGGGCGGTGAGGGTGAACTCCACCGTCCTCTCCTCCTGTGAGGTGCCTGCCGGCGTCAAGGTCCACTCCCAGGTGTCGGCGCCGGTTTGGGCCACGGTGACGACACCCTGACCCACGGGGGGTTGGGTGACACTGACGACCACTGGGCCGTCGCCGTCATCGGTGACGCGGATGGTGCCGACCACGACGCCACTGTTGGAGGTTACGGTCGAGATCCGCTCGATCACAGGTGCTTCGTTGACGGGAGTGGCATCCAGGCTGACGGTCGCGACGGTCGCGTGTCCGCCGAAGGGTTTGAAGAATCCCAACAGCCCGTGCAGGTGGAATCCCCTGTCGATCACCGCGACTCGGAACGTGTCTGGTCCGCCCAGGGTTCCGTCGGCTTGGACGGTTGCGGTGTAGGTGAAGGTGCCGTCGGGGTGCAGTTCGACGGTTCCGTTGGCGGGTTGGGTGATCACCCGGTATTCGAGTCGGTCGCCGTCCTTGTCTTGCCCGACGACCTGCCCGGTGACGACACCGGTCGCCGACGGCTCCTCCAGCGTGACCGTGACGGTGGGTGTGGAGTTGAAGAAGAAACTGTTGACTCGGCGCAACGCCACCCAGGCGAGTTCGACCAGTTTGGTCACCGGCGAGACCGGTGCCCCCGGCGCGGCGCTGGGGGCCAGGCCAACCAACGCCAGCAGGCCGCCGACGATGCGAGCCGGCACCGCGATGAGCGCACCGATCGGCGACAGCGAGGGGCGGCTTGTCACGGTGATCGGATCGGGGGCGACCGGAATCTGGGCCGCTGTCAGCGGTTCCGCCGAAAGGACGGTCGGTGCGACGGTGTTCACCGTCAGGGTTGAGAACCGCTCGGCCAGCGTCCGAGTCGTGATGCCTGGATCGGTTCGTGTCACTCGGATGAGCTCGGCGCCTTGTGCCGTCAGGCTCGGCGACGTGACGATCGATCGGACAGCAGAGTCATCGATCTCAATCACTCTGCCAGGTGCAGAATCCGGACCGGAAGTGTCGATGAGCGCATCCGCGGGCCTAGAGGTGGGAACCTCGAGTTCGGGATCGGGCGTCGAGACCTCGGGCGACGGGGGATTCGCGCCACCGGCGTCACCGACCGGAGTCGTTGTGTCCGAGCGGGTGTCAGCGGCAGCCTGAGTGGGTTGCGCATCGACGGACACGGTCGCGCCGGTGCGCGCCTGGCGGAGGTCGTCCCGAAGTTTGAGTCTCCGCGGTGACAGTTCCCGAGGTGAAGGTCGTGTCGACTCGGTCGACTCCGCGGTGTCGGCATCGCGAGTGCGGATGCGGCTCTTGACGCGTCGCGTGGGTTCGTCGGCCTGCGTCGCGCGTGTCGGAGTTGATGATTCGGTGTCCGATGGCCGTGAGGATGCCGTCGGACCCGGCGATCCGGTATCGGTGGAGTCAGCGTCGGCGTGCGCCACGCCCTGTCCGCTTGACACCGCGATGCCCAGTCCGACAGCCAGCGTCAGACCGCCCAACCGCGATGCGTTCTTTGCACCTTCCATGAGCACATCTCCAGGTGGAGTAGGGGGACACTCCTGCGTCCGAAGGTCGACCCGGCCTTCGATCTGGAATATGTCAGATTCGTCAATATCTGACATGAGTTTGCTGGAACTGGTCCGCAAGTATGCCTGGGGAGTTACTGTGAATCGTCTGTGCGAGGTGAACCAATAGTTTGGGTATCTAATTCTCGACGACGGAGGTGCACGTCAGGACGGTCGATGGTCGACGACTCTATGCATCCTGGGGCGGATTCGCCGCCGATGGGGTGGCGTGAAGTCACGGCCGGGAGGCCGTTGGAGCGTCGGCGGACACCCGGCGCGGCGTTAGCCCGATAAGGGGGGATCGAGGCAGGCGGCACCGCGCACGAGGCCTTGACCTGTTCCCTCGTGTGGTGGGTCGGCCCCGGTTCGCACGGACTGCCCCGCGATGGCCGTATCGGAGTTGTCTGGTCCCAAAACCTTTGTGGGCACAGGAATTGTGTCGGACCCTGACCATAAAATGGTGTTGTTCAATCACACCGGGGGGTTGCTTGTCAGCATCACTGATCCAATGGCCGGTCTGCGGTAGGTGCCACGAGGTGGCCCACTTCCCGTGGATGGGCGGTCCGCATGACTGCGACGGAGCCGAGGACACCGCGAGGTGCGCGGTCACCTTTGTCGAGCCGGAGCCGGAGGGACGCTTCATCAGCGACGTGCTGATGGAGATCACCATTGGCGGCTGGGAGCTTGCACACCTGGAACGTTTCATGGAGCGGGTTCGTGACGACGATGAGGTGAACAGCATCGAGGTCCTCGTGCGTACCGGCGGAACCTTGGAATTCTTCGGTGGCCTGTGCATGTACAGCGCCGAGATCGGCCGCTACAGCTCCGGCTGGGACGACGAAGACTGAGCCGTGAGACGGCCACCCCTGCTTGACTGGGGTGATGGCAGAGCGGAACAGGCTGCGTATGCCGTTCACGGAACACCCCGGACGGCGGCTGCTGGTGGCCGCAGCGCTCGGGATTGCCGCCACCGCCGGTGCTGCGGCGCGGGCGTGGCACTGGTCCGTGATCCTGCTGGGCTGGGATGTTCTCGCGGTGACGTACATGGTGTTGACCTGGGGCTCGCTCTGGAGGATGACCCCAGAGGAGACCGCCGAGCACGCGGGTGGTGAGGAACCGCCCGTCGACCTGGTGTTCGCACTTGTCGCGACCGGAGCGGTGGCCAGCCTCGCCGGTGTCGGTCTGCTGCTGGCGAATTCCGGGCACGGGCACGCCAGGACCGCAGCGGAATGGGTGGCAGTGGCCAGCGTGGTGATCTCCTGGTTCGCCGTCCACACGCTGTATGCACTCACCTACGCCAAGATGTATTTCAACGGCGAGCCGGGCGGCATCGACTTCAACAGCGACACCAAACCCGACCGGCCGCAGTACAGCGACTTCGCTTACGTCGCTTACGCGGTGGGCATGAGCTTCGCCATCTCCGACACCGACCTGACCACCGCCGCGATGCGTAAGGCCGCGTTGACGCACGCCCTGCTGTCATACCTGTTCGGCGCGGTGATCATCGGCTCGGTGGTCAACTTGATCGTCTCGGGCTGAAGCCAGGTGGCCCCGACCAAAGTCGCTCGAAGGCGGGCAAATAGAACACCCCTCAGGCCGCCGGTCGCGCCGAGAAGAGTCTGCCGAACACAAAGTCCCAGGTGGGCTGTTCACGAGCCTCTTCTGAGCGCAGGAGAACTCGGGCGCAGGAGAACTTAGGCGCAGGAGAACTAGGGCGCAGGCGGGGGCGGTGCATCCGGTGCGGGCGGTGGCTCCGGGGGCGGTGGCGGCGGCAGGGCCGGCAGCGTGATCGGCGGCAGTCCAGGGATATTGATGACATTCGGTGGCGGCACCGGCGGCCCCGCATCCGGAGGCGGCGGCGGCGCGTCCGGCGGAGGCACATACACGGGCGCCGGCGCCACACCGCTGCTGGTGTAGATCGTGACGATCGACCCCGGGATGGTCTTGCCCTTCGGCGTGGTCCCCACCACCGAACCCTTGGACTCGTAGCTGTTGATCGGCGTGGGCTCATCCGCGACGCGGAACCCGGCCTCCTCCAGCTTCTTTCGCGCCGCATCCAGCTTCAGCCCGGTCACCGACGGCACCTCACCGCCCGGCCCACCCTCGACGTAGCGCGGGTCGGTGGGCGGCATCTTGATCTCGCCGAAGTCCTCGGCGATCGGCTTCATCGCCAGATACCACGTCTGGGCGGGCCCCTGACCGCCGAACAGGGTGCCCGAATCGCACTTTCGCAGCGGGTACGAGCACAGCCCTGAGGGCGCGGAGGAGTCGTCGAAGATGTAGTTGGCCGCCGCGTACTGGTTGGTGAACCCCAGGAACGCCGAGGATCGGTGCGACTCGGTGGTGCCGGTCTTACCCGACATCGGCAGGTTCCAGCCGACCGACCCCGCCGCAGCGGTCGCTGTGCCGATGGTGTGGTCCTTGCCCAGCGCGTTGGCCAGGGTGTTGGCCAACCCTTCGGGCACGGCCTGCTCGCACTTCGGCGTCTCCAACGTGACTTCGCGGCCGTTGCGGTCGAAAACCTTGTCGATCGGCGTCGGTGGGCACCACACGCCACCGGAGGCCAGCGTCGCCGCCACATTAGACAACTCGAGCGCGTTGAGCTCCAGCGGACCCAGCGTGAAGGAGCCGAGGTTCTGCTTCTTCGCGTAGTCGGCGATGCTGTCGTTGCTGTCGGGTTCGTAGGAGCGCGCGGTGCCCGGTTCGGCGTAGGACCGCAGCCCCAACCGCACCGCCATGTCCACCGCACGCGGCACCCCGACCTGCGCGATCAGATTCGCGAACGCCGTGTTGGGGGACTTCGCCAGCGCGTCGGTGACGTTCATCTTGCCGGCGAACCCAGCGCCCGCGTTCCTCACACACCACGTCGCAGGCGGGCAGCCGTCGCTGTCGCTGCTGCCCAGCCCCTTGCCGCGGAACGTCTGCGGCACGTCGAGTTGGGTGTTGATGCCCATGCCCATCTCCAGGGCAGCCGCGGTGGTGAAGATCTTGAAGATCGACCCGGCGCCGTCGCCGACGAGGGAGAACGGCTGCGGCTGCACGGTCTGGGAGGCGTCGAGGTCGAGGCCGAAGGTGCGGTTGTCGCCCATCGCGACGACGCGGTGCGCGTCCTTGCCGGGCGTGATGACACTCATGACGCTCGCGACGCCTTCCGCGGTCGGGTCGGCGACGGTGTCGATCGCCTCCTTCACACTGTCCTGCACCTTGGGGTCGAGCGTGGTGCGGATCAGGTAGCCGTTGCGGGCGACGTCCTCCTTGGACAGCCCGGCGCGTGCCAGGTACTGCAGCGCGTACTCGCAGAAAAACGCACGATCACCCGCGGCGATGCAGCCCTGCGGCAGCGGCTTGGCCCTGGGCAGCACCCCCAACGGCTGCTCCTTGGCAGCACGCAGCTCGTCGGCCTTCTCCGGAAGGTTCTCGATCAACGTGTCCAGGACGACGTTGCGTCGCGCCAGGGCGCCCTCGGGGTTGGTGTACGGATCGAGCGCACTGGTCGACTGCACGATGCCGGCCAGCAGCGCCGACTGCTGCCAGTTCAGGTCGGCGGCGTTGATCGCGAAGTACGTCTTGGCCGCGTCCTGCACGCCGAACGCGCCGTTGCCGAACGCCACCAGGTTCAGGTAGCGCGTCAGGATCTCGGGTTTGGACAACTCCTTGTCCAGCGTCAGGGCCATCCGGATCTCGCGCAGCTTGCGTGCCGGGCTGACCTCGATGGCCGCACGCCGTTCACCGTCGTTCTGCGCGGTGACCAGCAGGTTGTAGTTCTTGATGTACTGCTGCTCGATGGTCGAGCCGCCGCGGGTCTCGCGATTGCCCTTCAGGTAGCCGAACAGGCCGGTCAACGTCCCCTGCACGTCGACGCCGCTGTGTTCGGTGAACCGTTTGTCCTCGATGGACACGATCGCCAGCTTCATGGTGTCGGCGATCCGGTCGCCGGGCACCACCCAGCGGCGCTGCGCGTACAGCCATGCGATGGGCTTGCCGGAGGCGTCGACCATGGTTGTGACGATCGGCGCATCACCCTTGAGCAGCTGCGTCGCGTCATCCTCGGTGGTGTCGGAGACCCGCATGATGAGGACACCGGCCGCGCCCGCCGCGGGAAACATCAACGCTGCCGTGAGCACCCCGGCCAGCACGCAGTACAAGGCTAGTCTAGCTAACCTCACTCGTGTGCTCGGCGGCTCTTCGGCCATGCCCCTCAGCCTAGGGCCCTCGGATACGCCTTCGGCAGGGATCCCCCGTGATACGTTCGGGGCGTTGATATCTCGGGCGCGTGTGCGGTGGCCGACCTGCACAGACGCGGATTCGCAACAGGATCAGTCGGCTTATTGTCGCGCCGTGCGCGGCGAATGCCTGCGAGCCTCCTCCGCTGCCCGTCGCTCCCGCACGAGCGCCGCAACGCGCTCAGCGGCCAGGAGCGGGTCTTCGTGCTCCCACACCCGCACCACGGTCCAGCCCGCGGCGTCCATGAGCTCATCGGTGTTTCGGTCCCGCGCCCGGTTCCCCTCGACCTTGTTGCGCCAGAACTCGGAGTTTGCCCGGGGGGCGGTGTAGTGCTCGGGGCAGCCGTGCCAGAAGCAGCCGTCGACGTAGACCGCGATGCGCAGTGGCCGGAAGACGATGTCGGCGGTCCGGCGCAGACCCGGGATCGGCCGAGCCGCCACCCGGAAGCGCAGACCGCTGGCGTGCAGCGCCGAGCGCAGCGCCTTCTCCGGGCCGGTGTCACGGCTGCGGTTGGCGCGCATGGTCTCGCGCGCGATGTGCGACGAGGCCCACGACTCGCCCGTGCTCATAGAAGTCACGGTATCGGTCGGGTGCTCGCAGCGGCTCCGTGCTTCCGCTATGCGGCGAGCCTGCGGGCCAGGAAGTCATCGATCAATCCGGCCACCTCGTCGGCCGCGGTCTCCAGTAGGAAATGCCCGCCGTCGAGCAGATGCACTTCGGCGTCCTTCGCGTCGTCGGCGAATGCGCGAGCACCGTCGGGACCGAAGATGGGATCGTGTCGGCCCCACACCGCGAGCACTGGGACGCCACTCTCGCGCAGGTATTCGTGTAGAGCCGGGTAGAGCGGCGGGTTGGTCGCGTAATCGCGGAACAACGCGAGCTGGACCTCGTCGTTGCCGGGGCGTCCGAGTGCCGCGGCGTCGAGTGTCCAGGTGTCGGGGTTGACCAGGCTCTCGTCGGGAGCACCGGTGAGGTACTGCCATTTGATGGACTCCAGATCCAGTGCGCCGCGGATCGCCGCCTCGGTCTCCGGCGTCTCCTCGCGGTGGAACTCCCACACCGTCTTCCAGAAGTCCTCGAGAAAGCCGGCCTCGTAACCGTTGCCGTTCTGGGTGACGATCGCCGTGATGGCCTTTGGATGCCGCAGCGCCAGACGCCAGCCGATCGGGGCGCCGTAATCCTGCACGTAGATCGCGTAGTCGGTGATGCCGAGGTGGTTGATCAGCCCCTCGGTGAGATCGGTGAGTGCGTCGAAGGTATAGGCGAACTCTCGCGCCGACGGCGCATCGGACTGCCCGAAGCCCAGATGGTCGGGGGCGACGACGTGGTAGCGGCCAGCCAGCTGGGGGATCAGGTCCCGGAACATGAACGAGCTGGTGGGGTAGCCGTGCAGGAGCAGCAGCGTGGGCGAGGTCGGATCCCCGGCCTCGCGGTAGAAGAGCCGCTGGCCGTCGACGGTGGCGAAGCGGTGGTGAGTGCGGATGGCCATAGCTAACCTCTTTATTGCAGTTTATCGGTTAGTTACCAGTGAAACATCGCGGGTGTAACCTGTCAAGTATCGTTAGGAGGTTAGTCATGGACGTGCGTGCCGCTGGCTCTGCCGACGAGGAACTGCTGCTGGACCTGCTCAACACCACGCCTGTCATCGATGGCGTGCCCCATGACGGCCTCTCGGAGCTGAAGGTGGCCAATGCGTGGATGCGCGCGCGGGGTATCGAGCCTTCCGAGCGGGAGCGTGCGGCGCTGGTGTCGGCGCGCGAGGCGCTCCAGGCCGTGGTGCGCGGTGTGGCGGCGCCGAGTTCGCTGGCAGCTTTCGTCGGCGGTGTTGCCTTGCGCCCCGTCGCCACCGACGACGGTCTTGACTGGCACGTTGAGGTCGCGGGGCCTGTCGACGGTGCGGTGCGCGCGGTGCTGGCCTGGGACGCCCTGCGCATCACCAGCCCGGGTCGGCTGCGCCCCTGCGCGAACACCGAGTGTCAGCTGTTCCTCATCGACCGCAGCAAGCCCAACACCGCACGGTGGTGTTCGATGGCGATTTGCGGGAACCGGATGAAGGCGCGGCGGCATTATCGGCGCACGCACGCGTCTGAGTGAGTGTGTGCGCGGGGTGCCGGGAGTTCAGGGGGCACCCTTTGAAATGCCCGCCTATGAGCGAAATCTGCCGGGTGGCCGCGCCCAGCGCGCGCGTAGGTGCAGAGTTCGGCGCTGGAACTGTACGTAGTGGCGAGCTGGGCGGATCTGCGCTTTGCGCCCGTGGTTGCACGCCGCGCGGGTGGGGAGTTAGTTGCGCTGGCGCGTAGGGGGAAGTTCCACGCCGGCGGAAGGGGGGTAGCTGCGCGCCACGGGTGGGGAGTTAGTTGTGCGCCAGTGGGTGGGGGAGTTGCGGGCCGGCGGGTGCCTCTGCAGTTGCGGGCCGGTCGATGCCTCCGTCGTTGCGCGCACGTGGGTGGCCAGCGCAGATACCCGCCCGCGGCGGCCGAGCGTCCGCCGTTGTACGCAGATCGCGGCGTGTCGGCGTGCAGACACGGACGCTCGCGGCAATGAGAGGGCAGTTTTCATTCACCGCGATCCGTTACCTTCCAGCCAGAGGCCCGCGTCCGTACTGTGGATGTCCGATGCCCCGCAAGGCCCCTTCCGATTGGAATGTGCTGAGCGGCACAGCTTTCCGTTAGAAGCGGCAAGTGCGCATGAATTGGAGGCGGCCGGCTTGAGCGCGTTGAAGTTCCACTGGTTCCTACCGACCAACGGCGGCGACAGCCGCAACATCGTCGGCACTGGCCAGGGTGTCATGGATCCCGGCGTGACGGAGCGCCCGTCCAGCGTCGCCTACCTCGGACAGATCGCCCGCAGCGCCGAACAGCTTGGGTTCGAGGCCGCGCTGACGCCCACGGGCCAGGACTGCCCGGACGCGTGGGTGACCACCGCGATGATCAGCTCGGTCTCGGAGCGGCTGAAGTTCCTGGTGGCGTTCCGCCCAGGCCTGCTCTCACCGTTCCTGGCCGCGCAGATGGCCGCCACTTTCCAGAACCACTCGGGCGGGCGGTTGCTGCTCAACGTCGTCACCGGGGGAGAGGACGACGAACAGCGCAGGTTCGGCGATTTCACCACCAAAGAGGAGCGCTACGCGCGCACCGACGAGTTCCTCGAGATCGTCCGGCTGCTGTGGTCCGGCGAGACCATCAACTACCGCGGCGAGCATCTGTCTGTTGAGGATGCGACGCTGCGTCAGCTGCCGAACCCGGTGCCGCAGATCTACTTCGGCGGGTCGTCGGCGCCCGCGATTCAGGTCGCGGCCAAACGGGCCGATGTCTACCTGACCTGGGGTGAACCGCCCGAGCAGGTGGCCGAGAAGATCGACCGGGTGCGCGCCGTGGCGGCCGAGGTCGGCCGCACGCTGAGGTTCGGGGTCCGGTTGCACACCATCGCCCGCGACTCCTCGGCCGCCGCGTGGGCCGAGGCGCACAGGCTGCTGGACAGCATCAGCGACGAGCGGATCGCACAGAACCAGGCCGCGATGAAACGTTCGGCGTCCGAGGGGCAGCGTCGCATGCTGGCGCTGAACAACGGCTCCCGCGTCGACCTGGAGATCTACCCCAACCTGTGGGCCGGAATCGGTCTGGTGCGCGGCGGAGCGGGCACGGCGATGGTCGGATCCTTCAGCGAGATCGCCGACCTTGTTGAGGCCTACCAGGCCGTCGGTGTTGAGGAGTTCGTGCTCTCGGGGTATCCGCACCTCGAGGAGGCCTACTGGTTCGGCGAGGGCGTGCTGCCGGAACTGGCGCGCCGGGGGCTGTGGTCGCCGCCGTTCGCTGCGGGTCCGGTGTCGCCGTCGGCCGTGCGAATCGGGGTGCCGACGGCCGCGTCGTAGCCGGCCACCCTCATCCTGGGAATCGAACGGTGGTACCCGGCATCAGCTGGACCACCTCGCCGCGACACTCGACTTCCACCCCGGCCGCGTCGCGGGGGTCCACGCTGATGATCACGCCCTTGCCGCTGACGCGCAGGTGCAGGTGCAGGCCACGGTAGTGAATCGGGATCGCGAGAACGCCGAGTGATTCCGGCCAGTGCGGCGAGAGGATGAGTCGGCCCGATCGGGTCTCCAACCCGGTGAAGCAGCGCTGCATGAGGTCGACGGTCCCGGTCATTGCGGCCAGGTGGACACCCTCGGACGTGGTGCCGCCCTGGATGTCGGCGACGTCGGATTTCAGTGCCTGCTGGAAGAATTCCAGGGCGTGCTCGCGGTTCGCCCTGGCCAACACCCAGGTGTGCACCACACCGCTGAGCGTGGACCCGTGCGAGGTACGGGCCAGGTAGTAGTCGACCATCAGCGGGACCTGTTCGGGAAGGAAGCGGTACCCGAGACGGTCGAGCAGCTCCCGCAGTTCGGTGGCCGACATCAGGTAGAGCAGCATGAGCGCGTCCGCCTGTTTGGAGGCCTTGTAGCGGTTGACGTCGTCGTCCTCGGCTTCCAGGATGCGGTCCAGGCGTTGGATGTTGCCGTACTGCCGACGAAGACGGTCCCAATCCAGCTCTGCCAGGTCGCCATAACCTTCGAACTGGCTCATGACCCCGTCATGGAACGGGACGAACATCCGCCTGCTGACCTCATCCCAGTGCGTCAGTTCGGCGCTGCGCAGTCCGAGTGACTCCAGCAGGTCCAGGCGGTTGGGCAGCGGCAGCAGGCTCAGGGCGTCCAGCGCACGCATGATCACCCAGACCGCCATGACGTTGGTGTAGGCGTTGTTGTCGATACCGTCATACGGCGCATCCGGATAGCCGGAATGGAATTCGTCGGGTCCGATGACACCCTTGATTTCGAAGCGTCCGCGTTCGTCGTCATAGGTGGCCAGGCTGACGAAGAATCGGGCGACCTCGACGATGATCTCTGCACCGCAGTCGATCAGGTAGGCCAGATCGCCGGTCGACTGGTAGAACTTCCAGGCGCTGTACGCGACCGCGATCCCGATGTGGTGGGCGCGGGCGCTCGCATCCGGATTCCACCGCCCGCTGCGCGGGTTGAGGTGCAGACGCTGACTCTCCTCGCGGCCGTCACTTCCGGACTGCCACGGGAACATCGCGCCCGCGTAACCGGCCGCGCGCGCGGCCTCCCGCGCCTCGTCCAGGCGCCGGTAGCGGTAGCCCAGCAGGGACCGGGTGATCATCGGGAACCGCAGGTTCAGGACGGGGTAGATGAACAGTTCGTCCCAGAAGATGTGGCCGCGATACGCCTCACCGTGCAACCCGCGTGCGGGCACCCCGACGTCAAGGTCGATGGTGTTCGGCGACACCGTCTGCAACAGGTGCAGCAGATGCAGACGCAGGATCCGCACCTCGTCGGTGAAATCGTCGAATTCGATGGACATCCGTTCCCACAGATGCGTCCACTCGGTGAGGTGCCCGTCGAGCAGTTCCTCGAAGCGCCCGAGCCGGCCGATCAGGCGTTGCGCCGCCGTGCCGGGTTCTGACATGGCACTGTCGCGGCCCGTGTAGACCGTGACCAGCTTCTCGACAGTCGCCGTGTCACCGGCTGACAGCCGCACGGAGATGTCGTGACCGATCTCGGCGTCCTGCTCGAACAGGGCAAAGGCTGCGGCAACCGGCGCGTCGTTGCGCCACAACCTGTTCCGCGCGGCCATCGCGACGGGAATTCCGGACTGCGTGGTGCGCACGGTGAGCAGCACCGCATCGTCGGCGACCTCGCGCGTGCACACCGACCCGAGGTGTTCGCTGCCCAGATCCCGGTAGCGCTCGACCAGCGAATTCGTCACGTTGCCGTCCAGCGTCGAGCGGAATTCGATTGTCCCCGACCAGTCCTCGGCGCTGACCGTGGTCTCCAATGAGCCGACGTGTGGCAGATGCATCGACACGAACCGTCGTTGCCGCAGCGAACTCGTCCGTCCCGCACCGTCGCGGAATCGGACCTCGCGGGTAAGCACCGCGCCGCGCAGATCGAGGTTCTGCCGGTACGACAAGATGCTGACCTCATCGATGTCGAACCAGTCGCCGCCGTCGATGCGGAAGGTCAGTGCAAGCCAGTTGGGCAGATTGACCAGGCTCTCGTTGTCGATCTCGACTCCAGACACATTGTCGACGAGGCGGTTGTACACCCCGGCCGCGTAGGTGCCCGGATAGTGCACCTGCCCGGCCTTCGCCTCGGGTGCGGCACCGCGGGTGGCGAAGTAGCCGTTGCCGACTGTGCACAACGCCTCCCGCAGCTTCTCCTCGCGCGGGTCATACCCGCTGAAGGTGTAATCCCATGCCGTGCTGGCCATCTCCTGCTTGTATGCCAGCCAGTCGGACCCGCGCCGAATGAACTCACAGACGTGGTCTGGGCTCTGCAGGCGGAAGCGGGCCGCGGTCCTGCGGTCGCCGTCCTCCTCGTGCTCGACCACGATCCCGACGCCGCCGTACGCGATCGCATCGAAGGCGTCTTCGTCGGTGAGGTCGTCACCGATGTGGATCGGCAGCATCTGACCGGCGGGATCGATCCGGTCGCGGATCCAGTCCAGCGTGGTGCCCTTGTCCCAGTCGAGGTCGGGGCGCAGTTCGACCAGCATTCGCCCGCCGGTCACGCGCAGTCCGCGTTGCCCACCGAGATGATGGGTGACCGACACGGCCTCAGCGACGCGCGCAGGATCGGCGCCACGGTAGTGCACCGCGACGGCGAACCGCTTGTGCTCCACGTGCACTCCCGGAATCGCCGACAGGGCTTCGCGTAGCGCGGCGGCGGCCTCCGCGAGTACCGGGATGAACGCCGCAGCAGCGTCGTTCTGGTGATGGGTGCCGTCCGGGCCGCTCAGTTCGAAACCGTGGCTGCCCGCATACCAGAGGCCGGGGATACCGACCCGGCTGGTGATGTCGGCGAGGTCCCGTCCGCTCAGGATCGCCACCGGGCACACCTCGGAGACGAGTTTCAATGCCTCGGCGGCGCCGTCGACGAGCCTGGCGGCGTCGGGTTCGGAGACGATGGGGGACAGGGTGCCGTCATAGTCCAGGAACAGAATCGACTCACGGGCACTGGTGATTCCGACCCACTGCCCGTACGCCGTCAGCGCGTTGGGCAGTTCCGAGATTCGCTTGTCGCCGAGGCGCACGGCGATGTCGGCGAAATCGTCGAGGACGACGTCTGCGCCGTGGCGGATCAACTCGTCGGCACCCCCAGTACCGTCGATGCCGATGACGAGAGCGAACCCGGCGTCGCGGCCGGCGGCCACGCCGGCCGGGGAGTTCTCCACCACGACGCATCGCTGTGGCCGCACTCCGAGTTTCCGGGTGGCTTCGAGTAGGGCTGTGGGAGCGGGGTTCTCGACGGTTCCGCGCCCGCCTCGAGCGCCGTCGATGAAGACTTCAAACAGGCCGTCGATTCCGGCGGACCGGAGGGCCTGTCGATACTGCGGGTTCGACGAGTAGGCGGCCGCTGCGACCCCGGCGCTCTGCAGCTTGCGGGCCAATTCGACGGTGGCGTCGAAAGCTGTTGCGCCGACGGCCAACGCGCCATCGAGGTCGACCAGCACCGCGTCGTGACGACGGGGGTCGATCGTCACCGGAAGCTTCATGCCGGGGCCGGCGTCAGCTGTCGTTCGACTTCGAGCACCTGGCGGGTGGTCTTCACGGCGGTGTCGGGGTTGAGGCTCATCGAGTCGATGCCGACGCGGACCAGGAACTCGGCCATGTCCGGGTAGTCCGACGGCGCCTGACCACAGAGCCCCGAGTGAATTCCGTTGCGGCGACAGCCTTCGACGGCCAGCCGGATCATCTCCTTTACCCCGTCGTCGCGCTCGTCGTAGTCGAACGCGACGATCTCGCTGTCGCGATCGACGCCCAGGGTCAGCTGGGTCAGGTCGTTGGAGCCGATGGAGAAGCCGTCGAAGCGCTTGGCGAACTGGTCGATCAGGATCACGTTGTTCGGGATCTCGCACATCGCGTAGACCTTCAGCCCGTTCTCGCCCCGCCTCAGACCGAGGTCAGCCATGGTCTGCAGGACAAGGTCGGCCTCCTCCACCCGGCGGACGAACGGGAGCATCAGGATGACGTTCGTCAGGCCCATGTCGTCGCGCACGCGTCGCATGGCCCGGCATTCCAGCGCGAAACCCTCGGCGTAGGCGGGGTGCGCATAGCGCGAGGCCCCGCGGAAGCCGATCATCGGGTTGCTCTCGGCCGGCTCGAATCCAGCGCCGCCGAGCAGGCTGGCGTACTCGTTGGTCTTGAAGTCCGACATCCGCACGACGACGGGCTTGGGCCAGAAGGCTGCGGCAATGGTGCCGATCCCCTCAGAGAGTCGCTGCACGAAGTACTCGCCGCCGTCCGCATGGTCGCCGATGATTCCTTCGATGGTCCTGCGCGCCTCGGGGTCGTCGACCCGATCCGGATGCAGCAGGGCCAGTGGGTGGACCTTGATGTACTCGCTGATGATGAACTCCATCCGCGCGAGTCCGACTCCGTCGTTGGGCAGGAAGGAAGTCTTGAACGCGAGGTCGGGGTTACCCAGGTTGAGCATGATCTGCGTGCGTGGACGGGCCAAGTCGCCGACCTCGGTGCGATCCACGTGGAAAGCCACCGCGCCCTGGTACACCCGGCCGGTGTCGCCCTCGGCGCACGACACCGTCACTTCCGTGCCGTTGGGCACGCTGACGGTCGCGTCACCGGTGCCGACCACAGCGGGGATGCCGAGTTCACGCGCGATGATCGATGCGTGGCAGGTGCGTCCGCCGCGGTTGGTGACGATCGCCGCGGCGGTCTTCATGACCGGCTCCCAGTCGGGCGTGGTGGTGTCGGAGACCAGCACCTCACCCGGTTTGAAATCCGAGAGCTGCGTGAGGTTTTCGATCCGTCGCACGGTGCCGGAGGCGATCCGTTCACCGACCGCGCGACCCTCGGCCAGTGTCTCGCCGCGCCCCTCGAGCACATAGGACTCCAGTGCGGTCACGCTCTGCTGGGAGGCTACGGTCTCCGGGCGAGCCTGCACGATGTAGAGCTTGCCGTCGAGACCGTCCTTGGCCCACTCCATGTCCATCGGCCGCCCGTAGTGCGCCTCGATGGCGCACGCGTAGCCGGCGAGTTCCAGCACGTCGGAATCGGTGAGGCAGAAGCGCGCGCGGTCGGGCTTCGGGGTGGGGATGTTGCGCGTGGTGTTCTTCGTCTCGCCCTCGACCAGGATCATCTTGACGGCCTTGTCGCCGAGCCGGCGGCGCAGCACCGCCCGATGACCGGCCAGGTAGGTCGGCTTGTGCACATAGAACTCGTCGGGGTCGACCGCACCCTGCACGACATTCTCGCCCAGGCCGTAGGCGCCCGTGATGAAGACGGCGTCGCGGAAGCCCGATTCGGTGTCAATGGAGAACATCACGCCGGATGAGGCGATGTCCGAGCGCACCATCTTCATCACGCCGATCGACAGCGAGACCTTAAACTGGTCGAAGCCCTGGTCGATGCGGTAGTGGATGGCACGATCGGTGAACAGGCTGGCGAAACAGCGCTGGCAGGTGTCCAGCAGGCTCTCGTCGCCCTTGATGTTCAGGTACGAATCCTGCTGGCCGGCAAAGCTGGCGGTCGGCAGGTCCTCGGCGGTGGCCGAACTGCGGACCGCGAGGCTGACCTCCTCGCCGTATTCCTGCTGCAGCGCGCGGTAGCCCGCCAGGATCTCGGCGGACAGATCTGCCGGCAGTCCGGCACCGTAGACGATCTCCCTGGCGCGCTTGGCCTTGCGCGCCAGCGCGGCGACATCGGCGGGGTCGAGGTCGTCGAGTTCGGCGTGCAGGCGCTCCCAGGCGTCAGCCTCGTCGAGCATGTGCCGATAGGCGGCCGCGGTGATGGCGAACCCGTGCGGCACGCGCACACCATGCGCGGCGAGCTTCTGGAACATCTCGCCCAGCGAGGCGTTCTTACCGCCGACCAGAGCAACGTCGTCGATACCGAAGTCTTCGAAGAAGCGAACATAACTCGGTCGGCTCATGGCCTGTCCCCTCTCAGTGCCTCACCAGCGTCAACTTCCCACATTCGGCGAGCCGCCAGCCAGGGCCGAAGGTCCTCTCGGCGCCATTCGGGTGCGGCGCGGCGGCCTGCAGTAAGTGACTTGCGGCCCTGTTGCCGAGCCGCCAGCGGGTCCATCGTTTGACTATGGAGCATCTGTCGCCGCTGGACGCCGGTTTCCTGGAGGCCGAGGACTCCGACCCCCATATCAGCTTGGCGGTCGGCGTGGTGTCCATCATCGCGGGACCGGTTCCGGAGTTCTCCGAAATGCTCGCGGCACTCACCGACCGCGCGCAGGACATCCCTCGCTTCACCCAGCGGCTGCACACCCATCCGCTCGACATCGAATCACCCGAGTGGGTGCCGGATCCGCACTTCGACATCTCGCATCACGTCCACCGCGCCGCGCTGCCCGAACCGGGAGGCGACGCCGAGCTCTTCGCACTGGTCGCGGGCCTCATGGAGGGTCGGCTGGACCGAGAGCGACCGCTGTGGCAGAGCTGGGTCATCGAGGGCCTGTCCGACGACCGGTGGGCGGTGCTGGTCAAGGTTCACCACTGCATCGCCGACGGCATCGCCACCTCGGAGACGCTGGGCCGGCTCTTCGACGACGGCGGCCCGCACACGTCATTCGCCAGCGATATCCGCGCGTCCAAGGAACCCGATGCGCCGATGATGCCGAGGTTTCCTCGCCCGAGCCTCAACCCGCTGAAGTGGGCGGGCGAGTTGTGGCACGTGACCACTTCGGCTGCGGATGCCCTCGAACGCGCGGTGGTGGGGGCCGCCGAGTTGACCGTCGGTGTCCTCGCGGGCGCACCCAATTCCTCCCTCGTCGGCCCGGTCTCCCGGATGCGACGGTTCAGCGCGGCCAGGGTGGAGATCGCCGACCTCGAGAAGGTGTGCGGCGCTTACGGCGTGACGCTCAATGACGTGGCGCTCGCGGCCATCACCGGCAGCTACCGTTCGATGCTGCTCGATCGGGGGGAGGCGCCGAGCGCCGGCGCGTTGCGGACGCTGGTCCCGGTGTCGGTGCGGGCCATGGATGACCTCGGGGTGACCGACAACCGGGTGTCGGCCATGCTGCCGCTGCTGCCCGTCGACGAGCCCGACCCGGTCGCACGGTTGACCGTCGTGCACGAGCGGCTGGCGAGGGTGAAGGCCAGCGGCCAGCGGGAGGGGGCGAGCGCCTTGCTGGTGGCGGCACAGAGAATTCCGTTTGCGTTGTCGGCGTGGACGATTCGACTGCTGACCATGTTCCCTCAGCGTTCCGTCACCGCGTTGGCGACCAATGTCCCCGGCCCCCGCGAACGACAACGCGTGATGGGTCGCGAGGTGCTGGAGATCATCCCCGTCCCGCCGATCGCGCTGCAACTTCGCACGGGCATCGCGATGTTCAGCTACGCCGACCGGTTTTTCTTCGGCATCATCGCCGACTACGACAGCGCCCCCGACGTCGACGCGCTGGCGGCGGGAATCGAGTCCGAGGTGGCCACGCTCGCGGACCTGAGTGGCGGGCGTACGAAACGACGCGAGCGATCCGGCCACCCGCCGGCGAGTGCCAGTTGAGGACTGCGCCGCAGCCCTCCCTCAGAAGGAGTGACCGTCATGTCTGTCTCGACCGAACACGTTGTCCTCGTCGGTGTCGACGGCTCACCGTCGTCGAACGCGGCGGTCGAATGGGCCGCCAGAGATGCGGGTCTGCGCGGCGTTCCGCTGGTGCTGGTTCATGTCACCCCGGAACCTCGAGTGACGTTGGGCGTGGAGATCATCCGATCGGCCGAGGTGTGGCGCAGGCTCGAAGACGACGCACGGCAAATCCTGGCGCAGAGCCGTGCCATCGCCGAGCGGATTTCGGCGTCCGCCGAGCCGATTCGGATCGACGAGCTCGCGGTGTCCGACGGCGTGGTGTCGGGCTTGGTGGCACTGTCCGAGGACGCCGACATGCTCGTGGTCGGCTGTCGCGGCCTGGGTTCGATCAGTGGACGGCTGCTGGGTTCGGTCAGCTCCGGCCTGGTCCATCACGCCCTGTGCCCCGTCACGATCGTCCACGATGAGCGGCGGGGTTCGGCCGAGGATATGGCCAGGCTGCCGGTGGTGCTGGGCGTGGACGGCTCGCCGGCTTCGACGTCCGCCACGGCTGTGGCGTTCGACGAGGCGTCACGGCGCGGCGTCGAACTGATAGCCCTGCACGCGTGGGCCGACAACGTCAGTATCGAATTCGCCGGAACAGATTGGGATCTGCTGCATGAGCGGGCCGCGGCGGCCCTGGCCGAGCGGTTGGCCGGATGGCGCGAGCGGTATCCCGACGTCACGGTGCGTCGCATCGTGGTCCCGGACCGGGCGGCGCGTCACCTCATCACGCATTCCCATGACGCACAGCTGGTCGTCGTCGGCAGCCGCGGCCGTGGTGGCTTCGCCGGGATGCTGCTGGGATCTGTCAGCTCCGCCGTCGTGGAGGCGGCACACTCTCCGGTGATCGTGGTCCGACCCTCCTGACTGAGGGATCGGGTTCGACCGGCTCCGCGATTCCTGCGAACAGTCGTTGGACGTCGGCGGTTTCACACATCGCGGTGCCGGGGGTCAGCAGCATGGCGGCCCCGGCAGCGACACCCAGGCGTACCGCCTGGTCCAGCGGCCAACCACGGGCCAACCCGACCGTGACCCCGGCGACCATGGCGTCGCCCGCGCCGACTCCGCTGCCGCGGCCGATGTCCGGCGCTTCGAACCGCAGACTGCGTTCAGCTGAGGCGAGCATCGCTCCTCGGGCGCCCAGCGACACCAGGACGTGGCGGGCGACCCCGCAGTTGATGAGCTGATGGGCCGCCTCCCATCGCTCGGCTTCGCTCGACAGGTCGTGGTCCATGTACGCACGGAGTTCGCTGATGCTGGGCTTGAGCAGAAACACCCCGGAGCGGACGCGGCGCAAGCCGGCGCCCGAACCGTCCAGGATCAGCAGCGCGCCCAGATCACGGCACAGGTCAGCGACGCGCTGGTAGAAGTCGGGCGAGGCGCCGGGTGGCAGGCTGCCGCTGGCGACGACGAACCGGGCGCCTGTGGCCGCTGCGCGCAACCGGGTCAGGCACCGCTGTTGTTCGGCTTCGGACAGCACTGGTCCGGGCAGCACGAACCGGTACTGCAGGCCTGTCTCCTGTTCGTCCACGGTGAAGCTCTCGCGGGTCGATGCGGTGATCGGGATCTGGTCGTGGGGCACCCCGGTCGCGGTGAGGAGGTCGCCGATCAGCGCCCCGGTGGCACCGCCGGCGGGGAACACGGCGGTGGCTTCGGCCCCGAGCACGGTCGCGACCCGAGCCACGTTGATGCCACCGCCGCCGGGGTCATGGCGGGCGGCGCCGCAACGCAGCTTGTGGGTGGGGCGAACGCGTCCGATGCCGGTGGTGATGTCCAGCGCGGGATTCATCGTCAGTGTGACGATGCGGTCGTCGGCATCCGCCGCCGCCGCGTTCACGTAGTGACCGTCAGGACGTCAGCCAGGGGGCGCCGCCGTGTCTGTGGAGGTGGCTCCTCACCCGCGGGTGCGGAGCCGATCCGAACCAGGACCTGCGGGTATTCCCGGTCGGTCAGCTGCGAGACGATGTGGCGACCCGTGGCCATCTCGGTCAGGTGGGTCAGCGGGCAGCTGGCCAGCCCGGCGAGGGTCGCTTCCAGCAGCACTGTCGACAGGGCCGACCCGCACTCAAGGATGTCGCGCCGGGTGTCTTCGTGCGCCGAGAGCACCACGATGGCGGAGCGATCCTCGGGGATCTGCGCACGACGGTTCGAATGGGGCGCCACGGGGAACGTGCGTCCCACCCCGACACGGTCGTCCTCGGCGGCGGAGACGAGCGCGCTGTAGGGGATGCCCTCGTCCGCTTCATACGGCGTGGTCCACCACTGCAGCGTGCGGAAGTACTGCGAGTCGTACAGGCGCAGCGCATCGACGAATTCCGTTGCGGCAACGAGCTGAGGACGATCGGCGTCGCTGATGACGTCGAGCAGTGCGAACGAGGTGTCGATCCGACTGCGAAGCCGTTCCTCAAACCGTTCCCAGTCCGGCACCGGGCCGAACGGGAGCCGATCGGTGCGGCGACGGCTGATGGCCTCCGCAAGACGCCGGTGGCCGTCGGTGACCGCGACCAGTTCGGTGAATCCGAGCGTCGCGAGGTGATCGAGATTGTTGGGGTTGGGCAGCAGTTCGACATGGGCCTGCCAGCCCTGCGCGGCCATCGCGACCTGCACATGGTCCAGTGCCGCACCGCAACTGAGCAGCGCCTGACGCCCGCTGTGGTCGTTGGCGACCACATGGCTCCGGTCCAGGAACAACTGCAGCTTCGCACCGTCCGCAACCCAGCGCCATGGCTGGCTGTTGTGATACGAGGGTGCGCGACAGGCCAGGCCCACCGCGTCGCGCAGTACGTCAGCGGTCAGTGTCATCGCAGCCATGGTGCAGTCCTCCGCTCTCCCCGGAGGGTTCGTCAACGAACGATGCCGCACCGGCTGGCAGCAGGCCAGGGACCTTGGTCCCCAATCGCTGGCGGCAAGGGCTTTAGACCCTGAGCTAGAGGACTTCTGCGGTCAGAATGGGGTCTGCCGACCGGCTGTGTGAAACGTCCCGGTGGACCACTATGAAGGGACACGAGCGCGTGAATGGTGACGCTCCGTTGACTTCGGGAGTGAGATGTCCGACCGCACACGCCCCATCGTGGTGGGAATCGACGGCAGTGAGGGCGGTCTGGCTGCCGCGCGGTGGGCAGCAGCACTGGCCACGCGCATGGACGCACCGCTGAGGCTTCTGCACGCTCGGCCCGACACCGGTCACGCCTTGACCGACGCCGCCGCCGCACTGCGCGCGGCAGTGGGGAACTACCACGAGGAGCAGGTCGAGCGGTCTCTTGCTGAAGCTGCCGAGGCGGCCCAAGCAGAATCTCCCGGGTTGAGCATCACCACCGCGGCGCTTGAGTGTCCGGCCGCCGAAGGCCTGATCGACGCCAGTTGGTATGCCCGATTCGTGGTGCTGGGCACCAAGCCCGTCACACCTCTGGCGGCGCTGCTGTTGGGGTCGACCACCCTGGCAGTGGCCACGGGCGCAGGTTGTCCGGTGATCATCGTGCGTGGCGCCGACACCGCCGCGACGGACGCCCCCGTTGTGGTGGGCGTCGACTACTCCGAGACCGGGGGTGTCGCGCTTGAGCGCGCCTTCGAGATGGCCGACCGTCTGGGTGTGGGCCTGACGGCAGTGCATGCCTGGTCACATCTGGTGCCGGCGGGGGTGATGGCCCTGCCCCGCCTGACCGATTGGGCGGCACTGGAATCCGCCGAACTGGTCCAGTTGACTGAGGTCGTCGACGAGGTTGCGCAACGTTTTCCCAACGTCAAGGCGAAGTGCTTCCTGGAGTCCGACCGGCCCGCCGAGGCCTTGATCCAGCACAGTGACGGCGCGCGGATGGTGGTGGTCGGGTCCAGAGGGCGGGGTGCGCTGACCGGTGCGGTGTTTGGGTCAACCGGATTGAACATGCTGCAGCACTGCCGGATACCACTGATGATCTGCCACGAGGGGCACACCGTCCCCTGACCGACGACGCCAACGGGGAGACCACGTTTCTGGGTCTCGATGCGACTGCGGAGGTGGTGCGCGGGTAGGCTGGCGGGCACTTGCTTGTTGTCGACCGCAGGGACGTATTTATGGCCATCACTGACGTCCCGATGTACGCGCATCTGAGTCGTACTGACATTGACTCGCTCGGCGCTGAGCTCGACGGCATTCGCCAGGAGATCGAGGACTCGCTCGGCGTCCGCGATGCCGCCTACATCCGTCGGGTCATCCGATTCCAGCGGATTCTCGACGTGGCGTCGCGACTCGTGATCGTCGGCACCCGCTCAAGGCTCGGGTGGCTGGTGGGCACCGCGGGCCTGGCTGCCGCGAAGAGCGTCGAGAACATGGAACTCGGCCACAACATCGGCCACGGCCAATGGGATTGGATAAACGATCCCGAGATCCATTCGAACACCTGGGAATGGGATATGGCCGGGTTGTCCTCGCAGTGGCGGTATTCGCACAACTACCGGCACCACGTGTTCACCAACGTGCTCGGAGTCGACGACGACATCGGTTTCGGTGTCATGCGGGTGACCCGCGATGAGCCTTGGGAACGTAAACATCTGGTCCAGCCGCTGCGCAATCTGCTGCTGGCGGCGGTCTTCGAATGGGGCATTGCCCTGCACGGCCTGCATTCCGCACATGAGCGCGCCCGCGATGATCAGGAAAGATCCGTTCAGTCACAGGCTTTGGTCGCCAAGATCAAGCGACAGGTGCTCAAGGACTACGTGGTGACACCCGCACTCGGCGGTCGGAGATGGCGCCGCGTGCTGGCGGCGAATGCGGTCGCCAACCTTGCGCGCAACCTGTGGGCCTACGCGGTGATCTTCTGCGGACACTTTCCCGACGGCGCCGAGAAGTTCACAGAGGAGGCCCTGGCGGGCGAGACCAGATCCGACTGGTACCTGCGCCAGATGCTGGGGACGGCGAACTTCAAGGCTGGGCCCGTGCTGGCCTTCGCGAGCGGCAACCTGTGCTACCAGATCGAACACCACCTGTTCCCCGACCTGCCCAGCAACCGCTACGCGCAGATCGCCGAACGCGTGCACGCCCTGTGCGACAAATACGACCTGCCCTACACCACCGGATCACTGGCGCGGCAGTTCCTGTTGTCACAGCGCACGATCCTCAAGCTGGCTCTGCCCGACCGTTTCCTCACGGCCACCGCCGACGATGCCCCCGAAACCGCATCGGAACGGAAGTTCCTGGGCCGCGGTGTGGCGATCGCCAAACCTGTCTCCGGTTGATGTGGCCATCCGTGACCTTCTTCTCGAGGCCATCGACGGACGGCGCGCGGCGGTTGATGTCCGACCGCGGCGGCCCCCCACGCGCCGGTGGCCGAGTTGACCGCCTTGGCTGCGCAGGACCGCTGAACCGGTTCACCGGCGACGGGCACGGGCCCGCCGGACCGACTCCTCGACCAGGCGTTCGGCGACGACGGCGAGCCTGGTGTTCTCGCCCTGGCTGAGGCGGACCAGGCGTTGGAACGCCCCCGCGGCGTCCTCACCGGTGCGGCTGCGAATGATTCCGACCGCCTGATCGATCACCGCGCGGCTTTGCAGTGCGCGCTGCAGTTGCTGCGTGCGCTCATGCGCCTGGTCCAACAGGCGCGCATTGTGGACCGCCACCGCCGCGGCCTTGGAGAACCGCGATCCCGTCTGGACGGCGTGATCGCCGAACGCGTCGCGGGTGCGGGCGTACGCATTGATCGCGCCGACCACGTCATCGTGCACCAGCAGCGGGAGTGCCAGCACGGAATGCACGCCCATCCGTGCGACCCTGCCACCGAACCGCGGCCACCGGGCGTCGTTGCCCATCGATCCGCTCACGGTCGGTCGGTGTGACTCTATGCAGGTCAGGCACGGTCCCTCGCCGAACTGGTCGTACTGCACGGCGTCGATGTCGCGGACGAAGTCAGTGGTCACCGCCCAGGTTTCGACGCGGTGCTGCCCACCTGCCTGGAGCAGCGTGACTCCGGCACCGTCTACTCCAGGTATCGCCAGGACCGCGAATTCCGCTATCTCACTGAGGATTTCGTCTACTCGTCGGGTCCCCGCGACAATGCTGGCCACACCCGCCAGGCCCGCGTACAGGTCCAGCTCGTGGGCTTCGAGCTGGACTGGCGACGGTTGAGGTGCCGCGTCCGGTGCACGCCCGGGTTGGGCGTCGTAGTCAGCCA
This sequence comes from Mycolicibacterium confluentis, assembly GCF_010729895.1. Lineage (NCBI taxonomy): Bacteria > Bacillati > Actinomycetota > Actinomycetes > Mycobacteriales > Mycobacteriaceae > Mycobacterium > Mycolicibacterium confluentis. The sequence goes on from NZ_AP022612.1 coordinate 1,772,561, forward strand.
TCTTCTCCGAATTTACTCCGGGAGCGAAGCTCGCGACATGTCGAACAGAGTCAGCCCACCAGTGACAGCGCGTGTGAACGGCGTAGCTTTCCCGATGGTGTCTTCGGGATGGCACCCGGTTCGAGCACCGTCACGTGGCGGGGTCGCACATCGACTTCGGCCACCACTTCGTGAGCGACCTGATGCTGGATGCGGCACACCTCGTCGTGATCGTTGTGGCACTTCGACTCGACCGCGACAGCGAACGCCTCGCGCGACAATCCGGCGTCCAACCGCACCGCCACCGCACAGCCGGGCCGCACACCGTCGACCCGGGCGGCGGCGCGTTCGATGTCGCTGGGATAGATGTTGCGGCCGCCCATGATGATGACGTCCTTGATCCGCCCGCACACGACCACTGCGCCGGTCTCGGTGAGATAGCCGAGGTCTCCGGTGTCATACCACCCCAGCGCGTTCTGCGCGGCGAGGAAACCAGCCGCCGTGGTGTAGCCGGCGGTGACCGGCGCGCCGCGAACCTCGATGATGCCGACGCCGCGCGGACCCAACACGACGCCGTCCTCGTCGACGATGCGGACGTCGAGTCCGGGAAGCGGCTTGCCGAGCGTGACCAGGCGGCGGGTGCGCCCCCTGGTGGCCGGAACCGCCAAATGCAGCGCGGCCAGCATGTCGGCGTCCACCTCGTCGACGACCATGCCGCCACCGCACTCGGAGAACGACACCGCCACCGTCGTTTCGGCCATGCCGTACGCCGGGATGATGGCCTCGGGCCGCAGGCCGAACGGCGCCCCGGCGGCGCAGAGCGCCTCGACATCGACAGGGTCGACCTGTTCGGATCCCGACAGCGCCCACCGCAGCGACGACAGATCGAAGTCGCCGGGATTGGCCTGGCGGCGAAGCCTGTTGGCGAACATGTTGTACGCGAAATTCGGGGCGGCCGTCATGGTGCCCTTGTACTTGTCGATCAGCTTGGCCCACAACAACGTATCGCGAAGAAAATCCATCGGCGTGATCTTGACCAGCTCGGCGCCGAAGTACATCGGCACCGTCAGATAGCCCGTCATCCCCATATCGTGGAAGCACGGCAGCCAGCTCACGATCACATCGGTGTCGACGTCGAAACTGCAGCCCACGATCATCGCCTCGGCGTTGGCGACGACGTTGGCGTGCGTGATCTGGACGGCCTTGGGGGACCCGGTGGAGCCAGAGGTCAACTGCAGCAACGCCAGGTCGTCATCGTCGGTGGGCAGCGGGTCCGTCGGCGGGCTGCGCAACAGGTCCGCGATGAACGACACCCGCATGTCCATCTGCTCCAGGATCGGCGCGGCGGGCAGGAACGGATCGGCGATGGCGATGACCTTGGCGTCGATCATCTTCACCACCGCCAAGCTCTCCTCGGCCCAGCGCGTCAAGTCGGTGCGCGGGGTGGGCTGGTGCAGCATCGTCAGGCTGGCTCCGCGCATCCAGATCGCCTGGGCGGTCGGCGCGATATCGACTGGGGCACCGGCCAATACGGCGACGGCATCGCCAGGCCCCACCCCGGCGGACGCCAACCCGCCTGCAATGCGGCGGGCGCGCTCGTGCACCTCACGCCAGCTGTGGCGCACCGGTGCCTCGGGTTCGCCGGTGTTGAAACCCCGGGAACTGCTGTGGGCGTTGGCGTACATGGTCTCGGTGAATCTGCTCATCAGCAGGTGCCCTTCTGGATCCGTGCACGGGATGTCGAAATATCGGCACAGCAACGTGAACGGGCCGGCACGGTCGGAGTCCTGAACTCCATCGGCAGGGCGAGACAGCGCGCCGCCGCAACCTATCCGGAAGGGCTGTGAGGTCAACCGCGTCCCACGGTACCGGGTGAATGCAGACATGGGCGGTATTCGCGGACCCATGGGGTGTTATGTGGATTGCTGGCCTTGCAGTGACTTCTGCGTCCTATCATCGGCGTATGGCCCGCTCAGTCCTGGTCTTGTCGGTGGCCTTCGTCGCGGCGCTCGCCGGTCTTTCCGCCGGCACCGCGCACGCCGGGCCGCCACCGCCGTGCACGTTCACGCTGTCGGCGCCGCAGGTGGTGCCGGACGGAAGTGGTTCGGTGGTCACCGCGACGGTCTCGCCCGATGCCTGTGGGCCGCCGGCTGAGCCGGCGATGAGCGTGGCGTGCCTGGAGGCGGGCGGCATGACCACGTGCGCACCCCACCGCGGACCAGGAGAGGCACACATCAGCACGCCGTACGTGGCGGGTTCCACCTACGTGGCGACGGGGCGGGGCTGTGGCGCGTGGATTGGACAGCTGGTGGCGCCGGACTGCCAACTGCTGGGCCCGCTGTCGCTCACGCCGTAGTCAGCGCCCGATCTTCTCCCGCACCTTGCCGACGAGCGTCTGTACCGCCGACACCGGCCGAAACGCCCGTGCGGCTGCGGTCAGGGATGCCTGAGCCTCCGGGGTCAGCTCGATATCGGCTGCGGCGACGTTGAATTCGAGCTGCTCGACACTGGACGCCCCGGGAATGGCGACCACGCCGGGCAGCGTGAGCAGCCATGCCAACGCGACCTGCGCCGGTTTGGCGCCGACGGTGGTCGCGACATCGCGCAGCACGTTCAGCAGCGGTTCGATGCGTCGCAGGTTCTCGGTGCCGAACAGCGGGTTGGCGGCGCGCACCCCGCCGGGCCGGTTGTGTACGCCGTACTTACCGCCGAGCAGGCCCTGCGCCAGCGGACTGTAGGCGATGACGATCCGCTTCTGCTGCTCGGCGAACGGCACCAGATCGTCGAGTGCCCGCGGCCGCGCCAGCGAGAACTCCACCTGATTGCTGATCACCGGTCGGCCCAGTGCGGCGTCGGCCTTGCGCCACCGCTCCAACGAGTAGTTCGACACGCCAGCCGCGCCGATCCGGCCGCTGTCGAGCAGGTCCCGCATGCCCGGCATGATCACCGAATCCGGCACCACCGGGTTGGGCTGATGGATCTGATACAGCGGAATGCGGTCGACACCCAAACGCTTCGCGCTGGCCTGCGCGCGCTGCTTGACCACGGCCGGGAACGGCGCGACGGGGAACACCTTGCTGGCCAGCACCACGTCCGCACGTTCGTCGCCGAGTGCTTCGCCGAGGATGCGCTCGCTCTTGCCGAGCCCGTAGACCTCCGCGGTGTCGAACAGTGTGACACCGAGTTCGCGGGCGCGTTTGACGATGTCACCCGCCGCGCCCGAAGCGTAGCTGTCGCCGTAGCCCCATTCCCGGGATCCGAACTGCCACGTGCCGAGGCCGATGCGGCTGACCTCACCCAATCCATCCACGTTGAGGAACTTCATCCTTCCCACCGTACGCGCGTCAGCCGCCTGCGAGTTCGGTGTGAACCAGATCGACTGCCCGGGAGGCACTTTGGGCCGCGCCCTCCATGGTGGTCGGCCAGTCGTTGTGGGTCCAGTCGCCGGCGAGCACCAGATTGGGCAGTGCGGTCCGGTTGCCGGGTCGAATGGTGGACATGCCCACGCGCGACGAGAACGTCGCCTTGGGCCAGGGCACCACCGTGAGGTCGACGACCTTCGCCTCGCGGGCCGCGGGGTAACTGGCGCGCAGGGCCGCGAGCAGGCGCTCGCCCGCCTCGGCGTTGCCGAGCGTCATCAGGTCATAGCTGGCGCACGTGGTCAGCGCGTACAGGTGATTGCCGTCGTCACGGGGTCCGTGCATCTGATCGCGATCGAACACCCATCCGATATCGCTGTCCAGCAACGACTCCCACGGGGCGGCCGTGCCGAGCGGGCGGTCCAGCAGCACGTAGGCGTTCATGATGGGGATCGGCTCCAGCTGCTTGGCGGCCAGGCGGGCGTCCTCGGATCCGGGGACATCGTCGAGCAGGGAGCGCAGGTTCCACGACGGCACCGCGAGCACCACGGCGTCGGCGTCGATCGTCGTCCCATCGGACAGTTCGATGCCCGACGCGCGGCCGTCGGTGACCGCGACCCGCGCGGCCCGGGTGCGCAGTCGCACGTCGACACCGCGCTCGGTCATGACGCGACGGGCACCCTCGAGGTAGAGCGCCTCGAGATCGACCGTGGGGTAGCCGATCCGCACCGCGGATGGCCCGTGCCGGCGTGCCCGGTCGGCGCCGGTGCGTAGCAGGGCGGCGAAGGCATGCGCGGAGGCCAGATGAGGCAGCTCGTTGAGCAGGCCGATCACCATGGAGTTCAGCAGGATTCGCCGGACCGGGGCGGGGAAGCCGAGGCGGTCGAACCACTCGTCGACGGTGATGTCGTCGAGCCTGTCGTCGAACCGGATGACGTCGCGGGCCAGGCGCGCCCACGCCGGTGCGGCCCGCAACTGCGTCGCGATGCTCAGACCCTCCACGCGGCCCGTGGCCATCTTGACCAGGTTGCGGGGATGCAGGCCGAAGGTCTCGACGTGGCCGCCGGGGTAGCGGACCCCAAACTGGTCGGGGAAGGACAGCAGATGGCGGGTGCCGATCGAGTCCAGGAACCGGAAGATGTTCTCGTAGGACCCGGCGAACACGTGCTGCCCGTTCTCGACGGCGTCGCCGTGTTTGGTGGTCAGGCCGATGGTGCGACCGCCGAGGGTGCCGTTGCTCTCCAGCAGTGTGACCCGGTAGCCCAGTTCGGCGAGCCAGACGGTGGCCGCCAGGCCCGCCAGTCCGCCGCCGACCACTGCCACGTGCTGTGCTTCACCCATGCAGGCGATGTTAACCGGGATTCCCGGGTGGGTCAGTAGCTGATGGTGCCGAGGCTCCGAGCTGTGCCGCGCAGCGACGCGTGCACACCGCCGTAGGCGCTGGCGGCGGGCAGCAGGCGCTTGTCGATCTTGGTGACGGCGCTGTAGTTGACGTCGACGACGTTGGCGATCGGATTCTGCGAGATCTGCGTCAGCAGCTGATAGGCGTCGAGCCGGTCGAGGCCGTACAACTCGCCGAGCCACGTGATCATCTCGACCTGGCCGGCGCGCCAGGCCTCCTCCAGCGGACGGCCCGAGCCGACCGCCATCAGGTGCGTGTCGGTCTCCAGTCGCGGCCAGGCGGGCCCGCCGCCCTTGATGAGTTCCACGATGGCGGTGACGTTCATGGCACCCTCGACCGCGGTGCCGCACGACTCGCCCTCGCCCTGCCGGTAATGGCCGTCGCCGAGGGAGAACAGCGCGCCCTCGACGTTGACACGCAGATAGCAGGTAGCACCGGCAGCCATCTCCGGGGTGTCCATGTTGCCGCCGAAGGAGTCCGGCACCAGCGATGTGCGCACCTCGCGGCGCGCGGGCGCCACACCGACGGTGCCGAGCATCGGGTTGGCCGGCAACGCGACCTCGAAGTCGCTGCCGCGCGCCGAGAAGCCGAGTGTGCGTGCCGCGGAGTCATACTCGTAGATCCAGGTGCGCTCCGGCAGTGGATCCTGCAGTGTGGGGCTGGCCGGGAAACTGGTCAGGCCGCCGAAGAACGGGATTAACGACGACGCACCCCAACTGCGGGCCGGTGTGAGATCCACCAGATGGATGGCCAGTGTGTCGCCGGGTTGTGCGCCCTCGATCCAGAACGGCCCGGTCTGCGGGTTGAGGTCCTCGGTGTCGAGCGCGCTGCTCGCGACGTCGTCGGTGCTGGTGATGCGCCCGCCGAAAGCGTCCTCGGCCCACAACGTCAACACTGTGCCCGGCTTGATCCGCATGACGGGGTCGGCGCCGCCGAAGGTGAACGCCATCTGCTCGACGGTGGGGATGAAGGTGATGTGGTCCATGTGGCCATCCTGGGTGGGGTTCGGCCCGCGGAAGTGGAGTCCTTCCGGGGCTGCGTTGGTCGGGAGGTGTGTTCGACATGCCCGACTCTGAGCGACTTTCGCCCCCATGGACGTAGGGGCGGTGCCGCCGAGAGGGGATAGTCGCTCATAGCCGGGCGATCGGAAGGATGTCCCCGCTCGGCGCGGGGCCCGAACCAACGCTCAGCCCTACGGTTTCAGGAAGCGGGACAGGCTGTCGTCCATCTCCTCCCACCACGGGGTGTGCGGTGCGGGCCCGACGGTTCCGGTACACGGGGAGGAGAACGACCGGTTGCGATAGCCGGTGATGCTCTCGTCCTTGTCGTGTTCCCAGGTGACGAAGTGCTGGCGCACCAGGTCCAGATCGAAGCTCGCATAGTCCGTGAGCGTCAACAGGTCCCGCACGTAATCAGTCTGGAAGTCGATCTGCTCCATCACCCCCGACACGGCGTCGAGCTTGGACCGCCACGCGGCGATGTCGGCGGCCATCTGGTCGGCATCCGGTAAAGCGGTGCGGCCCAACACGACGTCTCGGGCATAGAACGCCTGCGGATCGAACATGTTGAACGTGTAGTACTGGTCCTGCATACCCAGGTACAGCAGCTTCGGGTTGGCCGCCCACACCACTCCCTTGTAGAGGCCGTCCGGATACAGGTTGTTGCCGGTGGTCAGGCGCAGGTAAGGGTCGATGAAGGGGAAGTGATGCTGATATCCCGTGCACAGGATCACGGCGTCGATGTCGCGGGATGTGCCGTCGGCGAACACCGCGGTGCGGCCGTCGAGGTGTGTGAGGGCGGGCACCTCGGTGATGCCCTCGGGCCACCCGAACCCCATCGGGGCATGGCGGTAGGCGATGGTGACCGATTTCGCCCCGTACTTGAAGGTCTGCAGTGCGATGTCCTCGGCGGAATAGCTGCTGCCCAGGATCAGCAGGTCCTTACCGGCGAACTCCGCGGCGTCCCGGAAGTCGTGCGAATGCAGGATCCGGCCCGGAAATGACTGGAATCCAGGGTATTCCGGCATGTGGGGAGTGGAGAAGTGTCCGGACGCCACCACCACGTGATCGAAGGTGTCAGTGGACAGGCACCGATTCTCGAGGGACTCCGTCGTGACGGCGAAGGTCGCGCTCTCGGCGTCGAAGGTCACGCCACGCACTGCGGTGTCGAACCGGATCGACTCACGCACGCCGCTCTTCTTGGCGCGTCCGACGATGTAGTCGTAGAGGACTTCACGCGGCGGGAACGACGGGATCGGCGTGCCGAAGTGCTCGTCGAAGGTGTAGTCGGCGAACTCCAGGCACTCCTTGGGCCCGTTTGACCACAGATAGCGGTACATGCTGCCGTGCACCGGATCGCCATGGGCGTCGAGGCCTGTGCGCCAGGTGTAGTTCCACAGCCCACCCCAGTCGCTCTGTTTCTCGAAGCAGACCACCTCGCCGACGTCGATTCCGTCGAGACGAGCCTGTTCGAATGCGTGCAGAAGGGCGAGGCCGCACGGGCCGGCGCCGACGATCGCGGTACGGGGCATAGATTCCTCCTCAGGAACGCGGGCGGGTCTTCTCCGGGTCGTAGAACGGAATGGGGACGACGACGGCGGGCAGTCTCTTGCGGTGACCGTCGAGCTTGCCCACCTCGACGCCGGTCCCTATCGCACTGTGTTGAACAGCGATGCGGCACAACGCAATGCTGGCGCCGAGGATGGGGGAGCGCACCCCGCTGGTGATCACCCCGACCTGGGAGCGGCCGATGTGCACACAGTCGCCGTGGCCCGCCACGTCGTTGCCGTCGAGGCGCAGTCCGACCAGAACGCGTTGGGGATGTGCCTTCCGGTCGACGAGTGCCGCGCGTCCGACGAAGTCGTCGGGTTTGGTCTTCAGCGGCACCGTGAATCCGATGCCCGCCTCGAAGGGATCGGTCTGTTCATCGAATTCGTGTCCGGCCGCCACCAGTGCGGATTCGACACGCAGCATCTCAAGAGCTTCGAGCCCAAGCGGCGCCAGGCCGTAAGGCTCGCCGGCCGTCCACACCGCATCCCACAGGGTTTCCGCGTCAGCGGGATGCACCCATACCTCGTAGCCCAGTTCACCCGAATACCCTGTGCGCGACACCAGCAGTGGCGGCCCGTCCGGCCCGCCGAGGCGCCCGATCAGGAAGCGGAACCAGCCCAGCTCGCGCAACGCCGGCTGGCCCGCCGGCGACCAGATGAGTTCATCGAGCAGGTCGCGGCTGGACGGACCCTGCACGGCGATGTTGTGCAACTGGTCGGAGGAGTCCTTGATCCACACCTTCCCGAGTCCGAGTCGCTCGGCGTGGGCGCGCAGGTGCTCACCGTCATACGGATCACCGCCGATGAAGCGGAAGTTGTTGTCCCCGAGCCGGAACACCGTGCAGTCGTCGATCACGCCGCCGGTGTCGGTGCACATGGCGGTGTAGACCACCTGCCCGCGCGCCAGCCTGCGGATGTCGCGGGTCACGGTGGACTGGAGCAGGGCCTCGGCATCGGGTCCGAGCACCTCGAACTTCCGCAGTGCCGACAGGTCCATCACCGCCACGCGTTCTCGGCAGGCCCAGTACTCCTGGTGTGGACCGTAGTTGTCGAAGCTGGTGGGCAGCCAGTAGCCCTGGTACTCGGCAAAATTGCGAGTGAGTGCCGAGGTGCGCCCGGCGAACCCGGTCTGTTTGGTCAACACCGGTTCGGCGTCGGGAGTGAGCCGGTGTCCCACCGCCACGGAGAACCTCCTGGTCGAGTCATACACGCGCACATGGATATCGGTCGGTACCCAGCCGTTGGCCGGGTCGATGTCATCGGGACATGCCGACGAGGCACACACCAGGTCCGCCGCGGCCCGCAGCAGCACGTAGTCGCCTGGTCGGGACCAGGGCTCATCGGAGATCAGCTGGTGGTCGGCGTCGAAAGCGGTGTTGTAGAAGAGATTCAGCGCAGGCCAACCCACCCTCGGTGCGACGCCGTACTGATCGAACGCAGCATTGAAGTTGTCGGTGCAGTTCACGTGCCCGGGATAACCCATGTCGGCGTAGTACTTCGCGGTGCAGGCCAGCGCGAAGGTGTCGTGGCGGCCCACGGTGTCGCGCACCACCTCCAGCAGGGGGCGAGCCCGGCTGTCGTAGAACTTGCCCGTCAACCCTGGACGCGGGGTTGCGGCACCGATCAGGGTGCGCGTCATGGTTGCGTCCAGTCCGAACTCCTGGCCGTCGCCGAGGGCTCGGGCGTCGAACGCCAGCAGGTCCGAGCACTGCCGCCCCGCCACGTCGAGGATCTGGATGAACTGCCCGGCGCGCACCTCGTAGGAGGCTGCGGTGGAGGCGTCGATTCGCGCCTCCCACAGGGGTTCCGCCAACGGACTTGGCAGTTCGAGCTGCTCCCGCGGGGTGTTGGCGCCCCGCTCGACCTCGACGAACAGGTCTGATGGCGGGTTCTGGTGCACGGTGTGCACGAGCATCGGCGCCGCGGGCGCGGCGACCAGGACGACCGCGTCGGCGACGACGGTGAAACTCTCCCGCGCGCCGGCGGGGGAGTCGTCGCCGAACAGGCGGGCCGCCGTCGCCTCGTCCTGCCGCACCCCGTGCTCGGACAGCACGGCAAGGATCCGGGCGGCGGAGTACCCGTCCTCGTCCTTGCCGCCGACGAGTCCGCGCAACACGGTTGCCGCGGCGTCGGGTCGGGTATCGGCCACCGCTCGCGGATCCTCGGCCAGCACCGTGAGTTCGGCACCCTGGCGGCCGAAGTGGTCGATGACGTCGAAGCGATCACCACCGAACACCTTCACCGCGGTGACCCCGCCCGGGCGGACTCGGTAGCGTTCGACGTTGTCGCGCACCGGCATTATGGCGCGAACGACCGGTATCCGACGTAGAACGCCAGTGCATAGTCCGGTGTCGAGAACAGGATGCGGGAACCCTTCGGGAAGAAGATCGCATCCTTGGCGCGGGCGATCTCGACCTGTCCGGTGTCGACGTTCTCCAACCGGAACTCGCCTTCGAGCACGACCTTCATCTCGTCGTAGTCGTAGTAGTAGTCCAGGGGCGCTTCGGTGTTCTTCAACTCGAAGTAACCGGAACACATCGGCACCTGGTACGGATTGGCGTAGACGTCGTCGATGTAACCCTGCGTGCCCGGATACCTGTCCAGCGGCATCTGCGGAAGTCCCTGCCAGAAGCCGGAAGTCACCAAGAACGGGGGAACCGAAACTGTCGTCATTCAACCTCCACGGAAGACTCTTAAGGTGAAACAGAGTCTGCCGTGGGGAAACGGTCCGTGGGTTTCCTGGAGATTAATCTCGGTAGCGAGCAGGTATCAGAATGCGCGCCGGAGCGCGGAGCGGGGCGGCACTGAGGTGAGGCGCCTGGGCGAGGCGGCTGAGGTGACGCGATGCGGTGAGGCACTGAGGCGAGGGGAGTCAGGTGTGTGTCTCAAATGCCCGGCTACGAGCGACTAATCGGGCTGGATCCGCGGGGGTCGGTGGGCTGAGTGTGGAAAGTCGCTCCTAGCCGGGCATTTGAGAGGGGGTCGGCCCGCGGCTATGAGGGCCGGGGCCCTAGACCGAGTCGCGTTCCAGCACGCGGGCCACCACGCCCTGTGCCGGACGCTGGCGCACGAACTGCGGCCACCAGAACCACCGGCCCATCAGCGCGGCGATCGACGGCGTCATGAACGACCGGATGACCAGGGTGTCGAACAATAGACCAAGGCCGATCGTCGTACCGATCTGTGCCACCACGGTCATCTCACTGACCGCCATCGACATCATCGTGAACGCGAACACCAGGCCCGCGGCCGTCACCACCGATCCGGTGCCGCCCATCGCCCGGATGATGCCGGTGTTGATGCCGGCATGAACCTCTTCGCGGAGTCGCGCCACCAGCAGCAGGTTGTAGTCCGCGCCGACCGCCAGCAGGACGATCACCGCCATCGCCATCACCATGAAGTGCAGTTCGACGCCGATCAGGTGCTGCCACACCAACACTGAGAGCCCGAATGACGCGCCGAGTGACACCACGACGGTGCCGACGATCACCGCCGCGGCCACCAGGGCGCGGGTGATCAGCAGCATGATGATGAAGATCAGGCACAGCGCAGATATGCCGGCGATCAGGAGGTCCCAGTTGTTGCCCTCCTGCATGTCCTTGAACGCGGCCGCGGTGCCGGCCATGTAGATCCTCGAACCCTCCAGCGGAGTGCCCTTCATGGCCTCCTTGGCCGCGAGCTTGATCTGGTCGATCAGCTTGATGCCGTCGGGCGTCAGCGGGTCTCCGGCATGGGAGATGATGAACCGCACGGCCTTTCCGTCCGGCGAGATGAAGCTGTCCATGCCGCGCTTGAAGTCTTTGTTGTTGAAGATCTCCGGCGGCAGGTAGAACGTGTCGTCGTTCTTGGCGTCGTTGAACGCCTCGCCCATGGCGGTCTGACCGTCCTGCATCTCGGCCATTTGGTCGTAGAGACCCTTCTGGCTCTGATACATCGTCAGCATCATGGTGCGCATGTTCTGCATGGTTTCGATCTGACTGGGCAGCAGCGCGGCCATCTGCGGCATCAGTTCAGCGAGCCGATCCATGTCCGGCAGCACCTGCTGGAACTGGTCGGTCATGGTGTCGAGGCCGTCGAGGCTGTCGAAGATCGACCGCATCGACGAGCACATCGGGATGTTGTAGCAGTGCGGTTCCCAGTAGAGGTAGTTGCGCAGCGGACGCACGAAGTCGTCGAAGTTGGCGATGTGATCCCGCAACTCGACGATGTCGTCGGCCATCTGGTGGGTCTTGCCCACCATGCTCTGGGTGACGTCCGTCATCTCCGTCATCAACTCGACCATGCGGGTCATGGTGTTGATGGTCTTCTCCATGTCCGCCGACTGCTTGAGCATGTCGTCAGTGCGGTCCATGAGGTACTTGCGGTTCATCGTCTGCATGGTGCCGCTCATGCTCATCTGCGCGGGGATGGTGCTGAACTCCAGCGGCTCACCCTGCGGGCGGGTGATGGCCTGCACCTCGCCGACACCGGGCACGCGGAACACGGTCTTGGCGATCTTCTCGATGACCAGGAAGTCCGCCGAGTTCCGCAGATCCCGATCGGTCTCGATGAGCAGCAGTTCGGGGTTCATCCGGGCCGCGGAGAAGTGCCGTTCGGCCGCCGCGAACCCCTCCATCGCGGGAAGATCCGGTGGCAGGTAGTTGCGGTCGTTGTAGTTGGTCCGGTACCCGGGCAGGGTCAGCAGGCCGACCAGCGACAGCGCAATCGTCGCCAACAGCACCGGTCCGGGCCATCGCACGATGACCGTCCCGATCCGGCGCCAGCCCCGAATGCGCATGGCGCGTTTGGGTTCGAGGAGGTTGCGGTAGCGGCTCGCGATCGTGATGATCGCCGGCCCCAACGTCAGGGCCGTCAGGACCACCACAGTCATGCCGAACGCCATCGGGATGCCGAGTGTCTGGAAGTACGGCAACCGGGTGAAGTGCAGGCACAGCATGGCGCCGGCGATCGTCATGCCGGAGCCGAGCACGACGTGCGCGGTGCCGGCGAACATCGAGTAGTAGGCGGTCTCGCGGTCCTCGCCGAGAGTGCGGGCCTCCTGATATCGCCCGATCAGGAAGATCGCGTAGTCGGTCGCCGACGCCACCGCCAGCGTCACCAGAAGCTGTGTGGCGAAGGTCGAGAGACCGATCAGGTCGTGATAGCCGAGGAACGCGACGATCCCGCGCGCCGACGACAGCGAGAACACCACCATGACCAGCACGAGGATGGTGGTGATGATCGACCGGTACACGAGCAGCAGCATCGTGATGATGACGGCGAAGATGACGCCCTCGATCACCCGCACACTGCGATCACCGGCGATCTGCTGATCGGCCGCCAGAGCCGACAGGCCCGTCACATAGACCTTCAGGCCCGGTGGCGGGGTCAGGCCTTCGACCAGCGTCTGGACCGCCTCGACGGACTCGTTGGCCAGTGACTCGCCCATGTTGCCTGCGAGGTACACCTGCACATAGGTGGCCCGACCGTCCGGACTCTCGGCGCCGGCCTCGGTCAGAGGATCGCCCCAGAAGTCCTGAACATGCTCGACGTGCTGCTTGTCAGCCTCGAGCTTGTCGATCATGTCGTTGTAGAAGTAGTGCGCGGCGTCGTCGAGCGGTTCGTCGCTCTCGAGCACGATCATCGCCGAGGAGTCCGACTTGAATTCGTCGAAGACTTCGCCGACCCGTTTCATCGCGATCACCGACGGGGCGTCGCTGGGACTCATCGAGACCGACCGCATCGCGCCGACCTCTTCGAGTGGCGGCACGGTCGTGCTCGCCAGGCCGATGATCGCGATCCAGCCCAGGATCACCAGCCATGCGAACTTACGAATGAACCTCGCGATGAGACTGCGTTCGGGGGCGTGGGTGTTCGTCATACTCGATCCGCCCAGGTCGCAGCCGTGAACACGGCGCCGTCGGTCGGTCGGAAAAGCGCGTGGCGCGAGTCCGGCACTACTGCGACACCTCCCAGCTACTACGTGACGTCGTGATCAGTGAACCAGACGCTCGTGCCATTTGGGGACCCACGTCGGCGATTCGGTGTCAGGGCGTCTCGTCGGAGGAGTCCGGCTGGTGCGTCGAACGCCAGCTTCGGACACCGTGGCGGGCGACGAACACCCCGACGATCGCCGTCACGCACCACACGGCGATCGCGGTGTAGGCCAGCGGTGCCGACAGGTCACCGATCGAGGCGCCCAGAGCCGTGTAGACGAACGCGCGTGGCACCGACCCGATGAACGCGCCGACGGCCATCTGCCACAGCGGAACGCCGAACGCGCCGAAGGCGTAGGACGCCATGGCGTCGGAGATGCCCGGCACGAAGCGTTGGCCGACGACGGCCCACAGTCCGCCGCGCTCGATCAGGATGTCGAGGCGGTCGGCGCGCTGGGCGCCGAGCAGCGCGCGGGCGCTGTCGCGTCCCGCACGGCGCCCGGCGAGGCTCGCGACGACCGCGGTGCCGACCGTCGCCCCGAGGGTGACGAACGTGCCCAGCACGGGGCCGAACAGCAGACCGCTGCCCGCGGCCAGGATCGGTCCGGGTACGAACAGCGAGCCGAGGATCGCCGACACCACGATGTAGACCAGTGGTGCGGCCGGTCCGGTGGCCCGGATCGCGTCGCGCACGGGTTCCACGTCGATCACCCTGGCGATGGCCACCAGATAGAACATCAGCAGCAGGAACCCGACGAACAGCGCGAGGCGCAGGACGTGCGGGCGTCGAGAAGGTGCGGGGTCGGTCTCGTCGTCGGTCATGTTGAAGCCATACTGCCGAACTGCCAGCGACCCTCGCCGAGCAGTTCGAGATGTTTGCCGTGGTGGCGGTTGACCGTGCTGCGGTGCGTCACACTGACGAAGATCGTGTCGGGCAGTTCGCGCCGGACCAGTTGGTAGATCATGAACTCCAGTGGTTCGTCGAGCGCTGAGGTGGCCTCGTCGAGGAACACAGCCTTCGGTTTGGTGAGCAGCACGCGGGCGAATGCGATGCGCTGCTGCTCACCGGGGGAGAGCACCTTGGCCCAGTCTGCGACCTCGTCGAGACGGTCGGCGTACTTGGGCAGTGCCACTGAGACCAGCGCGTCCTGCAGTGTGTCGTCGGGGATCGCGCCGGGTGCGTGCGGATAGGACACCACCGCCCGCAGGTCTCCGAGCGGGACGTAGGGCAGCTGTGACAGGAACAGCGTTTCGTGCTCGCCCTGCGGAGAGCGCATGGTGCCGGAGGTGTAGGGCCACAGTTCGGCGAGGCTGCGCAGCAGCGTGGACTTGCCGGTGCCCGACTTGCCCGTGATGATCATCGCGTCACCCGGTCGCAGTTCCAGGTTGAGCGCGTCGATGAGCTGCTCGCCAGCCGGGCTGCGAACCTCGATGTCGTCGAAAACCACTCCGTCGGAGAAGGATTCGATGTCGAGCTTGGGCAGTTGGCGGCTCTGTTCGTTGGCGGCCACCAGACCGTGCAGACGGATGATCGACGCACGGTAACCGGCGAACCTGTCGTAGGCGTTGCGGAAGAACGACAGTGCCTCCTGGATCGCGCCGAACGCCGCGGCCGTCTGCGTGACCGCCCCGAGTTGGATCTGTCCGGCGAACATCCGCGGCGCCTGCAACAACCACGGCAGCGGGATGATGACGTGATTCATCGAGTAGTTCCAGCCGGTAAAAATCATGGTCTTGTTGATGAAGCGCCGGTAGTTGGACACCACGGGCGCGAATCGCTCGCGCAGGTGCAGGCGTTCGGGTTTCTCACCGCGGTAGAGCGCGACGGCTTCGGCCGCGTCGCGCAGGCGGACCAGGCCGTAGCGGAACGCGGCGTTGAACTTCTCGTTGTCGAACGACAACCGGATCAGTGGACGGCCCAGCCAGAACGCGACGACCGTCGCGAACGCGACATAGAGGAACACCGCCCAGAGCATCGCGTGGGGGATGGTCACTCCCAACACCGTCAGGTCGCCGGAGAGGGCCCACAGGATCTGGGTGAACGAGATGACGGTGATGATCGACGAGATGGCCCCGAACGGCAGTGTGCCGTTGCTGGTCTGGTGCGGGGTGTTGGGCTGCGGCCCCGACAGCGCGGTGAACACGTCGATGTCGGACTGGATGCGCTGATCGGGGTTGTCGATGGTGTCATCGATGAACCGGCCCCGGTAGTAGGCGCGGCCGTCCAGCCAGTCACCCGTGAGCCGGTCGGTCAGCCACTCGCGCCACCGCAGCATGAACCGCTGCGTGATGAACAGGTCCACCATGACGCGGGTGACCAGGAGCGCGGCCAGCACCGCGAACAGCACCAGCGACAGCCAGAACCCCCGGATGCCGGAGTCCTGGATCGCGTCGTCGCCCAGCGCCAGGCCCTGAACCGCCACTTGAGCCGAGGAGTACAGGTCGTTGCCCTGGTAGGTGAAGAGCACACTCAACCGCACACCGATGATCACCGACAGCAGCATCGTGCCCAGCGACAGCCACGGCCGGACGCTGTTCCTTCCGGTGAAGTAGACGCCTGTGACCTGCCAGAACTGGCGGCCCCACGTGGTGTAGCGCGCGATGATCGTCAGGACCAGCATGGTCACCGCGGCGGCGATGGCCCAGGTTCGGCCGACCCACAGCAACGAGTCGATGAGTGCCGTGTCCCAGTCGATCGACGGCTGGAACGGCTTGAGATCGTTCACCTGGTGAAATTACCGCAGGGCGGTGCGCGGCCCTGCGGAATACGTCGGCGCGGGGGAGCGGTTGTGCGCAGCATGCCGACAATGACGTCCGACGAGCGACAGCAGTTCCTGGCCGACGTGCACGTGGGGGTGATCGCCGTCGAGCGACCCGACCGTGCGCCGCTGACCGTGCCGATCTGGTACGGCTACGAACCCGGTGGCGAAGTGCTGCTGTGGACCGAGGCCTCCTCGATCAAGCACACGCTGATCAGGGCGGCGGGGCGGTTCGCGATCAGCGTGCAGCACGAGCAGCCGCCGTACAAGTACGTGACGGCCGAGGGTGACGTGGTGGGTGTCGACCCCGCGACCGACGACGTGGTGCGCGCGATCGCGGTGCGCTATCTCGGTGAGGAGGCCGGCAATCAGTTCACCGACGAGAACCTCACGTCGTCGTCCGTGGTGATCCGCATGAAGCCCAAGCGGTGGTTGAGCACGGACTACTCCAAGGAGGGGTAGGGGCTGCCGCGCTCGTCCGCCGGTGCGAGGGCGAGGCCCCTACTGGTGCTCGATGTCCAGCACCGGCGTGGGCCGGCGGAACCCGCGGGTCACGCTGAGCAGCCAGATGAAGCCGATGGCCAGCCAGCACAGCCCGATCACCAGGGTCAGCCCCGACAGGCTGGTCCACAGCCAGACCGTGAGCAGGAACCCGATCAACGGCAGCACCAGGTTCAACAGCACGTTGGAGCGCTCACGCAGGTCGAGGTAGAAGTGCTTGATCACCGTCAGGTTGACCACCGAGAAGGCCACCAGCGCACCGAAACTGATCAGCGACGCGAGAGTGGCCAGGTCGATCACGATCGCCAGCAGCGACACCACGCTGACCACGCCGATCGCGTACACCGGCGTGCTGAACCGCGGCGACACGTACCCGAACACCCGACGCGGCAGGACGCCGTCGCGGCCCATCGCGAACAGGATGCGGGCCACTGAGGCCTGCGAGGTCAGCGCCGAACCCAACGCGCCGGCGACATAGGCCGCGGTGAAGAAGTTGTTCAGGAACTGCCCTCCCGCGGCCACCATGACGTCCAGTGATCCGGAGTCCACGTCGTCGAAGTTGTTCGACGGGAACACCAGCTGCGACACGTAGGACAGCAGGATGAAGATCAGCCCGGAAACGATGGTCGCGATCATGATCGCCCGCGGCACACCACGCTTGGGGTCCTTGGCTTCCTCCGCCAGCGTCGACACGGCGTCGAAGCCCAGGAACGACAGGCACAGGATGGCCGCACCGGCCAGGACCGGATTCAGTCCGCCCGCAGACCCGTCGCCGCTGAACGGGGCCGCGAGATTGACATCACCACCGCCGAAGATCTTGCCGGCCGCGAGCACGATGAACACCACGATGAAGATCGTCTGCACCGCGATGATCAGGAAGTTGGTCCGCGCCACCGACACGATCCCGACGATGTTGAGCACGGTCACCACCGCGATCGCGATCACCACGACGGCCCACTGGGGCAGTGCGGGCACGGCGGCGTTGAGGTAGATGCCGATGACGAGGTAGTTGATCATCGGCAGGAACAGGTAGTCCAGCAGCAGTGACCACCCGGCCAGGAAACCCGTTGGGGCGCCGAACGTCTTCTGGGTGTATGTGTATGCCGAACCGGCGACGGGGAACGCGGCCGACATCCGCGCGTAGGACAGCGCGGTGAACACCATCGCGACGAGCGTCACGATGTAGGCCAACGGCAGGCGACCGCCCGAGGTCTCGGTGACGATGCCGTACGTGGTGAAGACCGTCAGCGGCACCATGTACACCAGGCCGAACAGCACGAGCGACGGAACGCCCAGCGCGCGTTTCAGATGGCCTTCATGCGGAGAGGTCTGCACAGTCAAGGGTCAGCCTTTCAGTTGTCGGCCTGGTGGGCGGTGGCACCGCCGAGGTAGGTGGCGCGCACCGTCACCTTCGGCAGCAGATCCGGGGCAGTGGTGCGGGGGTCGCGGTCGAGCCAGACCAGATCGGCGCTGGCACCGGCAACGGCACGTCCCCAATTGTGCTCGGCGAAAGCCTGATTCGCGACCCCGGAGGTGTAGGCGGTCAGGGCTGCGTCGATGGGCAGGATCTCGTGCGGGGTCCAGCCGCCCGCGGGTTCGCCGTCGACCGTGCAGCGCGACACCGCGACGGCGATCCCGTCCAGCGGTGCGCCGGAGGACACCGGCCAGTCCGATCCGAATCCCAATGGCGCACCGGATTTCTCGAGGGTGCGGATGGGGTACTGCTTGCCGGCGCGCTCGGCGCCCAGGCGAGGAATGGTCAGCACCGTCATCAGCGCGTCCATCTGCGCCCACAGCGGCTGCATGTTGGGGATGACGCCCAGGTCGGCGAACCGGCCCAGGTCGGCGTCGTCGATCAGTTGGCAGTGCGCGATCACCGGCCGCCGGTCCCGCGGCGGATTCACCCTTGTCACGTACTCGATGGCGTCGAGCGCCTGACGCACCGCGGCGTCGCCGATCGCGTGGATGTGGATCTGCAGGCCCAGTTCGTCGACGCGGCGGGCGGCCTCGGCCAGCGACTGGCCCTCCCAGTTCTGCTGGCCGTGGCTGTGCAGGCCCGTGCAGTAGGGCGCCAGCAGCGCACCGGTCTCGTTCTCCACGACTCCGTCGGCGAAGAACTTCACGGTGTTCGCGGTCAGCATCGGCGAACCGATCTCGTCGACGGCGCGGCGCTGGGCCGCGAACCGCTCGACCTGCGCGTCGAAGTGGCGCGGATCGGCATACAACGCGAGGTTGAACCGCATGCGCAGCACGCCGCGGCGAGCCGCCTCGATGTAGGTCGCGACGTCGGCGGGTTCCACCCAGGCGTCCTGCACCCACGTCACGCCGCGGGCCAGGTAGTAGTCGGCGGCGGTGCCGAGCGCGTCGATGCGCTCCTGCTCTTCGCGGGGCGGCATCACGTTCATCACCAGATCCGTTGCGCCCCACTCTCGCAGCGTGCCCAGCACGGAGCCGTCGGGGCGGTGCGGGATCTCGCCGAGCACGGGATCCGGGGTGTCGGGCGTGATCCCGGCGCGTTCGAGTGCCACCGAGTTGACCCACAGGGTGTGGTAGTCCCACGCGCGCAGCACGACGGGCCGATCCGGCACGGCGGCGTCGAGCCAGCGGGCGTCGAACAGTCCGCCCGGTGCGAGGCTGCCGTCATAGGAGGCCCCGACGATCCACTCCTGCTCGGGGTGCTCGTCGGCGTACTTTTTGACCGCGGCGACGATCTCGTCGACCGACTCGCAGGCGCGCACGGGCGGCCCGACGGCCTCGAGGCCGCCGTAGAGGGGGTGCGCGTGGCCGTCGCCGAAGGAGGCCATGAGGAACCCGCCGCCGAGGTCGACGCGCTCGGCCTCGGCGCCTCGGGCGCGGGCCTCGTCGCCGAGTGCGGCGATCACGCCGTCGACGACGAGCAGCGCGTCAGCGTCCTCGGTGCCCGTCCAGATGACGCCGTTGGTGAACAGGGTGGCGCTCATTTGACCACCGCCGTCGCAGCGTGTCCGACACCGTAAGGCCGTTGTGGATCAACGGGTTCGGTCAACCGCCGGTATGTGTCGGGGCGGCGGGTGAGCAGGAACGGGAACAGCTCGAGCCAGTCGCGGCGCTGGTCGAGGTCGAGATCGGCCACCAGCACAGCCTCCTCGTCGCGCGGGGCCTGCACCAGCACCCGGCCGTACGGGTCGGAGATGAACGACGACCCGTAGAAGCTCACGCTGCCCTCGTCGCCGACGCGGTTGGGCACCACCATGAACAGACCGCTGTTGATGCCGTTGGCCACGATGACCTGCTGCCACAGCGGGCGGGTGTCGAAGTCGGGGAACACCGGTTCGGAGCCGATCGCCGTCGGATAGACGAGGATCTCTGCACCGCCGAGCGAGTACTCGCGCGCGACCTCGGGAAACCACTCGTCCCAGCAGGTCGGCATCCCGATGCGCGCGTCCAGACCCTCGGGTTCATAGACGGGGTAGGGGTCGGTGGCCGGGCCGGGGCGGAAGTAGGTGTCCTCGTAGTAGCCGGCCGAGATGGGGATGTGCAGTTTGCGGGTGCGGCCCACCAGTTCACCGTCCGGGGACACCAGGATCGCGGTGTTGAACCCCAGTCCGTCATCGCCTGGTGCGCGCTCGTACAGCGAGGCGTGCACGAAGATGCCGTGCTCACGGGCCGCGGTGGCGGCCAGGGCGAACGTCGGGCCGCCCGTCAGATCCTCGGCCAGGGCCGCGGCGTCTGCGCCACCCGGCTGATCTGCGGGGTAGCGCAGCAGCGTGATCTCGGGCAGGAACACCGCCTGAGCGCCCTCTGCGGCCGCCGTGGCGATGCCTGAGCGCAGGGCCGTGACCAGCTCGTCGGCGTCGGGTCGCCACCGGTGCTGCACCAGCGCGACCCGCAGCGGCGGTCGCGTCGACGCGGTGGACCGTGCGGGTGGGGGCGCCGGGGGTGCGGTCAGGATGATCATCGAGCTCCTAAAACGAATGAAGTTCGTTTATTGTGTGGGCACACACTGGAGCGCGCAAGGGGAACGTTGAAAAATGGGTCGTCCGCGCACGCCGCTGCTGTCCGCCGAGCGCATCGCGGAGGCGGCACTGAGCCTCGTGCAGTCCACGGGCGGCTTCACCATGCCGGGGGTCGCGCAGAAGCTCAAGGTGCGGCCGTCTTCGCTGTACAACCACGTCAGCAGCCGCGACGAGATCGTCGAACTGCTGCGTGAGCGGGCCATGTCCGAGGTCGAACTGCCCGCCGACGATCCGGAGCGCCCGTGGCGCGAGGTGGTGGCCGACATCATGCGGTCCTACCGCCGCAGCTTCGCCCGCTACCCGCAGTTGATCCCGTTGTTGACCGAGCACGCCGTCAACAGCACGCACGCGATCACCATGTACAACGCGCTGGCCGTCACCCTGGCGCGCGCGGGCTTCGACGCGGCCGACACCCTGCGGGCGATCACTCTGATGGACTCGTTCGTGCTGGGCGCGGCGCTGGATGTGGCCGCTCCCGACGAGCCGTGGCAGTCCAGTGCGCAGGTGGGTCCGGAACTCGCGGCAGCGCTGGCCACCGGGGCGCCCAAACCCCAGCGCGCCGACGATGCGTTCGAATTCGGCCTCGCGGTACTGCTGCGGGGGTTGCGACCCGCGCTATGACCGCGCTTGCGCGGAGAACTCGACCGTGACGATGTCGGCGACCTTCATCGCGCCCATCGCCATCGAATACGGCTTGACCTTGAACGCTTTGTGCGACACCTCAACCCGGGTCCCGAGCTGCCAGACGCCGTCGACGTCGACCACGTCGACATCCACGTCGACGGTGTTGGTGACCCCATGGATGCTCAGCGGCCCGCGCAGGCGGTATCCGGCCGTGGCGGTGGTGATCTCCTCGGCGTGGAACTCGATGGTCGGAAAACGCTTGGCATTGAGGGCCTTGCACGCATTGGCGCGCACGATGGCCTTCTCAGGACCGGTCAACGGCGTGAGGCCGCCCTCGCCGCTGCGCACCCGCAGTGAGTCGACGTCGACGGTCAGGTGCGCCGAGACCGGTTGACCGTCGGATTCCTCGACACTGATCCGCCAGGACTCCATCGCGATGGTCAGTCGATGCCCCATCCGTGCCGCGGCCCCCGTCACGCCGGTCAGCAGGGTCAGGGTGCCGTCGGACTGATCGAGGTTCACGGGCTTCACTGTAAGGGGACGTCAGAAGTACACCACCATCAACTGTGCCAGGAACACCTTGATGATCATGGACATCGGGAACAGCACCGCGTACCCCAGGGCGACCCGCTGATCCGGCATCCGGGTCATGGCGTAGGCATACGGCGCCGGGTTGAGCTGAGATCCGGTGAGCCCGCCCAAGGCTCGCGCGGTGCCGTAGCGCAGCACGGTGCGCAGGCCGAGCACACAGATCACCGCGTGGACCGCCGAGATCGCCACGCCCAGCACCACGAGTTGCACGCCGTTCGCCGACAGTGCGGGCACCAGGTCGCCGCCGGCGCCTGTTCCCACGGCGACGAGAAACACCAACAGCGAGAACTGATTCAGGGTGTTGGCGACGTTGCCGGGAAGCGTCCACACCACCGGACCGGTGCGGCCCACCGCGCCCAGGATGACACCGACCACCAGGGGTGCGGTCGCCGTGCCGAGCACCAGTGTGCCGCCGCCGGGCAGCGGAATCTCGAGAAACGCCAATACCAGGCCCAGCGCCAGTCCCAGACCGAGTCCGATGGCGTTGATGTCACCGGCTGTGCGCTCGGAATCGCCGAGGGCCGTGGTGATCTCACCCAGCCTGTCCCGGGGCGCGGTCACGCGGAGCCGATCACCGCTCTGCAGCACGAGGTCCGGGCTGGCGATGATGTCGATGTCACCGCGGCGGACCCGGCTGACCACGGCGTCGAACCGCTCGTCCAGGCGCAGATCCTGCAACTGCCGACCCACGAACTCGGGGTTGGACAGCGTGATGCGGCGAAAGTCGATGGTGGAGCGGTCCATCCACGGCTCCTGGGTGGCGGGCCGGCCCAGGTCGGTGATCATGCGCGCGACCTCGTCCTCCCGCGCGGTGATCGTCAGCAGGTCCCCGGCGATCAGGCGTTCGGCGTCGTGGGCGACGACGGTGTGCCCGCCGCGGGTCAGCCGTGACACCACCGCTTCGTATCGGCTCTCCAGGCCGTGCACACTCAGGTTGGGATCGCCGACGAGTTCCAGGGTGCGCACCACGATCGGGGCAGGCTGCTCGCGGTCCTCCGCGGTGGGCCTGCGGCGTCCCGCGTTCACGAGGTACGCGCACGCGAGGATCGTCAGGAAGACCGTGATCGGATAGGCGACGGCGTAGCCGATGGCCGGTTCGGGCGGAATCGCGCCGCCCTCGGCGAGCTGCTGCTGCACCGCGCCCAGCGCCGCGGTGGCCGTGCCCGCACCGGAGAACGCCCCGGCGACGGTGCCGGTGTCGAGGCCGAACACGGCGCCCACGCCGAGGGCGGCGGCGGCCATGCCCACGATCGCGACAATGGAGACGACGACGGGCTGCCAACTGGTGCGCAGCGCGGTCACGAACGACGGCCCGGCGGCGATGCCGACGACGTAGCAGAACACGCACAGCGACAGGCTCGTCACGATCGGCGGCAGGCCGACCTCCGGTTCGACGGCCGCCAGGGCCAACGCGACGAACAGCGCGCCAGCCGGGCCAAAGGACACCGGGCCGAAGCGGATGCGGCCGAACATGCTGCCGACGCCGACGCAGAAGAACAGCGTCAGCAGGGGACTGTCGACAAACCACTGCATGTCGGCTCCTCGCGAAGCTGGGCGACATGTCGATCAGACCATAAATGGCGCGCGGCGATGCCGAAGTCCGGCAACTCACTGAAACTATCGTCGCCCGAGGTCAATAATTCGGGTCATGGCGACGCAGAAACTGTTGAGTTCCCTGAGTGAGGCCGATTTCGTGTTGGTGCGAGAGACCGCGCCCGAGGAGTTGGGCGGCCTCGACGAGGACGCCCTGCTCGACCTCCACGCCCGAGTCCGGCGCGCCCGTAACAAGCATGTCGGGGTGTACCGGCGCGATGCCGCGGTGCGCGTCTCGGCGAAAGGCGCTCGTGGTCAGGCCCGCCCGGCCAACGCGCGCAATGCAGCCCGCGCAGAGATCTTCGAGGAGTCCCTGGCCCGGGTGAGTCGGCAGGTGGCCGCCGCCGCGCGGCAGAGCGCCAAGGAACTCAAGGAGGAACGCCTGGCCCAGGCCCGACAGGAGGCGGCGCCGGCCGCGTCCGCGGCGAAACCGCCTCGGACCTCGGGCGTCAAGCCCCGAGTGCTGACGGACAAGACTCGTCAGTCACCCGGGCGCAAGAAACGCGAAGCCGGTTCGATCGCCGCAGGCGCGCGCCGGCAGGCCAAGCGCGACAGCCGCTGAACTACAACTCCACCGACATCGGCCCCACGTTCCAGATCTCGTCGCAGTACTCCGCGATCGCACGATCGGAGGAGAACTTGCCACTGCGCGCGGTGTTGAGGATCGACATGTGGCTCCACTTGTCGGGTTTGAGCCACGCGGCGTCGACCCGGGCCTGCGTGTCGACATAGGAGCGGTAGTCGGCCAGCGCGAGGAACGTGTCGTGGTGGATCAGGTTGTCCACCACCGGGCGCAGCACTTCGGTGTCACCGTGGGTGAACGTGCCGTCGGCGATCAGTTCCAGCACCGCTGCCAGTTCGGCGTCGCGCTCGATGAAGGTCGCAGGGGAGTAGCCGTCACGTTTGGCGGCCTCCACCTGATCCTCGGTCAGGCCGAACAGGAAGAAGTTCTCCGGGCCCGCCTCCTCGCGGATCTCGACGTTGGCGCCATCGAGCGTGCCGATGGTCAGGGCGCCGTTGATCATGAACTTCATGTTCCCGGTGCCCGAGGCCTCCTTGCCCGCGGTGGAGATCTGCTCGGACAGGTTGGCCGCCGGGTAGACCAGGTGCGCGTTCTTGACGTTGAAGTTGGGCAGGAACACGACCTTGAGGAAGCGGTTGACCTGGGGGTCGCTGTTCACGGTCTCGCCGACGGCGTTGATCAGCTTGATGATTCGCTTGGCCATGAAGTAGCCGGGCGCGGCCTTGCCGCCGAAGATGAACACCCGCGGTGGAATCGTCAGGCTGGGGTTCAGCTTCAGCCTGCGGTACAGCGCGATGATGTGCAGCACCATCAGGTGTTGGCGCTTGTACTCGTGGATGCGCTTGACCTGGACGTCGAACATCCACGACGGGTCGAGTTCGATCCCGGTCGTGGCGTGCACGTATTCGGCGAGCCGGGCCTTGTTGGCGCGCTTGACTTCTCGCCAGCGCTCGCGGAACGCGGGATCCTCGGCATAGGGTTCGAGCCCGCGGAGCATGCTCAGGTCGGTCAGCCATCCGTCGCCGATGGTCTCGTCCAACAGGCCGCGCAGGCCCGGGTTGGACAGCGCGAGGAACCGGCGCGGCGTCACACCGTTGGTGACGTTGCCGAAGCGCTCGGGCCACAGCTCATAGAAGTCCTTGAGCACACTGGCTTTCAGCAGTTCGGAGTGCAGGGCTGCGACGCCGTTGACGGCGTGGCTGCCGACCGTGGCCAGGTGCGCCATCCGCACGCACTTGCCGCCGTCCTCACCGATCAGCGACATCCGCCGAACCCGGTCCTCGTCGTCGGGGAAGCGGTCCCGGACCTCGTCGAGGAAGCGTTCGTTGATCTCGTAGATGATCTCGAGGTGACGCGGCAGCGCCTCACCGAACATCCCCAGCGGCCAGGTCTCCAGCGCCTCGGGCAGCAGGGTGTGGTTGGTGTAACCGAACGTCCGCACGGTGATGGACCACGCGTCGTCCCAACTCAACTGGTGCTCGTCGATCAGCAGACGCATCAATTCGGCGACCGCGATCGACGGATGGGTGTCGTTGAGCTGGATCGCCCACTTCTCGGGCAGGGCCTCCAACGGCAGCAGCACGCGGTTCAGGTGGATGCTCAGGATGTCCTGCAGCGAGCACGTGACGAAAAAGTACTGCTGCAGCAGGCGGAGTCGCTTGCCGGCCTCGGGTTCGTCGTTGGGGTAGAGGACCTTCGACACCGTCTCGGAGACGACCTCCTCGTCGACGGCCTTGTAGAAGTCACCGGTGTTGAAGGCCTCGAGCGCGAACGATTCGACGGCACGGGCGCTCCACAGCGTCAGGGTGTTACAGGTGTTGACGCCGTAGCCCTGCACCGGGGTGTCGTACGACGTGCCCTTGAGGACGCGGTGCGGCACCCAGCGCACCCGGAACTTGCCGGTGACGTCCTCGTACTCCTCGGTGTGCCCGCCCCAGTTGACGAAGTAGCTGGCGTCCGGTTTCTCGATCTCCCAAGGGTTTCCGTGGGCCAGCCAGTTGTCGGTCTTCTCGACCTGCCAGCCGTCCGCGATCTCCTGCTTGAAGATTCCGAACTCGTACCGGATGCCGTAGCCGATCGACGGGCGCTCCAGCGTGGCCAGCGAGTCCAGATAACAGGCCGCCAGGCGACCCAGGCCGCCGTTGCCCAGCCCGGGCTCCTCCTCGCACGCCAGGATCTCGTCGAGGTTCTGGCCCAGCGCCGCCAGCGCGTCGCGGGCCTGCTGTTCGATCTGCAGGTTGATCAGGTTGTTGCCCAACTGCGGGCCCATCAGGAACTCCGCGGACAGGTAGCAGGTGACCTTGTTCGACAGGTCCAGCCAGTCCTGAGTGGTGGACATCCAGCGCTTCTGCATGCGGTCGCGCACGGCCAGCGACAGCGCGCGGTAGTAGTGGTCCGGCGTCAGCGCGACGGACGGGCGAGCGATCGAGTACAGCAGGTGATCCGACACCGCCGCGCACAGGGCCTCAGCCGTCATCCCAGAACGGGTCTGCCCGGTCGGGGCGGGCGTCTGGGGCAGGCCGTCGTCGAGGTCCGCGGGTTCATCGATCGGTTGCCGACTCTGCACTTCGGTCACTGGCCCTCCGTAATTCAGCTGGGAAAGACGGGTTAGTTTGGCACTCCTGTGTTACGGGAGCCGCACGTGGGCGCAGGCGTATGTGAACTCCGCTTTACGGTAGTGCGGTTTGGGTGCAGGGGTCGGGCGCTCAGATGCCGAGCACGGAGTCGATCCAGCCCCGCGCGAAGAACAGCGCGAAACCGACCGCGACGATCCACAGCAGCGGGCTGATCTCGCGGGCCTTGCCGGACGCGGCGCGGATCACCACCCAGGAGATGAAGCCGACGCCGATGCCGTTGGCGATCGAGTAGCTCAGCGGCATCACGGCCACGGTCAGCACCACGGGCAGCGCGATCGAGAAGTCGGTGAAGTCGATCTCCCGCAGGTGCGAGGCCATCATCGCGCCGACGATCACCAGCGCGGCCGCCGCGACCTCCGACGGCACGATGGCTGCCAGGGGCGTCAGGAACATCGCCGCCAGGAACAGCGTGCCGGTGACGAGGCTGGCCAGGCCGGTCCGCGCACCCTCACCGATGCCCGCCCCGGACTCGATGAACACCGTGTTCGACGAGGCCGACGCGGCGCCACCGACCACGGCGCCGGCGCCCTCGACCACCAGCGCCGAGCGCAGGCGCGGGAAGTTGCCGTCGGCGTCGGCCAGACCGGCCTGCCGCGACAGGCCCGTGAAGGTGCCCATGGCGTCGAAGAAGTTGGTGAACACCAGCGTGAACACCCACATCACCGCGGCGAGGAGGCCGATGCGGGTGAAGCTGTTGAGGCTGAATTCGCCGACCAGGGACAGATCCGGGATCGCGAACGGGGACCCGGACAGCGTCGGCACCGACAGGCCCCAGCCACCGGGATTGTCCTGCGCCGAACCCAGATGCCAGATCGCCTCGATCGCCACCGCGACGACCGTGCCCGCAACGAGCCCGATCAGGATCGCGCCGCGCACCTTGCGGGCGACCAGGATGCCCGTCACCAGCAGCGTCAGCACGAACACCACGGTCGGCACGCTGTCGATGGAGCCGGCGCCGTCACGGCCCAGCCCCACCGGTGGGGACGGGAAACCCGTCGAGCCGATGAATCCCGCGTCGACCATGCCGATGAACAGGATGAACAGCCCGATACCGGCGGTGATGGCCAGCTTCAACTGCATGGGCACGGCGTCGAAGATCAGCTTGCGCAGACCGGTGACCGCCAGCGCCACGATGATTAGACCGTTGATCACCACCAGGCCCATGGCTTCGGGCCAGGTCAGCGAGCCGACCACCGAAGATGCCAGGAACGAGTTGATGCCCAGACCCGCTGCGAATGCGAACGGCAGGCGGGCGATCACACCGAACACGATGGTCATCACGCCCGCGGCCAGCGACGTCACCGCCGAGACCTGCGTGAACCCCAGCTCGTTGCCCGCGACGTCGGCCGTCCCTGACAGGATGATCGGGTTCAGCACGATGATGTAGGCCATCGCGATGAACGTGACGACACCGCCACGTAGTTCGGCGGCCACGGTCGATCCGCGTTCGGAGATCTCGAAGAACGAGTCCAGTCTGGTCACGGGACGACCTTAGGGGGCGCGGTCGTTGTCGGCCAGGGATGTCACGCCGACTGCTGGGCGAGCAGCGCCTGAACCTCCGCGTGCGTCATCTTCTCCGCGGTGATCTCGGGCTCACCGAGGGTCGGGTCGACGTCCTGGAACCGGATCGACAGCGTGCCCTGGTTCAGGCCGCCGGTGGACACCCAGTTGGCCACGCCGGGGTCGGTCGGGGAGATCACGACGAGGTAGGTGCCGTCCCCGTCCGGGTCCACCGCGTGCGCGCTGTTGAGGCTCGCGCCGGGGTCGTTGTCAGTGATGGTCCAGACGTTGGTGACCGGCACGTTGAAGTAACCGGCGCCGTTGGGTGTGACCCTGACGACCAGCGCCTCGTCATCGGCCAACTGGAAGTAGCCGGTGCTTTGGCGCTGCGTGGCCAGGAACTGCGCGTTGTGCGCGGGTGCCGACAGCGTATTCGGTTGGCGCAGTTGGCCGGTCGCGGGATCGCGGGTGGCCACCGCGATGTACTCATCCTGTTTGGTGATGCCGAGGATCAGCATCAGCAGGGACGTCTCGACGGCCTGCAGCACCAACGGGGGACGGGGCAGCGGCGGGATGAGCGAGACCAGCTTCACCAGCGTCGGGTTCTTGGTGATCGCCGGCCCGATACCGGGGATCAGGAACCCGCCGATCTGAGCGAACAGGCTGTTGGGCGGTCCGCTGGTCCGGGTGATCGTCAACCCCATGGCTTCTTCGGCGGCCTTGTCGGACAAGGTGTTCCGGGTGGTGATCAGCGTTGCTTGGGGCGTCAGGTAAAGGTAGTTGGGGTCGTCTTTGCGGGTCGGGTCGGACCCGACGTAGATCTTGAAGGTGCCGGTGATCTCATCCTTCTCGATCTCGTCCCAGCTTCGATTCACCGCGGTCTCACCGTTGAGTCCGGTGAGCACGCTGAAATTGGTGTCGACCGGCACGGCATCGGGGTTGTAGGTGCCCTCGATGACGTAGGTCGAGGCCGCGTTGACCCCGACGAACCGGTAGACGGTGTCGGGGTTGTCGTACCAGATTCGGGTGCCGCCCACCGACTGACCGCCCCAGGTGTGTGGGGGCATCACCTGCTGAATCAGTCGGGGTCTGTTCGGGTTGAGGAGTTGCACCTCCATGGCGGCCTGGTTGACGTACTCGTCGAGCGAGCGATCGAGCTGCGCCAGATTCTCCCGGTCCACCCCGCCGACCAGCGCGAAGTTCCGCTGTGCCGAGAGATACCAGCCGACCTTCAACACCAGCTTGGTCAACTGGACGATAGGCCGTTTGGCGATCTGGGCGGCGCGGCGTTCGGCCGCCAACTGATCCTCGGTGGCCAGGGGATCGGTGGCGGTGACGGTGGTCTGTTCGGTGGTCGGGCGTGCCAGACCGACGTTGCTCAGCAGTTCCACACTGCGCAATGGTGCCCGCGGGGCCCGGGGCAGCGGCCGATCCAATTGCCGGGCAGAGGGATTCGCCGAAGCGGAAAGCCTGTCGCCGGGGTCGCGCAGGGTGCGGGCCGGGCGGCGGGACTCTATCCGTTCCACGGCGCGGGTCACGCTGCGCTCGACGCGGTCCGTCAGTGTCTTCGCGCGGGCCTCGCGTTTCGGCGTGGTATCCGTCGACGAGGCCGACGGACCGCTGGGGCCCTCGGTCTCCGCGCCCGCTTCGGCGGCGCCCTGGGCGATCGCCACCCCGATTCCCATGGCGACGGCAAGGCCGCCGACGCGGCCGATATAACGCGCATATTCAGGGGATGTCGACGTCATTCGGGTGACAGTAGCGGGCGCGGCGTCGGCGCGACCGGGGTTTGGGCGACCGGTTCACTCGGTGACCGGCGCGAAGATCTGCACGGGCGTGGTCTTGCCCTTGAGGATGAGACCCGGGCGTTCCACGAATGCGCTGCGCTCGGCGTGCGCACCGGTGAGCAGTTCGCGGGTCTGGTCAGTCAGCAGCACCACGTCGCCGGTCTGGCGCGTCGCGGATTCGACGCGGGCCGCGATGTTGACGGCGTCGCCGATGACGGAGAATTCCAACCGCCCCGCGCCGCCGACGTTGCCCGCGATCACGGGCCCGGAGTTGAGCCCGACTCCCACCGACAGTTCACCGTCGAACTCATCGCGCACCGCGTCGGCGATCAGCAGTGCGGCCGCCAATGCCCGGTCCGCATGATCGTCGTGGCGGCGCGGGGCACCGAACACCGCCAGCAGGCCGTCACCGGCGTACTTGTCCACGTGGCCGCCATGTCGATGCACCAGCGGGACGATCCGTTCGAAGAGTCGATTCAGCACGGTGACCACGGCGACGGGATGCAGGTTTTCGGCGAACCCGGTGAACCCGCGCACGTCGACGAACATCAGCGTGACGTCGACCTCCAAGCCGTCGACTCCGTCGTCGGCGCCGAGGATGTGGTCGGCGACGTCCCGGTCGACGTAGGTGCCGAACGTGTCCCGGATCCGTTCACGCTCGGCCAAACCCGCCGCCATGGTGTTGAATCCGGCCTGCAGTCTGCCGATCTCGCTCGCGTCGTCGACGAGGACCTGGGCCGTGAAGTCGCCCGCCTGGACGCGGGCCAGAGCGCTGCGCAGCGCACTCACCCGGCCCGTGATCGAACGGACGGCGACCACCAGAGTGAACAGGCCGACCACCAGTGCAATGCCGACGAGCACCAGGATGGCTGCCAGCGTGCGTGGGGCTCGGAAGTCGTCGCTGGCCAGGTAACCGATGGTCAGCGTCGCAACGCCGAGCAGGGGCACACAGGTGGCGACCGTCCAGGCCATGACCAGACGTCGTTCGATGGTGGGCCCGTAGGACCGGTCCGGGGACTCGCCGTCGAGGGCGCGCGCCGCGATGGGGCGCATCACCCATTCGACCACCAGGTACCACACCGCGGTGGTGCTGACGCCGCCGAAGGCGACCGTGCCGAAGATGTAGAGCGCCGCGGGCACCGTCTCCAGCCCGCCGAGCAGTGCGAACGCCAGCGCGCAGGCGCCCCAGGTCGCGGCCGACACCCGGACCGCCTCCCGGGGCGCGGCCAGCGTCTGCTGTCGCTCTTGTTCGGTGGGCGACCGGAATTCGCGCAGCCACGCGGTACTCGTCGCGAAGCGCCGGCGGCGCAACCGCAGCAGGATGGGCACGCCGATCGCGACGAACACCAGAATGGTCGCGGTGCTGCGGATCAGAAGCCGGTGAGTCTCGTTGGGGGTCAGCAGGATCGGTGCGGCGAACGCCAGAAATGCGAAGACTATGCCGCCGCCTGCGACGCTGACCGCGACCGCGCCGAGGATCCAGCGGCGGAACACCTCTGCGCGCAGGGGGTCGACGGCACGCCGGGCCGCCCGCGGTTCCCTGGCCGGAACCCGGGCGCGCGGGGTCGTCGACTGCGCCGTGTGCACCCGTCCACTGTGCGGGTGCGCCGCGATGGTGACGCGGGTAGTGCGCTACCTGTCAGGGCAGGGCGGCCACGGGTGCCGTCGCAGCGGCGGGAACCGGAGCGGCAGCGGGAACCGGGGCGACGCCGCGCGCCGCGGGCGCGAGCGCGAGCGCAGGCACCGCAACTGGCGCGGGCACCCCTGCGGGCACGGGCACCGTGCCGGGCGCCACGGCGGCCGGGGCCGGCACCAGGCCCGGAAGCAGCGGCACCTGAGGCACCGGCGGCAGTGCGGGCGTGGTCAGGATGCGCACCAGGTCGGGCTTCATGGCCTGCAGCTGCGAACCCCAGTACCCCCAACTGTGCGTGCCGTTGACGGGGAAGTTGAAGACCGCATTGCGCCCGCCCGCGGCCAGGTAGCGCCGCTGGAACTCCTTGTTGGTGCTCGCGGTGATGTTCTCCAGGTACTGGGCGCTGAAGTTGGTGCCGAAGTCGGTGCCGCCGTCGGCGTCGGACGGGATGCCGTTGCCGCAGTAGATCCACAGCGCGGTCCGGTTGGCGACCAGGCGGTTGATGTTGACCATCGGATCGTTGCGCTTCCACGCGATGTCACTGGCCGGGCCCCACATGTTGACCGAGTTGTAGCCGCCGGCGTCCTTCATGGCCAACCCGATGAGCGTCGGCCACAGTCCCTGCGACGGGTTGAGGAACCCGGAGAGCGCACCGGCGAAGATGAACTGCTGCGGATGCCAGATCGCCAGCGTCAGCGCCGCGCCTCCGGCCATCGAAAGTCCCACGACCGCGTTGCCGTTGGGGTCCTGACCGCGATTGGCGGCCAGCCACGCCGGCAGCTCCTGGGTCAGGAAGGTCTCCCACTTGTAGGTCGTGGTGCCCGCGGTGCCCGTCGCGGGCTGATACCAGTCGGTGTAGAAGCTGGACTGCCCGCCGACGGGCATCACCACCGAGACCCCCGAGCCGTTGAACCAGTCGAAGGCCGCGGTGTTGATGTCCCAGCCGTTGAAGTCGTCCTGGGCGCGCAACCCGTCGAGCAGGTACACCGAATGCGGGCCGCCGCCCATGAAGGACACCCGGATGTTGCGGCCCATCGAGGGCGACGGGACGTCGAGTTGTTCGACGGGCGCGGTCGTGGAAAAGGCCGCGGCGCGAGGCGGTTGGCCCATAAGGGGCAGCATCGCGAGGACCAGCGCCGCCAGCAGCGCGGCGACGACCGTGCGGGTTTGCAGCAGGTGGGTGTCCGTCACATCGGCAAGTTAGCCGGGTTGCCGTGCCGCACCCGACACGCGGGGCCGCGTGTGATCGCGTTGTTATGAAGCCCTTTGGAGGTTGTGACCTTGGGGCGTCACTGCACGCCGGGCAGCTTGAGCACCAGGCGCGCTCCGCCGAGCGGGCTGTCCTCGAGCGTCGCGGTCCCGCCGTGCACCTGCGCCTGCTGGGCCACCAGCGCCAGACCCAGACCTGAACCCGACCGCGAGGCCGTCGACCCGCGGGAGAACCGCTCGAAGACCTCGATACGTTCGGCGTCGGGCACACCGGACCCGTTGTCGTCCACCGAGATCTGCACGCCCTCGGCCGAACTGACGGCGTCGAGGAGGACCTTGGTGGCCCCGCCGTGTTTCACCGCGTTGGCGATCGCGTTGTCCACCACCAGACGCAGCCCCGCGGGCAGGCCCACCATGAGCACCGATGTGGTCGCCGCGAGGCCCACCTCGAGGTCGGGATAGATGCGTTCGGCGTCGTGGGCAGCGCGGTCGAGGACCTCGGTGATGTCGACCGGCACGAAGTCGTCGGCCGTGGTCAGCTGGCCCTGCGCGAGCCGTTCGAGCGCCCACAGCGTGGTCTCGATGCGGGTCTGGGTGCGCATCACGTCGCCGATGAGTTCCTGACGAGACTCCGCGGGCATGTCGAGGGTGGCCAGCACCTCGAGGTTGGTGCGCATCGCCGTCATCGGGGTGCGCAGTTCATGCGAGGCCGCGGCGGCGAAGTCACGCGCCGATTCGAGGGCGGCTTTGGTGCGTTCCTGCTCCTTGCCGATCCGGTCGAGCATGCCCTCGACGGCCTCGCCGATCTCGACGGCCTCCCACACCCCGCGGACTTGGACCTCTTCGGGTTTGGACTGGGCGTTGATGACGCGGGCCTGCTGGGCCAGCAGGCGGAACGGCGTGATCATGACCAGCGAGATCACCCAGCCGACGACGATCGTCGTGACGATCAGGCTGCCGCAGATGATCAGTACGCGGGTGTGCAGCGCGTCGATGCGGCGCTGGGTCTCCTCGAGGGTGGACCCGAGTGCGATCGAGGCGGGTCCGGCCTGGAAGGTGCGGACGCGGTAGTCCACCCCGTCGATCGTGGTGGTGGTGTAGCCGTCTTCGAACTTCGGCAGCACGATATCGCTGGGCGTGGAGATCGTGACGGAACCGACGCGCGCGGTGCGGACCAGGCCGCTGTCGTCGTTTGTGTTGCCCGTGCCCGCTGGCGGCGCGTTGAGGATGCTGCTGAAATCGCCGAGGCTGCTGACCGAGTCCAGCCTGCGGTCCAGCTGGTTGTACTGGTCGTTGGTGATGCCGATCCACACCCAGGCGCCGATGACGAGGATCGTGCTGATCACCCCGACCATGCCGACGATGACGATCGTGCGCAGCGACAGGATGCGCCGAGGCAGTCGGAAGAGCCAGGCCAGGATGCCGTTCATGGGTTCATCTTGCCCGTCAGGGCGCGTGCTGCCAGAGGCAGGGGCCGCTGAGGGTGGCGCTGAACAGCGTGTCGGACGCGGTGAACGTGACCACCTCGCCGGGTGCTGCGGCGTGCTCGTCGACGGGCCCCAGTTGACCGGCATCGACGACGTCGACGA
Source organism: Mycolicibacterium confluentis (assembly GCF_010729895.1). Taxonomy (NCBI): domain Bacteria; kingdom Bacillati; phylum Actinomycetota; class Actinomycetes; order Mycobacteriales; family Mycobacteriaceae; genus Mycobacterium; species Mycolicibacterium confluentis. Next base: position 1,806,704 of record NZ_AP022612.1, read on the forward strand.
GGTCCGCGCTGCACTGCGCGTCGGCGGCCTGCGGTGTGCCGGTCCAGGCTCCGGCCCGGACCTCGGGATTGCGCCGGCCCTGGCCGTGCACGACGAGTGGATCCGTGCCCCACGACAGCCATCGATCACTGGCCGCGTACGGATCGGTGCTCAGATGCCACTGGCCGGCCGAACACTGCCACGTCACACCCGTCAGGCGGGTCAGCGCGCCGTCGAGGTGCGCCGAGCACGCCGCGTCGGGGGCCGGGTCGGCGGCGGCGGGACCGGCGGTGCTCAGCGCGGCCGCCGTCAGGGCGACCGCGAGCAGAGCTGCGCGGGTCATCTCAGACCGTGATGGTGTCGGTCGTGGCGTACTGCGCCTTCACGCCACTGAGGTCGGTCTGCATGAGGCTGACGTTGTAGGGGCCCCAGTAGGAGAGGTTGTAGTACAGGTTGCTGTCATCGGCCGTGCCGTCGGTGTTCTTGAGCTTGCCGGTGCCGGACCACGGATGGATCATCGGCCCGTACATCCCGGTGTTCGCCTGGCCGGTGCCCGCGTTCTTCTTGGTGGGGTTGTTGGCCACCAGGACCGCGGCGTCCGACCACGTGCCCTGCGGCGAGTCGCTGACCCGCATCACGACGTTGTTGCCGCCGTCGGTGTAGAGCACCACGTATTTGCCGAGGTACTCGTTGTACTGCACCGACATCTCGCTGACGTTGCCGCCCTCGTAGCCGCCGACGATGATGCCGCCGAGGAAGTTGTTGATGGCCTTGGTGATCCAGCCGATGAACCCGCCCGGACGTGACGAGCTGACCTTGCCGATCACCGGAACCGCGGCCGACGGGTCGTTGGCGACCCAGCTGCCCTGGCCGTCGACCTCACCGGCCCAGTACTCGTACTTCTTCAGGTTGGTGATCTCATCCTTGGGCACCCGGGCCAGGTACGCCGAGCCCTGCCGGCCCGACGGCGTGCCGTAGACGTAGACGTAGGGGTCGGATTCGTCGGGCGAGGTCACGAGGGCGTTCTGCTGAAAGTGGTTGTTGCCCGGGACATATGGCGTGCTGGAACGCAGCCACCCCGAGGAGCGCACGGTGTCGGGGTCGACGGTCCAGGTCTTGCCGTCGTCGTGGGACACCGCGATGGCCGACCAGTTGGTGGTCCAACTGCCGGGGTTGTCCCACGTGCGCACCGACATCACGGTCGCGTACTGCACACCGTCGACCTCGATCGCCGACGTCGGGATGATGGTCGTGGTCGAGCCGAACAGACCGTTGAAGCCGGGGTTGCGGATGGCCTGGGTGGCGCCCCACAGGTTCGACCAGTTGTTGGTGGTGGGGCCGTAGACGCCGCCGTCGCTGTACAGGCCGTCCTTGATGGTGAGCTTGCCGTCCGAGAGGACGTAGTCGGTGCTGCGCAGCAGAACGTTGTTGCGCCACACGCCCTTCATACCCGGCTGGTCGAAGGTGTCCCCGAACAGCATCATGACGTTGCCGTTGCCGTCGTCCCACATGATGCCGAGGTCGGTGCCGGCGATGCCGTAGCCGTTCGGCGTCGGTGCGTTGGGAGAGGCGGGCTCCACGTCTGTGAGGTTGCCGCCGGTGACCCATTCCATGCCGATCGTGTCGCCGGGGGTGAGGATCGGGGTGGCGGGCTTGGGGGTGAGTCCGGCGTTCGGGTCGACGACGGCCGCGGCGACCGGTTGCGCGTCGGCCACCGAAACGACCTTGCCCTGCGGGGTGAGCGTGCGTTCGTACTCCCGGCGCGCCCAGGCCACCAGCGCCCACAGGCCCGGGGTCTGCGCCGGTGCGGTCGGTGACCCACCGGCCAGCGGCGCCAGGCCCGCGGCCGCCAGGAACCCGGACACCAGGTTGGTCAGCTTCGGCGCGGTGTCGGTCACCGGAGTCTCCAGCGATGTCGCCGTCGACACCTCGACGGTGCGGGCGGCCACCCGGTCCGGGATCTGCGTGAGGGCCGCAATCGTGGCTGCGGGCGCGGCGGTCAGGCGCGGGGCAGGCGACGTGACGGCATCCGACAGGCTGACCGTCCGCGTCGTCGTCGGCGTGCGCCGCAACGGTGACGGGGCGGCAGTCCCGTCGGGGGTGGCCCGGGCCGGCTTCCGAGTGGACCCGGTGGGCGCAGTGGCCCCGGTGGGCGCGGGTGCCTCGGGTGCTGTGACACCCGGGACGGTGGCGGAGGCGTCCAGGTCACGAGGCTGCCGTTGCGGCAGCTTGACCTTGGTGGTCTTGGCGCTGTCCTCGAGGTTCTTCTGAGCCTTGGCGGCGCCGTCTTCGATGCCCTTACGGATCCGGTCGCCGGTGTCCTCGACGCTGCGGCGGACGCGGTCGGCAATCCTGGTCAGCCGGTCCGCCGGGGTGGACCGAGTTGTCGTGGAGTCGCCGGAACCACCGGGGGACGTCCCGGCCTGCGACGACTTGTCGCCGCCGGTCTCCGGGCCGTCGGCCCAGGCCACACCTGTGCCCGTGGTGACCGCGGCGCCGATGCCGAACGCCACAGCAAGGGCGCCGACGCGGCCGACATATCTCGATGAATCCATGACGCTCCGTATGTTCGCCGACCCCGACTGCAAAAGCAGTGTGCCGGGCGTGATCCGTGGGTGACCTCAAATCACGACATCGTCACACCTGCGTCCCGATGTTACAGCTCACCAGCAACATCAATCCCTTTATTCACTATCGTCACAGCAACGTTTCTTGGGGTCGGGGCTGCATCGGGGGCTCGCTCTGCAATGTCTGTGTCAGCGCGACTGCTGGCGGTGACGGCTGCCTGCGTCTCAGTCGCCGGCCTGATCGCGCCGCACGTCGTGCTGCGCACCGCCGACCAACCGCAGGGACCGTGGGGACTGCCCAAGACCCTGGTGACCACGGCTGCGATGCCGGGCGGCATCGACGGGTCCTACATCCATCCGTGGTCGAAGGGGCCGGACCTGTACTTCACGCTGTCACGCTGGTCGGACTACAGCGTCGCGCTGATGAAGACGACGTTGACCAAATAGGTCTCAGGCGTGCACGTTGCGCTGGCCGACGGCGTTGCGCAGGCCCGAGCAGTTGTAGCAGCCGACACACCCCACGCAGTCGACGCAGCGGGCGCATCCCAGGCACGCGAAACACCGCGCACACGCGAAGCACCCGATACATCCGATGCAGTGCACGATCGCGAAAGACAGTGCGGTGGCCACACTTCCGCCGACCGCGGCGCTGCTCGCGGTGCCCAGCGAACCCGCCACACCGGCACTGCTGACGGTGGCGATCGACCCGGCTACGCCAGCACTGGCGGCCGTGGCGATAGACCCCGCCACACCGGCACTGCCCGTAGTGGAGATGGAATTGACTATCCCGCGTGATTCCGCCATGGCCCGAGCGTACTGAGAGCGGTTCGCTCAGCCAGCACCTTTGCCGTTGTCGACGCGATACACCGCACCGTGAATCGCGACCGCGTCGTCGCTGGCCAGGAATGCGATCGTCTTGGCGACGTCCACGGGTTCCATGAACCCGCGTGGCGCGGCGATGCGCATGATGAGGTTCCAGTCGGCGTTCTCGGGTGCCGCGAACTCGGTGACCTGCGGGGTGCTCATGCCGCCCGGGCACACGACGTTGACCCGCACGCGTTCGGCGCTGTACTCCACGGCCAGGGCCTTGGTGAGGCCGACGATGCCGTGCTTGGCGGCGCAGTAGCCCGACGAGTACACCTCACCCTCGAGGCCCGCCACCGAGGACACGTTGACGATGTTGCCGCCGACGTCCAGCAGGTGCGGCAGCGCCGCGCGGCACAGGTGGAACGGCCCGGTCAGGTTGACCGCGAGGTCCTGGTCCCACTCGTCGTCGGTCATGGTCGCGGTGTGCCGCATCTGATGAAATCCCGCCGCGTTGACCAGTACGTCGAGACGCCCGAACTTCTCGACGCACGCCGCCACGGCGTCCCGGCATGCCTGCGGGCTCGCGATGTCCACCGACTTGTACGCCCCACCGGGCACATCGGCGAACACCGCGGCCATCCTGTCGGTGTCGCGGGCGATGCCGAAGACGGTCGCGCCGCGCTCGGCGAAGAGCTTGGCGGTGGCCGCCCCCAGTCCCGACGACGCTCCGGTCACCAGGGCCACTTTTCCGGTCAGATCAGTCATAGGGGCACCCTCTCACGGGCGCCGTCACACCCAGCTTCGAGGGCGCTCCGGCGGCACCGCCGCCAGCAGTTCGCGCGTGTAGTCCTGTTCGGGGGAGGCGAACAACTCGGCGGCGGGCCGGAACTCGACGGCCCGGCCAGCCTGCATGACCAGCACGTCGTGGCTCACGCGCTGCACCACCGCGAGGTCATGCGCGATGAACAGGAAGGTCAGCTTCAGTTCCTGCTGCAGGCGCGCCAGCAGATCCAGCACCCGGTCCTGCACCGAGACGTCCAGCGACGCCGTCGACTCGTCGAGGATCAGCAGTTCGGGTTCGACGGCCAGGGCGCGCGCGATGCACACCCGCTGACGCTGCCCGCCCGAGAGTTCGTGTGGATAACGCTTGGCGAAATCCGGTGTGAGGCCGACCAGTTCGAGCAGTTCGGCGACCCGCGCCGCGCGCGCGGCCCGGCCGTCGGCCAGGCGGTGCGTGCGCAGGGGTTCGGCGATGGCTGTCGCTACCGACAGGCGAGGATTGAGCGCGGAGAACGGATCCTGGAAGACCATGCTGATGCGGCGGCGCATCGACGCGTCCCCAACGGGTGTCCCGTCCAGAGTCGCCGTTCCCGCCGCGGGGCGCAGTTGGCCGGTCAGTGCCGCCGCCACGGTCGACTTGCCCGATCCCGACTCGCCGACCAGGCCGAGGGTGGTGCCGCGGCGGATGGTGAATGAAAGGTCCTGCACCGCGTGCACACTGGTGCGGCCGCCGGGAGTGTCGACGGAGAACGTCACGTCCAGTCCGGACACGTCGAGCAGCACGGGGGCGTCGGGGGCCGGTGGGGGACCGGCGTCGCCGAGGCGCGGGCGCGCCGCGAGAAGCTCACGTGTGTAGGGCTGCTGAGGGTTGTCGAACACGTCGGTGACCGCGGCCTGTTCGACGACGGCGCCGTCCCGCAGCACTGTCACGTCATCGGCGACCTGGCCGATGACCCCGAGGTCATGGCTGATCCACACCACGGCGGCACCGAAATCGCGCTGCAGATCCCGCACCAGTTCGATGATCTGCGCCTGCGTGGTGACGTCGAGTGCGGTCGTGGGTTCGTCGGCGATGAGCAGTTCGGGATCACAGGCCAGCGCGATCGCGATCATCACGCGCTGACGTTGGCCGCCCGACAACTGATGCGGGTAGGACCGCAACCGGGCCTCCGGGTCGGGCAGACCGACCGCTTCGAGGAGTTCCAGCGCGCGGGTCCTCGCTTCCCGCCGCGTCGAATGCCGATGGGCCTCCACTGATTCGGTGATCTGACGCTCAAGCGTGAGCAGCGGATTCAGGGATGTGCCCGGGTCCTGGAATACGAACCCGATCCGCCCGCCGTGCACGGCCCGCAGCGTGCGCGGCGAGGCGCCCACCAACTGCCGCACGGGTGCGCCCGCCAGGGTGCTGCTGCCGGTGACCACGGCGCCCGGCGCGTCGAGCAGGCCCGTGGCGGCCAGCACCGTCATCGACTTGCCGGAACCGGATTCGCCGACGATGCCGTGCGTCTGCTCGCGGGCCACCTCGAAGCCGATGCCGCTGACGATGTTTCGGTCGCCGATGCGCACCCCGAGGTCGGCCACCGTCAGGACCGGCGCGCTCATCGCTGTACCGCCGTCCGGCGGGCCTCGATCATGGTGCGCTGCTTGGGGTCCAGCACGTCCCGCAATCCGTCGCCAAACAGGTTGAATGCCAGCACGATCACGAAGATCGCGGCGCCGGGGAACACCGCCATCCACCACGCCAGCGTGACGAAGCCCTGCGAGTCGAAGATCATCCGCCCCAGGGACGGTTGCGGGGGCTGAATGCCCAGGCCGAGGAACGACAACGCGGCCTCCGACAGCGTCGCGAACGCCAGCGACAGCGAGGTCTGCACGATCAGCGGGCCCGAGATATTGGGCAGCACATGCCGGCTCAGGATGTACGCGTCGCCGGTGCCCATGGTCTTCGACACCGCCACATAGGGTTCGGTGCGCACGCTCAGTGTGCTCGCGCGGGCGACGCGGGCGAAGATCGGGGTGTAGACGATGCCGATGGCCAATGTCGTGGTCGTGACGCCGGGACCCAGGACGGCGACCACCGCCAGCGCGAGCAGCAGCACCGGGAACGCGAACATCACGTCCACGATGCGCATCAGCACGGTGTCGAGCCAACCCCCGCGGTAGCCCGCGAGCACGCCGACGGTGACGCCGACGGCCGCGGCGAACGCGACGCTGACCACCGCGACCCGCATCGAGGCTCCGATGGCGACCAGCACCCGGGAGGCCACGTCGCGGCCGAGTTCGTCGGTGCCGAACCAGTGTGCGCCACTGGGGGACTGCAGTGCATTGGGCACGTCGATGTCGTTGACGCCGTACGGGGCCAGCCACTGGGCGCCGACCGCGATGACGGCGACCGCGACCAGCACGGCCGCACTGATCACGGTGACGGGATTGCCGGCCAGCAGACGCCAGGACGAGACACGGTCGGTCATGACAGCCGAATCCTCGGGTCGACGATCGCGTACAGCACGTCCACGATCAGGTTGATCAGCAGGAACAGCGCGGCGATCAACAGCACCGCACCCTGGATCAGCGGATAGTCGCGGGCGGCAACGGCATTGAACACCAGTCGGCCCAGGCCGGGCCACGCGAACACCACCTCGACGACGATGACACCGCCGAGGATGGTCGCCAACTGGATGCCGGTGATGGTCAGGATGGGCACCAGTGCGTTGCGCATGATGTGCCGCGAGGTCACGGTGGTCGGTGCCAGGCCCTTCGACCGCGCCGTGCGCACGTAGCCCATCGACGCGACGTCGAGCACCGCCGACCGCACGTAGCGGGTCATGATCGCGCCGGCCACCAGGCCGACGGTCAGGCCGGGAAGCACGATGTGCCGCAGCCATCCCGTCGGGTCCTCGAACAGCGGGCGGTACCCGGACGTGGGCAGCCATCCCAGTGTCGTGGAGAACAGTCCGATGAGCAGGATGCCCATCCAGAAGTCGGGCACCGAGACACCGAATTGGCTGGTGACGCGGATGATTCCGTCGGACAGGCGGCCCTCGTGCAGGGCCGACCACAGCCCGGCGGGGATCGCGATGAGCAGCGCGATCACGATGCCCACCAGCGCGAGGGACATGGTCGCGGGCAGGCGTTCCATCAGGGTCAGCGTGACGGGTTCGCCGTTGCGGAAACTGACGCCGAGGTCGCCGCGCAACGCCGAGCCCAGATAGCCGAAGAACTGCTGCAGCAGTGGACGATCCAGTCCGCTGGCCGAACGCAGCGCGTCGTAGGCCTCCGGGGTGTACCGGGTGCCCAACGCGATGCGGACGGGGTCGCCGGGCACCACCTGCACCAGTGCGAACACCAGGATCAGGACGCCGAACATGACGATCAGCGAGTACAGCAGTCGCCGCAGCAGGAACCGGAGCAGTGGGCTCATGCGGCCCCGTCCTGGTCCACGTGCGCGTCGCGGAATCGGATGGCGCCGTCGCGACGGGCCTCGTAACCCTGCAGGGCGGGGTTCCAGGCCTGGATGACCGACGGGTTGTACAGGTAGATGTAGCTGACCTCGTCGGCGATCCGGGTCGCGGCCTGCGCGTAATCGCCTGCCCGGCGGGGGGTGTCGACCTCGACGCGCCCGGCGTCGAGCAGTCGGTCCACCTGTGGGTCGGAGAACTTCTGCGCGTTGCTCGAACCGTCGGTGTGGTGTTGGGCGTAGTAGAAGTCGTCGGGGTCGATGTTGCCCAGCCAGCCCATCATGAGCATGTCGAAGTTGCCGGAGTTCTGTTCGTCGAGCCAGGTGGCGAAGTCGACGGTGCGGATGTGGACCGTGATACCCAGCGGTGCAAGGTTGTCGGCGATGATCTGCGCAGCGGTCACCGTCTCGGGGTATTCGGTGGTGACCAGCATGTCGAGATCGCGTGGTGCCGCGCCCGCTTCGCGCAGCAGTTCACGGGCTCGATCGATGTCGAACCGGTACCGGTCATACGGCATGTACCACGGGTTGCCCACGGGGATCGCGAGTTGGTTGACGGTGGCGGTGCCGTAACTGGTGGCCGCGACGATGGCGTCCCGGTCGATGCCGTAGGCGATGGCCTGCCGGACCCGCACGTCGTCCCACGGTGGGCGGGCCTGATTCAGCGCCAGATACCAGTAGTCGTTGCTCGCGGTGACCTGCAGACGGATCGAGTCGTCGTCCTTCAGCTGCGTGACGCGTTGTGTGGGAACCGAATCCGTCCAGTCGATCTCACCGGCCTGCAGCGCCGACAGCGCCGTCGACGGTTCGGAGATGAACCGGTAGGTGACCCCGGAAATGCGCGGCGGGCCGCCCCAGAAGTCGGGATTGGCGCGCAGCGTGATCGAATCGCCGCTCGTCGCTTTCACGAACGCGAACGGCCCGGTGCCGACCGGATGCGTGGCGATCGCACCGCTCTCGACGTTCTCGCGCTGCACGATGGCCATGCCCTTGAAACCGCCGAGGTTGGTCAGCAGGTTCGGCGTGGGACGGCTCAACGTGAGGACGACGGTGCCCGGGTCCGGTGCGGTGACCGCGGTGACGGCGCTGAACTTGTCGGAGTTGGCCAGCTTCTCATCGATGATGCGGCGATAGGAGAAGACCACGTCCTCGGCGGTCAGGGGGCGCCCGTCGTGAAACGTCACGTCGGGGCGCAGGCGGAAGGTCCAGGTCAGCTGATCGGGACTGGTCTCCCAGGACTGCGCCAAAGCCGGGCGCATGTTCAGGTCGGCGTCCGGTTCGACGAGGGTGTCGAAGACGTTCTCGAGCACCTCGAACGAGAAGTAGGCGGTGGAGCGCTGCGGGTCGAGTTGGTCGGGCTCACCGGAGATCGCGGCGATCAGGTTGTCTGACGAGCCGTCGCCGAGATCAACCCGACTTCCCGGCGAGCAGGCCGTGAGCAGCAGCATGAGGGCGGCAGTCAACGCGGCGAATCGTCGCGCCATCCCCATCATCACCCGGCCTCATCGGGTCGAAGTCCACGTATGCCGTGAGGGCCTGTACCCGCTTTGGGCGCGGATTAATCCTGGGCGGAGGAGGTGGCCTCAGCCTTGGGCTTGGGCTTGGCTGCCTTGGGCGTCAGCGATTTGAGCGCGGTGCGGATCGCGGTGCCGGGATGCTCGGGCCTGCTGCGCGGGGAGGCATCCTTGTCAGCGAGGCTCTTGTCGGCGGCGTGCCTGGCGGCCTGCCGGGCGCTGATGCGTTCGCGCAGTTCGAGTCTGGACTGCTTGACGTCGGGCAACGTCAGTTTCGGCAGCGTGGGCGTGGCCACGGTGCGGGTCGGTGCCCCGTCGACGTCCGCGCCGCCGGCGCCCTGGGCGGACTGCTCCTTGAGTTCCTGCGCAACGCTCTTCGCGGTGGGGTCGGACAGGTCCTTGTCCAGTGTGAACGGCTTGAGCTTGGGGAACAGCTGGGCACCCGTGGGCTTGCTGTAATCGCTTCTGTCGTAACCAGCTTCGATGATCACTCGCAGCGGCTTGTCGACGGCGTTGAGGATGTTCTCCGGCACGATGCCGGTGAACGGCATCAGGATCGGCAGGCGATCGGTGGGGATCAGGTAGTACTCGGTGTTGCCGTGCTGCTGGTAGTAATCCCGGTTGTCCTTGTCAATGTTCGCGAGTTCGGCTTCGAGGTCTTCGAGGCGCTGCGTGCGGCCGTGCAGGTAGTAGATGCCCGCGATCGAGTTCACGGTGGCCAGCAGATTCAGCGGATACGTCGGGAAATCCGACCATCCGGAGTACTGCCGCGCGATGTCAATCGTCTTGTCGCCGTTGTCAGGGGTCGCGCCGCTGAAGGTGATGTCGAGGATCGGGATGGTGAGGCCCTTGAAGCGCTGCATCACACCGCCGTTGGGGCGGCTGGGATTTTCTACCAGGATGTAGGTGACACCGAGGTTGGGGTTCTCGGCCTTGAACTTCGACGCCGCGACCGCGCCCTGCGAGAACGCGAAGACCACATCGCCTGCACCCGGGTTCTTGTCGCCGAGGTTGTCCACGCCCTGCTGCACCGACGCGTTCCACTTCAGGTCGTCGAAACCGTTGCGGGAGAAGGGCCACAGGCCGGCGTTGTACTCAACCTTCTGGGTGACTGCCGGTTGGGTGGTGTCGGTGCCGTCGAAGACTCGGTCCATGAACTCGACGAACTGCTTGTCCGTCGGTTCGTCACCGATGTTGGTGCCACGCAGATACCAGGTGGTGCCCGCCAACTCGGGAGTGGCCGACAGCGTCGGCGTCATCCCCAGGACGGCGGCGACGCCAACGGCGACGCCCGCCACGCCGACCGCCCCCACCGCCGGTGCCTTCTTCGACTGTGTTCGCTGCGCGCGATGCCGCCCCTGCGATGTGCCCACCGATGTCCCGCCCTCTGCCAGTGCATCCAACCGGCCGAATCCTACGGCATGTCTTTGCTGGGCGGCGCCTGGTTCAGACGATCGCGGGAACCCCGCCGGGCACCGGAAGCACGGCCGCGGACCCCTGCCCGCAGGAGTTCTGATCGGAACACTCCGAAGGCGAGCACTCTGTGCTGACTGCGCCTTGTTGGCTGCAGGTTGGGGTGGGGGAGGCCGGCGCGGGGCCGGCCAGCAGGATGCCGAGCGAGATCACGGCCGCTGCGAAGAGCGTCGAACCGAACGCGGATCTGCGCATCTGATTTCTCCTGGCGTTGTAGCTATCTTACGGCGATAACCAGCCACGACGGCGATTTCTTCCGATGTCGGCCGCCAGCACGCCCACCGCCCTAGGGTGTGGGACGTCCACACGGCAGGAAGGCGGTCGATGAAGCTGAAGAGGATCGTGATCTGGGGGACCGGGTTCGTCGGGAAGATGGTGATCGCCGAGGTGGTCTCGCACCCGAACTTCGAACTGGTGGGTGTCGGGGTCAGCGACCCGCAGAAGGTGGGCCGCGACGTCGCCGACATCTGCGGTCTGCCCGCACCGACCGGCGTGATCGCGACCGACGACGTCGACGCGCTCATCGCACTGCAACCCGACGCGCTCGTCCACTACGGGCCCACCGCGGCGCACGCCGAGGACAACATCCGCCTGATCACCAGGTTCTTGAGGGCAGGCATCGACGTGTGCTCCACCGCGATGACGCCGTGGGTGTGGCCCGCCATGAAGAGCAACCCGCCGAACTGGATCAGGCCCGTCGAGGAGGCGTGCGCCGAAGGTGGTGCCTCGTGCTTCACCACGGGCATCGACCCGGGATTCGCCAACGACCTGTTCCCGATGACGCTGATGGGGCTGTGTTCGCAGGTCAAACGCGTGCGAGCCTCGGAACTGCTGGACTACACCAACTACGAGGGCGACTACGAGTTCGAGATGGGCATCGGCCGCGAACCCGAGTTTCGCCCGCTGTTGGAGAACCCGGAGATCCTGATCTTCGCGTGGGGTGCGACCGTGCCGATGATCGCGCACGCGGCCGGCATCGAGCTCGACGAGATCACCACGACCTGGGAAAAGTGGGTCACTCCGACCGAGCGCACGTCGGCCAAGGGTGTGATCCCGGCCGGGCATGTCGCGGCCGTCCGATTCACGATCAACGGCATCTACCGCGGTGAGACGCGGATCCAGTTGGAGCATGTCAACCGGATCGGCCGTGACGCCGCACCGGACTGGCCGTCGGGCAACGACGACGACGTCTACCGCGTCGACGTCGAGGGCACGCCCAGCATCTTCCAGGAGACCGCGTTCCGCTTCACCGACGGATCGGGTCGCGATGCGGCCGCCGCGGGCTGTCTGGCCACCGGCATGCGAGCGCTCAACGCCGTCCCGGCCGTCAACGATCTGCCGCCCGGGTGGGTCACCCCGCTGGACCTTCCACTGATAGCCGGGGCCGGCACGATCCGCTGACCGGATGTTCGCTGTCATCGCGAGGGCGTAACGAATCGCGCCGCTGTGCCGAGATTCCGGGTAGAGGACTCGGGGTGAGCACATGAGGGGCGGTACTTTGCGCGCGGTTGGACTGTCGGTCGGCACCACCACGCTGGCCGCCGTCACCTCGGACAATGCTGTGCGCAGACCCCCGTCGGTGACGGTGGCCGGGCGCCCCATCACCGATTTCGTCGACCGGGTCGGCGACCCCGTGGGCATCCTGGCCGCCGACGGATCCAGCCACCGCGCCGAACGCCTGCTCGCCGAAGCCCTGCGGGCTGCGGCCTACGACGCGACACGCGGCGCGCCCCTGCCCGACGTCGTCGCCGTCTCGACCCCCGCGCACTGGCGGCAGGCCTCGGTGGACGCCTTGACCCGTGCGTTGGCGCGGGTTCCGGAGTGGTCACGACGCCCACCCATGGTGCTGTCCGACGTCGACGCGGCGGCGACGGCCATGCAGACCGATCCCGGGTTGCCTCTGCGCGGCGTGCTGGCGGTGTGCGATTTCGGGGGCAGCGGGACAAGTCTGACGCTCGTCGACGCGGCCCACAGCGCTGCGCGCATCGGCGCGACCGTGCGCCACCCCGACCTGGCCGGCGACACCGTGGACCAGGCACTGCTGACCCACGTGATCGGCGAGTTGGCCGGCGCGGGGTCGGTGGACCTCAACAGCACCTCGGCGATCGGCTCGCTGTGGAATCTGCGGGCCCAATGCCGGGCGGCCAAGGAGCGTCTGTCGGCGAGCGCGGTGACCGCGCTGCCCGTCGAGCTGCCCGAGTTCCGTGGCGACATCCGCATCACCCGCGCCGAACTCGACGCGTTGGTGCGCGAACCCCTCGACGACTTCCTGCGCCTGCTCGATGACACGTTGCGCCGCAACGGCATCCACCCCGCAGACCTCAGCGCGGTGGTCACAGTCGGCGGCGGTGCGGCGATGTCCACCATCACCACGACGCTGTCGGAACATCTGCGCGTGCCCGTCATCACCAGGCCACGGCCCGATCTCGTCGCGGCCACTGGTGCGGCGCTGCGTGCCCTGCGCGGACCCGCCGACACGACCGCGACCGCGCTGGCCACGGCGGTGCCCGCCGCCGCGGCGCCGTCCGCGGCTGTGGCAGCTGCCGCGCCCGTCGTCCCGCCCTCGGCGGCATCGACGTCGGCGCAGTCACTGGCGTGGTCCGAGGTGCCCGCCGCCCCGGATGACGCCCTCGACCTCGACCTTGAGGACGACGCGGCACCGTTCACGGGCCTGACGGGTGCGCGGCCGATGATTGAGTTCGACACCCCTGACGAGGAACCCGGGCCCCAGGGGATCCGTTGGTATCGCCGTCCGACCACCGTGATGGTCGCCGCCGCCGCGGTGTTGATCGCGGCCGTCAGCGCCACCGCGGTGGTGTTGGTGAACGACGCCGGGGTGGTGCATCAGGTGTCCGATCCGACGCCCAGCATCAGCACGACCCCGCCCGCGCCCGCCCCGGTGGTCGCCGCGCCCCCAGCGCAGGCACCCGCGCCCGAGGCCGTCGCACCGCCGCCGCGCACCGTCGTCGTCGCACCGGCGCCGGTCACGCACCAGGTGCAGAACGCCCCGGCGCCCGCACCCGTCGAGGCGCCCCCACCGGCGCCCGCACCCGTCGAGGCGCCCCCACCGGCGCCCGAGCCCGAACCTGCTGCGCCCGTGACCTCGACCGTCACCGAGACGGTGACTCCCAGTCCGACGCCCACGCCGCCGCCGAGTCCTGAGCCCAAACCCGAGCCTGAGCCTGAGCCCGAACCCAGCTCACCGGCCCCGCAGCCCAGCGCGGATCCACCCGTCCAACAGTGGATTCCGACCATCCCGCCGATCCCGACCATTCCGGGACTGCCGCCGGCCCTGCAGCCGCCGGGCACGCAGCGCTGACGGACCTACTTCGGCCGGGTGTGCTTGAGCAGCACCAGCTTCACCATCGGCATGTGCATCTCCTGCGGCGCGGCCGCCATCTGCTCGGCGACGCTGCGTTCGAGGCGGTCGCTCAACTCTCCGGCCCGAGGGTCGGCACGGCCACCCTCCAGGCCCGCGATCAGGCAGCTGAACGTCGCTGCCCGGATGAACGAACCCCATTGTCTGCCAAAGGCTCGCGCGTCCTTGTCGGCCCGGAACTGCTGGAAGTACCGGTCTTGGCCGTCGAAGGTCTCCAGGTGCTCGATCGACAGCCCCTCGAACCGGTCCTTGGGTGCGAACGGCGCCACGAAGTCCTTCTCGCTGCGACCGACGATCGGAATGATCATGCCGTGCAGTTCCTGCGCGCTGATCAAGCCCGAACTCCACAGCTCCCGCAGGCCCGTGTACAGGCTGTCGACCAGAGGCTTCAGGCCCAGCTGACCGTCCTCGTCGAGACCCATCGTCAACACCACAAGTCGGCCGTGATGGGTCAGCTCGCGGCCCCGGAATGCGATGAACTCATGCCAGTCGTGGGCGGCCTGGCGCTCGCAGGCGGCCCGCACCTGCTCGTCGCGGCTGTAGGCGGGCAGCACATGGTCGGGGATGGCGGTCGGGATGCGGGACAACCAGTGGATCGCCCACGACGACCAGCCCAGCGAGACGCTGTACGACGGCAGGATCTGTTGGTAGAACGACCGCCCGATGGCCGAGGCGTACACCGCCCCGTCGCGGGTCAGGTAACTGTCCGGATCGTTCTCCAGCGTGTCGAACAGCGTGGAGAAGTCGTTGTCGAAGGCGTCGGTGTGCGCGACCAGCACGGGCTGTTCACGCGGTGTCCGGTCCCGCAGGGCCTGGATCGCGCGGGAGATCGGAAGCAGCGCATTGTGTCCCGTCCCCGCGCCGTAATCCGCGAGGAGAAGCGGCGTGGGGGGCTGCGGCAGGGGAACGGTCTTGGCGGCGTCGACGAACAGATCGACCGCGGGCAGCAGACCGGAGGCCTGCAGCCGCGAGGCCGCGGTGTAGGTCGGGCTGTCCGTGGGCTCCGGCCGAACGACGATGCTGGACTCGGGCATGGTCAACTCCGTCGACGGCGACGCAGCAGAAGACCGACCAGAATGCCGACCACGAGCAGGACCGTGAAGAACAGCCACATGGGCGCGGACACCGTGATCCAGAGAATGTGGATGCCCACCGGATCGCGGTTCTGCGCGATGAACACCGCCGCCAGGACCAGCAGGATGAGCGCCACCCAATAGCGCAGCGCGAACCGGCGAACTCGACCGCCGGTGGGCGCGTTCGGATCCGTGCTCTGCGAGGCCACTGCCGTCTCCTCACCTGGGTTGTTGTTCTGATCGCCACGGTAGTCGCCGGGGCGCGGCCGTGACACACTTCGGGCGTGAATCGCCGTGCTCCACGGGGCCTGTTGATTGCCGCGGTCGTGTCGATCGTGGTGTCGGTCATCGGGTTCGTCGCATCGCTGCTGCTGAACGCGTTCGTCTTCGACGACTACGACGCCTACGGGCAGGTGCCGATACCCGGCAGTGCCGAGCTGCACCTGCCCGCGGGGGACGTCACCATCTCATTCCACACCGTGACGATCGGCAGTCCGTCGGGCGCGCTGCCGATTCCCGATCTGCGGATGAACCTCAGCGGTCCGGGCGGCCGGGACCCCGAGGTCACCGAGAGCATCGGAACGACCACCACGGTCAACAACGACATGCGGCGTCGCGTGTGGGTGGCGCACATCCCCGCCGAAGGGGTCTACACGGTCGAGACCGACGGCGAGGTGGGCGCGTTCGTCCGCCCGACGTTGACGTTCGGCCGCGACGGCGGCCGCGCGTGGCTGCCGTGGGTGTTCGTCGCGATCTTCGCCAACGGCCTCATCGACCTGGTGGTCGGGGGAGTGTGGCTGTCCCGGATCAGGCGCCGCGAGCAGCAACCGGTGTTCGACGCGTCACCGATGCCGCCGATGTCGGTGACGCCTGCGCAGTCCTATACGCCCACCGACGACGGAGTCCGCATCGAGGCACTCAGAACCCTGTCGGCACTGCGTGATTCGGGTGCGCTGACCGAGGACGAGTTCCAGGCAGAGAAACGGCGCGTACTCGACGGAATGTGAGCCCGGGAGTCAGTGGCCCTGCTGATTGGCCACTTCCTCCTCACCGCTCGTCCGGGCAGTCGGGCCACCTCCTCCGCCCCGCTCGTTCCTCGCGGCGCTGCGTCGGTGCCCGGCTGGCGCATCGTCAGTGGCCCTGCTGATTGGCCACTTCCTCCTCACCGCTCGTTCCTCGCGGTGCATCGTCAGTGGCCGCGAGCCACCCACTCGTCGTAGTTCACGATCTCGTCGCCGATTCGGGTGGTGTCACCGTGCCCGGTGTAGACCACCGTGTCGGCGGGCAGCGCACCCAGCTTGTCCTTGATCGAGTCGAGGATGGTCGGGAAGTCGGAGAAGGACCGTCCGGTAGCGCCGGGTCCGCCCTGGAACAGGGTGTCGCCCGAGAACACCGCACCCAGGTCGGGCGCGTACCAGCACACCGACCCGGGCGAGTGACCCGGCGTGTGGATGGCGTGCAGTTCAACCCCGCCGGCCTGCAGCCGGACTCCGTCGTCCACGGTGTGGAAGTCCTTGTCCGGATGCGTCATTCGCCACAGCATGTCGTCGGCAGGGTGCAGCAGGATGGGCGCGTCCAGTGCGGTGGACAGTTCGGGGGCGACGGTGATGTGGTCGTTGTGGCCGTGGGTGCAGATGACGGCGACGACGTTGCGGCCGGCGACGGCCTCGATGATGGGGTCGGCGGTGTGGGCGGCGTCGAAGACGATGACGTCGTTGTCGTCACCGACGATCCAGATGTTGTTGTCGACGTCCCAGGTGCCGCCGTCGAGGCTGAAGGTGCCGCTGGTGACCACGCGGGTGATGCTCATTTGAGCACCACCACCGAGCGCAGCACCTCACCGGCGTGCATCTTGTGGAACGCGTCCTCGATGGCGTCCAGGCCGATGCGTTCGGAGACGAACTTCTCCAACGGAAGCCGGCCCTGCAGGTAGAGCGAGATCAGGGTGGGGAAGTCGCGTTCGGGCAGGCAGTCGCCGTACCAGGAGGACTTCAGCGAGCCGCCGCGGGAGAAGAAGTCCACCAGCGGCATCTCGAGCGTCATATCGGGGGTGGGCACGCCGACGAGCACCACGGTGCCGGCCAGGTCGCGCGCGTAGAAGGCCTGCTTCCAGGTCTCCGGTCGGCCGACGGCGTCGATGACCACGTCAGCACCGAACCCGTCGGTCAGGTCCTGGATGGTCGCGACCGGGTCGAGTTCCTTGGCGTTGATGGTGTGGGTGGCGCCGAACTCGCGGGCCCAGTGCAGTTTCCTGTTGTCGGTGTCGACGGCGATGATCTTCTTGGCGCCGACCAGGGCGGCGCCGGCGATCGCGGCATCACCCACACCGCCGCAGCCGATCACGGCCACCGTGTCATCGCGGGTCACCGCGCCGGTGTTGATCGCCGCGCCGATGCCGGCCATCACACCGCAGCCCAGCAGGCCCGCGACCGCCGGATCGGCGTCGGAATCGACCTTGGTGCACTGTCCTTCATGCACCAGGGTCTTGTCGGCGAACGCCCCGATCCCCAACGCAGGGGTCAGCTCGGTGCCGTCGGTCAGCGTCATCTTCTGGGTGGCGTTGAACGTGTCGAAGCACAGGTGCGGGCGGCCACGCTTACAGGCCCGGCACTGCCCACACACCGCACGCCAGTTCAAGATCACGAAGTCGCCCGGCTCGACGTTGGTCACGCCCTCACCGACCGACTCCACCGTGCCCGCGGCCTCATGACCAAGAAGGAACGGGTACTCGTCGTTGATCCCACCCTCGCGGTAGGTCAGATCGGTATGACACACCCCGCACGCGAGAATGTCGACGACCACCTCACCGGGACCCGGATCCGGGATCACGATGTCGACCAACTCCACGGGCTGCTTCTTGGACCGGGAAATCACCCCACGCACTGTCTGACTCATGGATGACAACCTAATGCCTGGTTCCTGAGCGGGGGTGGCGGAGCGGACGCTCGGTAGTGTCTGCGCCATGAGCGCGCTCGACGTCCTCGCCGACTGGCCCGTGCCCACCGCCGCTGCGGCCGTCGTGAGCACCTCGGGTGTGATGGCCACGTTCGGCGAGACGACCGCGCGGTTTCGGCTGGCGTCGGTGACCAAGCCACTGGTTGCCCGCGCGGTCCAGGTGGCGATCGAGGAGGGGGCGCTCGAACTCGACACGCCCGCCGGCCCCGAGGGGTCGACGGTGCGGCATCTGCTGGCGCACGCCTCCGGTCTGGCCATGCTCGACGATGCGGTGCTGGCCAAGCCCGGCACCCGACGCATCTACTCGAACTCCGGCTTCCGCGTGCTGGCCGAGACGCTTGAGGCGGCCACCGAGATGTCCTTCGGCGACTACCTGACCGAGGCGATCTTCCAACCTCTGGCGATGTCGGATTCGGCGCTGCCCGGCGGGGCCGCGGAGGCCGGGTTCGGCGCGGTGTCCACGGTCGCCGACCTCGCGTCGTTCGCTGGTGACCTGCTGGCGCCCGCGACCGTGTCCCCGCAGATGCACGCCGAAGCGGTGACCGTGCAGTTTCCAGGCCTGGGCGGCGTGCTGCCCGGGTACGGGTCACAACGCCCCAACGACTGGGGGCTGGGTTTCGAGCTTCGCGACGGCAAGAGCCCGCACTGGACGGGCGCGGACAACTCAGCGTCGACGTTCGGCCATTTCGGCCAGTCAGGCACCTTCATCTGGGCCGATCCGGACGCGGGACTGGCGGCCGTGGTGCTGACGGACCGGGACTTCGGGGAGTGGGCGCACACCCTGTGGCCATCAATTTCTGACGGCATTCTGAGAGAATTCGGCGCACACTAGCGCAACAGGCGCCTCACAGGGCACAATAGACACGCGCGACACACAATTTGTGATGCTGGTCAGTAGACCGAGGCCGTTGGGGAAGACGTCCCTCGTCTAACTGAAGGAGCAGCCAATGCGTGCGTCGAACCAATTTGCCGACGCGACTACAGGTGTGGTCTACATTCATGCCTCACCCGCGGCGGTGTGCCCACATGTGGAGTGGGCGCTTTCTTCGACCCTGAACGCCAGGGCGAAGCTGACCTGGACGCCCCAGCCGGCGATGCCAGGGCAGCTGCGCGCCGTCACCAACTGGGTGGGCCCGGTGGGCACCGGCGCGCAGTTGGCGAACGCGCTGCGGTCGTGGACGGTGCTGCGCTTCGAGGTCACCGAGGACCCGAGCGAGGGCGTCGACGGGCAGCGGTTCTGCCACACCCCGCAACTGGGCCTGTGGAGCGGAACGATGAGCGCCAACGGCGACACCATGGTGGGCGAGATGCGACTGCGTGCCCTGATGGCCGCCGGCGCCGACACCCTGGCCGCCGAACTGGACTCCGTGCTTGGCATCGCCTGGGACGACGCATTGGAGCCCTACCGCAACGGCGGTGACGGGGCCGAGGTTGCGTGGCTGAATCGGGGCGTCGGCTAACCGGCCTTCAGCTCACGCGGACCCAGCACCGGTTGGGCCACGCCGCCGCCGTCGAATCCCGGACCCCATGGCCACCGGCCACGGTCGTCGGCCCACACCACCTGCCGCGCGCGGATCATCGGGCCCTCGATTGCGACGGCGAAGTTCAGGTGTGCGTCCGGGTGCGGGATGTCGACGAACTCGACCTTGGTGCCCGACGGCAGCCGCAGTTGCACGCCGGCCTCGGGGATTCCCTGCATGCGAGCCTGCCGGGCCAGCCGGTTCAACAGCCAACCGGCCCGCTGCGGATCCAGCCCGCTGACCAACAGTTCCGGAAGGCCGAACGCGTCGAGTCCGACCGTGTACGCGTACGGCGCACGGTCACTTTCGATGTACTGGATCGCCCAACCGTGGACGCTGATCCTCATACGCACCTCGTCGAGGACGTCCTCGTTGCTGGCGTCGGGGTGGTCGCACATTCCACACATGGCAGCTGACCTTTCTGTCGTGGTTGCTGCCAGCATGCGCTTGGGGTCCGACAAGTCAGACAGGCACCAGAATCCGCAGTGCGTCGGGCACCGCCGTGATCTGAGCGGGCAGCGCACAGGCGTAGTCGCCGTCGGCATAGGCGTTGATGCCGGGGCACTCGACCCTGACGGTGGTCGCGCGCCGGGTCGTGACCGTGTCGAGATTGACGTGGGTGCCCTTGAACACGGTGGGGAACAACCGAATCAGCCGGGAGCGCGACGCCGAGGCGATCATCGTGACGTCGAGCAGACCGTCGGTCGGGTCCGCGCCGGGGCAGATCAACATGCCGCCGCCGTAACTGCGGGTGTTGCCGATCGCGGCCATCGTCAGCCGCATGTCGACGGGTTCGCCGTCGTCGAAGGTCATCCGAAACGGCAGCAGGCGCAGCTTCGACAGTTCCGCGACCATCGCGAGGTTGTATCGCATTCGGCCGTGCGGCCACCGCATGCGGTTGGCGCGATCGCTGACCAGCGAGTCGAATCCCGTCGCGGCCACGGTGCCGAACCACTTCCGGGTGCCGTCGGCCCCGTCGATGCGGCCGAGGTCGACGGTGCGCACATGTCCGTCGGCGACGACGTCGGCGGCCGCGACCGGATCCCCGGTGGGGATGCCGTACTCGCGGGCGTGGTCATTGCCGGTGCCCGCCGGGACGATGCCCAGCGGCACGTTGGTGCCCGCCAACTCCTGCAGCGCCAGGCCGATCACGCCGTCGCCGCCGACCACCGCCAGGGCGTCCGTGCCGCGGTTAAGTTGGTCACGGACAAGCTCACTGGCGTGGGCGGCGTCGCGGCCGACGATCGCGCAGACGTCGACGCCGCGATCCTGCAGACGGGTGATCGCGCGTTCGGCGGCATGCGGGGCGTTGCCGTGCCCCGATGCGGGGTTGGTCAGCACCGTGACATGCCCGACGGTCATGGAATCAGCTTGCCCGGGTTGAGGATTCCGGCAGGATCCAGCGACGCCTTGACCGCGCGCAGCACCTGCACACCGAGCTCACCGACCTCGTCGGTCATCCACGGCCGATGGTCGGCACCGACCGCGTGGTGGTGCGTGATGGTGCCGCCGGTGCGCACCATGGCTTCCGAGGCGGCCGTCTTCGCGGCACGCCACTGGTCGATCGGGTTGCCCCGCTGGCCGGCGACCACCGTGAAGTACAGCGAGGCACCGGTGGGATACACGTGCGAAATGTGGCACAGAACCAATGCCGGCGTGCCGGATTCGGCCAGTGATGAGGTCAGGGCCTCGGTGACGGCGGCCTTCAGAGTCTGCAGGTTGGACCATGAGGTGGCTGTCTCCAGCGTCTCGCACAGCGCACCGGCGGCCAGCAGCGAGTCACGCAGGTAGGGCGCTCCGTACCGGCCGTGCTCCCAGGCGCGTGCGGGTTCCTCGCCCAACGACACCCCTCCGTGCGCCTCAATCAGCGCGCGGGTCTCGGCGTGCCGGCTCTCGGTGTGAGCCGCCGTCCCCTCGAACAGCGTGATGCCCAGACATCCACCGGTGATCTGCTGCTCACCGATCTGCTCGGTGGTGGCCAGGTTGACGCCGGTCTCGGCCTCATCGGACAGTCGCAGCACGGTCGGGCCGGTGCCGGTCTGCACCACGGCGCGCAGTGCCGAAGCGCCCGTGGCGAAGTCGGGGAACGACCATGCCTCGTAGCGGGTGGTCTCCGGCGCGGGATGCACCCGCAGTCGGACGCGGGTGATGATCCCGAACACGCCCTCGGAGCCGATGATGAGCTGACGCAGATCGGGCCCGGCGGCCGAGGCGGGGGCGCGGCCGAGGTCGAGGACGCCGGCCGGGGTGACGGCGGTGAGGCCGCGGATCATGTCGTCGAACCGTCCGTAACCGCTCGAGTCCTGGCCCGACGACCGGGTGGCGGCGAATCCGCCGATGGTGGCGAACTGGAAGCTCTGCGGGAAGTGTCCGAGCGAGAAGCCCTGCGCGCCAAGCAGTCTCTCGGCGTCGGGTCCGGTGACGCCCGCGCCGAGTTCGGCCTCACCGGAGATCGGATCGAGACTCAGCAGTTGGTCGAACCGGCGCAGGTCGAGCGTGACGGCGCTGGTGAACGGTCCGCGGATGGGGTCGAGGCCGCCGACCACGCTGGTGCCTCCGCCGAAGGGCACGACCGCGATGCCGTGTTCGGCGCAGTGCCGCAGGATGGCCGCGATCTCGTCCTCGGTGCCCGGGGTCAGCACCGCATCCGGTGCGTCCTGTTCGCCGCGGTCGGCGCGACGCAGCAGGTCCAGTGTGGACTTGCCGCCGGCGTGCAACAGGCGCAGATGATCGTCGACCGTGAAGTTCTCGGTGCCGACGATGGCCGACAGTGCCCCGCGGTCGGCGTCCGACAGGGCGCAGGGGCGAACCCGAACCTCGTCGGGCGTCAACTCCGGGACGGCCTGTTCCGCGACGCCCAGGGCCTGGGTCAACAGCGCGCGGATCCCGGCGGAGAGGGGTTTGGCCGCCGCCGGGTCTCCCCAGGCGTTCCATTTCATCGGAGGCTCAAGCATGCGTTACAGTATTACAGATGCTGTCAATCAGTAACGAGCAGGATGTCGGCGACCGGATCCTCGCCGCGGCCGCCACCTGCGTGCGTGACTACGGGATCGACCGCGTGACGCTGGCCGAGATCGCCCGCCGCGCCAAGGTCAGCCGGCCCACGATCTATCGGCGCTGGCCCGATACGCAGGCGATTCTGGCGGCGCTGCTGACGCGCCGGATCACCGAAGCGGCCCGTGAGGTGCCCCTGGCGGGGCCGGGTCGCACCGCGATCGTCGACCGGATCGTGGCGGTGGCCGCGCGTCTGCGCCATGACGACCTGCTCTCGGCCGTCCTGCACTCCGCGCCCGAGTTCGCGATGGTCTACATCGCCGAACGCCTCGGCACCAGCCAGCGACTGCTGATCGACGTGCTGGCCGACGACCTCAGGGCCGCGCAGGCCGACGGGAGCGTGCGCGCGGGTGATCCGCGCAGGCTGGCCACGATGGTGCTGCTGGTCGTGCAGTCCACCATTCAGTCCGCGCAGATCGTCGAACCGATCCTGCCGCCTGAGGAACTGGCCACCGAACTCACGCACGCGTTGAACGGATACCTCGCCCATGGCTGATTCCAGTGCCCTCAATGCCACGCGTCGCAGCGTCGAACTCGCCGCCCTCGCCGACGGGGACGTGCCCGACGTCCTGGTCATCGGCGGCGGCATCACCGGAGTGGGCATCGCCCTGGACGCCGCGGCCCGCGGCCTCAACGTCGTGCTCGTCGAACGCCACGATCTGGCGTTCGGGACCAGCCGATGGAGTTCCAAACTGGTCCACGGCGGGCTGCGCTACCTGGCCACCGGCAACATCGGCATCGCGCGGCGCAGCGCCGCCGAACGCGGAATCCTGATGACCCGCAACGCTCCTCACCTGGTGCGCGCCATGCCGCAGTTGGTCCCGCTGCTCCCCGCCATGGGGCGCGCCGAACGGGCCCTGGTCCGGGTCGGATTCCTGGCCGGCGACGGCCTGCGCCGCATGGCCGGAACCCCCGCCTCCACGCTGCCACGCTCACGCCGTATCGACGCTGGCCGTGCGGCCGAGTTGGCGCCGACCGTGCGCCGCGACGGTCTCGAGGGCGCCCTGCTGGCCTATGACGGTCAGCTCATCGACGACGCCCGCCTGGTGGTGGCCGTGGCCCGCACCGCCGCCCAGCACGGCGCGCGGATCCTGACCCGCGTCTCGGCCGTCGAGGTCACCGGCACCTCCGCCCGGCTCAGCGATGAACTCACCGGCGAAACCCTGGAAGTGACGGCCCGCGCGGTCATCAACGCCACCGGGGTGTGGGCTGGCGAGCTGGACTCGTCGCTGAAGTTGCGGCCCAGTCGCGGCACTCACCTGGTGTTCGACGCCGAAACCTTCGGCAATCCTGTTGCCGCGTTGACCATTCCGATCCCCGGGGAGCTCAACCGGTTCGTGTTCGCGATGCCCGAACAGCTCGGCCGGGTGTACCTCGGATTGACCGACGAGGACGCCCCAGGACCCATTCCCGATGTGCCGCAGCCGACTCCGGCCGAGGTGGCGTTCCTGCTCGACACCGTCAACACCGCGCTGGGCGTGGCGGTGACGACCGACGACGTCATCGGCTCCTACGCCGGTCTGCGTCCGCTGATCGACGCGGGGGAGGGCCGCACGGCCGACATCTCCCGGGACCACGCCGTCATCGAGGCGCCCTCGGGGGCGGTGAACATCGTCGGCGGTAAGCTCACCGAGTACCGCCACATGGCCGAGGACGTGCTCGACCGCACCATCGCGTTGCGCGGCCTGACCGCCGGGCCGTGCCGCACCCGCAACCTGCCTCTGATCGGTGCTCCGGCGAATCCGGTCTCCACGCTGAGATCCGACCACGACCTGCCGTCCTCGCTCGTGGCCCGCTTCGGCGCCGAAGCGCCCAACGTGATCGCGCGCGCCACATGCGAGCGCCCCACCGACCAGGTCGCCGAGGGCATCGACGTGATCCGCGCCGAATTCGAGTACGCCGTCACGCATGAGGGCGCGTTGGACGCCGACGACATCCTGGACCGGCGCACCCGCATCGGCCTGGTGGCCGCGGATCGAGACCGTGCCGCCGCGGCGGCTGAGGAGTTCCTGGCGGCAACCTAGCCGCGCGGGCTGAACGCCCAGTGCCCGCAAGCCGGGGCCCCAACAAAATCGCCCGAATTCGAAGGAATTCGGGCGATTCTGTGTCTGCTCGCGATGAGAAGACGAGCGGTTACAGCGGGATGTTCTTGTGCCGGCCACGACGCGCGGGCGCCTCGGCCAGCGCCTGGGTCAGCACGCTGCGGGTCTGCGACGGATCGATCTTGGCGTCGACGACACCGATCTCGATCGCGCTGTCCACACCGCCGGCGATCCGCTCGTGCTCGAGCGCGAGTTCCTCGTGCAGGGCGTCGCGCTCGTCATCGGGGGCGGCGGCAAGCTTCTTCTTGTGCAGGATGCCGACGGCGGCCTTGGCGCCCATGACGGCGACCTCGGCCTCGGGCCAGGCGAACACCTTGGTGGCGTTCAGCGACCGCGAGTTCATCGCGATGTAGGCGCCGCCGTAGATCTTGCGGGTCACCAGCGTGACGCGGGGGACCGAGGACTCACCGAACGCGTGCAGCAGCTTCGCGCCGCGGCGCACGACGCCGCCCCATTCCTGGTCGACGCCGGGCAGGTAGCCGGGCACGTCCACGATGACCACCAGCGGGATGCCGAACGCGTCGCACAGGCGGACGAAACGTGCTGACTTCTCGGCACTTTCGGAGTTCAGGCAGCCGCCCAGGCGCAGTGGGTTGTTGGCGATCACACCGACGGTGCGCCCGGCGAGGCGGCCCAGGCCGACCACGATGGACGGGGCCCAGCGGGACTGGAACTCCTCGAACGGCACGCCCTCGTCGAGCAGAGCCTCGACCAGCGGGTGCACGTCGTAGGCGCGTCGCGCCGACGCGGGCAGCAGCGCCTTGAGGTCGGTGTCGCCGGCCTCGGCCTTGGAACGGTCGAAATGACCCTGCTGGCAGAACAGTCCGACCAGGCGACGGCCGCGCTCATAGGCGTCGAGTTCGTCGTTGGCGACGATGTGGCAGACACCGGACTTCTTGTGGTGCGCCTCAGGGCCGCCCAGCGACACCATGTCGACGTCCTCGCCGGTGACGCTGCGCACGACGTCGGGGCCCGTGACGAAGACCTTGCTCTCGGGGGCCATCACGATGACGTCGGTCAGCGCGGGCCCGTAGGCCGCGCCGCCGGCTGCGAAGCCGACGACCACCGAGATCTGCGGGATGTAGCCCGAGGCACGGATCATGGCCTCGAAGACCAGGCCCACGGCGTGCAGCGCCTTGACGCCTTCGGCCAGCCGCGCGCCGCCGGAGTGCCAGATACCGACGATGGGGCTCTGGTCCTCGATGGCGGTGTCGTAGGCGTCGACGATGTGCTTGCAGCCGTCGACACCCATGGCGCCGCCCATGACGGTGCCGTCGGTGCAGAACGCGACGGTGCGGACCCCGTTGACGGTGCCGGCGGCCGCCAGGACGCCGGAGCGATCCCGCTCGTGCAGCAGCTCGACGCTGCCGTCATCGAAGAACGTCGACAGCCGCAGCAGCGGGTCGCGGGGATCCAATGATTCATTCACCGATTCAGGGGCCATCGTCGTCATACCGTCTCCTACCGTTTCGCGTCTCTTAGTACTTACCGAAGGCGAGTGCGACGTTATGCCCGCCGAATCCGAACGAATTGTTGACCGCGTACCGGAAATCACCGGTGCGCGGAGTGCCCGCAACCACATCCAGATCGATCTCGGGGTCGAGATTCTCCAGATTCAGTGTGGGCGGGATGACACCGTCACGCAGCGCGAACACGGTGAGGATGGACTCCACGGCCCCCACGGCGCCGACGGAGTGACCCAGCGCCGACTTCGGCGCGTAGATCGCGGGGCGGTGGCTGCCCATGGCGTTGTTGATGGCCTTGCCCTCGGCCACGTCACCGACGCTGGTGCCCGTGGCGTGGGCGTTGATGTGGTCGATGTCGGACGGCTGCAGGCCGGCCAGCTCGACGGCCCGCGAGATGGCGTGACCGGCACGCTCTCCGTCGGGGTCGGGGGCGACCATGTGGAAGCCGTCGGATGTCACCGATGCGCCCATGATGCGCGCCAGGATGTTCGCACCGCGGGCCTTGGCGTGCTCCTCGGTCTCGATGACGAGCAGTGCGCCACCCTCGCCGAACACGAAGCCGTTGCGGTCGCGGTCGAACGGGCGGCAGGCGCCGGCCGGGTTGTCATTGGTGTTGGACAGCACGATGCGCATCTGGGCGAAGCCTGCGATCGGAACCGCTTCGATCTTGGTCTCGACACCGCCGCAGATGGCGATGTCGGCCTCGCCGTAGACGATGTTCCGCCAGGCGTTCGCGATGGCCTCCGAACCCGACGCGCAGGCCGAGATCGAGGTGCTGACCCCGGCCTTGGCGCCACGGTCGAGGCCGACCACTGCTGCGGCGCCGTTGGGCATGAACATCTGAACGACCAAGGGGGACACCGCCCTCAGTCCGCGCTCGCGCATGCCGTCATAGGCGAACACGAGTTCTTCCGCGGAACCGAGGCCGGTGCCGATCGAGACCATGAGGCGGCGAGTGTCGACCTCCGGGGAACCGGCGTTCTGCCAGGCCCGGCGGCCGATCACTGTCGCCATCTTCTGCAGATAGGACATCCGGCGGTTCTCGACCTTGGTCAGCTCACCTTCGAATTCCTCCAACAGGTGGCCGCCGATACGCACCGGCAGGTCGTACTGCTCGATGAACGGATCCTCAAGCTTGCGGATCCCAGACTGTCCGTCAAGCAGGTTCTTCCAGGTGTTCTCGGCGTCGGTGGCCAACGCGGTCGTCATGGCTACGCCAGTGACGACCACGTTGGGCAGACCGTTGCCAGTTGTCAGCGGTGCCATTTCTGCAGTTATCCTTCCCCCCGGACTCAGTACTTGCCAAACGCCAACGCCACGTTGTGTCCGCCGAAGCCGAACGAGTTGTTGATGGCGTATTGGTAATCCCCATAACGCGGTTCCCCTGCGACCACGTCCAAGTCGATCTCCGGATCCGGCGTCTCGTAGTTGAGCGTCGGCGGGATGACGCCGTCGCGCAGTGCGAGAACCGTCAGGATCGACTCCAGAGCACCCACGGCTCCGATCGAGTGGCCCAGCGCCGACTTCGGCGCGTAGACCGCGGCTTCACCCACACCGGCCACACGCAGCGCGTTGGCCTCGGCGGTGTCACCGATCGGAGTCGCGGTGGCGTGTGCGTTGACGTGGCTGATGTCCTTGGCGGACAGGCCCGCCGTCTCCATCGCCCGCAGCATCGCCTTGCCGGCACGCTGGCCGTCCGGCGCCGGCGCCACCATGTGGTAGGCGTCCGACGTGATGCCCGCACCCATGAGCCGGGCCAACGGCTTGGCGCCGCGAGCCAACGCATGCTCTTCGGTCTCGATGATCATCATCGCCCCGGCCTCACCGAACACGAAGCCGTCGCGGTCCTTGTCGAACGGACGCGAGGCACCGGTCGGGTCGTCGTTGCGGGTCGACATGGCGCGCATCATCGAGAACGCCGCGATGGGCAGTGCCTCGATGCCGCCTTCCACACCGCCGCAGACGGCGAAATCGGCGTCACCCATGACGATCTGGCGCCACGCGTGGGCGATGGCCTCCGAACCCGACGAACAGGCCGACACCGGGGTGATGACCCCGGCGCGCGCACCCAGTTCGAGGCCGGCGACCGCGGCAGCACCGTTGGGCATGATCATCTGAACAGCCAGCGGAGACACCTTGCGGGGCCCGCCCTCGTTCATCAGGTCATAGGTCTCGACGATCTTCTCGCCGCCACCGAGGCCGGTGCCGACGACCACCGCGAACCGGTCCGGATCGACCTCGGGCTTACCCGCGTTCTCCCAGAGCCGACCGGCGACCAGCTTCGACATGCGCTGCACGTAGGACATGCGACGCATGTCGATGCGGGTCATGTGGTCGTCGATGTCATCGACGAGATGACCACCGATACGCACCGGAAGGTCCCACTTGGTGACGAAGTCGTCCTCGAGGACGCGGATGCCGCTTTCGCCGGCCAGCAGGCCCTTCCACGTGCTCTCGATGTCCGCGGCGAGCGCGGTGGTGGCCTCGACGGCCGTCACCACGACGTTCGGGAATCCGCCGTTAGCAGTGGAAGGTCTGGTCATTCCGAGCCAAACTTCTCGCGCAGGGCGGCGGCAGCCTCGGGGTTCTCTTCTTCGAGCTTCTGGATGTAGGAGACGACGTCGCCGACGGTGCGCAGACCGGCGAGGTCCTCGTCGGGGATCTTCACGCCGTACTTGTCCTCGGTCTGCACGGCGATCTCAACCATCGACAGCGAGTCGATGTCGAGGTCGTCGACGAAGGACTTCTCGGGGGTGACCTCGGACGGCTCGATGCCGGTCACTTCTTCGATGATCTCGGCGAGACCGGCGATGATTTCCTGCTGGCTGGCGGCCACGGTGTGGCTCCCTTCATTTCTGCTGGCCCGAAAGCGTGTGCGATCCGGGGTCGTACTGTCTATGCGGTTGTGCTTTGGAGACGGACCGGAGCTCAGAGCTCGGCGAGTCCGTCCAGGTCAGCGGGCGCCTTGACCGCGTAGGTCGGCGTGCCCTTGAGCTCGCGCTTGGCGATGCCGACCAGGGTTCCCGCGGGCGGGAACTCGACGACGGCCTTGACCTGGGCGTCCCGCATCGAAGCGGTGCACAGATCCCATCGGACCGGACGGGTGAGCTGAGCGACCAGCTTCTCCATCGCGTCGGCCGCTGAGGTGACAGCCTGGCCGTCGGCGTTGGACAGCAGGGTCGCGGTCGGCTCACTCGTGGTGACGGCGTCTGCCGCGGCGGAGTAGCCGTCGGTGGCCGAGGCCATGAAGTGCGTGTGGAAGGCGCCCGCGGTGGCGAGTTGGCGCACCCGCGCCTTGGCCGGCGGGTTCTCGGCGAGCTTGGCCAGCGCGTCGAGGCGGCCCGCGGCCACAATCTGACCGGCGGCGTTGCGGTTGGCGGGCACCAGGTCGAGGTCGGACAGCGCCGACAGGACCTCAGCCTCGTCACCACCGAGCACGGCCGACATTCCGGTGGCCTCGACGTTGCACGCCTTGGCCATCTCAGCACCGCGTGTGGCGGCCAGCTTGACCGCGTCGTCGGCGCTGATGACGCCCGCGATCGCGTAGGCCGCGATCTCACCGACCGAGTGTCCGGCGACCATGAGGTTGGCGGACTGCAGCAGACCGCGCTTGGCGAGCTCCTGGTGGGCCAGCAGCGTCGCCGCGACCACGAGGGGCTGCGTCACCGCGGTGTCGGTGATCTCCTCCGCCGTGGCGGTGGTGCCCAGCGTGACGAGATCGAGGCCGCTGATCTGCGACCAGGTCGCGAGCTGATCGGCGGCGCCGGGGAGTTCCAGCCACGGGGACAACATCCCCGGGGTCTGAGAACCCTGCCCGGGAGCGAGCAGCGCAATCACAGGTGTCGGTTCAGGCACTCTTTAAGAGAACATTGTGAGAGCGGTTTTGAGGGGTGTAAGAGATTATGAACCTCGTCTTAGGTTTTTGTGGAGAGCCTACAAAAGCGCCTGTCATGCGACGCCATCGATACGCAAGTGCAACCTGTTACTTTTCGTGAACTATGTCGACCGGCCCGGACATGGGCCCGGTGAGGTACTTCACAGTGCCGTTTGACGTGCGGGGACGCTGCGCCTGATAGGGGAGTCGGCCCACTGTGGAGGCCACCCGAAGCACGTATGCGTCGCGCGGCAGGGTCGGATCGCGGCCCGTGAAATCGGCGATGCGCTTGAGTCGGTAGCGGACCGTATTTGGATGAACGAACAATGTGCGTGCGCATGCCTCAATTGCTCCGCCGGAGTCGAGGTACGCGTCGAGGGTCTCGGTCAGGGCGGGTCCGGCGTCAGCGAGGGGTCGCATGACATCGGAGTGCAGTGCCGCGATGGCCGACGGATCGCCCATCAGCGCCCGCTCGGGAAGAAGCTCGCGCGCCGACACCGGTCGCGGGGCGCCGGTCCAGCCCGCGACGGCGTTCATGCCGGAAATCGCTTCGCTGGCACTGTGATACGCGGCCGCCAGTGACGGCGCAGTCGGCCCGACGACCACCGGTCCGGCCGAGAATGCGCCCAGAAGTTCGGTGAGGAACTTGTCAGTCGGTGACAGCTGGCCCGACACGATCGCGACGAGCCAGGTGCCGTGCACGTCGACCAGGGCCGCGCGGCCGTGGCGGTTTGCGGCGTCCCGGACATCGTCGGCGGCCAGGTGCGCACGGTCGGTCGGAGGGGTGCCGACGACGACGGTCGCCGGGGCCGTGGTGTCCCAGTTGAGCGCCGCCGACCGCGACAGCAGTTCCGGGCCGGTGTCGCCGCGGACGACCGCGTCGACGACGGTGGCCTCCATGCGGGTGTCCCAGGCGCCGCGCGCCTCGGCGGCGTCGGCGTAGGCCTTGGCTGCGGCGAAGGCCAGGTTGCGGCTGTACCGCAGAATGCCGACCGTCAATGCGGTCATCTGCTCGTCGTTGCGGGCCAGCAGGGGCATCACCTGCTCGAAGTGCTCCATGGCCACCTGCACCATGTCGACCGTCTGGCGCAGCGCGATCCTGCGGGCCAGGTCCTGGGGCACCAGCGCGAAGGCCTCGGCGGTGTAACCGACGTCGCTGTCCGGGTCGTTGAGCCACTCGGCGAAGTTCACGACCGCGGTCTGCACCACCAACTGGACGCTGGCGCGCTGCGAGGCCTCGAGCTCAGTGAAGAACGGCAGGCGCTCCTGCATCACCTGGACCGCGTCGGTCGCCATCCGGCCCGAATACTGTTTGACGCGTCGGCGCAGCGACTCGGGGACGTTGTCGAGCACCTCAAGAGGAGCACGCGACATCTCGAACGGATTGTCGGGCATCCCTAAAACCTACGCGATTTTTCTGGCAGAAGCCCACAGTTCCCGCGTCGCGGGGCCGTCGGAATGCCCGCGAGACTGCGGTGAGTGCGAGAAATCCCGGGTCCGGGGCGCACTCACCGCAGTCGCGGCAAGACGAGGTGGACGCTAGGCGCTGCCGGTGTCCTTGAAGGACACGCCCGCGGCGTACACGTCGTCGATCTTGTACTCCTTGGCGGCCGCGACGGCCACCGACGGATCGATCTCGCCATCCCGCGCGAGCGCCTCGAGCACCGCAACCACCACCGACTCGGCGTCGGTGTTGAAGTAGCGGCGCGCCGCGGGGCGGGTGTCGGAGAAGCCGAACCCGTCGGTGCCCAGCGTGACATAGGTGTTGGGCACCCACGGCCGGATCTGCTCCGGGACCGCGCGCATCCAGTCGGACACGGCCACGGCCGGGCCGCGGGTGTCGCTGAGCACCTTGGTGACATACGCCTCGCCGGCGGGGCGGTCGGGGTGGCGCAGTCGTTCCTTCTCCAGCGCCACGCCGTCGCGGTTGAGTTCGCCCCAACTGGTCACCGACCAGACGTCGGCGGCCACATCCCAGCTCTGCTCGAGCAGGTCGGCGGCGCGCAGCGCCTCCGGCATGGCCACCCCGGACGCCAGGATCTGCGCGGTGTTGGTGCGCTTCTCCGTCGCCGTGCGGAATCGGTAGATGCCGCGCAGCAGGCCCTCGGGGTCGAAGTTCTCGGGCTCGGCCGGCTGGATGTAGGGCTCGTTGTAGATCGTCATGTAGAAGAAGACGTTCTCCGGATCCTCGCCGTACATCCGCTGCAGACCGCTCTCGACGATGTAGGCGATCTCGTAGGCGAACGCCGGGTCGTAGGCCACCACAGCCGGATTGGTCGAGGCCAGCAGCAGCGAATGCCCGTCGGCGTGCTGGAGGCCCTCGCCCGTCAGGGTGGTGCGGCCGGCGGTGGCGCCGAGCACGAAACCGCGGGCCATCTGATCGGCCGCGGCCCAGAACCCGTCGCCGGTGCGCTGGAACCCGAACATCGAATAGAAGATGTAGATCGGGATCATCGGCTCGTTGTGGGTGGCGTACGACGTTCCGACCGCGGTGAACGACGACGTCGACCCGGCCTCGTTGATGCCCTCGTGCAGGATCTGGCCGATTTCGCTCTCCTTGTAGGCGAGCATCAGTTCGGCGTCGACAGCGGTGTACAGCTGCCCGTTGCGGTTGTAGATCTTCAGGCTGGGGAACCACGAGTCCATGCCGAACGTGCGGGCCTCGTCGGGGATGATCGGCACCAGGCGGGGGCCGATGTTCTTGTCCCGCAACAGTTCCTTGAACGTGCGCACGGTCGCCATGGTGGTGGCGACCTCCTGGTTGCCGGACCCCTTCTTCAGCGGCTTGTAGACATCGCGGGGTGGCAGTGCCAGCGCCGTGGACTTGGTGCGGCGCTCCGGCAGGAATCCGCCGAGGGAATGCCGCCGGTCCAGCATGTAGCTGATCTCAGGGGCGTCCTGGCCGGGGTGGTAGTACGGCGGCAGGTACGGGTTCTCTTCGAGCTGCGCGTCGCTGATCGGGATCCGCTGGGCGTCGCGGAAGTCCTTGAGGTCTTGCAGCGCAAGCTTTTTCATCTGGTGCGTGGCGTTGCGGCCCTCGAAGTGCTTGCCCAGGGTGTAGCCCTTGATGGTCTTGGCCAGGATCACCGTGGGCTGTCCCTTGTGCTCCATGGCGGCCCGGTAGGCGGCGTACACCTTGCGGTAGTCGTGGCCGCCGCGCTTGAGGTTCCAGATCTCGGCGTCGGTCATGTTCTGCACGAGCGCCTTGGTGCGCGGGTCGCGGCCGAAGAAGTGGTCGCGGACGTAGGCGCCGTCGTTGGCCTTGTACGTCTGGTAGTCGCCGTCGGGCGTCGAGTTCATCAGGTTGACCAGGGCGCCGTCGCGGTCGGCGTGCAGCAGCGCATCCCATTCGCGGCCCCACACCACCTTGATGACGTTCCAGCCCGCGCCGCGGAAGAAGGACTCCAGTTCCTGGATGATCTTGCCGTTGCCGCGCACGGGGCCGTCGAGGCGCTGCAGGTTGCAGTTGACGACAAAGGTCAGGTTGTCCAGGCCCTCGTTGGCCGCGACCTGGATCAGGCCGCGCGACTCCGGTTCGTCCATCTCGCCGTCGCCCAGGAACGCCCACACGTGCTGATCGGAGGTGTCCTTGAGGCCGCGGTCATGCATGTAGTGGTTGAACCGGGCCTGGTAGATGGCGTTCATGGGCCCCAGGCCCATCGACACCGTCGGGAACTCCCAGAAGTCCGGCATCAGGCGTGGATGCGGGTAGGACGGAATCCCGCCACCCGGATGGCTGTGCTCCTGGCGGAAGCCGTCGAGTTGTTCGGCCGTCAGGCGGCCCTCGAGGAATGCGCGGGCGTAGATGCCGGGGGAGGCGTGGCCCTGGATGAAGATCTGGTCGCCGCCGCCGGAGTGGCCCTTGCCGCGGAAGAAGTGGTTGAACCCGACCTCGTAGAGCGCGGCCGACGACGCATAGGTCGAGATGTGGCCGCCGACGCCCACGCCGGGGCGCTGCGCCCGGTGGACCATGATCGCGGCGTTCCAGCGGATCCACGCGCGGTAGCGGCGTTCGACCTCCTCGTCACCGGGGAACCACGGTTCGAGTTCGGTGGGGATGGTGTTGACGTAGTCGGTGGACGTCAGCGACGGGATGGCCACCCGCTGCTCACCGGCGCGCTCCAAAAGGCGCAGCATCAGGTAGCGGGCCCGGGCCGGACCCGACCGTGCCAGCAGATCATCGAAGGACTCCAGCCATTCACCCGTCTCGTCGGGGTCGATATCCGGCAGATAGGACGCCACGCCCTCTCGGATCACACGTACCCGGTCAGGTTCTGCTGCGGTGCCTGAGTTTTGGGCCAGGTCATGGCGCACGAACTCGGTAGTCAACGCACTACTCCTTGATTGGTGTGGCGGGGATTTCCCGCGCTCAGTGCCTATCCTGCCTCGTCTGAGGCGTTCGCGGTGATCGGATCCCCCTGGTCCCCTCGAAGCGGTGTCCGGACCGGTAACGTCTTCGGCTGTGCTGACCCGAATCAGGCGTACGGCGCCGCTCGCGGCGGGGCTGGTCGCCGCCGTCGCGTTGGGAGTCGTCGGGTGCACCGCGCTGACCGCGGGGGACGCCACAGTCGACGCAGGCGACGTGCCTCAGTACCGGACCTCGGTGTCGGTGTCGCGCTCGGCGGCTTCGGTGACCTCGAGCGAGAAGGAGGCCGCGCGGCAGGCGTCGTTGACCACTCAGGCCGCGCACTCTGTGTGCGAGACGATGAGCACCAGCAGTGCGGAGGCCATCCAGACCGTCAACGCCTACGTCGCGGCGGTGAACACCGGGCGAGACATCGAAGGCACGCTGGGCCCGGCCCGCGACGCCTTGATCGGCAGCGCCGATCAGGTGTCGGCGCAGGTCAGCGACACTCTGCCGGTCGAACTGCGGGACGCGCTGACCGCCTGGGTGGACGCCTCACGCGCAGCAGGCGCCGTGCTGGCCGCCAACGGTCCGGCCTCGGAGTTCAACGCCGAGGTGGATAGGGTCAACACCGCCCGCGGGCGGGCGTTGGACCTGTGCGACTCGACCTACTGATCGGGACGATTTGCGAGATCCTGACGCGTTGGTCGTGAACAGCCGATTCCCCTGTGCGACGATAAGTGCAATCAGTCATCCATCCAGTTCATCTTCAGGAGGTCACACGGTGGTCGCGGCGGACGGCGCCTCGAACTACGCCCGAAAGCTGGGCATACAACGAGATCAGTCTGTGCAGGAGTTGGGCTGGGATGAGGACACCGACGACGACCTTCGTGCCGACGTCGAAGAGGCCTGTGGCGGTGAACTTCTCGACGAGGACGCCGACGAGGTCATCGACGTGGTCCTGCTGTGGTGGCGCGACGACGACGGCGATCTTGTCGACGCGTTGATGGACGCCATCACCCCATTGGCCGACGACGGCGTGGTGTGGGTGCTGACGCCCAAGACGGGCCGGACCGGCCACGTGGCGCCGGCCGACATCGCGGAGGCCGCGCCGACAGCGGGGTTGATGCAGACCTCGTCGGCCAATCTCGGTGACTGGACCGGCAGCCGCCTGGTGCAGCCCAAGTCGAAGGCCGCGGGACGGCACAGCTGATGCTCGCGGTCGGCGCCAAGGCGCCAGACTTCACCCTTAAGGATCAGAACGGGCAGCCGGTTTCACGTTCCAGCTACGAGGGTTCCAAGAACCTGCTGATCGTGTTCTTCCCGCTTGCCTTCACCGGCATCTGTCAGGGCGAACTCGACGAGATCCGCGACAACCTGCCGCGCTATGAGAGCGACGACGTCGCGACCGTGGCCGTTTCGGTCGGGCCGCCGCCCACGCACAAGGTGTGGGCCACGCAGAACGGATTCCTGTTCCCGGTGCTGTCCGACTTCTGGCCGCACGGTGCCGTCGCGCAGTCCTACGGCGTGTTCAACGACGTCGCCGGCGTGGCCAACCGCGGGACGTTTCTGGTCGACAAGACCGGTGTGATCCGGTTCGCCGAGTGCAAGCAGCCCGGCGAGGCGCGGGATCAGTCGGTGTGGACCGAGGCGCTGGCGGCGCTCTAGGCATCTGATCGCCGCTGGAATTGGCTTCCTTGCGAGAGTATTGGGTAGCCTGCCACGGCACGGGCGTGTAGCTCAGTGGTAGAGCTCTGGTTTTACACACCAGCGGTCGGGGGTTCGAAACCCTCCGCGCCCACTCATCAAGGTCCACGAATCAGTGGATGGCCGATCCATGTTCGGCCGGATAGGCGTGGATCAGGGCCGTCGCCAGCTTGGGCACCGCGTGCGTGAGGTCGTGCTCGGCTTCATGGGCGATGCGGTGAGCCTCAGCGAGGTTGAGGCCGGGATCGATGTCCAGCTCGGCATCGGCGTGCAGACGGTGGCCGATCCAGCGCATCCGCACGCTGCGAACCGCCTGCACGTCTGGCCGTGCGGACAGGGACTTCTCGGCGGCATCGACGAACTCCGGATCGACTCCGTCCAGCAGTCGGCGGAATACATCACGTGCCGCAGTTCGCAACACCGCCAGGATCGCCACCGTGATGACCAAGCCGATGACTGGGTCGGCCAGGGGATAGCCGAGTGCCGTCCCGCCTGCTGCGAGCAACACGGCCAGCGAGGTGAAACCGTCCGTGCGGGCGTGTAGACCGTCGGCGATCAGTGCGGCGGAGCCGATTCGGCGGCCGACGCGGATCCGATAGAGCGCAACCCACTCGTTGCCCACGAACCCGAGAAGGCCCGCCAGGGCGACCCAACCCAGCTGTTCGACGGGTTGGGGATGAATCAGGCGCATGACGGCCTCATAGCCGGCGACGATGGCCGACAGGGTGATCATGGCGACGACGAAGAGCCCTGCGAGGTCTTCGGCCCTTCCGAATCCGTAGGTGTACCGGCGGGTTGCCGCCTTGGTGCCCATCGCGAAGGCAATCCACAACGGCACTGCTGTCAGGGCGTCGGAGAAGTTGTGAATGGTGTCGGCCGCCAGCGCCACCGAGCCTGAGACGGCCACGATGGCGATCTGCGCGATCGCGGTGACGCCGAGCACCACCAGACTGATCTTGACTGCCCTGATGCCGGCGGCGCTTGACTCCAACGCGCTGTCGACGCTGTGCGCGGCGTCATGCGAGTGCGGCGCGAAGATCTCCTTGATCGTGGCCCCGATCCCCTTCGGGTGGGTGTGGCTGTGATCGTGGGAGTGGCCGTGTTCGATCGGCTCGTGGGAGCGGTGGGTCATCGGTGGCGGCCATTCGCCTGAGTCGGGATCACTTCGCCTGCGCGGGTTCGGGATGAAGCGCGGCGAGTTCGGCAGCGTTGCGATGATGGGCTGGCACACCGGGTCCGGCATGCTCGGCGTTGAAAACTGCGTCAAGGACAAGTTGCCCGACATGGTCGTTGTCCAGGCTGTAGAAGATTGTCGTGCCCTCGCGGCGAGTGTGGACAAGCCGCGCCATGCGCAGCTTCGCCAGATGCTGTGACACCGACGGTGCAGGTTTTCCGATGTGTGCAGCCAGGTCGTTCACCGACATCTCCCGCGCCTGCAGGGCCCACAGGATCTGCACGCGGGTCGCGTCGGCCAGCATCCGGAACACCTCGACCACCAAAGCCACCTGGTCGTCGGGGAGTCGTCGCGTGCATGCCCCGTTATCTGCATTCATATGCAGATAATAGCTCAGTGATCGATGCCGTCCGGCGACATGTCTGCGGCAACCGCTATGCGCGCGGGCGTCTGTCCAAACTGTGCAACCAACAGTTCGATGCGCGCCTCGGCGAGGTTTGGCCGGAGCCGCCCGCCGCGGCCGAGGGTGACGAGGCCGTGCAGTGCGGCCCAGAACACCTCGGTACGGGTGTCGGCCTCCGCTTCGCCTGACACTGCGGCGACAGCGTTCCGCAACTGGGCGAACGCTGCCTTGAGCGGGGCGGGCGTGTCCTCGGAGGCGAATCGCAACCCGGTGGCGCGCAGGAACATCGCGTCGTAGAGGGCCGGGTTGTCACCTGCGAACGACAGGTAGGCGTGCGCCGTCGGGATCAACGGATTCTCGCCGGCACCGGTGCGTGCGGCCCGCAGCACTTCGGCCAACTCGCCGAATCCGTCGACGGCAAGTGCCTCGGCGATGGCCTCCATGCCGGCGAAGTGCTTGTAGATCACGGGCTGGCTGTACTCGATCTCCGCGGCGAGGCGGCGCGTGGTGACCGCGTCCCAACCCTCCGACTCCGCCAGCGTGCGGGCGGTGTCGAGGATCAACCGGTGGCGTGCGGCACGGTCCCTGGCGCGGCGGTCTTCGAGGGCCATGGCTCGAGTATATCAACGCTAGAAAAACTAGCAATGCTATTGCCGCGGACGCGGCCAAGGGTTAGCGTTGCTAGCACCCGTCCGATTGGAGTTGGTGGACATGGGCACAGCGGCCAACCTGGCCTTCGTCATCGCGCTGCTGGGGGCGGCGGTGGTCTACGGGACCGACGTCTTCTGTGCCCTGGTGCTGCGGCCGGCCCTGGCCGCGGTCGATGACCGCGCCTTGGTGGCGGTGTCCGGCAACGTGCATCGCTACGGCGACCGGCGAATGCCCCTGCCCGGCGTCATCGGGATCGTGGCCGCCGTCCTGGGAGCCGTCCTGGCCGTGATCGCGGGACGGTGGTCCGCGGCCATCGCGGC
Organism: Mycolicibacterium confluentis; assembly: GCF_010729895.1. NCBI lineage: Bacteria > Bacillati > Actinomycetota > Actinomycetes > Mycobacteriales > Mycobacteriaceae > Mycobacterium > Mycolicibacterium confluentis. Next base: position 1,845,304 of record NZ_AP022612.1, read on the forward strand.
GGCCATCGCCGTCGCGCTGCTGCTGATCTGGCTCGTCCTCTACCTGCGGATCAGCGCGCCGATCAACCGGCAACTCACCGCGGCCGCCGGCGCCGGTGACACGCCCGCGAACGCGCGTGAGCTTCAACGTCAGTGGGACCGAATCATCAGCGCCCGGGCCGTGATTCAGGGTGTGGCAGTCACCGCACTGTGCGTGGCGCTGGTGCTCTGAGCGAAGGAACTGGAAATGAACAACAACGCTGTCGTCCGACGGATCATGCAGGCCGCGCCGCTGTTCAACGCACCGGTCACGGCACTGTCGAACTCCCGGCTCTTCGGCCGGATCATCGGCCGCAACGTCGCCGTCATCACCTACACGGGACGTCGGTCCGGTCGCACGTTCAGCACGCCGGTGGCCTACCGCCGCACCGGCGACGGCCTGCAGATCGCGGCTAACCTGCCCGACGCCAAGACCTGGTGGCGCAACTTCCTCGACGACGGTGCGCCGATCTCCGTGAAGCTCGACGGAGTCGACCGCGCTGGACACGCTGTGGCGCACCGCGACGGGAGTGGACGCGTCACGGTCGACGTCCGTCTCGACGCGGATTAATCCAAGCCGGCGAGAGCCTTTCGGGCGGCCTCAAGTTCGGCTTCCAGCGCCGCGACTTTGGCGGCCTGCTGGGAGCGTGCCTCTTCGATGATCGCGTCGATCGGGGTGGAGAGGTCCTCATGCAGTTCCCTGGCCGCGCGCGAGACGGCGGCGGCCGCGACGGCGACGTCGCGGGCCAGGAAGGTGCTGCCCTGCTTGAGTTCGGCGCGCCATTCACCGTCGGCGGTACCGATGACGGTCAGGGTCAGTTCGAGCGTCTTGGCCTTCCGGCCGGCCGCCTTCTTCGCGGGGGCCTTCTGGGGCTGCACCTCCGCGGAGGGGGTGATGAACTCGGTGGACGGAGCTTCCGGTGCCAGGGTGTCTGCAGTCATCGTCACGTGGGTCAGTAGAACACACGTTCGACTGCGGGTAAAGTCAGGCCGAGAGCGTGTCGATGGCCGCGCGCAGTTTGGCCGCGGCCTCGTCGGCGACCTCACGCAGGCTCGGCTGATCGGACACCTGAACCATGATCTGGGGGTCCATCGCGTCGACGATCACGCCGTCGCCCTCCGGGTCGGCGCGGACGGCGACATTGCAGGGCAGCAGCAGTCCGATCTGACGGTCGGCGTTGACCGCGCGGTATGCCAGGGGCGGATTGCAGGCCCCGAGGATCAGGTAGTCCTCCATGTCCTCACCCAGCTTGGCCTTGAGCGTAGCCTTCATGTCGATCTCGGTGAGAATCCCGAAACCCTGATCCGCCAGGGCGTTTCGTGTCTTCTTCACCGCATCCTCGAACGTGGTGTGCAACGTCGTGGACAGTGCGTAGCTCATGACTTCTCCGATGTCTCGGCGGTCCGTTCTGGCGGCATCTGGCGGATCTCCCGGTCGGCCTTCGTGATGCGGTCTCTGATGCTCTGCATCGCGGTACGCACCTTGTCGGCGCGTGCCGCGGCGCGCTCCTGCCGGCGTTCCCTGGCCTGGGCGGTCTTGTCGGCCAACCGCTTCTGCCACGTCGATCGCGGGACATCCTGCAACACAGCAGCTTTGGCTTCTGTCTTGGCCCCAGACTGTCCGCCGAGCTTGGCCGTATTCGGCTCGGTGGGCGGCGTCGGATAGGGAATCGACACCGGGCGGTTGTAGGCCTTCTCGACGATCGGGCGCAGCGCGTTGTCGAGAGCCGGAGCGAACGGCCCGGTCCACGCAATCAAGGGCAGCGTGTCCGTGGGCACCCACACATAACGGACCTGCGCGCCGGACTCGTAGGTGTCGGTGTGGGTTGGGTAGCCGCCGTTGACGACTTTGGCGTAGTCGACGTCGCGGTAGTTGCTGTGCAGCGAGTGCTTGCCCATTTCGGCGTTCAGCACGGCCAACAGGTTGGACCGGTCGTCGGGGGCATCCGCCCAACCGTCGTACTGCCGGATCACCTCGTACCCGGAATAGCCCGGATCCTCCGGCAGGCCCTGACCGTTGGTGTAGCCGACGCCGCCCTGCCGTCCGCCGTAGCGGTTCTCCGGGTTGCCGAAGCTGAACCAGGTGACCCGGGAGGCCGGACTGGGAGCGACCTGTGCGCCGGTCGACCAGTCGCGGAGGGCCGAGTAGATGACCTGACCGCCCTGGCTGTGGCCCAGCAGGACCACGTCGCCGGAGGCGGGGATGGCGGCGGTCAGCATCCGCCCGCCCTCCTGCGTGTAGGTGCCCAACGGAATCGACGTGTACGGCACGCCCTGGCAGGTGCTGGGCGCGGCGCACAGCGCGCCACCCATGATCTGGTGGCTCGAGCGGTCACTGCCGGAGAACGCGCCTTCGAATGTCAACACCGAAGCGGCCGATGCGGTGCCGCCGCCAGCGCACAGTGCCGCCACCAACACTGGCGGGCCCAGCCACGTCGCAGTCCTGCGCATACGCATCCCCTCGCAAACCAGAACTGCAGACTATCGGGGGGCGCGTAGACCCCGATGACGAATCGTCAGACCGGTACCGCGACCTCGTTACGGCGGCGCCACGGGATGGTCCAGGGCGGATCGTAGAACCACGACACCGCCTCGCCGGTCGGCTTGATCCCCTTGTCCCGCAGGACGTCCAACAACTCTTCCACCCGTTCGGCGACCGCCGCCGGACTGCGGTCGCCGGTGAACCGCAGCACCGCGAACTTCTCGGCGGGCACCTCGACCAGGCGCACCTGGTCATCGTCGGGTGTCGGCAGCGTCTGCAGAGACCATTTGGCCGGCATGAAGAACCTGATCACCGATCCGCCCTGCGGGTCGCGGGCCTGGGCCACCGGCGCCGTCATGGCGATCTTCTCGCTCGACTGCGCCACCGGGGCGGTCATCGCGATCGAGGTCTGCCTGCTGTTGCCGCCGAAGATGTACCCGGCCAGTCGGCGGAAGCCGGTGTTGCGGGCCCGGTCCTCGTCCTCGAGCACCGTCGTCTCCGCCGCGATCCGGGGCCCGTACCGGCGGATCTCCACGCCGGACCCCAGGGGTTCGGCCACATACAGCGGTTCTTCGGTGCCGATCCGGATCCCGACGATGCCGCCGAGTCCTTCGGCGAATTGGACGGCGCCAGAAATGATGCGAGACAACATGGCAGCGGGGATACCCGAAGTGGCCGTCAGCAACACCCACCGGCGTGCTCGCGTTGCGCCAAGTGCGCGTGCTCGGTGTTGTCCGCGCCGTCGATCGCGGCCAGGAACTCCGCCAGATCGACCCGCCGCCCGCCGACCCAGGTGCCCAGCACCGCGACCTCATCGATCAGACGCTGCGGGTCGACGGTCCACGGGTCGGCGCTCAACTCCACGAAGTCGGCGAGCTTGCCCACGCTGATCGACCCCACCAGATGCTCGCGGCGCAGTGTGCGGGCGGCGTTGATCGTCTGCGCACGCCAGGCCTGATCCAGCGAGATGGCCTGCTCGGGGCCGTACACACCGCCCGCGCGGGTCCGGCGGGTGACGGCGGTGGCGATGTTGTCGACGGGCGTCGGCGGTGACACCGACCCGTCGTTATGCAGCGACACACACGCCCCCGAGGCGACGGCGTCGGCGAACGCGCCCCACTGCGCCCCGTGCGCCTCGTCGAACATCTGCCCCGCCAGCAGATCGCCCCAGTAGTAGTACTGGAACGGCGCCATCGAGACGTGGACGCCCAGGCGCGCGGCGCGGTCGAAGTGTGCGCGGGTGCCCGCGCCGGCGTGCTCGAGGCGCCACCGATGGTCGGCGCCGAGCAGGCCGTGCCGTGTCAGGGCGTCCTCGTAGGCGTCCAACGCCAGGTCCAGCGCGAGGTCACCGTTGGCGTGGAAGGACATCTGCCATCCAGCCGGGACCGCGCGGTCGAGGATGGCGTCGAGTTGCTCGCGGCTGTAGTTCATCGAGTCGACGCCACCGGAGGTCGCCGGGTCGATGCCCGCGGTCCGGGTGGCGGGGGTGTCGAGGTACGGGAACGAGATTGCGATGTTGCCGACCCAGGGCGAGCCGTCGGTCCACAGCTTGACCCCGGACTTGGTCAGCATCTCCTCGCCTGCGGCGAAACTGATGGGGTCGGCGTAGGTGTCGGTGACCGACATCTCCCACATGCTGACCCGCAGCGGGCACGACGGTGCCGCGGCCAACGCCTCGTAGCCGGCCGCGAACTTCGGGTCGAAGGTCATGTCTGAGGCCGATGTGTATCCGCCCCGGGACATCAGCGCGTAGTAGAGCGCGCCCGAGGTCAGCGGATCGCCCATCTCGGCCAGCAGTGGGCCCGTCACTGCGGTCAGGACCGGCAGTTCGAAACCCTGCCCGTTGAGGCTGCCGTCGGCGTTGCGGCCGAAGTGTGAGGCCACCGGATCCTCCGGCGGAGTGGTGTCCCACCCATAGCGGCGCATCAGCGCGGTGTTGAAATACACGCCGTGCCCGGAGTTGTCGGTCACGACAGCCACCCGGTCACCGAAGATGCCGTCCAACTCCTCGGCCTTGGGTGAGGGATGACCGTGCAGCAGCGCGTCATACCCGGCGAACCACAGCGGGGCGTCGGGGTCGGCGGTGGCCAGTGCGTCGGCGAAGACCGCCTGCACATCAGCCCATGTCGGACAGTCCCACGGTGCAATCGAGCGGGCCGGGGCCTGCGTCGCGACGCCACTGATCAATGGATGGCTGTGTGGCTCAACGAATCCCGGCGCCAGGGCGGCTGCGCCGGTGTCGACCACCTCGGCGTCGGGCAGTGCGGCCCGGCACTGCGCCAGCGTCCCGACGGCCACGATGCGGCCGTCCGACACCGCGACGGCCTCGGCCCGAGGAGTGTCGTCGTCCATGGTGATGACCGTTGCCGCGGTGAGTATTGAGTCGCCCATCGCGACAGTGTGTCATCCGGGTGGTGCGAAAAGCTCCAACGCAATGCCGTCGGGGTCACGGAAGCTCAGGCCGGATCCGTAGTGCGCGTCGACGATGCCGCCGTGGGAGACGCCCATGTTGTCGAGTCGTGTCGCCCACTCCTGCAGTTCGGCACGGCCGGTGACGGCGAAGCCGACGTGGTCGAGGCCGGTGCGGAACTCGCTGAACGTCTCCTGCGCCGGCGCCGCGGGGTGCTCGTGGATGCCGAACAGGGTGCCGTCCTTCAGCACCCACACGACATGGTGGAAACCGGCGTCGGCGTCCTCGTCGAGCACCGCGTCATACCCGAACAGTGCGCGATACCAGGGGGTGCTGACGCTCAGATCGCGGACGGTGACGGCGATGTGGCCCAGTCCGGGAAAGGTCATGGCTCCTCCAGGAGGCTCAGACGATGCGCCGACCACGGCGCGCGCGGGACCGCATGTCCCACAGGTACAGCTGATAGCCCAGCACCCACGTCTGGTGCGGGATGAGCCGGTCGGCCAACCGCAGGGCCGCCAGCAGCCATTCGAACCGCTGCTGCTGCGCGCTGCTCCACGGCAGTCGCATCTTGCTGCGGAACTCCTCGGGCAGGAACCCCGTCGTCGCGAACAGGTTGAACCGCCCCAGCGTCGCCGAGACGGGCTTGGGCAGGAACACCATGGTCGCCACACCCTTGAGGTGCTCACGGACCGGCGGGTCGATGTTCAGGTCCTCCAGCGAGCGCTTCCAATAGTCCTCGAACGCGACTCGGTCGGCGGGCCACATGTCCTCGCGCACCTGCAGGGTGGTGCCGAGCTTGCGGGCATCGCGATACACCGCGTCGGCGGCCGCGTCGTCGAGCGGGCCGTACAGGAACTCGTGCTGGTCGACGTAATAGCGGTACAGGCAGGCCGCCACCCACAACTGCAGCTTGGGGTCGAACGCGTTGTAGCGCACCGGACTTGACTTCGTGGAACGCACCTGGGCGTGTGCGGTGTCGACCGCGGTGCGGATCAGGGCGCGGTCGGATTCGGTGCCGATGGTCGCGGCCGCCAGGTAGGTGCCGGTGGTGCGGGCCCGTTTGAACGGATGCTTGTAGACATTGCCGGAGTCGACCGGACTCTCCAGGACGCCGTACCCCACGCCAGGCAGGGCGAGCTGCATGATGACGTTGGCGGCGGGCAGCAGCGTCGCGGCCGGATTCAGCAGGTCGGCGACCCGCGTCGGTTGCTTCACAGGTGCCATAAGGGGCAGTAGACCACTTGTGAGACGCTGCTGGTGATGATTCCGGCCAGAACCGCCCCACGCGCTGCGGGGGTGCTCATGGGTTACCTGACCGACGTCGCGCTCGGCGACCCACAACGTGGCCACCCGGTCGCGGGTTTCGGGAGTGTGGCGGCCCGTTGGGAACAGGTGGTCTACCGCGACGACCGCGTCGCTGGAGCGCTGCACGCCGCCGCGCTGCTCGGTGCGCTGGGCGGCGCCGCGACGCTGGTGTCCCGGGCGGCAGGCAGGCGCGCGGGCGCCCCAGGGACGGTCGCGACGGTGGCCGCCGCGACGTGGGCATGCCTGGGTGGTACGACGCTGGCGCGCACCGGAACCGCAATGGCCGACCTGCTGGACGCGGGCGACCTCGACGGGGCGCGTGAGCTGCTGCCGTCGCTGTGTGGCCGCGATCCCGCATACCTCGACGCCGACGGCCTGGCGCGCGCGGCACTCGAGTCGATCGCCGAGAACACCTCCGACGCGCAGGTGGCCCCGCTGGTGTGGGCCGCGGCCGGGGGAGCGCCCGCAGTGCTGGTGTACCGCGGAATCAACACGCTCGACGCCATGGTGGGCCACCGGTCACCGCGGTACGCGCGATTCGGGTGGGCCGCCGCGCGCATCGACGACGTCGCCAACTATCTGGGTGCGCGTCTGGCCGGCGCGCTGGTGGTGCTGTGCGCACCGCTGGTCGGCGGGTCGTCAGCGGCCGCGCTGCGCGCCTGGCGCCGCGATGCCGGCCGCCACCCGAGCCCCAACGCGGGCGTCGTCGAGGCGTCCTTCGCGGGAGCCCTCGGAGTCCGCCTGGGTGGGCCCACGCAGTACCACCACGAACTGCAGATCAGGCCGACGCTCGGCGACGGTCACGCGCCCACGGCCGCCGACCTGCGCCGGGCCGTGACGCTGTCGCGCTGCGTGCAGGGGGCGGCGGCCGTCGCGACGTGCCTGGGGGCGGTGGCGCTGGGCCGGATTCAGCGCCGACGGCCGTAACGGTCGGCCAGTTTCTGCTCGACGGTCTTCGGTTGGGTGCCGTCCTGGGCCTCGGCCTCCTCGCGTTCCCGGCGGCGGGCCTTGACCTCGGTGTAGACGAAATACCCCAACCCCACCGGGGCGAGGATGCCGAACGCGATCCACTGAATGCCGTAGGACAGGAATGGCCCGGCGTCCAGATGGGGCAGGCCTATCTCGCCGAGGCCACCCGGTTGGTTTCCGGTCAACTGCAGGTAGGAGCCCGCCAACGGCACGTCGAACAGTTCGGCCAACTGGCGGGTGTCGATCGCGTAGACCTGCGGGCTGCCGTTCTCGATGATCGGCGCCTTGTCCGGCGGGGCGGTCTCACTGTCGCGCAGGCGAGCGGTGATGGTCACCTCGCCGGTGGGTGCCGGTTCGATCGGCGGCATCTGCGTGCCCTGTTCGGGACGGACGTAACCGCGGTCGACCAGGACGATCGGCCCGTCCTGCACCGCGAACGGGGTGAGCACCTCGAACGCGGGCTCACCGTCGACGATCCGCAGCCGGGCCAGGATCTGCTTGTCGGCCAGGTAGCGCCCGGTGGCGGTGACGCGGTGCCACTGCTCATCGGGGGCGAACGAATCCTGGTGCGGCAGAACGCTGGTCAACGGCACCGGGTCCGCGGACAGGGACGCGGCGATCTGGTCATTCTCCCGTGAGGTCTTGGTGTTCTTGCCCAGCTGCCACGGCGCGAGCACCGTGAAGCACAGATAGGCGAACGCCGCGGCCACCACGGCCAACGCGAGCCACCCGGGTTTGAACCACTTCATGACACCTGCGCCTGTCCGTCGAGTTGGGAGTCGACCCAGTCGTGCAGACCGGGCAGCGCCGCGGCGATCACGGTGAACACGTCCTCGAAGTCGGCCAGGTCGCCGTAGTACGGGTCCTCGACGTCGAGCGCGTGGGCTCCGGAGCGCGGGTCGAAGGAGCGCAGCATCCGGACGCGGTCCGGTTCTACGCCGAGCTGGGTGAGAATGCGGACGTGGTTGCGGCCCAGCGCGATCACCAGGTCGGCCGACAGGTGGTCGTCGTCGACCTGCGCCGCGATGTGCTCATGGGGATAGCCGTGCGCGGCCAGCACCCGATTGGCGCGGTGATCGGCGCCGTCCCCGGCGTGCCAGCCGCCCGTCCCGGCGCTCGTGACGCGGACGTGCTCGGCCAGGCCGCGCTCGGCGATCTGATGGGCGAACATCTTCTCCGCCATCGGGGACCGGCAGATGTTGCCCGAGCACACGAACGTCACGTGCAACCGATCAGACACCCAGCACCTCCCGCAGGGCGGCCACGTCGGCGACGTGGGTGGGCGCCGGGGCGTCGTCGGTGACGTCACGGAAGTCGTCGCGGCCGTAACCCCACGCGACCACCACGGTGTCGATGCCGTGCGCGGCGGCGCCCTCGACGTCGTGGCGGCGGTCACCGACCATCAGGACGCGTTCGGGCAGGGGTTGCAGTTGTGCGAGCGCGTGCGCCACCACGTCGGCTTTGGCCGCGCGGGTGCCGTCGGGGCTGGCGCCGGCGATGACGTCGAAGTGGTCGGCCATCCCGAAATGCTCGAGGATGCGACGGGCCGTGGGTTCGGCCTTGGAGGTGGCCACCGCCAGGCGCACGCCGGAGGCCCGCAGATCGTTCAGCAGATCCTCGATCCCGTCGAACGGTGTGTTCATGGCCCACCCGCGGGTGGTGTAGTCGGCGCGATAGGCCGCAATCGCCTCGTCGACACGCTCACCGAGCCCCATCAGGGCCAGCGTGTGGTGAATGGGCGGCCCGACAATCCGTCCCACCAGGTCGCCCTCGGGGATTTCCGCTCCGACCTGGCCCAATGCGTGCCGGAAGCTGGCCACGATGCCCTCCGCGGAGTCCGTCAGGGTCCCGTCGAGGTCGAACAGGACGAGCTGCGGCGCGGCGGTGGGCGAGAGGATCGGGGACAGTTCGGTCACGCAGCCATTGTCCCTGATGATTCGGCCACTACTGTTTGCAGGCGTGAGTGTGCGCCTGGCCGACGTGATCGACGTCCTCGACGCCGCCTACCCGCCCCGGCTCGCGCAGTCGTGGGACTCGGTGGGCCTGGTGTGCGGCGATCCCGACGAGCGGATCGAGTCGGTGACGGTCGCCGTCGACGCGACCGCGGCCGTCGTCGACGAGGTCGGTGAACGCGGCCTGCTGCTGGCCCACCACCCGCTGCTGCTGCGCGGCGTGGACACCGTGGCCGCCAGCACCCCCAAGGGCGCGCTGCTGCACCGGCTGATCCGCAGGGGCGCGGCGCTGTTCACGGCCCACACCAACGCCGACGCGGCCGCGCCCGGGGTCTCGGACGCGTTGGCGTCAAGGCTCGGGTTGACCGTCGAGGACGTGCTCGAGCCGGGACGCGGCGGACCGGACTATGACAAGTGGGTGATCTTCGTCCCACCGGAGTTCGCCGAGGCCGTGCGCACCGCGGTGTTCGACGCGGGCGCCGGTTCGCTCGGCGACTACTCGTGCTGCAGTTGGTCGGTCACGGGCACCGGCCAGTTCCTGCCGCACGAGGGCGCGACTCCGGCCATCGGCACGGTGGGGACCGTGGAACGGCTGCCCGAGGACCGCGTCGAGGCGATCGCGCCTGCGTCCGCGCGGGCTCGGGTGCTGGCCGCGATGCGGGCCGCGCACCCGTACGAGGAACCGGCCTTCGACGTGCTGCCGCTGGCGCCGCTGCCGTCGGGCGTGGGCGTCGGGCGGATCGCGGCCCTGGCCGAGCCCGTGACCTTGCGCGAGTTCGTGGCGCGGGTGGGGGAGCGGCTGCCCGCCACGGTCTGGGGAGTGCGGGCCACCGGCGATCCCGACCGTGTGGTGTCACGGGTCGCGTTGTGCGGCGGCGCTGGGGACTCACTGCTTGACCGCGTCGCCCGCGCCGGGGTCGACGCCTACGTGACCGCGGACCTGCGGCACCATCCCGCTGACGAGCATCGACGTGCCAGTGACGTCGCGCTGATCGACGTCGCGCACTGGGCCAGTGAGCACCCCTGGTGCGCGCAGGCCGCCGGTGTGTTGCGGGCACAGTTCGGCGACGAGTTGCCGGTGCGGGTCAGCGAGACCCGCACCGATCCATGGAACCTGGGAGTGAATTGATGAAAGCCGACCTCTGGCAACAACGTTCGTTGCTCGAGATCTCCGCGCTGGACGCCGAGCTGAGCCGAATCGCGCACCGCGCGAAGAATCTCGCCGAGCAGCAGCGTGTGGATGAGTTGACCACCGAGCATCAGGCCGCGGTCGATCGGCTTGCGGTTCTGCGCATCGCCGCCGATGACATCGACGAGCAGGTGTCGCGGCTGGAGTCCGAGATCGACGGCGTCCGCCAGCGCGAGGATCGGGACCGGGCCCTGCTGGACTCCGCGACCACAAATGCCAAACAGCTCACCGAACTGCAGCACGAACTCGAGACGCTGCAGCGTCGCCAGTCCTCGCTGGAGGATACGCTGCTGGAGATCATGGAACGGCGTGAGGAGTTGGCGACGCAGCAGGCCGAGATCACCGCCGACATCGAGCGACTCGACGCGGACCGCGACGCGGCGGGGCGCGACCGCGACGCCGCACTGGCCGAGATCGAAGACCTCCGGACGCAGAAGAATGAACGTCGCGAAACGCTCACCGCCAGCATCGATTCCGAGCTTCTGGCGCTCTACGAACGGCAGCGCGCGACCGGCGGCATCGGTGCCGGAGCGCTGCAGGGCCGTCGGTGCGGCGCGTGCCGCATCGAGATCGACCGCGGCGAGTTGGCCCGCATCGCGGCAGCCGCGGACGACGCCGTGCTGCGCTGCCCGGAATGCGGGGCGATTCTGCTACGGGTGACTGTATGAGAGTTCTGGTCGAGGCCGACGGCGGTTCGCGCGGCAATCCCGGACCGGCCGGGTACGGCGCGGTGGTGTGGTCGTCCGACCGCGCCGCGGTGCTCGCCGAACGCAAGGAGGCCATCGGCTTCGCGACCAACAACGTCGCGGAGTACCACGGGCTGATCGCGGGACTGTCGGCGGCGGTGGACCTCGGTGCGGCCGAGGTGTCGGTGGCGTTGGACTCCAAGCTCGTCGTCGAACAGATGTCGGGGCGCTGGAAGGTCAAGCATCCCGACCTGCTCGGCCTCAACCGGCAGGCCAAACAGTTGGCCGCGCAGTTCGACCGGATCGACTACCGCTGGATTCCGCGCGCGCAGAACAGTCACGCCGACCGGTTGGCGAATGAGGCGATGGACGCGGCCGCGGCGGTGACCACGCCGGAGACGCCCGTCGAGGCCCCGGCGGCGGTCGAGAAGCCGTCGGCACCCGGGTGGACCGGCGCGCAAGGCGCCCCGACCCGGTTCCTGCTGCTGCGGCACGGACAGACCGAGCTGTCGGTCGAGCGCCGCTACTCCGGTCGCGGCAACCCCGAACTGACCGACCTCGGACGCCGGCAGGCTGAGGCCGCTGCGGCGTATCTGGCGGCGCGTGGCGGTATTTCAGCCGTGATCTCGTCGCCGCTGCAGCGGGCCTACGACACCGCCGCGGCCGCCGCGAAGGCGCTCGGTCTCGAGGTCGCCGTCGACGACGACCTCATCGAGACCGACTTCGGCAGCTGGGAGGGCAAGACCTTCTCCGAGGCGCACGAGGCCGATCCCGACGTGCACACCCGCTGGCTGCGCGACACCAGCGTCACCCCGCCGGGCGGGGAGAGCTTCGACGACGTGCACACCCGGGTGCGTCGCGCCCGGAACCGGATCATCGCCGAGCACGGCGAATCCACGGTGCTGGTGGTCTCCCACGTGACGCCGATCAAGACGCTGCTGCGGATGGCGCTCGATGCCGGTCCGGGCATCCTGTACCGGCTGCACCTGGACCTGGCGTCGCTGTCGATCGCCGAGTTCTACTCCGACGGCCTGGCGTCGGTGCGCCTAGTGAACGACACGTCGTATCACTGAGGAACAACGGATATCTACTGGTGTCCCTGGGGTGCCTACTGGTCCTGCAGGTGCATGCGCTCGCCGTGCGGGCCCAGGATCACCAGCGCCTCAACGGGTCCGTCGACCACGCCGAACCAGTGAGGGGTCCAGGTGCTGAACTCGACCGCCTCGCCGGGGTCGATGGTGAAGTCCCGGTCGCCGAGGATCAGGCGCATCCGCCCGGACAGCACGTAGAGCCAGTCGTGCCCGTCGTGCACGCGGAACTCGGCCGGCGGGGTGTTGCGCTCCGCACTGATCCGGATCTTGTACGCGTGCAGGCCCGCGGCGGGGCCGTGCCGGGTCAGCGGCCAGAAGGTGATCCCGTGCGCGGTGTGGGAGGCGCCGCGCACCCGAGGATCGGCCTGCTCGTCCTCCCGCAGGAGGTCGTCGGTGCTCACCCCGAGCGCGGTGGCCAGGCGCGGCAGATGATCCAGGGCCAGGCGGCGCTTGCCGGATTCGAGGCGACTCAGCGTCGAGACGTCGATTTGCGCGCGGGTCGCCACGTCCTCCAGCGTCATGTTCTGCCGCGTGCGCAGTTCGCGCAGGCGTCGGCGCACCCGCAGATCGACGTCGTCTTTTGCCGTCATGGCAAACCAGGTTGCCATTCCTGGCGCGCTGTCGGCAAGCTTGTGGCATGGAGCAATTGGACGCAAAGCAGCGCTGGGAAGAGCGCTACGCCGAATCGGACCGCATCTGGAGTGGTCGCCCCAACGCCCGCCTCGTGGAGGTGGCGCCGGGCCTGACGCCCGGGCGCGCACTGGATCTGGGATGCGGCGAGGGCGGAGACACGGTGTGGCTGGCCGAGCACGACTGGCATGTCGTGGCCGTCGACATCGCCGACGCGGCACTGGCGCGGGCCGCGGAACTGGCCGCGTCACGCAATGTGCTGGACCGCATCGAGTTTCAGCAGCACAACCTGACCGAGACGTTCCCGCAGGGGAGCTTCGACCTGGTGTCGGCGCACTTCCTGCATTCCCCGTGGGACTGGGACCGAGACGCGCTGCTGCGCCGTGCCGCGGACGCGGTGGCCCCCGGTGGCACGCTGCTGATCGTCGACCACGGTGAGGCGCCGCCGTGGGCGCAGGGCGTGCACGATCACCGGTTTCCCAGCGTCACTGAGGTTCTCGACGGGCTGGCGCTCGACGCCGCGCAGTGGGAGCGCGTGCGGGTCGAGCAGTCCGAGCGGGAGGCGCAGGGCCCCGACGGTCAGTCCGGCACCCTCATCGACAATGTGATCGTCCTGCGGCGTCGCTGACCGGTTCCAGCGCGGACAGGCTCTGCGGCAGCGGATCCCGGTGCAGCACACCCAGGCGTTGGGTGGCGCGGGTCAGGGCGACATAGAGTTCGGCGGCCCCGCGGGGACCGTCTGCCAGGATGCGCTCGGGTTCGACGACGAGCACCGCGTCGAACTCCAGACCCTTGGTCTCCGAGGCCGGCACCACACCGGGTACGCCCGGCGGGCCGATCACCACGCTGGTGCCCTCACGCTCGGCCTCGTCGGCGACGAAATCCGCGATGGCGGAACTGATCTCGTCCGAGGTGACCTGGCGGGACCAGGGGGCGACACCGCATGAGCGCACCGACTCGGGCGGCTGCACGTGGGGCGCGAACTCGGCCAGCACGCCCGCCGCGACGGCCATGATCTCGGCCGGCGTGCGGTAGTTCACCGACAGCGACCGGTAGACCCAGCGGCCCGGGACATACGGGTCGAGCATCTCGGCCCACGAGATGGCGCCGGCCATGGAACGGCGCTGAGCCAGGTCGCCGACGATGGTGAACGACTTGCCCGGGCAGCGTCGCATCAACACGCGCCAGTCCATCGCCGACAGTTCCTGCGCCTCGTCGACGACGACGTGACGGTACGTCCAGTCCCGGTCTGCTGCAGCCCGTTCGGCGAGTTCGCGGTTGTCGCGTTCGATGAACCGGTCCGCCAGATCCTCGGCGTAGAGCAGGTCCTGGGCGATGAGGTGATCCTCGTCGTCCATCAGATCCTCGCGGCTGATGAGGCCCTCGAGCACCTCGGCGGCGTAGTCGGCCTCGGCCTGGCGTTGCCGTTCGGCGGCGAGTTCGGCCTCGGTGTTGACCCCGCCGAGCAGGTCGACCAGTTCGTCGAGCAGGGCGACGTCCGACACGGTCCAGGCCTGGCCGTCTTCGCGTGCGAGCATCGGGTCCGCCCCGGCTGCGCGCAACCGCTTCGGCGAGGAATAGAGCTGGGCGAGAAGGTCTTCCGGAGTGAGCTTGGGCCACAGCTGGTCAAGCGCGGCCTTGAAGGCGTCGTTGTCGGCGAGCTCTTCGATGAGGTTGGTGCGCAGCTGTTCCCAGGCGTCCTTGTCGTCACGGGTCAGCCAGCCCCGACCGATGCGGGCGATGGCCCGTTCGGTGAGTACGTAGGTCACGATGTCGGTGAACACCGCTCGGGCCTCGTTGTGTGGGTGTCCGCTGGAGCGGGCCTCCTCGCGGGCCCACTGTGCGGTCTCGGCGTCGATGCGCACCGCGACGTCGGACAGTTCGATGAGCAACGGCTCGTCGGGGAGGGTCTGGCGGTCGGCGACGGCCGCCGCGAGGACGTCGAGCATCTGCAGGGACCCCTTGAGCCGGGCCACCTCCGGGGCGTCCTCGGCGGCCACGTGCAGGCCCGGCACCAGATCACCCGGAGTCATGAACACCACGTTGGATTCACCCAACGACGGCAGCACCCGGCCGATGTGGTCGAGGAACGCGGCGTTGGGTCCCACCACCAGGACGCCGTGGCTCTCCACGCGCTCGCGCTGCGTGTAGAGCAGGTAGGCGACGCGGTGCAGGGCGACGACGGTCTTGCCGGTGCCGGGTCCGCCTTCGATCACGAGTACGCCGGGGTGGTCGTGGCGGATGATCTCGTCCTGCTCGGACTGGATGGTGGCGACGATGTCGCGCATCCCTTCCCCGCGGGGAGCGTTGACCGCCGCGAGCAGTGCCTGGTCGGCCGACACGGCGCTGCTGTCGTCGCTGTCGGCCTCCGGGCGGCCGAGCACCTCGTCGGTGAACTCGCGCAGGGTGCGGCCTCGGCTGTGGAACTGGCGGCGGCGGCGCATGCCCTCGGGATGCGCCGCGGTGGCGGTGTAGAACGCCCGGGCCGCGGGGGCCCGCCAGTCCAGCAGTAGCGGCTCGTAGTCGTCGTCCTCGTCGAACACGCCGATGCGGCCGATGTAGCTGGGCTCACCGGTCACGGAATCCAGGCGCCCGAAGCACAGGCCGTTGTCGGCCACGTCGAGGCGGGCCGCCTGTTTGGCCAGAGCGCGCACCTCGGCGTCGCGGTCGACGAGTTCGCGGTCCTTGTCCCGCATTGCCGCGCGGTAGCGGTCCCGTACCCGGGCGCGTTCGGCGTCCAGGCGCGTGTAGAGGCCGTCGACGTAGTCCTGTTCGGACTGCAGTTCTTCTTCGTATCCGCGCACGTATGTATCCCTGATTCCCTACTTCGACATCCTCGGCCAGCGATTGTCCGGCATGACCCCCGCCTTGCCGCAAGTCCGGGATGGCGCGGTATGTTGGAGGAGGAAGGACCGCTGAGCGGGGCCTTCCATTTTTTGTCGGTGGCCCGGCCTAGGGTCGAAAGTATGTTCGAACTGCCGGTGGTGGGGCCCGACGCCGATGAGGCGGCGTTGGTGGCGCACATCGGTGCGTTGGAGACACTGAAGGCACAGGCAGCGGCGGCGCAGGCCCGGGCGACGGCGCAGTTGGTGCAGTCACGGCATGCCGCTGAAGCCGCGCGTGGAGTGTCTGCGACGCGGCGGGGTCGAGGGTTGGCCACCGAGGTCGCGCTGGCCCGGCGTGACGCACCTGCCCGCGGTGGCCGTCATGTCGGGTTCGCCACCGCGCTGGTGCAGGAGATGCCGCACACCCTGGCCGCGCTGGAGTCCGGGGTGCTGACGGAGTGGCGGGCAACCTTGATCGTGCGGGAGTCGGCCTGCCTGAGTGTCGAAGATCGCCGCGCCCTGGACGCCGAACTGTGCGCCGACCAGGGTGAGCTTGCGGGCTGGGGCGACGGGCGGGTGGCCGCCGAGGCCAAGTCGATCGCCTACCGCCTGGATCCGCACGCCGTCGTCGACCGAGCCGCGAATGCCCAGCAGGACCGGCGCGTGACCATCCGGCCCGCCCCAGACACCATGACGATTGTGACCGCGCTGCTGCCGGTGGATCAGGGCGTGTCGGTCTACGCTGCCCTCAAACGAGAAGCCGACACCACCGGTGATGGCCGGTCCCGAGGCCAGATCATGGCCGACACCCTCGTTGAACGCGTCACCGGAGGCTCGGCGGCCGCCCCGACTCCCATCGCCGTCAACCTGGTGTTGCCCGAGGATGCGCTCATCGGCGGAAACACGCCGGCGGTGATCTCCGACTACGGGCCGGTTCCGTCGGAGATCGCGTGCCGGTTGATCGACGCCGCGGCCGGCGACGCGGAGTCCACCGCGACGTTGCGGCGGTTGTACGCCAGCCCCGCCTCGGGCGCGCTGGTCGCCATGGAGTCACGCGCCCGGATCTTCCCCAAGGGCCTGGCCCGACTCATCCGGTTGCGGGACCAACGCTGCCGCACGCCCTTCTGCGATGCGCCCATCCGGCACATCGACCACGCCGAGGGGGCCTCGAGCACGGGCGCGACCTCGGCCCTCAACGGCGAGGGGCTGTGCGAGGCCTGCAACTACGCCAAACAGGCCGACGGCTGGCAGGTGCACACCTGGTTGGACCGCTGCGGGACGCACACGGCGGAGTTCGTCACGCCGACCGGCGCGCGCTACCGGTCGACGGCGCCCCCGGTCGTGCCCACGCCGCGGCCGGGCCGGGTCAGCATGGTCGAGGAACGACTTCGGTCAGAGCTCTACCCGCGGCATGCGGCCTGAGCTCAGGGGACCGGCAGTTCGGCCAGTTGGGTGAGTCGGATGCTGTTTCCGGACGGGTCCCGGAACCCGGCGTCGATGCCATACGGCGCATCGAACGGCGCCTCGGTGAACTCCACACCGCGGGCCGAGAGTTCGGCGTAGGACTTGTGGCAGTCATCGGTGGTCAGAAAGACCGTGCCGGCGAATCCCATGGCCACCAGGTCGAGAACCTGCCGCTGCACGCTGTCGTCCATCATGGGCGGGCCGGGCAGGGCCATCAGGACGATGCTCACGTCGTCCTGGCCAGGCGGGCCGACGGTCAGCCATCGGAAGCCCTCCATGTCGGGAAGTGAGATGTCTTGGCGCACTTCGAAACCGATCTTCTCGGTCCAGAACCTGCATGCGATTTCCTGGTCGTGCACCCACAGGGCGGCACTGGCGATTTTCATCATGGTGGTGAACCTACGACGCGCTCGCGCGCCTCGTCTTCTCCTGATGTGCTGTGTTTGGCCGGGTGTGCAGGCGCAGAACGCAGTTGGGGACGCGGGCATACATCGATGCCGGCGGCATGCTGGCCCGGTAGGCCGCCGGCGGTTTCCCGTACACCCGCGCGAAGGTGCTCGTGAAGGACCCGACGCTGGAGAACCCGACCATGGTGCAAATGTCGGCCACGGAACGGTCGGTGTAGCGCAGAAGTGCCGAGGCGCGCTCGAGGCGCCGGGACTGCAGATAGGCGCTGGGGGACTCGCCGAAGGTACGGGTGAACATGCGGCTGAAATGCGCCCGGGACAACCCGGCCGCGGCGGCGAGGTCGGTCACGGTGATGGGCTCGCTGTAGCGCGCGTCGACGAAGTCCTTGGCGCGCATCAGGTAGCGCGCTGGCGGCAGCATGCAGCAATTATGGCCTGGCGGGGGGTGACAGGGTAGCTTTAATCCTCGCGAACGAGTTGGCTGGGCGGCCGCGGAGAAATTCGAGGAAAGTCCGGACTTCACAGAGCAGGGTGATTGCTAACGGCAATCCGAGGTGACTCGCGGGAAAGTGCCACAGAGAACAGACCGCCAGAAATGGTAAGGGTGAAACGGTGCGGTAAGAGCGCACCAGCATTCCGGGTGACCGGAGTGGCTAGGTAAACCCCACCCGAAGCAAGGCCAAGAGGTCGTGCCCAGCACGACTGCGCAGGCGCTCGAGGGCTGCTCGCCCGAGCCTGCGGGTAGGCCGCTTGAGGTACCCGGCGACGGTGTGCCCAGATGGATGGTCGCCGCTGATGCTCTTCCGCAACGGAGAGCTCAGGACAGAATCCGGCTTACAGGCCAACTCGTTCGCCCCTACTTCATCGCCTTCCGCAGCGCCTTCAGCGCGGAGTCGAGTTGGTCGCGGCAGCGCTGCGCGAGTTCCTCCTCGCGCTGGTGCAGCACGCCGTAGGTGAAGGTGTCCTCGTCCGCGAGGTGCGCGGCCTCGGCCTGGGCCAGCAGGTGGGTGCGGCTCACGGTGGCGTCCTGGTGGTCGCCGAGCAGGCTCTGGATGGTCTTGGCGGCCTCCGACACCTTGCGCTCCCCGGTGGCGGCGGCGGTGTACCGCAACCGCTTGGCGCCCTTGCGGATCCGGTGCAGGGCCTCATCGCGATCGGGGGAGTCCGCCTGGGCCTTGGCGGTTTTGGCGGCCTTGCGTACGCGTTTGTACGCCGAGTCCAGGCTCGCGGCCTCGCCCCCGGACGGCGGTGTGGTGACGACCTGTTCCAGCGCGTCGAGAAGCCGGAAGTAGCGCGGTGTGCGCATCGCCGCAATGGCGCGTCGCAGCCCGGTCTCGTAGCGTTTCCGGGCACCGTCGACGAGGCGCTCCCGGACCGGGCCCCGGACGAGGTCGGCAGGCAGGTCGTTGAGCGCGTCGTCGTACTTCTGGGCGAGCACCTCGGCGTCGCGGGCCACCCCGAGAAGTGCGGCGAGCTGACGCAGTTCGTCGAGAATCCACTCGTCGGGGTCCGAGTCCTCCTTGAGCAGGCTGCGCAGTTTGCGCGTGGTGACCCGCATCTGGTGGACGGCGTCGTCGGTGTCCGAGCGCACCGCGCGATCCCAGGTGATCAGCTCACCGATCAGCTCGGTCACCGCGCGGTGGATGGGATCGTCGGACTCGACGGGCTCTGGTGGGGGACTGGCCGCGTCGAGCACCCGAGCCAGTTTCGAGCCGTGACCAGCCGGTGTCGCGCCCGCGTCGAGAAGCCGTCGGCTGAGCCGGTCCAGCAGTTCGCGGTCGTCGGACTCGACCAGTTCCAGCTCCCACTCCCGCCACCGCTGCTCGACGTCGCCGGCGGTCGCCACCACCTGGTCGTCGCAGAACTCCGCGAGCACCGCGCCGTCGGCGCTGCGGAGCAGTTGGACGCCGCGCGTGGTCGCGATCCGTGCAACCGGTCCCAGGGGCCGATCGCGGACCACCGCGAGCACCACATCGCGCAACTGCTCGGGCACCTCGGCCGACTCGTCGCCCAGTGGCAGACGCACCTCGGTGCGCGCGTCCGGTCCGGCGGGCAGCTTGAGGTGCCAGCCCGCGTCCTCGCCGCCGGTGCGCCTGCGCAACGTGATGCGGTGCCGCGCGAGGTCGTGGTCGGCGGTGTCGAAGTACACCGCGTCGAGGTGCTGCGTCGGCGCGAACTCCACATGGGTGACCGAACTCAACCCGTCGAAGGACGGTGCGACTTCGGCGTTCTCGGCGTCGAACTTGAGCTCGACCTCGATGTGCCTGGTGGGTTCCGACTTCCGCTTAGCCACGTCCCCAGCCTGCCACAGCTAGCTTGCCCGCTGTCCTCGGAACTCTCCCGCCTGCGCCCAGGCCTGCCGTTCGGCGTTGAACGCCGCGGCCTGGTGCGAGCCGAAGGCCGCGATCGATTCGGCGTTGTCGGCGAGGAACTGTTGATACTGCGCCAGCGAGAACTCCCCGTCCGTCATCTCGACCCGACCCCGCCCGGCGGCCATGTCGGCGCGCAGGTCGAGCAGTTCCTCGGCGCTGACGGGGTGAAAGCTGATCCGGTCGAAACAGCGCAGCAGCCACGGCGTGCCCGGTTCGAACGAGTCCGACGAGTGCGGATGGCGGTGGTTCCACACCTGTGTGGTGCGGCCGACGAACTGGTAGCCGCCGGGGCCCTCCATGCCGTAGATGCACAGGTAGGCGCCGCCGATGCCGACGGCGTTCTCGGGTGTCCAGGTCCGCGCCGGGTTGTACTTGGTGGTGACCAGGCGGTGGCGCGGATCCAGGGGAGTGGCCACCGGCGCGCCCAGGTACACATCGCCCAGGCCGAGCACCAGGTACTGCGCCGCGAACACCGTGTCGTAGACCTCGCCGGTGTCGGCCAGACCGTTGACGCGCCTGATGAACTCGATGTTGTCGGGGCACCACGGGGCATCGGCGCGCACGCCGTGCACGTAGCGCTGGATGGCCTCGTGCGTGGCGGGATCGTCCCACGACAGCGGCAATCGGACGGTGCGACTGGGGACGACGAGTTCCTCCGAGGGCGGCAGGTCCGCGTCGAGGCGGGCGACCACCTCCGTCACCTCGACGGCCGACACGGTCGCGGGGTCGAACTGCACCTGCAGGGATCGGACACCGGGCGTCCGCTCGGTGACCCCGGGCGCCCCCAGCGCGCTCAACCGCTCGTCGAGAACGTGCACGCGGGCCCGCATCGCCAGATCCAGTGCCATGGGCCCATATTCGACCAGCACAGCCGCATCACCACTGCGTCGCAGCGTGACCTCGGTGCCGTCAGCGGAGGTGAACCTTTCGAGCACACCGTCGTCGTTGTCCCCGGAACTCGACAGCACCAGAGGGAACGACGCCCGTCTGCCGACATCCAGGGTGCGCAGCGACGGGGCCCGCTCGGCGCGTACCGCGACGAACCGCACCGTGTCGCCCGGCGCCATCTGGCCCAGCTTCCACCGGTCGCCGCTGACGACGGTGACGGGGCAGACGAAACCGCCCAGGCTAGGCCCGTCGGGACCGAGCAGGATTGGGGTGTCGCCGGTGAAGTCCAGTGCGCCAACGCAGTAGGCGTTGTCGTGAATGTTCGACGGATGCAGGCCTGCTTCACCGCCGTCGGTGCGGGCCCACTGCGGGCTGGGGCCCTCGAGGCGGATCCCGGTGCGGTCGGAGTTGAAGTGCACGCGGTAGTCGGTGCCGAACAGTGTGTCGATGTCGGTTCGGGTGAAGAACTCGGGCGCACCGTGCGGGCCCTCGGTGACCGCCAGTTCCCAGCGATGGCCGATGCTGGGCTGCTCCTCGATCGCCGCGCGGGCCTCACGTCCGGGGCGCTCGATGTGTGGGCCCGGATCGGCGCCGGCAGTCAGCACATCTCCCGGCGCCAGCGCGCGGCCGTCATGACCACCGAAGGCGCCCAACGTGAATGTGGCTGTGCTGCCCAGGTACTCGGGCTCGACGAGCCCTCCGGCGATCAGCACATAGCAGCGCATGCCCGGACCGGACACCAGGCCGACCCGCAGGACGCCGCCGGCCGGCACGGTGACCGAACGCCACTGCGGGGTGGGAACGTCGTCGACGGTGACGGGCACCGGTGCGCCCGCGACGCAGACCCGGCCGCCGGTGGGGAAGCCCACGGCCAGGCCGCCTTTGGTGCATTCCAGGCCCGCGGCGCCCTCCGGATTGCCGAGCACCCGGTTGCCGATGCGGAAGGAGAGATCATCCATCGGCCCCGACGGGGGGACGCCGACGTGCCAGTACCCCGTGCGGCCCGGCCAGTCCTGGACCGTGGTGAGCAGTCCGGGCGCCACGATCTCGACCGTGGTCATGATTCTGTGATCACCATCTGCACCGGCGTGGGGTCAAAGCCGTTGCACGGGTTGTTGATCTGCGGGCAGTTGGAGACCAGCACGAGCGTGTCGATCTCGGCCTGCAGGGTGAGCGATTTGCCGGGTGCGGACAACCCGTCGACGATGCCGAGGGTGCCGTCGGGTTCGACCGGGACGTTCATGAAGAAGTTGACGTTGGACACCAGGTCCCGCTTGCTCATGCCCCACCGGATCGCCTCGGCCAGGAAGTTCTCGGCGCAGGCGTGCTGGTGCACGGTGTGGTGGCCGTACCGCAGCGTGTTGGACTCCTTGGAACACGCGCCCGCGATGGTGTCGTGATTGCCGACCTCGTCGGCCACGATGCGCACCAACGCCGTCCCGTCGCCCGCGCGCAGCACAGATCCGGTGGTCAGAAAGATGTTGCGCTGCGCGGCGACAGTGGCCTGAGCGCAGTACCTCAGCGCTGAATCGGGACGGTCACCCGCGCCGATGCCGTAGAACAGCGTGTCGACGGCCTGGTTGCCGTGCAGGTCGATGATCTGCAGGCGCTGTCCGGCCCGCAGGATCGCTGACCACGGCGCCCGTGCCGCCACGGTCTGGTCGAGTACGACGGTCATCATGCCCCCTCGATGGTGTTCTGGGCCGCGGCCCAGGTGCTTTCGGAGTTGAACAGCGCGCGAAGGTATTCGGGGTCGGTGCTGCTGGGCACCGAGAGTTCCTCGTCGGCGCGCCAGGCCAGGACGTCGAGCGCGGTCGGCGCGGGGGCGGGGTCCAGTGGGTGCGTGGTGTTGACGACAGCCACCACGACCGGCAGGTGGATCAGCAGTTCGACCGCCCCGCCGGGCCCGGACGATCCGGTGAAGTTCAGCGCGCCGTCGTCGTCCACCCGGACACCCTTGAAGAACGACACCGACGGCGCGAGGTCGCGGATGTCCAGGCCGTGCTTGTGTGCGGCCAGCAGCATCGCGTCGCGACCTTCGACGGTCATCCCGCACAGCGCGTCGTGATGGGCGGAGGTGTCGGACACGATGGTGGCCAACACGCGGCCCTGATCGGACAGCAGAGGGTGACCGGTGCTCAGGTACGCCTGCCACGGCACCTTCAGGGTGTCGGCGACGTTGAGCCGCTCCCACGGGGCGTCGCTGCGGAACAGCAGCAGGTGGGCGCAGGCGCCGCCGTCGGGGTCGGCCAGGCGTAACCGGGTGCCGCGGCCCACAACACGCGACGCGTAGGAGCCTGCGGGGATGGACTCGGCCCATCGCACGGCGGTGTCGGCGACACCGTCGGGCAGGGTGGGAATCGGCAGGTGGGCGTGGGCGGCTTGGGCCCGGGCGTGGGTCCGGGCGCCGTCGGTGGAGGCGGTGCTCATGTGGCATTCCTATCACCCGACAGGTAAACCTGCAGTGCGAGCGAGGCCCGGGGTGCAACAATGACGCCATGTCCGACGACGGCAGAGGGCGCCCACGGCTGGCGCCGTCCCGTCGCCCCGGCAAAACCGCACGTGAGGAGATCCTCGACGCGGCCGCCGAACTGTTCACCAACCGCGGCTACGCGGCCACCTCGACGCGTGCCGTCGCCGCTGCCGTGGGGATGCGTCAGGCCTCGCTGTATCACCACTTCTCGACCAAGGACGACATCCTCGACGCCCTGTTGGCCGGCACCATCGACGAACCGCTGAGATTCGCCGAGGAGCTGCTGTCCGATCCAGGCCCGGCGCCGCAGCGCCTGCACACCCTGACATTCGGCGACGCACGCCAACTGTCCACCAGCAGATGGAATCTGGGCGCACTGTACCTGCTGCCCGAACTGCGGGTCGAGCGGTTCGAGGAGTTCCGTGCTCGCCGCGAACGGCTGCGGGACGCCTATCGGCGCCTGGCCGGACTCGTCATCGCCGAATGGGACGGCCCTCCCGACGCCGCCGAATTGCCGTTCCGGCTGGTGGAATCCGTCATCAACCGACGCTCCGATGACGGCGAGTGCTCGCCTGAGGCGCCATGGGTGATCGCCGACGGCGCACTGCGCTGTGTGGGGTTCCAGGGCGATCTCGCTGCCCTGCGCAGGGGGACCACTGCGAGGTTGCGCATCGGTGACGATAACGTCACCGTATGACTTACGAGACCCTCCAGTTCGAGCAGTCCGGCCCCATCGCCCGCATCACGCTGAACCGGCCTGAGGCGGCCAACGGGATGAACGATGTCATGACGCGCGAACTCGCGCAGGTGGCCGCCGAGGTCGATGCACCCGGCACCAAGGTCGTCGTGCTGAGTGGCGCCGGTCGATTCTTCTGCGCCGGAGGGGATCTCAAGGCGATGGCGGCCTCGGCGCTGGGGCCGGGCCGCTTCGTCAGGGGCATCGCCAACGACCTGCACCGCGCGATCGCGACGTTCGCTCGCATGGACGCGGTGCTGATCACCGCGGTCAACGGCACCGCCGCGGGCGCCGGGTTCTCGCTGGGCATCAGCGGTGATCTGGTGGTGGCCGCGAAGTCGGCCTCGTTCACCATGGCCTACACCAAGGCCGGACTGAGCCCCGACGGCTCGGCGTCCTACTACCTGCCACGGCTTGTCGGCGCACGACGGGCGGCCGATCTGATGCTCACCAACCGGCGACTGTCGGCCGACGAGGCCCAGGATTGGGGACTGGTGAACTACGTGGTCGACGACGCCGACCTCGCCGCGCGGGTCGACGCCCTGGCCGGCGACATCGCCTCGGGCTCAGCGCAGTCGGCGGCTGCGGTCAAGAAACTGCTTGCGGTGTCGTTCGACAACGGCATCGAATCGCAGATGGAACTCGAGAGCCGGTTCATCGCGGCCAATGCCGAGGGTCCCGGTGGACGCGAAGGCATCGACGCGTTCCTGAACAAGCGCGCGCCGCAGTTCGACTGAGTCCGGCTAGAACGAGTGCTCGTCGGCGGGGAACACCCCGCTGGCGACCTCGTCGGCGTACTGCTTTGCCGCGCGGCCCAATTCAGCACCGACATCGCCGAATCGCTTGACGAACTTGGCGGTCCGGCCCGCCGTCATGCCGGCCATGTCCTGCCACACCAGAACCTGGGCGTCGCAGTTGGGGCCCGCGCCGATGCCGACGGTCGGGATCGTGAGCTTTCCGGTGATCTGGGTCGCGAGTTCGGCGGGCACCATCTCCAGCACGACGGCCACGGCACCGGCCTCGGCGACCGCGATGGCGTCGTGGATGGTCTGCTCACCGGAGTCGCCGCGGCCCTGGACCCGGAACCCGCCCAGGCCGTTGACGCTCTGCGGGGTGAATCCGATGTGCGCGATGACCGGGATGCCGGCCTGGGTCAGCGTGGCGATCTGATCGGCCACGCGTTCGCCGCCCTCGAGCTTGACCGCGTGCGCACCGGTCTCCTTGAGGAAACGGGTCGCGGTGGCGAGCGCCTGCGCGGGGCCGGCCTCGTAGCTGCCGAACGGGAGGTCGGCGATGACGAGGGCGTGCGGTGCGCCTCGGACCACGCCGCGGACGAGCGGGATCAATTCGTCGATCGAGATCGGGACGGTGGTGTCATAGCCGTAGACCACGTTGGCGGCCGAGTCGCCGACCAGAAGGACCGGGATCTCCGCGTCGTCGAAGACGCGGGCCGTCGAGTAGTCGTACGCGGTGAGCATGGCCCACTTGTGGCCTTCGCTCTTCCATTGCTGCAGGTGGTGGGTGCGCACCTTGGTGCGGGGCCTGCTGGATTCCTGGGCAGCGCCGTAGACAGACATCTTTGTCCTTAGATGTTGTTGTCGGGTCGATCCTCGAGGCCCATCCGGGTCCCCGGGTCGTCTGACCAACCCAGTCTGCCACTGCGGCGGCGCCAGGTGAAGCGGCAGTTGAGTGGACTTCCTCACAATGCCGGGACAACCGGCCTACCATCGGCTTCCATGCCGGGATACCAGAGGCTGAGCGGCCTCGATGCAAGCTTTCTGTACCTGGAGACGGCGAGTCAGCCGCTTCACGTGTGCTCACTGCTCGAACTCGACACGTCCTCCATCCCGGGCGGTTACACATTCGACCGGCTCAAGGACGCACTCGCGCTGCGGGTCACAGCCATGCCGGAGTTCCGGGAGAAGCTGACCGACTCGTTCCTCAACCTCGACCACCCAGTGTGGGTGGAGGACAAGGACTTCGACGTCGACCGTCATCTGCATCGAATCGGTCTGCCGTCGCCGGGCGGGCGGACCGAGCTGTCGCAGATCTGCGGTCACATCGCGTCGCTGCAGTTGGACCGCAGCCGTCCGCTGTGGGAGATGTGGGTCATCGAGAACATCGCCGGCACCGACGCGCACGATGGCGGGCGCCTGGCGGTGTTCACCAAGGTGCACCACGCCGCGGTCGACGGCGTGACCGGCGCCAACCTGATGTCGCAGTTGTGCACCACCGAACCCGACGCACCTCCGCCGGTTCCCGTCGAGGCCCCCGGAGGTGCCGGGCAGTTGGAGATCGCAGTGCGCGGCCTGGCACGTTTCGCCACAAGGCCGGTGAACCTGGCCACGCGGGTGGTGCCGAACACCGTCAGCACGGTCGTCGACACCGTCCGCCGCGCGGCCAAAGGTTCGGCCATGGCCAGCCCGTTCCGAGCCCCGCAGACGGCGTTCAACACCACCATCACCGGGCACCGCAACATCGCCTACGCGCAACTCGACCTCGAGGACGTCAAGAAGGTCAAGAACCACTTCAACGTCAAGGTCAACGACGTCGTGATGGCGCTGGTGTCAGGCGTGCTGCGGCAGTTCCTGACCGACCGCGGTGAGCTGCCCGAGAACTCGCTGGTGGCAATGGTTCCGGTGTCGGTGCACGGCCGATCCGACCGGCCCGGCCGCAACAAGGTGTCGGGCATGTTCGCGAGCCTGCACACCGAGATCGCCGACCCGGCCGAACGAATCAAGGCCATCGCGGAGGCGACTTCGGTTGCCAAGGAACACAGTTCGGCGATCGCAGCCACGCTGCTGCAGGACTGGACGCAGTTCGCCGCGCCCGCGGTGTTCGGCGTCGCGATGCGCGTGTATGCCGGCACGCGGCTGACCGAGGCCAGACCAGTGCACAACGTGGTGCTGTCCAACGTTCCGGGACCGCAGGAACCGCTCTACTTCCTGGGCGCCGAAGTCAAGGCGATGTACCCGCTGGGCCCGATCTTCCACGGGTCGGGGTTGAACATCACCGTGATGTCGTTGAGCGGCAAGCTCGACATCGGACTGATCTCGTGCCCAGAGCTTCTGCCGGACCTGTGGGACATGGCCGACGATTTCGCTGTGAGCATGGAGGAGCTGCTCGCGGCGGCGCGCTAACAGGAGTTGCGCGGGCTTCATGGCAGCATGGACTTCCATGAGCCTGATTCGCCATGTTTCGATCCCGCGTGGCCGTATGCTGCGCGCCGCAGCGATCGTGACGGCGGTGACGGCAGTCGCACTCGGTGGCGTCGGCTGCGCCCGGGTGGTGGACGGGCAGGCCGCCATGGCCGAACCCCGCATCGGCGAGCCCGTGCGGTGGGAGGAGTGCAAGTTCACCGGTGGCGACGTGAAGCTGCCGCCGGGTGCCGAATGCGGTCGGATCGCCGTGCCGGTGGACTACGCCAAGAAGGACGACCCCGACGCGCCGATCGCACAGTTGGCCATGATCCGGTTCCCCGCCACGGGGGAGAAGATCGGCTCGCTGGTGGTCAACCCGGGCGGGCCCGGTGAGTCCGGCATCGAGGCCGCGATCGGCATGGTCGAACTGCTGCCGCCCGCGGTGCGGGGGAAGTTCGACTTCGTGGGCTTCGACCCGCGCGGTGTCGCGTCGTCGACCCCGGCGCTGTGGTGCAACTCCGACGAGGACAACGACCGCCTGCGCGCCGAGCCTCAGGTGGAGTACACCCCCGAGGGTGTGGCCTGGCTCGAGGACGAGACCAAGCAGTTCATCCAGCGCTGCGTCGACAAGATGGGTGAGGAGTTCCTCGCCAACGTCGGCACCGACAACGTCGCCAAGGACCTCGACCAGATTCGGGAGGCGCTCGGCGACGACAAGCTGACCTACCTGGGCTACTCCTACGGCACGCGCATCGGGTCGGCCTACGCCGAGCAGTTCCCGCAGAACGTGCGCGCCATGATCCTCGACGGCGCCGTCGACCCCAACGCCGATCCGATCCAGGCGGACATCGACCAGGCCGCGGCGTTCCAGGAGGCGTTCAACGACTACGCGGCCGACTGCGCGAAGGACCCGACCTGCCCGTTGGGCACCGACCCGGCCAAGGCCGTCGACATCTACCGCGACATGGTCGGGGCGCTGGGCACCAAGTCGGCACCGACCAAGGATCCGCGCGGGCTGTCGTACAGCGACGCCGTGGTCGGCACCATCATGTCGCTCTACTCGCCGTCGCTGTGGCGGCACCTGACCCAGGGTCTGACCGAACTGCGTAACGGCAGGGGAGACACGCTGCTGGTGCTGTCGGACATGTACATGCGCCGCGACCGCGACGGGCATTACACCAACGCGACCGATGCGCGCATCGCGATCAACTGCGTCGATCAGCCCGCCATCATGGACCGCGACGTCGTGATCGAGCAGGACCGCAAAATGCGTGAGGTCGCGCCGTTCATGAACTACGGCGAGTTCACCGGCGATGCGCCCATGTCGACCTGCTCGTTCTGGCCGGTGCCCCCGACCAGTGAGCCGCACGAGGTGTCGGTGCCCGATCTGGCGCCCACCCTCATCGTGTCCACCACGGGTGATCCGGCCACGCCGTACCAGGCCGGTGTCGACCTGGCCAAGCAGCTTCGCGGGGGTCTGATCACGTACGAGGGCACGCAGCACACCGTGGTGTTCCAGGGCGAGTCCTGCGTCGACGACATGGCCGCGGCCTACCTGATCGACGGGACCATGCCGCCGCCCGACGCCAAGTGCTGACGCAGCAGTTCCGAGAGTTTGTCCGTACCGAGACCGGAGCGTGACCACCCGCGGTCCGCACCGTCGGCACCGGCATGCAACGATGGGCGGCATGCAGCGTTCAAGACGATGGGGCTGTGCGCTGCTCACCACCGTGCTCTGGTTTTCCGTGCCTGCTTCGGTGGCCACGGCAGAGCCGGAAATACCTGTGCCGCAAGCCAACTGGGGATCATGCGACCAGTTCTTCGGTGGTGATGTCGGCCTGCCTACAGCGCAGTGCACCATGCTCGGAGTTCCGCGAAGTTATGACGATCCCGGCGGCCCCCCGGTGGATCTCGCGGTCATCCGCGTGCCCGCCTCGGGCCAGCGGATCGGCGCGCTGTTCGTCAACCCCGGCGGACCCGGAGCGTCAGCGGTGGACACCGTCGCCGGCATGGCCGCTGCGTTGGTGGGCTCGCCGATCAACGAGCACTTCGACTTCGTCGGCTTCGATCCGCGCGGCGTCGGCTACTCGACCCCGGAACTGCGCTGCCGCACCGACGCGGAGTTCGACGCCTGGCGCCGCGAACCGATGGTCGACTTCAGTCCTGCGGGCGTGGCGCGCATCGAATCGCTGTACCAGCGGTTCGCCCAGCAGTGCGCCAACCGGATGGGCACCGACTTCCTCTCCGCGATGGGCACCCGGGAAGCCGCGCACGACATGGAGACCATCCGCCGGGTGCTCGGCGACGAGCAGATCAACTATCTGGGCTTCTCGTACGGCACGGAGATCGGCACGGCCTACGTGTCGCGGTACGGCCAGCACGTCCGCGCCATGGTCCTCGACGGCGCCATCGACCCCAGCATCGACCCCGTCACCAAGAGCATCAACCAGATGGGTGCGTTCCAGCGGGCGTTCACCGACTACGCCGCCGACTGCGCGCAGGCCGCGGGATGCCCGCTGGGCCAGGACCCGTCGCAGTGGGTCGACCGCTACCACCAACTGATCAATCCGCTGGTGGCCCGGCCCGCGCAGACGTCGGATCCTCGCGGTCTGAGCTACGCCGACGCCATCACCGGGACGTTCAACGCGCTCTACACCAAGCACCTCTGGAAGTACCTGACCAGCGGGCTATTGGGTCTGGCGCACGGCACCGGCCCGGACGATCTGCTGCTGCTGGCCGACGAATACCAGGGCCGCGACGGCAGCGGGCACTACCGCAACGTGCAGGACACGTTCCATGCGGTGCGCTGCGTGGACGCACCCGCGCCGACGGACCCGGCCGTGTGGGCCGCGGCCGACCAGCGGATCCGCGAGGTCGCCCCGTTCGCGGCCTACGGCGAGTTCACCGGTTACGCCCCGCGGGACATCTGCGCGTTCTGGCCGGTCCCCGCAACGTCCGTCCCGCACGAAGCCCCGCCCGCCCCGCCGGGGTCGGTCGTGGTGGTGTCGACGACGCACGACCCCGCCACTCCGTATGAGGCGGGCGTGGGTCTGGCGCGCCAACTGCAGGCACCGCTGATCTCGTTCGAGGGCACCCAGCACACCGTGGTGTTCAACGGCTTCGAATGCATCGACAGCGCGATCGTGGACTACCTCGTCGACGGTGTGGTGCCGGGCAACCTGCAGTGCGCCGCGTGATCATCGCCGATAGGCGACCATCTCCCGCGACAGCAGCCTGCGCTGTCGGTGTTCACGACTGCACGCCACGGCCAGAACCGTCAGCAGCAGCCAACTGACCAGCGCGCTGGCAAGCACCAGAATGAACGCGGCCCACGCCCCACCGGCGAGGTGCTGGGACGCAGTCTGCCGCGACCACAGGCGCCAGTAGATCATCAGGTTGACGGCGAGCCCGACGCCGTAGGACACCGCGAAGGACAACAGGTACGGCTTCCACGTGCCGTCCTTCAGGCGCGCCGAGATCGGTTCGTGCCGAAGCGGATACAGCACCGACAGCACGTTGCCCACACCCAGCCAGATGAACACCATGGTGAGCAGCTGGTCGACCATCGCGATCGCGTTGCCGTCACCGGCGACGGTGAGCAGGGCGATGACCGGCAGGCCCGCGAGCAGTACCAGGGCGGCCATCGCCAGGTTCTTCGACACCAGGATCCGCCACAGCGATTCCCCCGACGTCAGCGCATCACGCACCCGTTGCGCCTCGAAGCACAGTGCGTTGGTGCACACGACACTGCCGATCACCGCCGAGAACAGGTACAGCGTCAACCGGCCCGCGTCGTACCGCGTGAAGCCCGTGAGGTGGTAGAAGGCCACCAGGGACAGGGCGATGCCGAGGGTGATCACGATGCGCATCGCGATCGCACGGGGCCGGTCGGCGACGATGTGGCGCAGTTCGCCGACCACAAGCCGGCCCAGGCGGTTCAGCAGCGCGGGGAAGGCCCGTGCGGCCTGACGGCGCGCGGCGGTCTCGGGTTCGGCCTCGCCGAGCGCGACACCCTGGGCCTGGGCCGTGGTCCTGACGGCTTCGGCGACCGCCGCGCGGGCCAGCGCGACCGCGACGACGGCGTTGGCGGCGGCCTCCTGCGGTGTGGCGGTCAGGGTCCGCGCCGCGTCCGACGAGCGGACCAGCTCCTCGAGGCGAGCCCGCCACAGCGGCGAGGCAACGGAGGCCGCGATGTCGTCGGTCTGGCGCAGCGTCGCCAGGTCGGCGTCGGCCTGCGCGGCGAGCGTGGAGAGCTGTTCGTCGTCATCCCACTCGGCGGCCGCCGCGGCGGCGTCGACGGTCCGCACCGCATCGGCCAGGGTGCGCAGTTCCTGCACGGCGGCCAAGGACAGCGGCGCGCCTGTTGTGGCGTTGTGCGCGGGTCGGGACGGTGGCTCGGACTTCGGGATCACGGACACACTTCATACTCACAGGCTTCCGCCGCCAACGGCGACACGCCTGTAACACAGATTTAACAGCCGATGCATACGCTCGCGGACATGGATCGCCAGAAGGAGTTCGTGCTCCGCACGCTGGAAGAACGGGACATCCGCTTCGTCCGGCTGTGGTTCACCGATGTGCTTGGTTTCCTCAAGAGCGTGGCGATCGCGCCCGCCGAACTCGAGGGGGCCTTCGAGGAGGGGATCGGCTTCGACGGCTCTTCGATCGAGGGCTTCGCGCGCGTGTCGGAATCGGACACCGTCGCTCGACCCGATCCGTCCACCTTCCAGATCCTGCCGTGGACCACCAGTGGCGGAGACCATCACTCGGCCCGGATGTTCTGCGACATCACCATGCCCGACGGTTCGCCGTCGTGGGCCGACTCCCGGCACGTGCTGCGTCGCCAACTGGCCAAGGCGGGCGACCTCGGCTTCTCCTGCTACGTGCACCCCGAGATCGAGTTCTTCCTGCTCGAGCCCGGACCGTATGACGGCAGCGTGCCCGTGCCCGCCGACAACGGCGGCTACTTCGACCAGGCCGTGCACGATTCGGCGCCCAACTTCCGTCGGCACGCCATCGACGCGCTTGAGTCGATGGGCATCTCCGTCGAGTTCAGCCATCACGAGGGCGCCCCGGGCCAGCAGGAGATCGACCTCCGTTACGCCGATGCGCTGTCGATGGCCGACAACGTCATGACGTTCCGGTACGTGGTCAAAGAGGTCGCACTCGGCGAGGGCGTCCGCGCGTCGTTCATGCCCAAGCCGTACAGCGAGTACCCCGGTTCGGCCATGCACACCCACATGAGCCTGTTCGAGGGTGAGACCAACGCCTTCCACAGCCCCGACGATCCGCTGCAGCTCTCCGACGTCGGCAAGTCCTTCATTGCCGGCATCCTCGAACACGCCAGCGAGATCAGCGCCGTCACCAACCAGTGGGTGAACTCCTACAAGCGCCTGGTGCACGGTGGCGAGGCCCCGACGGCGGCGTCCTGGGGTGCGGCCAACCGGTCGGCCCTGGTCCGCGTCCCGATGTACACGCCGAACAAGTCTTCGTCGCGTCGCGTCGAGGTGCGCAGCCCCGATTCGGCATGCAACCCGTACCTGACCTTCGCGGTGCTGCTGGCCGCCGGCCTGCGCGGCGTCGAGAAGGGATACGTGCTGGGCCCCCAGGCCGAGGACGACGTCTGGAGCCTGACCAGCGAAGAGCGTCGGGCGATGGGCTACCGCGAGCTGCCCACCAGCCTCGGCAACGCGCTGGCCGCCATGGAGAACTCCGAACTGGTTGCGGAAGCGTTGGGGGAGCACGTCTTCGACTTCTTCCTGCGCAACAAGCGCGCCGAATGGGAGACCTACCGCAGCAGCGTCACCCCCTACGAGCTCAAGCAGTATCTGTCGCTTTAGCGGGGATTGCCGCTTGACGGCAGGGTTGCGTTACCGTTGCGTCCGTGTCCAGACCCGTGACGCAGCGTCCCAGGATCCCCGGTGTGGGCAGGCTGGGGCTCGTCGAGCGCACCGCCTCCGCTGATCTCGCGCGTCTGGGTTGGGACAACGAGGACCACATCGAACTGCTGTGGTCGCTGTCGCGGGCCGCCGACGCCGACGCCGCGCTGCGGGCCATGGTCCGACTCGCCGACGCACTGGAGTCCAGCTGGGGTGAACTGTCCGCCGCACTGATCAAGGACAAAGCCCTGCGCGGTCGGCTGTTCGGGGTGCTGGGCGCCTCGCTGGCGCTCGGTGACCACCTTGTCGCCAATCCGCAGTCCTGGCGGCTGCTCGAGGGTGCGCTGACTCTGCCCCCGGTCGACGAACTGAAGGCCGCCTTCAGTCAGGTCGTGACCGAGAACCCCGGCGCCACAGCTGTTCCCGCGCTGCGTGTGTTCTACCGGGACCGGCTCCTGGTCCTCGCGGCGCTTGATCT
The DNA here is from genome assembly GCF_010729895.1 of Mycolicibacterium confluentis. NCBI lineage: Bacteria > Bacillati > Actinomycetota > Actinomycetes > Mycobacteriales > Mycobacteriaceae > Mycobacterium > Mycolicibacterium confluentis. Next base: position 1,878,701 of record NZ_AP022612.1, read on the forward strand.
CGCGCCCACGGTCGAGAACGAGCCCGTGCTGGCCTTCACCACAGTCGGCGCGCACCTGTCCGATCTCGCCGACGCGGCGCTGGCCGCCTCGCTGCAGTACGCCGTGGGCACGGTGTGCCGAGAGGGCATTGAGCCACCCACCCTCGCGGTCATCGCGATGGGCAAGTGCGGCGCGCGGGAACTGAACTACGTCAGCGACGTCGACGTCATCTTCGTCGGCGCCAAAGCCGACTCCACCGAGACCCGGGTGGCCGGCGAGATGATGCGGATGGCCTCGGAGACGTTCTTCGAAGTCGACGCCGCGCTGCGACCCGAGGGCAAACGCGGACAGTTGGTGCGGACGCTGGATTCGCACATCGCCTACTACCAGCGGTGGGCCAAGACGTGGGAGTTCCAGGCGCTGCTCAAGGCGCGTCCCGCCGCCGGTGACGCCGAACTCGGCAGACAGTACGTCGAGGCGTTGATGCCGATGGTGTGGACGGCCAGCGAGCGCGAGGACTTCGTGGTCGACGTGCAGGCCATGCGCCGGCGGGTCGAGGAACTCGTCCCCGCCGACGTTCGCGGCCGGGAGCTCAAGCTCGGCACCGGCGGCCTGCGCGACGTCGAATTCGCCGTGCAACTGCTGCAGTTGGTGCACGGCCGCAACGATGAGGCGTTGCACGTGGCCTCCACCGTGGACGCGCTGGCGGCGCTCGGGACGGCCGGTTACATCGGTCGCGACGACGCGGCCAACATGACCGCGTCGTATGAGTTCCTGCGTCTGCTCGAACACCGGCTGCAGTTGCAGCGGCTCAAGCGCACCCACATGCTGCCCCCTCCCGACGACGACGAGGCGCTGCGCTGGCTGGCTCGCGCTGCCCACATCCGGCCCGACGGTCAGCACGACGCGCTCGGCGTGCTCCGCGAGGAGCTCAAGCGTCAGAGCGTGCGGGTGTCCCGCCTGCACGCGAAGCTCTTCTACCAACCGCTGCTGGAGTCCACCGGGGTGTCGGTCGACATCGGCGACGGCATGAGCGCCGCGGCCGCCGAACGTCAGCTCGCCGCGCTGGGCTACCAGTCACCGGGCAGTGCGCTGACTCACCTTGCCGCACTCGCGAATTCGAACACTCGGCGCGGCCGCGTGCAGTCAGTGCTGCTGCCGACGCTGTTGGACTGGCTCTCGGACACGCCCGATCCGGACGCGGGCCTGCTGCAGTACCGCAGGCTCTCGGAGGCCTTGGCCGAACAGCGCTGGTATCTGGGCACCCTGCGCGACGAGAGCGCGGTGGCCAAACGCCTGATGCATGTGCTGGGCACCTCGGCCTACGTGCCGGATCTGCTGATGCGCGCGCCCGAGGTGATCCAGGCCTACGCCGACGGTCCCACCGGACCCAAACTGCTCGACGTCGACCCGGACGGGGTGGCCCGCGCACTCGTGGCCGCCGCCGGTCGGCAGTCCGATCCCGTCAAGGCCATCGCGTCGGCGCGCACCCTGCGCCGCCGGGAACTGGCCCGCATCGCGTCGGCCGACCTGCTCGGCATGCTGGAGGTGCGCGACGTCTGCCACGCGCTCACCTCGGTGTGGGTCGCGGTGCTGCAGGCCGCGCTGGACGCCGTGATCCGGGCCAACACCCCCAAGGGCGGCGCCGCGCCTGCGTCGATCGCCGTGATCGGGATGGGTCGCCTTGGCGGCGGTGAACTCGGCTATGGCTCCGACGCCGACGTGATGTTCGTGTGCGACCCGGTGTCCGGGGTCGAGGAGGCCAAGGCCGTCAAGTGGGCGATGCTGGTGGCCGAGCAGGTCCGTGCTCTGCTCGGGACGCCCAGCGCTGATCCGCCACTGGAAGTGGATGCGAACCTGCGGCCCGAAGGGCGCAACGGCCCGCTGGTGCGGACCCTGGCCTCCTATGAGGCGTACTACCGGCAGTGGGCGCAGCCCTGGGAGATCCAGGCGCTGCTGCGCGCACACCGCGTGGCCGGCGACCTGGAACTGGGTCACCGGTTCCTGCTGATGGTCGACGAGACGCGGTACCCGCCCGGTGGGGTGTCCGCCGAGGCGGTGCAGGAGATCCGTCGGGTCAAGGCCCGCGTCGACGCCGAGCGACTGCCCCGAGGTGCTGATCCCAACACGCACACCAAGCTCGGCCGCGGCGGGCTGGCCGATGTCGAGTGGACCGTGCAACTGCTTCAGTTGCGGTTCGCGCACAAGATTCCCGCGCTGCACAACACCTCGACGCTCGAGAGCCTCGACGTGATCGGCGCCGCCGAACTCATCGCCGAGAGCGATGTCGAGCTGCTGCGTGAGGCCTGGCTGACCGCGACGCGGGCCCGCAATGCGCTGGTGCTGGTCAGGGGCAAGCCCACCGATCAGCTGCCCGGGCCCGGACGGCTGCTCAACGCGGTGGCCGTCGCCGCCGGGTGGCCCGAGGATGACGGCGGGGCGTTCCTGGACAACTACCTGCGGGTGACGCGCCGGGCGAAGGCAGTGGTGCGCAAAGTTTTCGGAGGCTGACTCTGCTATCAAGATTGGGTGCAGTTCAACTATGACCCGGTCGACGCCGACGAGGCCAACCGACAGCGGGCGATCTACGAGCCGTTCACCCACGCTGTCCGAGAACTGCTGGACGCCACGATCCGCACCCAGGCCGGGCCCGAGGACATCGCCGAGGCGACGCGCCTGATCGAGGCCGTGACGGCGGGTCTGCGGACCTCGCAGATCGACGGGCCGTTCGGGGTGCGGTTCACCACCGAGGGCGAGGGCATGTCGTGGGGCAACCCCGTGATCGGCGTGCGCAACCCGATGGCGCCGCCACTGGAGATCAAACGCGGCGAGGGGCGCTGCTGGACGGACTTCGATCTGGGTGCGGCCTATGAGGGGCCGCCCCGCCACGTGCACGGCGGCATCTCGGCGCTGATCCTCGACCACATCCTGGGGGAGGCGGCCAGCGACGGCGGGGACCGACCGCTGTTCACCGGCACGATCACGCTGAAGTACCTGCGCGGCACCCCATTGGGCGCATTGCGTTCCGAAGCCTGGGTCGAACGGGTGGAGGGCGTCAAAACCTATGCGCGCGGCTTCATCTCGGACGCCGACGGCCCGACGGTGGAGGCCGAGGGCGTGTTCATCACGCCCGCGTGGGCGCGGGACCCGCAGTGAAGTTCTATGTCAGCACTGCGTTCCTGGACACCCGCGAGGCTGTCGAGATCGCCAAGGCTGCCGATGATCTCGGCTACGACGGGATCGCGATACCTGACCACGTCGTCAACCTCGAGACGCTGGCAACGCCGTACCCCTACACCAAGGACGGCCGACGCCGGTGGGAGTCGTTCACCGACTGGCCCGACCCCTGGGTGATGATCGGCGCGATCGCGCTCGCCACGTCGAGGCTGCAGTTCGTCACCACGGTGTACCTGCCCGCGATGCGCGATCCGTACTCGGCCGCGAAAGCGATCGGCACCGCGGCGTATCTGGCCGAGGGCCGGTTGCAGCTGGGCGTCGGGGTGGGTTGGTGCCGCGAGGAGTTCGAACTGCTGGGGCAGCAGTTCGCACGCCGCGGCCGGCGCACCGACGAGATGCTGGAACTGATGAAGGCCCTGTGGGCGCCGGGCTGGACCGAGTTCTCGGGGGAGTTCTACACCGCGCCCAAGCTTGAGATGGAGCCCAGCCCACCGCCTATCCCGATTTATGTGGGCGGGCTGTCCGACATCGCACTGCGCCGCGCGGCCCGCCATGACGGGTGGATCGGCGACCTGATCAGCACCGACCAGGCTCTGGAGCGCGTCGCCAGGCTGCGGGAACTGCGGGCCGAGGAGGGCCTGGGCATGGACGACTTCGCCGTGTTGACACCGCTGACCGACGCCTTCACCCCCGAGCACTACGCCCGCGCCGAGGCCGGCGGGATCACCGGCATCGTCACGCAGCCGTGGATGTTCTTCGCGGGGCCGCGGGCGACCACCGCGGAGAAGATCGACGGTATGCGCCGATTCAGAGCGAACGCGCGATGATCTCCTTCATCACCTCGTTCGCACCGGCATAGATGCGCTGAACGCGGGCGTCCTCGTACATCCGGGCGATCAGGTACTCACGCATGTAGCCGTAGCCGCCGTGCAACTGCACGCAGCGGTCCACCACCTCGCACTGCTTGTCGGTGAGCCAGTACTTGGCCATCGCGGCCTCGGTGCCGTCGAGCCTGCCCTGCAGGTGCGATTCGATGCAGTGGTCCAGGAACACCCGGGAGGTGCGCGCGATGGTCATGCACTCGGCGAGCTCGAATGCCGTGTTCTGGAACTTGAACAGGCTGTGGCCGAAGGCTTCCCGGTCCTTGGTGTAGGCGACCGTGTCGTCGACCGCTCGCTCCATACCGCCCTGCGCCTGCGCGCTGACGATGAGGCGCTCCTGCGGCAGCTGGGCGATCATCTGCCCGAATCCCGCACCCTCGTCCGCGCCCAGCAGGTTGGTGACGGGGACGCGCACATTGGTGAACGAGATCTCGGCGGTGTCGGCGCCGTGCATGCCGACCTTGTCCAGCACCCTTGTGACCTGATAGCCGGGAGCGTCGCGCACGTCGACCAGGATCAGCGAGATACCGCGGGCGCCTGCCTTGGGGTCAGTCTTGGCCGCCAGCAGCACCAGGTCGGCGGAACTGCCGTTGGTGATGAACGTCTTGGAACCGTTGAGCACGTATTCGTCGCCGTCGCGGACCGCGGTGGCGCGGATGGCCTTGAGGTCGGATCCGGCGCCCGGTTCGGTCATGGCGATGGCGGCCAGCACCTCGCCGGTGGCCATGGGCGGCAACCAGGTCTTCTTCTGCTCCTCGCTGCCGTAGGCCAGGATGTAGTGCGGCACGATGCCGCTGTGCACACCGATGCCCAGCGAGAGGTCGCCGGAGTAGCCCTGGGCGTCGAACACCGCCAGGTCATGGGCGAATGTTCCACCGCCGCCGCCGTATTCGGTGGGGATCGAGCACAACAGCAGGCCCAGCTTGCCGGCCTCAAGCCACACCGAACGGTCGATTCGGCGTTGGCTGTCCCATTTCTCCACGTGTGCGACGACTTCACGTTCGAAGAAGCCCTTGGCCAGATCGAAGAGCGCGGAGACCTCATCGTCGTACCAGGACGGAACATGCTTGGTGACCATGCAGGTGAGGGTATTACCTGCGTGACACCGCCAACGATCCGGGACCGGTGAACACCAGCAGCAGCAGGGCGAAGCAGAACAGCACCGCGGGTTCACCGCCGTTGTTGATCGGCCAGAAGTCATCCGGGAAGTGCTGCCAGAAGTACGCCACGGCCATGTGGCCCGACCCGATGAACGCGGCCTCGCGGGTGAACAGGCCGATCGTGACGAGCACGCCGACCACCAGTTCGATGAGCCCCGCCCACCAGTACGGCCAGCTCAACACCTCCACCGAAGGCCCACCGGGCCAGCCGAACAGCTTGGAGGTGCCGTGGCACACGAGGAGCAGCCCGATCACGATTCGGAAGATGCTCAACATGGTCGCGGAGTAGGTCGTGACGCGATCAGCCAGGTTTGTCGCCATGCACTGAAGGTAGGCGGCCGCGGTGGAGTTCACGGGCACGGTCTGGTCACAATTCGAGCATCAGGGTCACCGGCCCATCGTTGACCAGTGCGACCTCCATGTGGGATCCGAAGCTGCCGGTCGCGACCTCGGCGCCCAACTGCCGCAGCGCATCCGCGAATGCGTCCACCAGCGGTTCGGCCACCGGCCTCGGTGCCGCGGCGTTCCACGATGGGCGGCGCCCCTTGACGGTGTTGGCGTACAGCGTGAACTGGCTGACCACCAGGACTGGCGCACCGATGTCGGCGGCGCTGCGTTCGTCGTCGAGAATGCGCAACTGCCAGAGCTTTTCGGCCATCCTGGCGGCCTTGGCGGCGTCGTCGTCATGTGTGACGCCGACCAGGGCCAGCAGACCCTGTGTGGCGGGCCGGATTTCGCCGATGACGACCCCGTCCACCGTCACGCTCGCCGACGTCACCCGCTGCACCAGAACCCGCATGGATGGCAGGATATCCGGCGCCAGATCGACATGAGGGTTGTGATCTGCGGGCCTGGGCAGCCCTGGTGTCGATTTCGGGGGCCGTGGAAAGGGCCGTGGCACACGAAAGGGCCGTGGCACACGAAAAAGCCGGGCGGCGCAGTGCGCCACCCGGCTTTCTCGTGGACAGACGATTTACACGTCGTAGTACAGCGCGAACTCGTACGGGTGAGGACGGATCTGGATCGGCATGATCTCGTTCTCCCGCTTGTAGGAGATCCACGTCTCGATCAGGTCCTCGGTGAACACGCCACCCTCGGTGAGGTACTCGTGGTCCTCTTCGAGGCGGTCGATCACCGCGGCCAGCGAGGTGGGCGCCTGCGGGATGTCGGCGGCCTCGTCCGGCGGCAGCTCGTAGAGGTCCTTGTCGACCGGGGCCAACGGCTCGATCTTGTTCTTGATGCCGTCGATGCCCGCCATCAACATGGCCGCGAAGGCCAGGTACGGGTTGCCCGAGCTGTCCGGGCAGCGGAACTCGAGGCGCTTGGCCTTCGGGTTGTTGCCGGTGATCGGGATGCGGACACAGGCCGAGCGGTTGCGCTGGCTGTAGACCAGGTTGATCGGCGCCTCGTAGCCCGGCACCAGACGCTTGTAGGAGTTCACCGTCGGGTTGGTGAACGCCAGCAGCGACGGCGCGTGGTGCAGGATGCCGCCGATGTAGTGGCGCGCGAGGTCCGACAGGCCGGCGTAGCCCGACTCGTCGTGGAACAGCGGCTTGCCGTCCTTCCACAGCGACTGGTGGGCGTGCATACCCGAACCGTTGTCACCGAACAGCGGCTTGGGCATGAAGGTGACGGTCTTGCCGTTGGCCCAGGCGGTGTTCTTGATGATGTATTTGAACAGCAGCACATCGTCGGCCGCGTGCAGCAGCGTGTTGAACTTGTAGTTGATCTCGGCCTGGCCGGCGGTGCCCACCTCGTGGTGGCCACGCTCGAGCGTGAAGCCCGCGTTGGTCAGGTTGGTCGACATCTCGTCGCGCAGGTCGACGTAGTGGTCGTACGGGGCGACGGGGAAGTACCCGCCCTTGGGACGCACCTTGTAACCGCGGTTGGCGCTGCCGTCGGCCTCGAAGGGCTCACCGGTGTTCCACCAGCCCGACTCGGAGTCGACCTCGTAGAAGGTGCCGTTGATCTTCGAGTCGAAGGCGACCGAGTCGAAGATGTAGAACTCGGCCTCGGCGCCGAAGAAGCAGGTGTCGGCGATGCCGGTGCTGGCCAGGTAGTTCTCGGCCTTGCGGGCCACGTTGCGCGGGTCGCGCGAGTAGGCCTCACGGGTGAACGGGTCGTGGACGAAGAAGTTCATGTTCAGCGTCTTGGCGGCGCGGAACGGGTCGATCCGGGCGGTCGCGGGATCCGGCAGCAGCATCATGTCGGATTCGTGAATCGACTGGAACCCGCGCACCGACGATCCGTCGAATGCCAGACCGTCCTCGAAGACGCTCTCGTCGAATGCCGACGCCGGAATCGAGAAGTGCTGGACCACACCCGGGAGATCGCAGAAACGGATGTCGACGTACTCGACGTTCTCGTCCTTGATCAGTTTGAAGATGTCGTCTTGGTTCGTTTCTGCCACTAGTACTCCTTCAGGCGCATGTCTGGGCACGGAGTTCCCGTCCCGGGTTAACCCGCGCTTGACGCTAAGGAGCCGATGTTGCGGGCCAGTCAACCAAATGTTGCGCCGACGTTACGCAATGGCGCAAACCCTATGCTGAATGTCATGGCGAGCGAGATCTCCTCCTGGTTGTCCAGTCCAGCGTCCGACTCCGGCGACGAGTATCCCGGCCAGCGCCTCGGGTTTCCCGAGGAGGGGCCCGGATCCATCGCGCGGTTCGGACGACGCCTCGGCGCGCTGCTCGTGGACTGGTTGATCAGCTACGGGCTCGCCGCGCTGGCCATGTCGTTCGGCCTCATCCCGCTGTCGGCGCTGTCGACCGCGGTGCTGGTCGTCTGGCTGATCCTGGGTGTGGTGTCAGTCCGGTTGTTCGGGTTCACCCCGGGCCAACTGGTCCTCGGACTCAAGGTCGTCTCGGTCGACGGCCGTGTCGGTGTCGGTGTCGGCCGCGCCCTGGGCCGCGGTGTGCTGGTCGCGCTGGTCATCCCGGCGTTGTTCACCGACTCCGACGTGCGCGGCCTGCAGGACCTGGCGACAAAGACCGCCGTGGTGCGCCGCTGAGGTGACTCAGGCCTCGTGCCGGACCTGACCGTTCATCATGGTCATGGTCACGGTCGTCGAATGGATGTCATGCGGGTCGATCGTGAAGATGTTGCGATCCAGGACGATGAGGTCGGCGCGCTTGCCCACCTCGACTGAGCCCACCTGGTCATCCAGCCGGAGCTGATAGGCCGCGCCCAGGGTGTTGGCGTGCACGGCCTCCTCGACGGACAAGCGCTGATCGGCTGGGGCCAGAACCGGGGCGGCGGGATCGCCGATGAGTTGGCGAGTCGCGCCGATCTGAATGGAATCCAGCGGTTTGTAGGTGGAGAAGTAACCGGCGGCGGGCCAGTCGGTGCCCAGCGAGATGCGTCCGCCGGACTTCAGCACCTCCTGCGGCCGGAAGAACATTTCCTTACGCGGGGATCCATAGCGGGCCGCCATGTTCTCCACGGTGTCAGGATCGGCCGACATCCAGTTGGCGGAGAACTGGGCCACGACCCCGAGCTCACCGAAGCGCGCACTGTCGGGATCTTCGACGTAGACGAGGTGTGCGACGGTGTGTCGACGTTCACGCGGCGGATTCTTGGCGATCGCCTGCTCGATGGAATCGAGCCCGACGCGTGCGGTGCGCTCTCCGCAGGCGTGGATGTGCACGTCGTATCCCGCGGCGTCCACCTGCTCGACGAGTTGGTGCCACTGTTCTTCGGTGAACGGCGACGCACCGATCGAGTCGGGCTTGTCCGCATAGGGCTCCAACAGCCAGGCGGTGTAGCCCTCCTGGGTGCCGTCGCCGATGATCTTCACCGCCCCGACCTGCACCAGATCGGTGGAGATCTGGTTGCGCAGTTGGGTCAGCTTCTGCACCGCGTCGTCCACCGGCGCCGACTTCACGCTGTAGGACGCGACCACCCGGAACGGCAACGCCCCCCGCTGCTCGATCTCGGTGTACTTGGCGATCAATGCGCCCTGATCGCTGCCTACGGGCGGAACACCGGCATCGAACACCGACGTGATGCCGGCTTCGGACGCTTTCGGCAACCACGCCTCCAGCAGCGTGGCCATTGTGTCGGCGGAGATCGGCTCGACGGCATTGACGACGCCGAGCAGCGCATCGACCTCGAGCACGTAACCGGTGGGGTCACCGTTCTCGTCGCGCATGTAATAGCTGAACCCCGGAATCGGGTCCGGGGTGTCCCGATGGACGCCGGCCATCTCCAGCGCCTTGCTGTTGGCCCACAGGCTGTGGCCGTCGATGGCGAAGAAGAATGCCGGCCGGTCCGGCAAGATGCGGTCGAGGTCGCCGCGGGTGGGCCCCTGGGGTCCGAACATGTCGACCCGCCAGCCGAATCCCCGGACCGGTCCGGTCGGGTTGTCCCTCGCGTAGCGAGCGATCGCGTCCAGTGCGTCGGCTCCCGTCGGCACCTGAAGGTCGACGCCCGTGCTGAGGAAACCGCCGAGGAAGGGATGGATGTGGCCCTCGACGAATCCCGGCATGAGGAGTTGGCCGTTGAGATCGATCACCCGGGTGCGAGGCCCGGCGAGTTCCATCGCGCCCGCCTCGTCGCCGACGTAGGTGATCGTGTTGCCCGTGACGGCGACCGCCTGGGCCCACGGGGTGTCGGGGGACACCGTGTAGACCTTGCCGTTGTGGAAGACGAAGTCAGCGTCGCCGCCGCCGTCTGAGGTGGGGGACACGTCGGTGCCCGAACCCGACGAACACGCACTGGCCACCATCGCGGCCGTCGTCACTGCGGCCGTCGTCACGGCGGTGCGCAGCACCGTCCGGCGCGTCACCTGATTGCGTCGTCCGAACGCCGCAAAGTGTGGTGCCCACTCGCACGCAGTGCACATCTGGCCTCCTCATGTCACGGCCAGTGGGTGCACCGATGTTGTCAACGCCTCCGAACGGTGCGGCCCACGCCGCGCATCTTGGCCTGCGCGGGCAGCGGACCCTTGGGCAGTGCGCCCGGGCCGACTTTGGTGCCCAACGCGACAAGCTTGGACTCCAGGGAGTCCATCTGCTTGACCGAGATGTTGGCGGGAAGCTTGTTCAGGTGCCGTTCCAGCTTGGACAGCGGCACTTCACCCTCACCGTTGCCGATCACAATGTCATAGATCGGAACATCGCCGACGAGGCGCGCCGTACGCTTCTTCTCCTGTGCCAGCAGCGGTTTGACCCGGTTCGGCGCTCCCTCGCCGACGAAGATCACACCGGGGCGGCCGATCACGCGGTGCACCGCGTCGAAGTTTCCGGTGGCTGCGACAGCCGGGGTGACCCGCCACTTGCCGCGCAGGTTGTCCAGCGCCCAGGCGGCCGCACCGGTCTGGCCCTCGGCCTTCTTGTACACCGACTTCTGCGCGCGCCGCCCGAAGATGATGAAGGCGACGAGCGCGCCCAGCACCACACCCAGCGGAATCAGCAGGTACATGGTGAATCCGCCGACCGCGACGCCGAAGGCCACCGACAGGCCCACGATCAGCACAAACGCCAAGATCATGTAGGGCAGAAGGCGCTTGTCCTCTTTGCGCTGCATCTGAAACGCCTGCCACAACTGAGTGCGGCGCTGCTTGGATGCAGCCTTACGGGCGGCCTTCGCCTCGGCCTTCAGGGCCTTGGTTTGGGCAGGGGTCCGGGATTTCGCCATGCAGTAAGGATAGGCGTCCCGCGCAGTGCTGCGACTACGACCCTGCGCCGGTGCGCGCCTGGATCGCCTGGGCGTACAACCGTCCGGCCCGATACGAGGACCGCACGAGCGGGCCTGCCAGCACGCCGGCGAAGCCGATGCCCTCGGCAAAGTCCTGGTGCTCGACGAACTCCTCGGGCTTGACCCAGCGCTCCACCGGATGGTGCCGGGCCGACGGCCGCAGGTACTGCGTGATGGTGACCAGGTCGCAGCCCGCGTCGTGCAGATCCTGCAGCGCGGTGCGGACCTCCTCGCCTGTCTCACCGAGTCCGAGAATCAGGTTGGACTTGGTCACGAGGCCGTAGTTGCGGGCGGCGGTGATCACGTCGAGGCTGCGCTGGTAGCGGAACGCGGGGCGGATCCGCTTGAAGATGCGCGGCACGGTCTCGACGTTGTGTGCGAACACCTCTGGCCGGGATTCGAAGACCTGCTCGAGCAGATCGGGGTCGCCGTTGAAGTCCGGGGCGAGCAGTTCGACACCTGTGCCGGGGTTCAGTCGCTTGATGTAGCGCACGGTCTCGGCGTAGAGCCACGCGCCGCCGTCGGGCAGATCGTCGCGGGCCACGCCCGTCACGGTGGAGTAGCGCAGGCCCATCGCCTGCACGCTCTCGGCCACCCGTCGCGGTTCGTCACGGTCGAGGTCGGCGGGCTTGCCGGTGTCGATCTGGCAGAAGTCGCAGCGCCGGGTGCACTGCTCGCCGCCGATCAGGAACGTGGCCTCGCGGTCTTCCCAGCATTCGTAGATGTTGGGGCACCCGGCCTCCTCGCACACCGTGTGCAGGCCTTCGCGCTTCACCAGCGACTTGAGTTCGGTGTACTCCGGGCCCATCTTGGCTCGGGTCTTGATCCACGGCGGCTTGCGCTCGATGGGGGTCTGCGCGTTGCGGACCTCCAGGCGCAGCAGCTTCCGGTTGCCGGGGTCGACGGTCACACCGACGATGTTACGTGAGCCGAGACGGGCAGGCGGCCATCGAGCGCGTCACACACCGCGTCGGCCACACGGTCCCGGACCTCGGCGACGGTGACGCGGCGACCGAGTTCGGCTGTCAGCGACGTCACCCCCGCATCGGAGATACCGCACGGCACGATCGCGCCGAATGCGTTCAGATCGCAGTCACAGTTGATTGCGAACCCATGCAGCGTCACCGCACGGGACACCCGGATGCCGATGGCCGCGATCTTGCGTGCCGGACGCAGGCCGTCGGCGGGCAGCCAGACGCCGGAGCGCCCATCGACGCGGCCCGCCTCCAGGCCCAGCGACGAGCACACGCTGATCAACGACTCCTCAAGGCGTCGAACGAAGTTCACCACATCCAGCGGTTCAGTCAGGCCGATGATGGGGTAGCCGACCAGCTGACCGGGGCCGTGCCAGGTGATCTTGCCGCCGCGGTCGGTGTCGATCACGGGCGTGCCGTCGACGGGGCGTTCGTGCGGTTCGGTGCGCTTGCCCGCGGTGTAGACGGCGGGATGCTGCAGCAGCAGCAGCGTGTCGGGTCCGCCTGCCACGCGCGCGTCGACGAGGTCACGCTGCATCTGCCAGGCGGCCCGATAGTCGAAGCTGCCCAGATCCCGGACTTCGATCGGGGTGTCGGCTGACCGGATCGACGGCGTCATGGGTCCGACGCTACTCGGTGCCACGCTGGTTCAGCGCATAGGCGATGGCCTCGCCGATGGTGCGATGCCGGAAGTCGAACCCGGCGCCCTCGAGCACCGCGGGGATGGCTCGTTGCCCGGCCAGTAGACCCTCGTCGGCGAAGTCGCCGAGTGCGATCCGGGCCGCGAACCCCGGTACCAGCAGGGGAGTGGGACGATGCAGCGCACGCCCGAGTGCGGTGGTGAACTCCGCGTTGGTGACGGGCGCCGGTCCGGTCAGGTTGACCGGGCCCGACACGTCGCCGGTAAGCGTGAAGAGCAGCGCGCGCACCTCGTCCTCGAGGGTGATCCACGGCATGTACTGCCGCCCGTTGCCCAGGCGCGCACCCAGCCCGAGCGAGAACACGGGCCGCAGCTTGGCCAACAGGCCGCCCTCCGGCGCGAGCACCAGGCCCGTACGCGCGAGCACCACCCGCGCACCCGCGTCGGCCGCGGGCACTGTGGCAGCCTCCCAGTCCACGCACAGTCGAGCCAGGAAACCTGCACCGGCAGAGGCGGTTTCATCCACCGTCTGGCTGTGGGTGTCGCCGTAGAAGCCGACCGCGCTGGCATTGATCAGCACCGGCACCCCGCTTGTGGCGACCGCGGTGGCCAGCACCTCGGTGGGCTCGATGCGGCTGTCGCGCAGGCTCTGCTTGAACGCCCCAGACCAGCGACCCCCGCCGACGTTCACGCCGCACAGGTTGACCACCGCGTCGACGCCCTCGAGGTCGGCGGGGTTCAGGTCGCCGGTCTCGGGGTTCCAGCGCCGCTCGTCGGGACTCGACGGCACGCGTCGGACCAGACGCCGCACCTGGTGGCCGGCCGCCCGCAGCGCCGCCGTGAGCGCCGAGCCGATCAGGCCCGATGATCCGGCGATGGCAACGGTGGTCACGTCGCCGTCAGCCACCGGGTCACAGTCCCAGGTCGGCCTCGAACGCACCCTCTTCGAGTCGCTTCTTGACTGTCGTGAGGAAGCGACCGGCGTCGGCGCCGTCGATGAGGCGGTGGTCGTAGGTCAGCGGCAGGTAGCAGATCGACCGGACGCCGATCGACTCGTTGCCGGTGTCGTCGACAACCACGCGGGGACGCTTCACGATGGCGCCGGTGCCCAGCATGGCCGCCTGCGGCGGGACCAGGATCGGGGTGTCGAACAGTGCGCCCTGGCTGCCGATGTTGGTGATCGTGAAGGTGCCGCCGGACAGTTCGTCGGGCTTGAGGTTGCCCGTTCGGGCGCGATCGGCGATGTCGTGGATCGCACGCGCCAACCCGGCCAGAGACAGGTCGCCGGCGTTGTGCACGACGGGGGACAGCAGGCCCTGCTCGGTGTCGACGGCGAACCCGAGGTGCTCGGCGTCGTAGTAGGTGATCTCCTTGCTCTCCTCGTTGTAGCTCGCGTTGATGTTCGGATGCGCTTTGAGGGCATCGATCACCGCGCGGGCGATGAAGGGCAGGTAGGTCAGGTTGACGCCCTCGCGCTCGGCGAAGCTGGCCTTGGCTCTGGCCCGCAGTGCGACGATCCGGGTCATGTCGACCTCGTGCGTCTGCGTCAGCTGAGCGGTGGCCTGCAACGACTCTCGCGTCTTCTTGGCCGTGATCTGCCGAATCCGGTTGGCCTTCTGCGTGGTTCCGCGCAGGTGCGCCAGCGGGCTCTCGGTGGGGGCTGAAGATGTCGCGGATGCCGCGGGGGTGCTCGCTGCCGCAGCGGGGGCCGCCGGTGCGGGCGCCTTCTTGGCCTCGGCCGCCGCCAGCACGTCCTGCTTGCGGATGCGGCCGCCGACGCCCGTGCCCTTCACCGACGCCAGGTCGACGTTGTTCTCGGTGGCGAGCTTGCGCACCAGCGGCGTGACGTATGGGCTTGCGTCCGAGCCGGACTCGGCCGCGGGGGCGGACGCAGGTTCGGGCGTGGGCTCCGGCTTGGGTTCCGGTTTCGGTTCCGGCTTGGGCTCGGGCTTGGACTCCGCGGCCGGCTTGGGTTCGGGCTTCGGCTCGGGCTTGGGTTCGGGCTTCGGCTCGGGCTCGGGCTTGGGCTCGGGCTTGGATTCGGCCGCCGCGCCGGCGTCACCGATCCTGGCCAGTTCGCCACCGACGGCGACGGTGTCGTCCTCTTCGGCGGTGATCGCCAGCAGCGTGCCCGCGACCGGAGACGGGATCTCGGTGTCGACCTTGTCGGTGGAGACCTCCACGAGCGGTTCGTCGACCTCGACGGACTCGCCGACCTTCTTGAGCCAGCGCGTCACAGTGCCCTCGGTGACCGACTCACCCAGTTCGGGCATCACGACCGAGGTGGCCTCGCCGCCACCTGAGGACTGCGCGGGCGCCGACTCGGGCTCGGGCTCAGACTCCTGCTCGGAGGCGGGCTCCGGTTCGGGCTCGGGTTCCGGCTCGGCCTCCGGTTCGGGCTGGGCGTCGGACGAGTCGGCCTCGCCGGCCTCGCCGATCACCGCGAGTTCGCCGCCGACCTCGACCGTGTCGTCCTCCTGCGCGACGATCTTGGTCAGGACACCCGCAGCCGGGGACGGGATCTCGGTGTCGACCTTGTCGGTCGACACCTCAAGCAGAGGCTCGTCGACTTCGACCGTGTCGCCTTCCTGCTTGAGCCAGCGGGTCACCGTTCCCTCGGTGACGCTCTCACCGAGTGCAGGCATCTGTACGGACACGGCCATGTCAGTTGACTCCTCGAAGATCATTCGTACGGGTCGAACTCTGGCTTACCACAGCCTTATGAGCCGAGGCGGCAAGCCAGATGCATTGTTCGCACAATCATCCTTTCACTGCGCGGCCTTCGCCACGAATCCGGGTGAGTCGTGACCTCTGGCACTATCGACGTCATGGGCTGGTTCGACAGATTCCGCGGCGGCGACCGGGGGTCCGCGGGAGACCTGAGGTACATGCGGGACTGGGTCG
Source organism: Mycolicibacterium confluentis (assembly GCF_010729895.1). Classification (NCBI taxonomy): domain Bacteria; kingdom Bacillati; phylum Actinomycetota; class Actinomycetes; order Mycobacteriales; family Mycobacteriaceae; genus Mycobacterium; species Mycolicibacterium confluentis. Next base: position 1,894,114 of record NZ_AP022612.1, read on the forward strand.
CGCAGCACGTCGGCGTCGAGGCCTTCGTGGAGCCCAAGACGACCGTCACCGACCTCACGGTGGTCCTGGTGGCGCACGACGGCGAGTGGACGCGGCGGAGGGTCGGCGGAGAGGCGGGCGCGCGCCGGCTGTCCTCCCAGCTGCAGATTCCGGTGTACGACGTGCAGAAGGTCGGGTATCCGCAGCGCATGCGGGATTTCGATGCACGCAGGCGCATCGAACGCAAGAGGGCTCTGCGGGAGGAACTCGAAGGATGACCACGCCGGGTCTTGACAACCCGGTACCGCCGGTATGAGGTACCTGCATGGGTGATGTGCGGTGGGTCGAGACCGGCGACGGAGTCCGGATCGCGACGTACCAGGAGGGCAACCCCGACGGGCCGCCCCTGGTGCTCGCGCACGGTTGGCCCGATTCGCACGTGCTCTGGGACGGCGCCGTGCCCCTGCTCGCCGAGCGGTTCCGCATCATCCGCTATGACAACCGCGGCGCGGGCGCCTCCAGCGTGCCCAAGCCGGTGCGGGCCTACGCCATGGAACGCTTCGCCGACGACTTCGCGGCCGTCGTCGCCGAACTGAGCCCCGACGAACCCGTGCACGTGCTGGCGCACGACTGGGGTTCGGTCGCCATCTGGGAATACCTGAGCCGACCGGGCGCCTGCGACCGCATCGCGTCGTTCACCTCGGTGTCGGGACCGAGCACCGACCACTACGGCGGGTTCATCCGCTCCGAACTGGCACGGCCGTACCGGCCGCTGCGGTTCGCAAGGGCCGTCGGTCTGTGCGCGCGGATGACGTACTGGTATCCGTTCTCGATCCCGGTGCTCACCCCGCTTGCCATGCGACGCGGCCTGGCCCGCCGGATGCAGAACCGGGACACCCCCGACGGCACCAGGTTTCGCGGTGAGACCTTTGACGCCGACGCGGCCAACTCGTTGAAGATCTACCGGGCCATCGCCTTCCGCAACCCCGCGAAGGTGCGCAGGGATCACTACGTGACCGTCCCGGTGCAGGTGGTCTGCGGCGACCACGACCCCGTGGTGCGCGCCTACGGTTTCCGCGAGCAGGCCAAGTGGTCGCCACGACTGTGGCACCGCAACCTCAAGGCCGGGCACTGGTCGCCCTTCTCGCATCCGCACGCGCTGGCGCAGATGGTGCACGAACTCGTCGACCATCTCGAGGGAAAGCCCGCCGCCCGCGCCCTGCTGCGCGCCGAAATCGGCCGTCCGCGCGACGACTTCGCATACACCCTGGTGTCGATCACGGGTGCGGGCAGTGGCATCGGCCGGGCCACCGCGCTGGCGTTCGCCGCCGCGGGGGCTGAGGTCGTGGTCAGCGACATCGACGAGGCCGCCGCCAAGCGGACCGCCGAGACCATCGCGACTCGGGGTGGCACCGCGCACCCGTACGCACTCGATGTCGCCGACGTCGAGGCGGTCCGGCGATTCGCCGACGACGTCTGCGCGGCCCACGGGGTGCCCGACGTCGTCGTCAACAACGCGGGCGTCGGCCAGGCCGGAGCGTTCCTGGACACCCCGCGCGACGAATGGGACCGCGTGCTCGACATCAACCTGGGGGGCGTGGTCAACGGATGTCGAGCCTTCGCGGCCAAGATGGCCGAGCGTGGCACCGGCGGGCACATCGTCAACGTCGCATCGATGGCCGCCTACATGCCACTGCAGTCGATGAACGCCTACTGCACGTCCAAAGCCGCGGTGTACATGTTCTCCGACTGCCTGCGTGCCGAACTGAGCGCCGCGGGCATCGGCGTCACCACGATCTGTCCCGGCGTGATCGACACCGACATCGTGCGCACCACGCGGTTCCATGTGGCGCCCGACGTCGCCGAACGCGCCCGGACCCAGGCCCAGCGCGCGTTCCGGCAGCGTCGGTACGGACCCGAGAAGGTCGCGTCGGCGATCCTGGCCGCGGTCAAGGGAGACAAGGCGATTCGCCCCGTCACACCCGAATCTTATGCGGTGTACGGAGTTTCCCGGGTGCTGCCGTCAGCGCTGCGCAGGGCCGCGCGCACCGACCCCTTCTAGCCCTTGTCGGCGATGTCCTCCAGGACAGCGAACATGGTGCGGGTCGGAACCCCAGTGCCGCCCTTGGGTGTGTAGCCCCACGGACCGCCGGTGTTGTAGGCCGGGCCCGCGACGTCGAGGTGCACCCACTGCACGCCGTCGGCGACGAACTCGCGCAGGTACACCCCGGCCACCAGCATCCCCGCGAACCGCTGGGCGCTGACGTTGGCCAGGTCCGCGACCGAAGACTTCAGGTCGTCCTTGAGCTCGTCGGGCAGCGGCATGGGCCAGCCGTTCTCGCCGACGGACTGCGACAGTGCCGCGACCCGGTCGCGGAACTCGTCGCTGCCCATCACGCCGGGGATGCGTGCGCCCAGCGCCACGGTCTGCGCGCCGGTCAGCGTCGAGGTCTCGATCAGGTAGTCCGGGTTGTCCTCGCAGGCCCGCACGATCGCGTCGGCCAGCACCAACCGGCCCTCGGCGTCGGTGTTGAGCACCTCGACCGTGGTGCCGCCGTACTGAGTCAGCACGTCACCGGGACGCTGAGCGGTGGCCGACGGCATGTTCTCGGCCATCGGCACCGTGGCGATGACGTTGATCGGCAGCTCAAGCTGCGCGGCCAGCACGACCGTCGCGATGACCGCTGCCGCACCGCCCATGTCGGAGGTCATGTGGTGCATCGACGCGGCCGGCTTGATCGAGATGCCGCCGGTGTCGAACGTGATGCCCTTGCCCACGAGGGCGACGGTCTTGGCGTCCTTGCGCCCCGATCGGTGGACGAGTCGCACCAGGCGCGGGGGACGCGACGAGCCCTTCCCGACGCCGACGATGCCGCCGTAGCCGGCCTCCTCGAGCGCCTTGCGGTTGAGCACCTCGACCTCGAGTCCGACCGAGGAGCCCAGCGCCTTGGCGCGCTTGGCGAACTCCGCGGGATACAGGTGGCTCGGCGGGGTGTTGACGAAATCACGCGCGGTGGCGACCGCCGTGGCCACGGCCGTGGCCCGCTGGGCGCGCTTCTTGGCGTCCTTGCCCGAGGCCAGCACCGTGATGGAGCTCAGGCCCTTGTCCTTGGGGGCGGTCTTGGCGCTGCGGTAGTCGACGAAGCGGTAGGAGCCCAGGATCAGGCCTTCGACCGTCGCCTCGAGGTCGACCTCGGACAGCGTGGTGAGCACGGCCTCGGTGCCGTTGAGCGAGCGCGCCGCGACCCCGGCGGCCTTGCGGATGACGTCGGCGGGCCACTCGTCGCGCGGCTTGCCCAACCCGACGGCCAGCACGCTGCCGACCCCGAGCGACGGTGCCACCAGGCGCGTGACCTGCTCGGCGCCGCCCTTGGCGCCCAGCGCCACGAGCGCCTTCTCGATCTCGGCGACGGCCTCGGCGGACAGGAACTCGGAGCCCAGCACCGTAGGCGTGGCCTCGGGGGAGTCCGGGTCCCCACTGACCACGCCGACGATCAGCACCGTGGAGTCCAGGCCGCTTTGGGGCAGCGTGGTCGCGATGGTGACGGCGGGGGACTGGTAGGCAGGTTCGGTGCTCACGGTGATCACCCTAATCACTAGGCTGGACACCCGTGACTGACGATCTGCTGCACGGACCTCTTGAAGACCGCCACCGTGAACTGGGCGCCAGCTTCGCCGAGTTCGGCGGATGGCTGATGCCGGTCTCGTACGCCGGCACCGTCTCCGAGCACAACGCCACCCGCAACGCGGTCGGTCTGTTCGACGTCAGCCACCTCGGGAAGGCGCTGGTCAAGGGTCCGGGTGCCGCCGAGTTCGTCAACTCCGCCTTCACCAACGACCTGACCCGCATCGCCCCGGGCAAGGCGCAGTACACGCTGTGCTGCACCGAATCCGGCGGTGTGATCGACGACCTGATCGCCTACTACGTCGCCGACGACGAGATTTTCCTGGTGCCCAACGCCGCCAACACCGCGGCCGTCATCGCCGCTTTGAAAGAGGTTGCGCCCGAGGGCATCACGGTCACCGACGAGCACCGCTCCCACGCCGTGCTCGCGGTCCAGGGGCCCAAGTCGGCCGAGGTGCTGACCGCGCTGGGCTTGCCCACCGAGATGGACTACATGGGCTTTGAGGATGGTGAGGTCGACGGCATTCCGGTGCGCGTGTGTCGCACCGGCTACACCGGCGAGCACGGCTACGAGCTGCTGCCGCCGTGGGATCAGGCCGGCGTGGTGTTCGATGCGCTGGTGGCCGCGGTGTCCGAGGCCGGGGGCGAACTCGCGGGCCTGGGCGCGCGCGACACCCTGCGGACCGAGATGGGCTACCCGCTGCACGGGCATGAGCTGTCGCTGGACATCTCACCGCTGCAGGCCCGCGCCGGGTGGGCGATCGGCTGGCGCAAGGACCTGTTCTGGGGCCGGGACGCGCTGCTGGCCGAGAAACAGGACGGACCGCGCAGGCTGCTGCGCGGCCTGCGCGCGACGGGACGCGGGGTGCTGCGACCCGACCTGCGCGTGCTCGCCGGTGACAACGAGGTCGGGGTGACCACCTCCGGCACGTTCTCGCCGACCCTGAAGGTCGGCATCGCGCTGGCGCTGATCGACACCGACGCGGGTATCGATGACGGTGCCGTCGTCACGGTCGACGTGCGGGGGCGCGCACTGGAATGTGAAGTGGTCAAGCCGCCGTTCGTCGACGTCCGCACGCGCTGAGTGCGCCGGAGAATTCGCTGGCGCACGGTTATACAATTCCCCTATGACTGAAGGCCCTCTTTCGTTCTCGCTTGCCCGCAATCCGCAACCGGCAAGCGACGACGTAAGGGCTTCGATCCTGCGTGACCCGGGCTTCGGCCGCTATCACACCGACCACATGGTGTCGATCACCTACAGCGACGGGGCCTGGCACGACGCCGAGGTCGTCCCCTACGGCCCGATCGAGCTGGATCCGTCGGCGGTCGTGCTGCACTACGCGCAGGAGATCTTCGAGGGGCTCAAGGCCTACCGGTGGGCCGACGGCTCGATCGTGTCGTTCCGGCCGGAGGCCAACGCCGCGCGTCTGCGCGCGTCGGCGCGCCGCATCGCGATCCCCGAACTGCCCGAGGACGTGTTCATCGAGTCGCTGCGGCAGCTCATCGCGGTGGACCACGACTGGGTGCCGCCCGCCGGCGGCGAGGAGTCGCTGTATCTGCGACCCTTCGTGTTCGCGACCGAACCGGGCCTGGGTGTGCGCCCAGCCACCGACTACCGCTACATGGTGATCGGCTCCCCGGCGGGCGCCTACTTCAAGGGCGGCGTCAAACCGGTCTCCGTGTGGCTGTCCACCGAATACGTCCGGGCCAGTCCGGGCGGCACGGGTGCGGCCAAGTTCGGCGGCAACTATGCGGCCTCGCTGCTCGCGCAGGCCCAGGCCGCCGAGCACGGCTGCGATCAGGTCGTGTGGCTCGACGCCATCGAACGCCGCTACATCGAGGAGATGGGCGGCATGAACCTGTTCTTCGTGTTCGGCAGCGGTGGCTCGGCGCGCCTGGTGACCCCGGAGCTGTCCGGCTCGCTGCTGCCCGGTATCACGCGGGATTCGTTGCTGCAGTTGGCCACTGACGCCGGCTTCGCGGTGGAGGAGCGCAAGATCGACGTCGAGGAATTGCGCAAGAGCGCGACCACCGGCGAGATCACCGAGGTGTTCGCCTGCGGGACCGCGGCCGTGATCACCCCGGTGTCGGTGGTCAAGAGCGCCGACGGCGAATTCACCATCGCCGACGGCGAACCCGGTGAGGTCACCATGGCACTGCGCGACACGCTGACCGGCATCCAGCGCGGCACGTTCGCCGACACGCACGGTTGGATGGCCCGACTCGGCTGACGCCTCGGCGTCCCCCTTCGCCCATTGTGTCGCTCGTCACACGAGGCGGATAATGAATGGTTCTCGAAACCGAGAACTTTCACCAAGGGGGAGCATCGTGGCGCAGATCAAGGGGTTCGATCCGGCCGTCAGTAATCAGCGGCCAGAAGACACCGGGGGCAATGTCGTTCCCGTCGGCGTGTGGGGTGACTCCGACGTCGGCGGCGGCGTGTTCGGCTCAAGCGGAAATCTGCCGCAGGGCAACGTGATTCCGATCGACCCACCCGCGGGCGTGGAGGGCCACGGAGTGGATGGGCCCGGAGTCGTGGGCCGCAGTCTCAACGACACCGGCACGGTCGGAGAGGCGCTGCAGTCACCCGGCGTGATGGGTCGCAGCACGTCGGCCTCGGGTGTGCTCGGTGTGACCTTCAGCCCCGACGACGGCGCGCACGGTGTATTCGGTTCGTCGACAACCGGCGGAAACGGGGTGACCGGATTCGTCGGCGGCGCAACGGGAACCATCGGCAGCAGCATCCGCGGCATCGGGGTGCGGGGCACCACGGGAACCGGCGCGGCCGGTGTGCTCGGCCAGAGCTTCGGCGGATCCTCTGGTGGCGCTGCGGGTCCGGCGGTGCGTGGCACCAGCGATGTGGCCGTGGGTGTCAGCGGGGTCAGTGGAGCCACCGACGCCACCCAGGCACTGTGCTTCGGGTCCGGGTATGGCCACTTCTCGCTGCACTTCTCCGCCGAACCCGGCGGGGGTGTGCTGGGTGTCAGCGTGCTCGGCAGCGGAGTGGAGGGCTCCACGTTCGCGTCGGTCCGCAACAACCCGGACGTCGCGGCCGTGCGGGGGCAGAGCGCCAACGGATGGGCCGGGCTGTTCGTGGGCCGGGTTCGCGTCACCGGCGCGCTGCAGAAGGCCGGCGGGGGATTCATCATCGACCATCCGACCGATCCCGAAAACCGGTATCTGTCGCACTCATTCGTCGAATCACCCGAGATGCTCAACGTGTACAGCGGGACCGTCACCACCAACCGCGACGGTCTGGCCACGGTCAAGCTTCCGGCGTACTTCGAATCGCTCAACACCGACTTCCGCTACCAGCTCACCGTGGTCGGCCAACTGGCGACGGCGGCCGTGGTCGAGGAGGTCAAGGACAACGCGTTCACCATCCAGACCGAGCCCGGGCGGGTCAAGGTCTGCTGGCAGGTCACAGGTGTGCGTGCCGACCGCTGGGCGCAGGCCAACCGGATTCCTGTTGAGGAGAGCAAGCCGCGCGCCGAACGCGGCACCTACCTGCATCCGGAACTGTTCGGCCGCAAGGCGTCCGCCAGTCACCCGGCACCGGCCGTGCGCACCCCCGACGGGTTGCCGCGTGACCTGCGCCGCGATGTTGCCAGCGGGCTCAGCGCCGCGGGCCGGGACGCCACAGTGCGCGATGTGCGCAAGCTGCTGACGCAGGCCCGCAAGAACTTCGATGCCGACACCGCGCGGGAGCGGACCCGGTTCGACGCGGAATGGGCTGCGGTGCAGGAGGCCATCGCCGCGGTCGCCGCCGCAGCGCCTAGCCGATCGCGAGGCCGAGGGCGGTCAAAGTCGTCGACACCTCCACGGCAGCGCCGAGCACGTCGCCGGTGACACCACCGAACCGCCGCACGCAGTGCGCCACCAACGCGACCACCACGGCCGCGACGACTAGCACCACCACAGGCCCCTGCCAGGGTCTGGGAGTGACGAACACCGCAGCGACGGCCAGGGCGACCACCCACGCACCGGCCACCCACCACGTCTGAGTTCCTGCCGCCAGCGCACCCAGGGTGCTGCCCTCGGCGGCAGGCACACCGCGGCGGCATGCCAGCACCACCGCGACCCGCCCCGCGGTGACCGCAACGACGATTCCGGCCGGGGTCAGGTCGGCGAAGGCCAGGCCGGTCAGCCCGATCGCCAGCACCACGGCCGCCACCCCGAACGGTCCCGCGGTGCCGTCGCGCATGACGGCCAGGGCCCGCTCGGGCGGGCCGTAACAGCCCAGGCCGTCGGTGGTGTCCGACAGTCCGTCGATGTGCAGACCGCGCGTGGTCAGCAGCAGCACCGCGACGGCCAGCAGACCCGACAGCGCGCTGCCTGCGCCGAACATCTCACCCGCACCCCAGGCCACCGCGGCCGCGAGCGCACCCAGCGCCACGCCCACCACCGGCAGGGCCGTCACCGCACCCCGGCCGAACGGTGTGTCCGACCGCAGCGGCAGGACTGTGAAGAACGTGAAAGCGGTTGTCAGCGAGCCGATCACGAGTCGGAGCGGCCGGACACGCCAGCCGAGTCGAAGGTGGCCATCTGCGCCAGCGTGGCGATCGCGGCCCGGACGACGGGCAGTGCGACCACCGCGCCGGAGCCCTCACCCAGGCGCATCCCGAGGTCGACGATGGGTTCGAGTTCCAACTGGGCCAACGCCAGGGTGTGGGCGGGTTCGGTGGACCGGTGCCCAGCCTGCCACCACGCGCGCGCCCCGGGGGCCAGGCGTTCCGCGACCAGGGCCGCCGAGGTGACCACCATGCCGTCGAGCAGCACCGGGGTCCGGCGCAGCGCGGCCTGCGCGAGGAATCCGGCCATCGCGGCCAGGTCCGCGCCGCCGCCGACCCGCAGCACGGCCACCGGGTCCGAGCGCACCGGATGCACCCGGTAGAGCGCATCCCGGACCGCCGCGGTCTTTCGGATCCAGCCCGCGTCGTCGATTCCGGTGCCGCGTCCGATCGCCGCCACCGGTTCGGTGTTGGTCAGTGCGCACACCAGAACCGTTGCCGCGGTGGTGTTTCCGATACCCATATCGCCGGCGATCAGCAGGTCGGCACCCGAATCCACCTCCTCGTCGGCGATGTCGCGGCCCGCGGCGACGGCCGCGGCGACCTCGTCCTCCGACAGCGCGTCGGCGACGGCGATGTTCTCGCTGGACCTGCGGACCTTGTGGGTGCCGGGCGCATCGGTGTCGACCGCGACGTCCACCAAGCGCACACCGGCACCCGCGAGTTCGGCGAGCACGTTGATCGCCGCGCCGCCGGCGTCGATGTTGGCCACCATCTGCGCGGTCACCTCGGGCGGGTACGCCGACACTCCCGCTCGCGCCACTCCATGGTCGGCCGCGAACACCACGACGCGGGCCCGCTCGAACTGCTTGGGCGGACACACCCCCTGACATGAGGACACCCACACCGAAAGGTCTTCGAGGCGGCCAAGTGCGCCGCGGGGTTTGGTCAGATTGTCCTGCCGGGCGCGGGCCGCCGCCGCGACCTCCGCATCGGGGGTCGGCACAGTGTCGAACGTGGGTGCCGTCATCACTGCCCCGCCGGTTTCACGGTCAGAGGAAGGCCGGCCACCACCAGCACCACGCGATCACACACCGCAGCCAGGCGTTGATTGAGCGTGCCCAGGGCGTCGGTGAACAGGCGGCCGGCCGGTGTCGCGGGCACGACCGTCAGCCCGACCTCGGGGCTGACCAGCACGAGGGGTTGGGTGAACTGTGCGACCGCGTCGACGAGGTCCTCGACGTCGGCGACCACAGATCCGCCCTGCCACGCCTCGCGCTGATCCATGGCCGTCGTCAGCCAGTTGCCCACGTCGTCGACCAGGGTGGGGGCGGGGGAGCGGCGCAGCACCTCGGCCACATCGGCGCTCTCCACGGTGCGCCACGCCGCCGGCCTGCGCTCACGATGGCCGGCGATGCGTGCCGCGAATTCGGGGTCCTCGCGCACCGGGGCGGTGGCGACATAGGTCACCGTGGAGGGCGCTTCCGCGGCGGCCTGGATCGCCTGCTCGGCCCAGCGGGACTTCCCAGACCGGATGCCGCCGAGCACCAGTGTGCGCATCGCGGCCGTCAGTCGATCTTGTCGCCGCGGTTCACGTTCGGCCGGGGCGCCCGCAGGCGTCGCATCTGCGAGGCCCGTCCGGCGGCGTAAAGACCCAGCCGCCAACGGCTTTCGGTGTTGTCCGGGAACTTCACGTCCACCTTGTTGTTGACCTTGCGGGCCAGCAGGATGGCGTCGACGGCCATCATCGCCATCAGGATCAGCATGCCGGGGGAGATGTAGTACTGGACCTGCGGCACCGCCAGCATGATGAAGATCAGCGCCAGCGCCAACGGCATGAACATGCCGAGCAGGTTGTAGCGCGAGTCGACCACGTCGCGGACGTAGCGGCGGATCGGGCCCTGGTCGCGGGGCAGCAGGTAGGCCTCTTCGCCGGCCATCATCTTCGCGCGGCGCTCGTTCATCCGGCTGCGGCGTTCGGCGCGCTCGGCCTTGCGCTCCTCCTTGCTGAGCTTGGGCCCGGCGATGGCTTTGCGGCGTGCGCGGGCCTCGGCGGTGGTCATCGGCGCGGGCGCCACCGGGCCGCGACGACGACCGTCGTCGCGCTTCGGTGTCGGGCGGCCCTTGGGCGCCGTGACCTTGGCCTGTGCGGCCTTCTGCTCGGCGGCGGTTGCAGCGGCGGCCGAGTCGGCTCCGTCATCGGCCGGATCGGCACCACCCTCTGACGCGCCACCATTCTTACGACCCAGCAGTTTCACGCCTGCCAGATTACTGCGGTGAGCGTCGCACCTCGTCATGCACCCACCGAAGACCCGTTCTACGCTGGCGCAATGATTGCGCAGGAGACCTCGGCCCTGCGGGTGCTCATCGCGCCGGACTGCTTCGGCGACACTCTGTCCGCGGTCCAGGCCGCCGAGGCGATCGCCGAAGGGTGGCGACGCAGTCGTCCCGGCGACCAGTTGCGGTTGGCCCCGCAGTCCGACGGCGGCCCAGGCTTCGTCGACGTGCTGGCCAGTCGGTTCGGCGGACTGCGCCAGAGTCGGGTGTCCGGCCCGCTCCAGGAGGAGGTCGACGCCGCGTGGGTGTTCGATGAGGCCCACGCCACCGCCTACATCGAATGCGCCGCGGCCTGCGGGCTGGCGCTGCTGGGCGGACCACCCACCGTGGAGAGTGCGCTCGCCGCGCACACCACCGGGGTGGGACAACTGGTCGACGCCGCGGTGGCGGCTGGGGCGCGCCGCATCGTCGTGGGCCTGGGCGGCAGCGGCAGCACCGACGGCGGGCGGGGACTGATCGACGCGCTCGGCGGTCTGGCCGCCGCCCGGGACAGGCTGGCCGGGCTCGAACTGATCGTCGCCTCCGACGTCGAGCACCCCCTGCTGGGCCCGATGGGCGCGGCCCGCGTCTTCGGCCCGCAGAAGGGCGCCGACCCCGCGACCGTCGAACTGCTCGAAGAGCGGCTGACGGAGTGGGCGCGGTGCCTCGATGGGTTCGCTGGGAGCGCCGTCAGTGAACAATCGGGAGCGGGCGCTGCGGGCGGACTCGGCGCGGCGCTTCTGGCAGTCGGTGGCCGGCGCGAGTCCGGGGCGGCGATCATCGCCGAGCACACCGGCCTGGCCGACGACATCGCCGCGGCTGGGCTGATCATCACCGGTGAGGGCCGGTTCGACGATCAGTCACTGCACGGCAAGGTGGTCAGCGCACTGGCCGACGGCGCCCGCGCCGCTGGCATCCCGGTGCTCGTCCTGGCTGGTCAGGTGGTGCTGGGCCGCGATGTGCTGGACGTGACCGGAATCACTGCCGCGTACGCGATCGCCGACTATGCGGGCTCTGTGCAGCGCGCGATCGACGACGCCGCCGCCCAGTTGACCGGCCTGGCTGCGAAGACGGCCGCAGAACTACGGGAATAGGCGCTGGCCTTGGTACCGTTGAAGGCGTGGGCGCACGGTTCGTGCAGCCCCGACACAGGCAACTCGGCAGGGAGAACGCAATGACTGTTCAGGACGAATCCGCCACCACCACCCATGGCGCGATCCTGACCGACGCCGCGGCCGCCAAGGCGAAGTCGCTGCTCGACCAGGAGGGCCGGGATGACCTGGCGCTTCGGATCGCCGTTCAGCCGGGGGGCTGCGCCGGTCTGCGGTACAACCTCTACTTCGACGACCGTTCCCTCGACGGCGACCTGACCACCGACTTCAACGGCGTCAAGCTGACGGTCGACCGGATGAGCGCGCCGTACATCCAGGGCGCTCAGATCGACTTCGTCGACACCATCGAGAAGCAGGGCTTCACGATCGACAACCCCAACGCCACGGGTTCGTGCGCGTGCGGAGACTCCTTCAACTGAGTCAGAACGCGCCCGCCGTGCGCATCACGTAGGAGCACACCAGGATCTGGTTGTTGTGCGTGAGGAGTTGCGCGACGCCCTGACGCTCCTCGGGACCACGCGTTCCGCGCGCGGCGGTGACGCGCATCGAGAACAGCACCTGCGCGCTGGCGGGCGACGCGAACACGATGGTGTCCACCGACGTCACCTCGGCACTGCTGAACTGCTTGTTGAACGCATCCGAGGACAGCTTGGCGAGCGCGTCGTCGGAGCGCCTGTCCCGCACACCGTCGTACAACCCGCACAGCGCGTTGCGTGAGATCGTCTGCAGATCCTTGTTCGACAGCGCGTCCAGGTAGTTCTGGATCGCGGTCTTGGCACTGCCCTCATTGATGACGCCGGTCGCCGTCGTCGCCGCGTCGTCGCGCGCCGCCCACACCACCGCGGCCACCAGGCCCACCACGGCGGCCAGCACGACCACCCAGGTGAGAAGCCTTCGCCCGCGGCGCGGCGCCGGATACGGGACCGGCGGAGGCAGCGGCCCGGGGTAGGCATTGGGCGGTCCGGGGTACCCCGGTCCATAGCCGGGGGGTACGGAGTGCGTCGAGGTGACGTCGGTACCCTGAGGCGGCGGATACGGGCCGGCCATGCTGTCTCTCCCAGATATCCGGTGATGCCATCGCGGCAGCTCGATCGGCGAACTGTGGCTCTGGTACGCAGGTTAGCGCACGTCGACAGTGGTGATCCGGCGTGTGACGGCCGCTAGGCTTCTCCTGACCGATTGAATTGAAGGGCGGACAAGTTCGTGACGATTGCTGTGACCGGATCCATCGCAACTGATCATCTGATGCGGTTTCCGGGCCGATTCTCCGAACAACTGCTCGCCGAACATCTGCAGAAGGTCTCGCTGAGCTTCCTGGTCGACGATCTCGTGGTGCGCCGCGGCGGCGTCGCGGGCAACATGGCCTACGCGATCGGTGTGCTGGGCGGCGACGCCGCGCTGATCGGCGCGGCCGGCCTGGACTTCGCCGAGTACCGCGCCTGGCTCGAGAACGCCGGCGTGAACTGCGACCACGTCCTGCAGTCGACCACGGCCCACACCGCCCGGTTCGTGTGCACCACCGACCAGGACATGGCTCAGATCGCGTCGTTCTACCCGGGCGCGATGTCGGAGGCCCGTGACATCTCCCTCGCCGACTACGTGAATGCCGACGGCGCACCGGAATTGGTGATCGTGGGCGCCAACGACCCGGAGGCGATGTTCATCCACACCGAGGAGTGCCGCAAGCTCGGCATCCCGTTCGCGGCCGACCCGTCGCAGCAGTTGGCGCGCCTGTCCGGCGATGAGATCCGCCGCCTGATCGACGGCGCGGAGATCCTGTTCACCAATGACTACGAGTGGGACCTGCTGCTGAGCAAGTCCGGCTGGACCGCCGACGAGGTGATGGCGCAGATCGGTCTGCGGATCACCACGCTGGGCGCCAAGGGCGTCGACATCGTGCACCCCGACGGGACGACGCTGCACGTCGACGTCGTGCCCGAAACTCACCAGTCCGACCCCACGGGCGTCGGCGATGCGTTCCGCGCCGGCTTCCTCACGGCCCGCAGCGCGGGTCTGGATCTTGAGCGCGCGGCGCAGCTGGGTTCCCTGGTCGCGGTCCTGGTGCTGGAGACCGAGGGCACCCAGGAGTGGACCTGGAACCGCGACGCGGGCCTGGCCAGGCTCAAGGACGCCTACGGCGCCGAGTCCGCCAGCGCCATCGCCGCCGCGCTGGTCTAGAACCCTCCGAACGGGGCTACAGCTCGACCGGGTAGGTCGGCTCGCTGATGGCCGGGGTGATCGAACCCTCGACGAAGATCGCGTGCCAGAGCATGAAAATCAGCACGGTCCAGAGCCGTCGGCTGTGATCGCTGGCTCCGGCCTGGTGCTCGTCGAGCATGCGGCGCACGCCGGCGCGATCGACCAGGTGGTCGGTCTGCGACTGCGCGACCATCTCATACGACCAGTCCAGCAGCTCACCCGAACGCAGCCAGTGTCGGATCGGCACGGGGAAACCCAGCTTCGCGCGGTGCAGCACATGCGCGGGCACGATCGGTTCCAGCGCGCGCCGCAGCGCGTACTTCGTGGTGGTTCGGGTGATCTTCTGCTCCAGCGGCAGCCGCGAGGCCACCTCGAACACCTCCGGGTCCAGGAAGGGCACCCGCAGTTCGAGCGAATTGGCCATCGTCATCTTGTCGGCCTTGACCAGGATGTCGCCGCGCAGCCACGTGAACAGGTCGATGTGCTGCATGCGGGCCACCGGGTCGGCGCCCTCGGACAGCGCATAGATGGGCGCCGTGACATCGGTGTGGGTCCACTCCGGCCGGAAGTCCGGCAGCACCGACCGCAACTGCGCGTCGTTGAAGCTGCGCGCGTTGCCGTAGTAGCGCTCCTGCAGGGTCAGCGAACCCCGGTGCAGCAGGCTCTTGCCGCGCATGCCCTCCGGAAGCGGCCGTGACATCCGACCGACCGACCGGCGCAGCGCGGCGGGCAGGTAGTCGAACGCCTTCAGGGACAGCGGTTCGCGGTAGATCGTGTACCCGCCGAACAGTTCGTCGGCGCCCTCGCCCGACAGCACAACCTTGACGTGCTTGCGGGCCTCGCGGGCGATGAAGAACAGCGGCACCAGTGCCGGATCGGCCACCGGTTCGTCGAGGTACCAGACGATCTCGGGCAGCGCCGCGACGAACTCGGCCTGCGAGACGACCTTGGCGAAGTGCCGCGCCCCGATGGCCTCGGCGGAGGCGACGGCGACGTCGATCTCCGAGAAGCCCTCGCGCTCGAACCCGGTGGTGAAGGTGATCAGGCGCGGGTTGTGCCGCATGGCCAGCGCGGCGATCGCCGTCGAGTCGATGCCGCCGGACAGGAAGGCGCCCACCGTGACGTCGGCGCGCATGTGCTTGGCCACCGAGTCCTCGAGGACCGCGGTGATCTCGTTGTAGCGGGCCTGCTCGCTGCCCGGGGTGAACTTCACGGCGTTGAACTGGGGCACGAAGTAGCGACTGACCTCGGGGGCCTGGCCCGGACGGATCCGCGCGTAGCAGCCCGACTCCAGGCGGCGCACCCCGCGGTGCAGCGTCTCCGGTTCGGGGACGTACTGCAGCACTGTGTAGTGCTGGACGGCCCGCGTGTCGATCTCGGTGTCCACACCGAGATCGTCGGCCAGATCGAGCAGGCACTTCTTCTCGCTGCCGACGACCGTGCCACCGGAACCGGTGGCCATGAACAGGGGCTTGATGCCGAACGGATCCCGGGCGCAGAACAGTTCGCCGGCCACCGTGTCCCAGAGCGCGAACGCGAACATCCCGCGCAGTCGCTTGAGCGCGTCCGGACCCCAATGGTGGTAGGCCGCGACGATCGCCTCGCCGTCGCCCTCAGTGGCGAAGACCACACCGTGCTGGTCGCGCAACTGCTCGCGGAGTTCGAGGTAGTTGTAGATCTCGCCGTTGAAGACCAGCACGTAGCGGCCGGGACTCTCCGGAGGTCCCCAGCGTAGGGGCTGGTGGCTGTGGGCGATGTCGATGATCGACAGTCGGTTGAAGCCCAGCACAGACCGGTCGTCAGACCAAGTGCCTGGTTCGTCCGGTCCGCGGTGTCGCATCAGATGCGACGCGCCCGCTACCGCTTCCACGATCTCGCTGGTGACGGACCGGGCTGGGTCGCGTACCAGGGCTAGCAGTCCGCACATCGGGAGCCAGTATGCCCCACGACCTGCGATGTGACGAAGCGGCGGGAAGGGTGAGAGACACGCACGGGCTCTGATGGGTAGGTGTGTTGAGCCTGTCGCGGGGGCGTGGTCTACGCTGCGTAGTATTCGATTCGCGCCGCTTCAGGCGTGCTTTGGGATGGACGAAAACTCATACAGGAGGCGCCGACGTGAAAACCCGCGGGCAGGCCTTGTCACAGGGCCGATCTCGGCGGTTCCGCATGCTAGGCCTGGCGCTGACGCTGGGGGCGGCTGCCGTCGTACTCAGCGGCTGCACGTGGCAGGACGTCATCGGACTGGGCTGGCCGAAGGGCATCACCCCGCAGGCGCATGCCAACTATGACTTGTGGATCGGTTCCGTGATCTCGGCGTTCGTCGTCGGCGGCATCGTTTACTTCCTGCTGTTCTGGACCTCGGTCTTCCACCGCAAGAAGGACTCCGACACGGAGTTCCCACGCCAGTTCGGCTACAACATGCCGCTCGAGCTGGTGCTGACGGTCATCCCGTTCCTCATCATCTCGGTGCTCTTCTACTTCACCGTCGTGGTGCAGGAGAAGATGATGGAGGTCACCGACGATCCTGAGGTCGTCATCGACGTCACCGCGTTCCAGTGGAACTGGAAGTTCGGCTACCAGAAGGTCGACTACGCCGACGGCACCTTCAGCTACGACGGCGCCGATCCGGAGCGTAAGGCCGCGATGGTCTCCAAGCCCGAGAGCCACGGCGACGAGGGCGGCCACGGCGGTCAGTACGGCGCGATCCGGGGGTTCCACCCCGAGGACAAGAGCTACCTGAACTTCGACAAGGTTGAGACCCTGGGCTCGAGCACCGAGATCCCGATCCTGGTGCTGCCCAAGGGGAAGCGCATCGAGTTCGAGATCGCCTCGGCCGACGTGATCCACGCGTTCTGGGTTCCGGAATTCCTCTTCAAGCGGGACGTCATGCCGAACCCCAAGGAGAACAACTCGCTGAACGTCTTCCAGGTCAGCGAGATCACCGAGACCGGTGCGTTCGTCGGCCGTTGCGCGGAGATGTGCGGCACGTACCACTCGATGATGAACTTCGAGGTCAGAGTCGTTGAGCCCAACGACTTCAAGGCGTACATGCAGCAGCGCATCGCCGGTAAGGGCAACGCTGAGGCATTGCAGGCGATCAACCTGCCGCCGACGTCCGTGACGACTAAGCCGTTCGACTCTCGCCGTGGCGAGCAGGTCGGCGCGACCAACTAATCAGAGGGCGCAGCATGCATATCGAGTCCAGGCTGTTCGAGATCCTCACGGCGTTCTTCGCGCTGGCAACCGTGGTGTACGCGGTGCTGACGTCGATGTTCGCCACGGGCGGCGTCGAATGGGCCGGCACCACCGCGTTGGCGTTGACCACGGGTCTCTCGCTGATCATCGGAACCTTCTTCCGGTTCGTCGCTCGTCGACTGGACACTCGTCCCGAGGACTATGAGGACGCCGAGATCAGCGACGGCGCAGGCGAACTCGGCTTCTTCAGCCCGCACAGCTGGTGGCCCATCGCGATCGCGCTCTCCGGTTCGGTGACCGCGGTCGGCATGGCGCTGTGGCTGCCCTGGCTGATCTTCGCCGGCGTCTGCTTCATCCTGACCACCGTGGCCGGTCTGGTCTTCGAGTACTACCTCGGTCCTGAGAAGCACTGAGTAGAGCCCGCACGCGCGGTTGGGGTCGGCTGAAGGTCACAATCACGGTGCGACTCGGCGCGCCACGAATCCGTCAGACTCGTTTGGCCCCCTTGGTTGGGTAGTGTTGCCGGGGCGCAACTAGTCGAGAAGGACAGGCGAAGATGAGCGGGCCGAATTCTCCGGAACCGGAGTCTGCGGACGAGCCGGGTGGCAAAGCCGGCGAGGACCAGCCGACAGCGGTTGATCGCATCGACGATGTCGGGGCTGGCGAATTCCCTTCGCAGGCGTATTCGGCCCCGGAGTCCGAGCAGTTCATGAGCGGGCCGTATGTGCCGGCCGATGCCAATCTGTACGACTACGACGGCTACGACGGCTATGACGGTGCGGTCGAACCGGGCGTCGGTGAACGCCCGCCGCGCTGGCCGTGGGTCGTCGGCGTCACCGCGATCATCGCGGCCATCGCGCTCGTCGTGTCGGTGTCACTGCTGGTGACCGACACCGACACGAACACCCTCGCGACACCGGCGACCTCGACGACGACGGCGCCCCCGGTTCAGGACGAGATCACCACGACCGAACCGCCGCCGCCTCCACCCCCGCCGCCGACCAGCGAGCCGCCGCCGCCGCCTCCGCCGCCACCTCCGCCGGAGACTGTCACGGTGACGCCCGAGGCGCCTCCGCCACCGGCGCCGGAACCGACCCAGGCGCCGCCGCCGGAGACCACGGAGGCACCGGCGCCGACGACCACCACGACGCCCACCGGGCCGCGTCAGGTGACCTACTCGGTGACCGGGACCAAGGCGCCGGGGGACATCATCTCGGTGACCTATGTGGACGCCTCGGGGCGTCGGCGCACGCAGCGCAACGTCTACATTCCGTGGTCGCTGACCGTCACGCCGATCTCGCAGTCGGAGGTCGGTTCAGTGCAGGCCTCCAGCCTGTTCCTGGTCAGCAAATTGAACTGTTCGATCACTACGAGCGATGGGACCGTGTTGTCGTCAAACAGCAGCAACGCAGCCCAGACGAGCTGCTGATGGTCAGCATCAGGGAACGCGCAAACGGGTGGTCACCCGAGGTGATCGACCGCGCCTTGATCGTCGCCTGCGCGGTGGCGTGGTTGCTGGCGCTGGGCTTCGCGGTGGCCGCGGGTGTCGCGCTCGCCGACCTCGGCGGGGGACGGACCAGCGGCACGCCGGACGACGGGGACAGTCCGTGGCTGTTGTACACCGTGATCGGGGTGTCGGCGTTGGTGATCGCGCTGGCCGTGCCACTTCTGCTGCGGGCCCGGAATGCGGCACCGAGCAGTGCGACTGCGGCTGCCCCGGCAGAGCCCGGCAGGGCCCGCGTCGCCGCCTCGCGTATCCATGCCGGTTACCCCGCGTCGACGGCGCGTTCGGCGACATCGCGGGTCTCCTCGGCCGCGGTGGATCGGCTGCTGCTGCGCTGTGGCCTCGGGATCCTCACTGCGATGGGCGCGGCCTATATCGCCGTCGCGATCGCCACGCATCTGATGGCCGTCGACTCCGACGGCGCGGCGTGGGCGTTGTACGCCGTGGCGGGCGTGCTGACGCTCGGCATGGTGGCGATTCCGGTGCTGTTGCTGCGGCAGTTGCCGTCGCAGCAGGCTGACTGACCCTCCCGCGCGACCGATCGGCGGGTGTATGACGCGCCCACCGGGATGCACGTGAGTGGCCGCTCGCCCGCCGAACATCGGATGCGTGAGTACGGTTTGTTCGGTGCAGCTCGGGGTCCTGGGCCCTCTGCGTTTCCGGCAGTTCGGGCTTCCGGTCGCGATCCCTTTCGCCAAGCCGCGTTCCATCCTGACGATGCCCGGGTTGTACGGCGGCGCCGTCGTTCCCGGTGACACACTCATCGATCCGCTGTGGGGCCGCGTATGCTCCGCGCACCGCTGCCAAGCCGCTCCAGACCCACGTCTCGCCCCTGCGACGCGCACTCGGCGACGGGGGTTCGTTCTTACGCACGGCACTGGCTGGACCCTCACCGACGCGGAGATCGACGCCGACTGCCGCCCGGGTGACCTGCGCCGGCCTGGTTTTGTGCGGAATTGCATGCTTCTGGCCGAAATCTGCTGCAATTCCGCACAAATGAGAGCCGCGTGAGCCACAGCGGGGGAGGGGAGTGCCACCAGCTCAACGCAGAAAGCGATCGGGCTCAATGCAGAAAGCGATCGGGGCCGCCACCTCAAAGGTGACGGCCCCGATCGCGTTCGGTGCTGAGTCGGCTAGTGCCCGTGCCCGTTTCCGTGCCCGTTGCCCGTGCCGTGCTCGTTGTCCTGGTATTCCTTCAGGGCCGTGAGCGCCTTGTGCTCGGCCGCGTGTGCGGCGTCGGTCAGCGCCCGGTCCTCGGAGACAGGATCGGCGAACAGGAAGCTGCCGGAACCCGGTGCACCACCGGAGCCGAGCTTGTTCATCTTCTTCGGCAGTGCCGCGCCCTGGTACTCGAGCGGAATCGGATGACCATGGTCATCGACCGGGCCGATCGGCTGATGCAGCTCGATGTAGGCACCGTGCGGCAGCCGCTTGATGATGCCCGTCTCGATGCCGTGCTCAAGCACATCGCGGTCGCTGCGCTGCAGCGCGATGGCCCAGCGGTAGGCGATGAAGTACACCAGCGGCGGGACGACCACCATGCCGATGCGGCCGATCCACGTGGTCGCGTTCAGCGAGATGTGGAACTTCAGCGCGATGACGTCGTTCATCGCGGAGAGGGTCAACACCATGTAGAGCGCGATGGCCATGGCGCCGATCGCCGTGCGGACCGGTGCATCACGCGGACGCTGCAGCAGGTTGTGGTGGGCGTAGTCGCCAGTGAACTTCTTCTCCAGGAACGGCCACGCGATCAGCAGGCCGAACACCAGACCCATGAGCAGCGCCACCCACGTCGAGGCGGGGATGGTGTGGCCGAACGGGTAGAGCTCCCACGGCGGGAAGATACGCGCCAGGCCTTCCGTCCACATCATGTAGAAGTCAGGCTGCGAACCCGCGGACACCTGCGAGGGCCGGTAGGGGCCCAGGTCCCAGATCGGGTTGATCTGGAGCAGACCGCCCATGAGGCCGAGGATGCCGGTGACCATCGCGAAGAACGCGCCGGACTTGACGGCGAACACCGGCATGACACGCACGCCGACGACGTTGGTCTCCGTGCGGCCGGGGCCGGGGAACTGCGTGTGCTTCTGGAACCACACCAGCGCCATGTGCGCACCGATCAGCGCCAGGATGATGCCCGGGATGATCAGGATGTGCAGCGCGTACATACGCGGGATGAAGATGCCGATCGAGCAGTCGTTGCCGACGCCGCCACAGGGGAAGTCGCCGCCGAACAGTGCCCAGTGCAACCAGGTGCCGATGACCGGCATGCCCAGGCTGATCGAGCTCATCGCGGCGCGCAGGCCGATGCCGGACAGCAGGTCGTCGGGCAGCGAGTAGCCGAAGTAACCCTCGAACATCGCCAGGATCAGCAGCAGCGAGCCGATGACCCAGTTGGCCTCACGCGGTCGGCGGAATGCGCCGGTGAAGAAGATGCGCGCGAGGTGCACCATGATCGACGCCGCGAACAGCAGGGCCGCCCAGTGGTGGATCTGCCGGACGAACAGACCGCCGCGGACTTCGAAGCTGATGTCCAGGGCCGAGGCGTAGGCCCGCGACATCTCGATGCCGCGCAGGGGCTGGTACACGCCCTGGTAGGTGACCTCAGCCATCGACGGGTCGAAGAACAGCGTCAGGTAGACGCCGGTGATCAACAGGACGATGAAGCTGTAGAGGGCGATCTCACCCAGCAGGAAGGACCAGTGGGTGGGGAAGACCTTGTTGAGCTGTCGCCGGACCGCCGCGGACGGGTGATACCGCGAGTCCATCGCGTCACCCTGCTTGGCCAGCCGCTCACCGATTGCCGAACTCATGATTTGCGCTCCCAGAAGGCCGGGCCGACAGGTTCGATGAAGTCACCGTTGGCCACCAGGTAGCCCTCGGTGTTGATCGTGATGGGCAGCTGTGCCAGGGCACGGGCCGCGGGTCCGAACGTGGGCTTTGCGAAATGAAGCGCGTCGAACTGCGACTGGTGGCACGGGCACAGGATGCGGTAGGTCTGCTGCTCGTACAGCGACGAGGGGCAGCCCAGGTGCGAGCACACCTTGGTGTAGGCGAAGAACTCACCGAAGTTGAAGCTCTCCTGACCCTGCCGCCGGACGACCTTGTGCATGTCCTGCGGCTTGATGCGGATGAGCATCACGGGGTTGCGCACGCCCATCTGGATCTTGGCCAGATTGTGGTGCGATTCGGGAGTGGTGCCGTCACCGTCGGCCTCACGCCACGGGAACACGGTCTCCATGCCGCCGGCGTCGAGGTCCTCCGGGCGCATCTTGACGAACGGGGCGTGGCCGTCACCGGTCGCGCGGGCGAGGTAGATGGTCTCGCCTGCGTAGCGCGGGGTCCACCCCGAGGTCCACAGCACGGCCTTCTTGCCCTCGGCGGTCGGCACGACGGGCTTCCACGGGTTCTTGATCAGACCGCCGGCGAACGCCACCAGGGTGCCGAGGCCGAACGCTCCGAGTCCGAGCCCGAGCGAAGCGCCGATCATCTTGCGACGCTTGATGGTTGAGCCCTCGAGCGCGTCGGAGAGGTTGGCCACCACGGTCTTGCGGTCGAACTCGCTCGACGCACCGTCATGGCGGTCCTGGACGGTGATCTCCTCAGGAATGAACTTCTTCTGGTAGAGCACCGCGCCGATGCCGATCGACAGGATCGACAGGCCGAAGGTCAGGCCGTACATCGGGGTCGCGAGGTTGTACCAGATGCTGTTCGGGTCCCACTGCCACGGCCAGAACAGGAAGACCACCAGCAGTGCGAGGCCGCTGAGGCCACCCAGGAGGAGCCAACCGGCGACGCTGCGCTCGGCGCGCTTCTCGGCGCGGGTGCCCTCGACGGGCCAGCGCTCCTCTTTGTAGATGATGTCCACGCCGTCCTTCTGGCCGCCCAGGGCCAGAAGTTCCTCGCGTGACATCGATGCCAACTGCTCGTCAGTCGGCTGCTGCGCGCCAGTCGCGTCGCTCATGCTCGTGCCCCGATCCACATCGCCACACCGATCATCGCCACCATGCCGACGATCCAGATCACCATTCCCTCAGAGGTGGGGCCCAAGGCGCCCAACCCGTAGCCACCGGGGCTGGGGGTCTCGGCGGCGTTCCGGACGTAGCTGACGATGTCCTTCTTCTCCTCCGGGCTCAGCTGCCGGTCGGAGAACTTGGGCATGTTCTGCGGGCCCGTGAGCATCGCGGTGTAGATCACCTGCGGGTTGGCCTGCCCAAGGGCCGGGGCGTACTTGCCCGAGGACAGGGCGCCGCCCTGACCGGTGAAGTTATGGCACGAGGCACAGTTCAGGCGGAACAGGTCGCCACCTCGGGCGAGGTTTCCGCCGGTCAGCGACTCCTGTGCGATCTGGCCGTTCTCATCACGAACCACCAGCGGTCCGCCGCCGTTGGCCTGGATGTAGGCACCCAACGCGTCGATCTGGTTCTCATCGAAGTTCGCCGGCTTCGACGGGGCCTGAGCGTTGAGGCTCATCGCGGGCATGCGGCCCGTCGACACCTGGAACCAGACTGCGGCTTCGCCGACGCCGATCAGGCTGGGGCCGCGATCGGCGACACCCTGCAGATTGGCGCCGTGGCAGCTGATGCACGACGTGTCGTACAGCTGCTTGCCGTTGCGGAGCAGAGCCGACTGCGATTCGTCGGCGACTGCAACCTGTGGCTTGGGGGTCAGCACTGCGGCCATTCCGCCGGCCAGACCCAGGGCCACCAGCAGCAGCATTCCGGCCGTCAACCGGCGGCGCAATCGCCGCCGGGACCGGTCACCGCTGGTCGATCCGATCAAACGCGAGATCATCAACCGAGCACTCCTGTTCATCACAGCGCTTGACTAACGGACGAAATAGATGACGGCGAACAGCGCGATCCACACGATGTCGACGAAGTGCCAGTAGTACGACACCACGATCGCAGCAGTGGCCTGCGCAGGCGTGAACTTGCTCATCCTCGTGCGTGCCAGCAGCAGCACGAAGGCGATGAGACCGCCGATGACGTGCAGGCCGTGGAAGCCGGTGGCCAGGTAGAACACCGTGCCGTACGCACTGCCCGGGATCGTCGTTCCGTGCTGCACGAGGTGGACGTACTCATACGCCTGGCCGAGCACGAAGAACGTGCCCATCGCCAGGGTGATGGTGTACCACCGGCGCAACCCGAAGACGTCGCCGCGCTCAGCGGCGAACACACCCATCTGGCAGGTGAACGACGACGCGATCAGCACCAGGGTCACCGGTACAGCCAGCGCGAGGTTCAACTCCGTGGGGGGTGGTGGCCAGTCGCCACCGGCTTGTGCGCGCGCAGTGAAGTACATCGCGAAGAGGCCGGCGAAGAACATGAGTTCACTCGAAAGCCACACGATGGTGCCGACAGAAACCATATTCGGCCTGTTCAGCGAATGTACGCGCGACGTGATTGCAGTCCCTGAGGTACCCACAGCGGTCGTCACACCAAGAAGTATGACGCTTTGTAGTTGTCGATCTCCACCCGGGGATGGTTTTAGCGATGAGTGTCGTGTTCGGGGGGCGCCTCCCGCTTGCCGCATGCGGGTCCCGACGTGGGAATATCGGTTCGTGACTGATACCGAAACCCGACCGGATCCCGCCGCCCCGACATGGCGCGGCATCCTGAGCCGCCTCACAGAACTGCAGCCGCTGGCGCCGGGTGAGGCAGCCTGGGCGATGGATCAGATCATGACCGGGGCGGCAACCCCGGCACAGATCGCTGCGTTCGGAGTCTCGATGAAGATGAAGCGTCCGACGCCGGCCGAAGTCAGCGAGCTCGCCGACACGATGTTGTCGCATGCGCGGAAGGTGCCCACCGATCGGATCGGCACCGAGACCGTGGACATCGTCGGCACCGGCGGTGACGGGGCCAACACCGTCAACCTGTCCACCATGGCGGCCATCGTGGTGGCCGCGGCCGGCGTGCCGGTGATCAAGCACGGTAACCGCGCCGCGTCGTCGCTGTCCGGTGGCGCCGACACCCTCGAAGCGCTCGGTGTGCGCATCGACCTCGGACCCGACGATGTCGCCCGCTGTGTCGAGGAGGTGGGTATCGGCTTCTGCTTCGCGCCGCAGTTCCATCCCTCGTTGCGGCACGCGAGTGCGGCGCGACGCGAGATCGCGGTGCCGACGGTCTTCAATCTGCTTGGGCCGCTCACGAACCCGGCGAGCCCGCGGGCGGGCCTGATCGGCTGTGCGTTCGCGGACTTGGCCGAGGTGATGGCCGGGGTGTTCGCCGCGCGGCGTTGCAGCGTGCTGGTCGTCCACGGTGACGACGGACTCGATGAATTGACCACCACCACGACGTCGACGATCTGGCGTGTGCAGGCTGGCACGATCGACCGGCTGACCTTCGACCCGGCCGGCTTCGGCTTCCCGCGCGCCCAGCTGTCGGAACTGCTCGGCGGTGACGCCGAGAGCAATGCGGCCGAGGCGCGGTCGGTGTTCTCCGGCGCGAAGGGCCCGGTGCGCGACGCCGTGGTGCTCAACGCGGCCGGGGCGATGGTGGCCCATGCGGGCCTGACCAGTTCCGCCGAATGGCTGCCGTCGTGGGAGTCGGGCCTGCAGCGCGCGGCCGACGCGATCGACTCCGGCGCCGCCGGTCAGCTTCTCGCGAAGTGGGTGAAGTTCACCCAACGGCTGTGATCGGCGTCCGTGCAACGGTTTTCGGCACGGGCGTGATCTCGGCGGCCGGTTCGACGTACTGCTCGGCGGCGAGCCGGGCCGAACGTGCCGCCGCCGCCCAGCGGGACCAGCGGCCTGCGCCGCCCGCGGGCGACGTCCAGCCCTGACTGCTGTGCACGATCCTGGTGCCGGGCGTGGTCAGCCAGCGCGCGACCAGTCCCACCTCCTCGACCAGCGCACCGCCCAGCGGGGCCGGTTCGGCCAGGATCGTCTGTGCCCCCGCGCACAACGCCTCGACCACGGGCATCGGGGGGACACCGCGTGGTGCTCTGCCCGCGGCGGCCAGTTGGCCGCGTCGGACCACCGCCAACTGCCAGCCGCCGGCCCCGTCGGGCGCCGCGGCGACAAGCTCGTCGACCGCCGTCAGCGCCGCCAGGCGTTGCCCGCGGACCGAGGTGTCGATCGCGGTCGCGGCCTGATCGCGTAACCGCGCCGCGCTTTCGTAGAGTCCGCGCTCGGCGAGCGCGTCGACGTGCGCGACGGCCGCGGCCAGCGGGGTGTCGTCGATGCCGGTGAGCACCGCGACGGCACGGCTGACCGCGGGCGCGTACTCCTGCGCGCTGACGTCTCGGGGTGCCGGGCACGCCGCCACCTCCCGTTCGGGGCAGGACGGACCGTGCCGGGCTGAGCGGCCGAGACGGTTGGTGCACGTGCGGACGCCGGTGAACCGCGCCAGCAGCGCCGCCGTCGCGGCGGCGTCGGCGCGGGCCCGGAAGGGGCCGAGGGTGTGGCGTTCGCCCGGTGTGCGGACGACGGTGAAGCGCGGAAATGCCTCGTCGGACAACGTGATCCACCACCATCGGTGCGGAAACTTGGAGCGCCGGTTGTAGGGCGGAGCATGTGCGGCGAGCAGGCGCAGTTCCCGCACGCCAGCCTCGAGACCGTGCGCGCATTCGACATGATCGACCGCCTCGGCCAGGGCCACCATCTCGCGCATCCGGCCGCGGGGATCCGAGCCGTTGAAGTATTGGGTGACGCGACGACGCAGGTCGACGGCCGTCCCGACGTAGAGCACTTCGCCCGAGGGGCCGCGGAACAGATAGACCCCGGGACGATTGGGCAGGGTGGACGCGAGACCGCGTTTGCGCCGTTGCGCGGGCGTGACGTCGGGGAGGAAGGCACGCAGATCGGGATAGGTGTGCACGCCCTGGTTGCCGACCCTGTCAATCAGGCCGTGCAGCACGTCGACGGTGGCCCGCGCATCGTCGAGGGCGCGGTGAGTGGGGGTCGTGCTGGTGCGGAACAGTCGCGCGAGTTCCCCTAGGCGGACGCTGGGCGCCTCCTCTCGGGTGAGCACTCTGCGGGCCAACCGCACCGTGCACAGGACCGGCGGCCGCGGCCACGGCAGCTCGCACTGCGCGGCGGCGGCCCGCAGGAAGCCCATGTCGAAGCCGGCGTTGTGGGCCACCAGCACCGCGCCGCGGCAGAACTCGAGGAACATCGGCAGCACGGCGTCGATGGTCGGTGCGTCCCGCACCATTGCGGTGGTGATGCCGGTCAGATGGACGATCTGCGGTGGAATCGCGCGCCCGGGATCGACAAGTGTGGCAAATTCTCCGAGCACCTCACCGCCACACACCTTGACCGCGCCGATCTCGGTGATGGCATCGCAGTGACCGCCCGGATCTTTGGCGGTGGCGCGCCCCCCGGTGGTCTCGAGGTCCACCACGACGAACGTGATGGCGCGCAGCGGCAGATCCGCCGCGGGGTCGAGGTCGGCGAAGCTCAGCTGTGCCGACTTGTCCGAACTCACGTTCGATCACGTTAGAGGCTGGGGGCGACAGAATCCGGGAGAACCGAAGTCGAGCGGGGCTCGTGTCGCGGATCCGGGCGGCTGTGGGCGGATAAGAATGTGACGGATGTTGTCGGTGCCCTCGGTTAGCGTGCGAAACGCAGCAGACCAACGGAGGAAGTGGGACAACACCAATGCGACAAAACGAGAACTCCTGGGGCCGTGACGATGCGCCCGAACCCGTCGTCATCGACTGTGACGACTGTGCTGTGCGCGGCCTCGGATGCCGAGAATGTGTGGTCAGCGTGCTTCTTGGAGTGCCTGAGACATTGCTGGCCGATGAGCGTGCGGCGCTCGAAGTGCTTGCCGAGGCCGGCCTCGCGCCCCGCTTGCGCCTGGTTCCGATCCACCGCGGCCAGCAGCCCGGCGTCGCGTGATTCACAGCAGGTGTTCAGCCGGGGCCGGGCGCGGCAGCGCGATTTCTGGCACTGAGTGCTGTTAAATTTAGGTCTCCTGATGGACAACGCCGATGCCGTTTCGTAACCTATTCGAGACCTAAGGCGTTTCGGCGGCGGTGCGGTTGGGCGAGATCCACGCATCGCTCACGCACTCAAAGGCAGTTTAAGGACGCAAATCTTGAGGTTTGACGGCAGGCGATGGGGCGATCGGAACATCAGGCGACCCCTCAAGAAAACCGCCATCGGCACACTCGCCGCACTCACCGTCCTCAGCGGAGCACTCGCCTCCAGCGCGCACGCTGACCCGCAAGACGATGCGCTGGCAAAGTTGAACGAACTTTCGCGGCAGGCCGAGCAGACCACCGAGGCGATGCACAGCGCCCAACTCGACCTGAACGCCAAACTCGAGGCCCAGGGCGCCGCGGACCGCAGACTCGCCGCCGACCGCGCCTCGATGGCCGCTGCGCAGACCGAGCTTGCGATCTTCCAGTCCGGCGTCAACAAGTTCGCCGCCGCCATGTACATGGGCGGGCGCACGTCGGGCTTCAACGCCATCCTCACCGCCGAGTCTCCGCAGGGCCTGATCGACAAGCTGTCCGTGCAGCGGGTCATGGCCGCCGAGGTCGGGGCACAGATGGGGAACTACCGCCGGGTCAGCGAGCAGGCCGTCGCCGCCGAGGCGGCCTCCGCCAAGTCCGCTGCCGAGGCCAAGACCGCGGCCGAGCAGGCCGCCGCAGTGCGCGCCGACCTGCAGTCGAAGCAGAGCGAACTGCAGTTGAAGATCGCGGTCGTCCGATCGCAGTACGAGGCGCTGACCCCCGAGCAGCGGGTTGCTCTCGCCGAGCCCGGTCCGGTCCCGCCGGCCCCCGAGGCACCGCCAGGGCCCGATGTGCTGGCCCAGGCACCCGAGGGTGTCCCGCCAGGTGATTTGGCGCCGGATGCGGCGCTGCCGGCGATGCCCGGTAACGGCCAGGGTGTGGTGGCCGTGCAGGCCGCGCTCACCCGCGTGGGATCGCCGTATTCGTGGGGCGGTTCGGGTCCCGGCGCATTTGACTGCTCGGGCCTGGTGATGTGGGCGTTCCAGCAGGCCGGTATCGCGCTGCCGCACTCCAGCCAGGCGCTGGCCCGCGGTGGTCAACCCGTCTCCCGTGGGGAACTGCAACCCGGCGACGTCGTGAACTTCTACTCGGATGCCTCCCACACCGGCATCTACGTCGGTGACGGAATGGTGGTCCACGCCTCCACCTACGGCGTCCCGGTCAAGGTGGTGCCGCTGGATGGTGCCGGACCGTTCTACAACGCCCGCCGCTACTGATCGTCTCCGGCGCCGATGGCCCGTGGCCGTCGGTGCCGTGGTGGCCGTTGTCGCCGCGCTGGCCCTTCTCCTGCTGACTCGAGCACCGCACGACACCGCACCGACACCCGTATCCGTGCCGTCGGCGCAGAAGGTGACCGTCGGGGATGGCCGCACCGTCACTTCGCTGAGCCTTGGTGGGGAGGCGACAGACGCCGTGCTGCGCCGCGCCGAAGCCGACCTCGTCCTGAGCGCCCCACGCGTGGAACGCTTCTGGGGCACCGACTGGTCCGATGAGATCGTCGTGGTTGCGACGGGCACCGACGCCGAGTTCGCAGCCGCGGCGCCGGGTGCGCCCTCCGGAATGGCCGCGGTCGCGGTGGCAGACGCCGTCGATCCCCTCCGGCGGACGGCCGAAGGTCAACGCATCGTCTTAAGCCCCGGTGCCGGCCGGATGACCGATGAGGCCCTGCGATTGGTCCTGACCCACGAGCTGTTCCACTACGCGGCCCGAACCGACACCGCGACCGACGCGCCGCGGTGGATCACCGAGGGCGTCGCGGACTACGTCGCCCGAACCGGTCCCGTTCCGCATCTGCCCCCGCCGACCCGGCTGCCGTCGGACGCCGACTTCGCCGCGCAGGGCCCGCAGCTTTCTGAGGCCTACGACCGCGCCTGGCTGTTCGCGCGCTTCATCGCCGACCGGTACGGCGAGCCCGCCCTGCGGGATCTCTACACCGCGGCCGCCGGTCAAGGCCACCGCGACACCGACACCGCGCTGCGCCAGGTCACCGGCACCGACCCCACAGGCCTGCTCGATCAGTGGCGTGGCTGGCTGGCCGCTGCTGCCGGGCCCCGTTAACATCGGCAGGCATATGACCCGAGTCCTGCTGGTGACCAACGACTTTCCACCGCGGCGCGGGGGCATTCAGTCCTATCTCGAAGAACTCGTGGTGCGGTTGGCCGCCACGGGTGAGCACGACCTGACGGTCTACGCGCCGCGCTGGAAGGACGCACCGGAGTTCGACGAACGGGCCGAAGCCGCGGGATACCGGGTGGTGCGGCATCCCGGGACGCTGATGCTCCCGGTTCCCACGGTCGAGTCCCGGATGAGTGATCTGATCGAACGCCACGAGGTCGAGACGGTGTGGTTCGGGGCCGCGGCGCCGCTGGCCCTGCTCGCCCCGCGGGCCCGCCGCGCGGGCGCGAGCACGGTCATCGCGAGCACACACGGCCACGAAGTGGGCTGGTCGATGCTTCCCGTCGCGCGCTCGGCGCTGCGCCGCATCGGAGACGGCGCCGACGTCATCACCTACGTCAGCAGGTACACGCGCGGGCGCTTCGCCTCGGCGTTCGGCGCGCACGCGGCCATGGAACACCTTCCGCCCGGCGTCGACGCGCAGCGGTTCGCCCCCGATCCGGCGGCGCGCGCTGAACTGCGCGCCCGCTACGGCCTCGGGGATCGCCCGACCGTGGTGTGCGTATCGCGCCTGGTGCCGCGGAAGGGGCAGGACATGCTGATTCGCGCGCTGCCGCGGATCCGGCAGCGCATCGACGGCGCGGTCCTGGTGATCGTGGGCGGCGGCCCCTACCGCGAAACGCTCGAGAAACTGGCCCACGAACACGGCGTGGCCGAGCACGTGGTGTTCACCGCGGGCGTGCCGTCGCGCGAACTGGCCGGGCACTATGCGCTGGGTGATGTCTTCGCGATGCCGTGCCGGACCAGGGGAGCGGGCCTGGACGTCGAGGGCCTGGGCATCGTGTTCCTGGAGGCGTCGGCGACCGGAGTGCCCGTCGTCGCGGGCACCTCGGGTGGTGCGCCGGAGACCGTGCTCGACGGCCAGACCGGGACCGTCGTCGACGGCCATTCCTTGGACGGGATCGTCGACGCGGTCGCCGACCTGCTGGCCGACCCCGACCGCGCCGCCGCGATGGGCGCGCGCGGTCGCGAGTGGGTGCTGGCCGAGTGGCAGTGGGACACCATGGCGGCCCGGATGTCGGGCCTGCTGGATCAGTCCTTGCGGTAGATCGCCTCGATCTCCTCGGCGAACTTCTCCGCCACCACCTTGCGCTTGACCTTCATGGTCGGGGTGAGCTCGCCGGTGTCCTCGGTGAAGTCGACCCGCAGGATCCGGAACTTGCGGATGGCCTCGGCCGCGGACACCGCCTGGTTGGCCTCCTTGACCGCGCGGTCCACCTCGGCGGTCAGATCCGGATCGTTCGCGAGGTCGGCCACCGACGCGGCGGGGTCCTTGCGGTGGTGATTCTTCCAGCCCACAAAGGCATCGGTATCGATCGTGATGAGCGCCGCGATGAACGGCTGGGCGTCGCCCACAGCCATCGCCTGGCTGATCAGCGGATGCGCCCGAAGCTGGTCCTCGAGCACGGCCGGTGCGACGTTCTTGCCGCCTGCGGTGACGATGATCTCCTTCTTGCGTCCGACGATCTTCAGGAAGCCGTCGGAGTCGACCTCACCGAGGTCGCCGGTGCGGAACCAACCGTCGACGATCGCCTCGGCCGTGGCCTCCTCGTTGCGCCAGTAGCCGTTGAACACCACACCGCCGGAGACCAGCAGCTCACCATCCTCGGCGAGCCGCATGCTGTTGCCGGGCAACAGCTTTCCGACGGTGCCGACTTTCATGTCGCCGACTCGGTTGACGGTGATCGCGGCGCTGGTCTCGGTCAGCCCGTAGCCCTCGTAGATGGTCAGGCCCACGCCGCGGTAGAAGTGGCACAGGCGGGCACCCAGCGGGGCGCCGCCGGAGATCGAGGCTCTGCAGTCGCCGCCGAGGGCGGCCTTGAGCTTGCCGTACACCAGTTTGTCGAACACCGCGTGCTTGAGCTTGAGCAGCAGCCCGGGCCCGCCCGGGGTGTCCAGTGCCTCGCTGTAGTCGATCGCGGTCTGCGCGGCGATCGCGAAGATCTTGCCCTTGCCGTCGTTGGTCGCGTTCTGCTCGGCGGTGTTGTACACCTTCTCGAACACCCGCGGCACCGACACGACGATGGTCGGCTTGAACACGCCGAACATCGGCACCAGGTTCTTGATGTCACTGGTGAAGCCGACGGTCACCTTGTTGTGGAACGCACCGATGGTGATGGCACGAGCCAGCACGTGGGCCAGTGGCAGGAACACCAGCAGGCGCTGCCCCTTCGCCAGCAGGTCAGGCAGGCTGTCCTTGGAGCCGCGGATCTCGTAGATCAGGTTGGAGTGCGTCAACTGGCAGCCCTTGGGCCTGCCGGTGGTGCCCGAGGTGTAGATCAGGGTCGCCGGATCGGTGGCGCGAATGTTCGCGATGCGGGCCGTGACCTCGGCCGGATCCACCTGGGCGCCCGCGGCGATGAGTTCGTCGAGGCCGCCACCGTCGAGGTGGAACACGCGGCGCAGGTCCGGCAGTTCGTCGATCAGTGCAGCAGCCGTCGCCGCGTGCGCGTCGGACTCGGCGAACAGCACCACCGCACCGGAGTCAGAGAGAACCCAGCGCACCTGCTCGGCCGAGGAGGTCTCGTAGATGGGCACCGTCAACGCGCCGACGGACAGAATGGCGAAATCGAGGATCGCCCATTCGAAACGGGTGGCCGACAGGATGGCCACCCGATCGCCGGGCACCACACCCTGGGCGATCAGGCCCTGGGCCGCGGACCGCACCAGGGCGGCCGCCTCGGCGGCGGTGACGTCACGCCACTCGCCATCGATGAGCCGCTGGTAGATCACATGGTCGGGGTCGTCACGCTCGTGCTCGAAAACGGCGCTGACGATGTTGTCGTGCTCGCCGACTTCGAACGACGCGGGAACACTTAACTCACGCAATGGTCGAGGCCTCTCCGGTTGACCGATATTTCGTTCAGCCTAGTCTGCGGCCCTCGGCCAGATGTGACAGTCCTCACCGTGACCTGCGGCCCCGGGGGGTGTCGTGGACCGGGCTGGGGCGTGTGTGAAGCTAGGGCCATGAACAGCATCCAGGTGGCCGACGAGACCTTCGTCGCGGCATCGCCACAGCGGGTGGGCAAGGTCATCGCCGATCCTGCGCAGTGGCGCCGCTGGTGGCCGGATCTGCAGTTGCAGGTGATCGAGGAACGCGGTGACGCCGGCATCCGCTGGACCGTGGCGGGCCCGCTGACCGGGTCGATGGAGATCTGGCTCGAACCTGTGCTCGACGGGGTGCTCCTGCACTATTTCCTTCACGCAGAACCCGCGGGCGCCTCGGCGCGCGATCTGGCCAGGCTGAACCTGCCCAAACTCGTCCATCGGCGCAGGGTGGCGGGTAAGAAGATGGCGTTCGAGATCAAGTCCAGGCTTGAAGCGGGACGACCTGTGGGAGCGGCGCCGCAGGCCGGTTGAGGGGCCGAGTCGGCGAGGGGCGGGGTACCGTTTTACCTCAAAGGCGGGGAAGTGCAGGGGACGAGGTTAGGCAGTTCACGTGGCGGACAAGACGACGCAGACCATCTACATCGACGCGGATCCCGGCACGGTGATGAACGCGATCGCCGACATCGCCACCTATCCCGAGTGGGTCAAGGAGTACAAGGAGACCGAAGTCCTCGAGGCTGACGACGAGGGGTATCCGAAGACGGCCCGCCTGGTGCTCGACGCCGCGGTGCTTCGCGACACCATGGTGCTGTCCTACGACTGGCCCGCCGACAAGAAGTCGGTCCGCTGGTCGCTGGTGTCCAGCACGCTCCTGAAAGCCCTCGACGGTGCATATCGGTTGGAACCCAAGGGTTCTGGAACGGATGTCACCTACGAACTCTCGGTGGATCTGCAGATCCCGATGATCGGACTGCTCAAACGCAAGGCCGAACGCAGGCTCACCGACACCGCCCTGAAGGACCTGAAGAAAAGAGTCGAGGGCTGAGCGAAGTCGCCGAGTCCGCAGTCGCTGGCCGCGCCCGGATCAGCCTGTTCGTCGGCAAGGGTGGGGTCGGTAAGTCGACGCTGGCCTGCGCCACCGCGGTGCGTGACGCGCGCGCCGGGGAGAGGGTGCTCGCGATCTCCACCGATCAGGCGCATTCGCTCGGCGACGTCCTCGGTGTGGCCGTGCCGCCCACAGGTGCGCGCAACCCGGTCCGGGTGTTCACCGACGATCTCGACGCAGGCGGCGGCCTGCTCGACGCGCTGGCGCTGGACACGTTGGCGCTGCTCGAGTCTCGGTGGCGTGAGATCGCCACCCCGCTGGCCGCCCAGTTCCCCGAATCGGAACTGGGTGACGTTGCACCCGAAGAGCTTTCGGCGTTGCCGGGCATCCAGGAGGTGCTCGGGCTCGCCGAGGTCGCCGAGCTGGCCGACTCCGGGCAGTGGGATCACCTCGTCGTCGACTGCGCGTCGACCGCGGATGCACTGCGCATGCTGACCCTGCCGTCGACCTTCGGGCTGTACGTCGAGCGGGCCTGGCCGCGGCACCGCAGGCTCTCCGTCGTCGGCGACGGTGGGGCCGCCGGCGCGGTCGTGTCGCTGCTGGAACGGATCAGCGCCGCCGTCGAGCGGCTGTCCTCGCTGTTGACGGACGAGTCGGCAGTCGGCGCGCATCTGGTGCTCACGCCCGAGCGCGTGGTGGCCGCCGAAGCCGCCCGCACCCTGGGGTCGTTGACGCTCATGGGCGTGCGGGTGTCCACGCTGATCGTCAATCAGGTTCTGCTGCAAGATGATTCCTACGAGTACCGCAACCTGCCCGACCACCCGGCGTTCGACTGGTATTCCGAGCGCATCGCCGAGCAGCAGGCCGTCCTCGACGAGCTGTCGACCACCATCGGTGCTTCTGCGCTGGTCCTGGCACCGCATCTGCCCGGCGAGCCCATCGGGCCGAAGGCCCTCGGTGATCTTCTCGACTCCGTGCGCCGACGCGACGGGTCCGCGCCGCCGGGACCGCTGCGTCCGGTCGTGGACCTGGAGTCGGGAACGGGACTCGGCTCGGTCTACCGCATGCGATTAGAGTTGCCTCACGTGGACTCGGGATCCCTGAGTTTGGGCCGAGTCGACGACGATCTGATCATCGGTGTGGGTGGTATGCGCCGGCGTGTGAAGCTGGCGTCGGTGCTTCGGCGTTGCATTGTGATTGGCGCTCAGCTCAAAGGAACCGAACTGACTGTGCGGTTCAGACCCAACCCGGAGGTGTGGCCTCAGTGAGCGGTGAGCACTCCGATCTCGGGCCGGAGCTGCGCCAACTGGCGCAGGCGATCCTCGACCGCATCGATCCCGCGGTGCGCAGTGCCGCGCTGCTGGCCGCGGCCCGCGCGGGCGCGGGACCGGGCCGGTGCCAGCAGGTGTGGTGCCCGGTGTGTGCGCTGGCGGCCCTGGTGACCGGCGAGGAGCATCCGCTGATCAGCGTCATCGCCGAGCACAGCGTCGGGCTGCTGGCCGTCATCCGCGCGCTCGTCGACCAGGCTGGGGACACCGCGCCGGAACCGCCCAGCCCGCCAGAACCCCCGTCCGGGTCCGGCCCGTCGCGCGGACGCTACGAACCGATCCCGGTCACGGTCGAGGAGTAGGTCCCTCGCGTTCACGCCCTGTGGTCGCATCAGGGTGCGATGGGTAGAGTTGGCGCGAAGCAGGGCCGGTGTGCGCCCGACCGGTGTGCGTCCGAAAATCAGCGGGAGGGTTCGAGTTCCATGTGGTACTGGCTGTTCAAGTACATCCTGCTGGGCCCCCTGCTCGCCCTGATCGGGCGCCCCAAAGTCGAAGGACTGGAGCACCTTCCGGCCGACGGCCCGGCGATCCTGGCGAGCAATCACCTGGCCGTGATGGACAGCTTCTATCTGCCGCTGGTCGTGCGTCGACGGATCACCTTCCTGGCCAAGCAGGAGTACTTCACGGGCACCGGCATCAAGGGTCGCGTCCTGGCATGGTTCTACACCGTCGTCGGCCAGGTTCCGATCGATCGCACCGACGCCGACTCGGCTCAAGCCGCTCTGGACACCGCGGCGCGCATCCTGGGCGAGCGCAAGCTGCTGGGCATGTACCCCGAGGGCACCCGCTCCCCGGACGGCCGGCTGTACAAGGGCAAGACCGGCTTGGCGCGCCTCGCGCTGCAGACCGGCGTCCCGGTGATTCCCGTGGCCATGATCGGCACCAATGTCGTCAACCCGCCGGGAAAGAAGGGCCTGCGGTTCGGCCAGGTGACCGTCCGGTTCGGTAAGCCGATGGACTTCAGCCGGTTCGAGGGCATGGCTGGAAATCGCTTCATCGAGCGCGCCGTGATCGACGAGGTCATCTACGAACTGATGGAGCTTTCGGGCCAGGAGTACGTCGACCTCTACGCGGCCAGCCTCAAGAACGCGGCAGGGCCTGCTCAGAATGGTCAGGCGACGGCGTCGTCGCGTCTTCCGGAGTCGGCCGCGGGCTGACCCGCGTCGTCACGGTCAGACCGACGACGAGGATGACCGCCAGCGCCCACCACACGTAGGAACCGCCCACGAGTTGGCGCCACCATGCGGCCGCGGCCTCCTGGTGTTCGGGCAGCAGGTCGATCGGCGTCCAGATCATCAGCGCGCAGCCGACGGCAGTCACCACGGCCAGCGCGGCGCTGCGGTGACGCCACGCCGCCACGGCGCACACGACGAGCGTCGGCAGCACCCACACCCAGTGGTGCGACCACGACACCGGCGAGACCACCAGCCCGAACATCGCCACACAGATCAGCGCCAGCACGGGTTCGTCGGCGACGAGCACGCGCCTGCCTGCCCACACCGTGAGCCCGAGCACCGCGAAGCACGCCAGCGTCCACAACACGAACCGGAAGTCCTCAGCCAGCCCCAGCCTGGCCAGTGCGCCCGAGATGTTCTGGTTGGTGTTCAGCGTCGCGGTGCCGATCCGGTCCGTGTTGCGCACGGTCCTGGTCCAGTACTCGATCGAGTCCTGCCAGGCCAGCACGAAACCGATCACGGTGGCACCCGCGAAGGACGCGAACGCCACAAGCACGGCCCGCACGTCGCGGCGCAGCACGAAGTACACCAGGAACACCGCCGGGGTGAGCTTGAGCGCGATCGCCAGGCCCAGCAGTAGTCCGCGCGGCCACGGCGTCCGCCGTGGCACGCAGTCCGCGATCACCAGCGTCATCAGCACGACGTTGATCTGGCCGAAGTCGAAGTTGGACCGCACCGGTTCCAGCCAGAGCGCGGCCGGCGCGACGAGCGCCATCGCCAGCACGATCACCTGCCAGCGCCGTCCCGGGTGGTCATCAACCCGCAGTCGGGTCAACACGATCGCCGTCGACACCACCAGAAGGATCAGCGTCGTCGCGGTGATCGCGACGCTGGCACCCGGCAGCGACAGCCATGCGAAGGGACTGAAGGAGATGGCCGCGAGCGGGGGATAGGTGAACGGCAGATCGATGCCGCCCACGGTGTGGAACACCGCGCCGTCGCTGTAGAGCGCGCGGTCATCCAGCCACGCCCGCCCGCCCATGCGGTAAACGTCGATGTCGATGCGGTAGGGCACGTCGCGGAACAGTCGCCACGCCGCATAGCCGAACGCTGCCAGCGCCGCGAGCGTGAACACCTGCCACGCGCCGCGTCGCCCGCGGGTGGACTGAACGCCCACACCGGGCCAGCGCCTGTTACTCATGTCTCGAACAGCCTATCGGGGGCCGACCGCCGACACGGACACCCACGCGGGGTGTGCACCGCGAACGGGGCTTCCGACGCGTAAGTTTCCGGGCGTGCCTGAGACGTTCCTGGACATCCAGTTCGCGTTCATCGCGCCCGGGCGTGAACCACTGGTCTGGTGCCTGATCTCGTTCATCATCACGTTCTTCATTACCCGGTGCATCGTGCGATATATCCGGGCGACCGCCGACAGCGACAAACCGAAGCGCTGGTGGCAGCCGAGGAATATGTCGGTCGGTGACGGCGGCGGGGGGTTTCACCTGCATCACGTCGTGATCGGCGTCGTGTTGGTGCTGGTCTCGGGCGTGACGATGGTGACGCTGGCGGTCGACGGCGGAACTCGGGAGTTCACCGCGGCCGCGGTGGTGTTCGGGATCGGCGCCGCGCTGGTGCTCGACGAGTTCGCGCTCATCCTGCACCTGCAGGACGTGTACTGGTCGGAGGACGGCCGGACCTCGGTCGATGCGGTGTTCGTGGCGATCGCGGTGGCGGGTCTGCTGGTCATGGGGTTCAACCCGCTGGCGTTCTTCGACGTCGACGTCTGGCGTGCCGACACGTCGTGGTGGGTTCGTGCGGTGGTGGTGGCCTGGGCCGTGGGCAGCCTCGCGCTCGCCGTCGTGGTGCTCTCCAAGGGCAAGGTGTGGACGGGCCTGGTCGGCATGGGTATTCCGCCGCTTCTCGTGGTGGGCGCGCTGCGCCTGTCACGTCCGCACGCGCCCTGGGCGCGGTGGCGCTACACCGACCATCCGCGCAAGATGCGGCGCGCGCTGGAGCGTGAGCGTCGACTCCGGCGGCCCGTCGTGCAGGCCAACCTGTGGCTGCAGAGCGTGATCGCCGGGATGCCGCGATTCCCCGACGACGACGCGGTCGACGCGCAGTTGGATCTCCAGATCCATGCGGCCGCGCCACCGCCGCAGGTTGTGGCTGGATAGGGTTTCACGACGTGCGGTTCTTCTACGACACCGAGTTCATCGACAACGGGCGCACCATCGAGCTGATCTCGATCGGGGTGGTGGCCGAGGACGGTCGTGAATATTACGGCGTGTCAAACGAATTCCCGGCTGAGCAGGCCGGGAAATGGGTCAAGACCAACGTGCTGCCGAAGCTGCCGCCGCCGTCGTCGCAGCTGTGGCGTTCGCGGCGCCGGATTCGGGAGGACCTCGAGGACTTCCTGGGCATCGACGGCGACGAGCCCATCGAGCTGTGGGCGTGGGTAGCGGCCTACGACCACGTCGCGCTGTGTCAGCTGTGGGGGCCGATGACCCATCTGCCGCCGCAGATTCCGCGGTTCACCCGCGAGTTGCGTCAAGTGTGGGAGGACCTCGGTTCGCCGCGGATGCCCCCGCGTCCTCATGACACGCACGACGCCCTGGTCGATGCGCGCCACAACCTGCGTCGATACCAGATCATGGCCGAACTCGAGGGTGGGTTTCAGCGCAGGTCGGGCTGGTAAGGACCGCTGTGCGGCCCGGTTACCATGGTCGGGTGAACTGGACCGTCGACGTACCCATCGACCAGTTGCCGTCGTTGCCGCC
Organism: Mycolicibacterium confluentis; assembly: GCF_010729895.1. Classification (NCBI taxonomy): domain Bacteria; kingdom Bacillati; phylum Actinomycetota; class Actinomycetes; order Mycobacteriales; family Mycobacteriaceae; genus Mycobacterium; species Mycolicibacterium confluentis. The sequence goes on from NZ_AP022612.1 coordinate 1,932,848, forward strand.
GCTGTCGGATGACCTGCGCAAACGACTGGACTCGGCGCTGGCGAAGCCCGCACTGCAGCAGCCGAGCTGGGACGCAGGCCAGGCCGCGGCCATGCGCACGGTGCTTGAGAGCGTGCCGCCGATCACGGTCCCGCGCGAGGTTCAGAAGCTGCAGGAGCAGCTGGGCGCCGTCGCCCGCGGTGAGGCCTTCCTGCTGCAGGGCGGCGACTGCGCCGAGACCTTCGCCGACAACACCGAACCCCACATCCGGGCCAACATCCGCGCGCTGCTGCAGATGGCCGTGGTGCTGACCTACGGCTCGAGCATGCCGGTGGTGAAGGTGGCCCGTATCGCGGGTCAGTACGCCAAGCCGCGATCCTCGGACACCGACGCGCTGGGGCTGAAGTCCTACCGCGGTGACATGGTCAACGGCTTCGCGCCCGACGCCGCGGTGCGCGAACACGATCCGTCGCGACTCGTGCGTGCCTACGCCAACGCCAGCGCCGCGATGAACCTGGTGCGCGCGCTCACCGCGTCGGGCCTGGCCTCGCTGAACCTGGTGCACGACTGGAACCGCGAGTTCGTCCGCACCTCGCCGGCCGGCGCGCGGTACGAGGCGCTGGCGGGGGAGATTGATCGCGCGCTGCGGTTCATGAGCGCCTGCGGCGTCAACGATCGCAACCTCGACACCGCCGAGATCTACGCGAGCCACGAGGCCCTGGTGCTCGACTACGAACGCGCCATGCTGCGCCTGGCCGACGATGCCGACGAGGGCGCGGTGGAGGGTGAGCCGGCCAAGTTGTTCGACCTGTCGGCCCACTACCTGTGGATCGGCGAGCGCACGCGGCAACTCGACGGCGCCCACATCGCCTTCGCCGAGGTCATCGCCAACCCGATCGGCGTGAAGATCGGCCCGACCACGACGCCGGAGTTGGCGCTCGAGTACGTCGAGCGACTCGACCCGCACAACGTGCCGGGCAGGCTCACGCTGATCAGCCGGATGGGCAACCACAAGGTGCGCGACGTGCTCCCGGCGATCATCGAGAAGGTGCAGACCTCGGGGCATCAGGTGATCTGGCAGTGCGATCCCATGCACGGCAACACCCATGAGGCGTCCACCGGATACAAGACTCGGCACTTCGACCGCATCGTCGACGAGGTGCAGGGCTTCTTCGAGGTGCACCGCGCCCTGGGAACCCACCCGGGCGGCATCCACGTCGAGATCACCGGGGAGAACGTCACCGAGTGCCTCGGCGGGGCCCAGGACATCTCCGACGCCGATCTGGCCGGTCGTTACGAGACGGCCTGCGACCCGCGCCTCAACACCCAGCAGAGCCTGGAGTTGGCGTTCCTGGTCGCGGAGATGCTGCGGGACTAGTTCCCCAGCAGCGTCGTCAGGTTGCTGCCCAGGGCCCACGCGCCCGCGGCGACCGACCCTGTCAGCACCAGCACGATCACCAACCAGATCGCGGTGTTGCGGCGGGCCCGTTGGCGCGCCCAGGCGAACTCATCCAGGCCGATGCCCGCGAACTGCTCGGCCGGGGCCGCGGCCAGCGGCTCATTCCAGTCGTCGGGTCCGCGGGTGAGCTCCCGAGTGGGGTTGCGCACCGGCAGGATTGGGGGATTGGCCGCCGGGCGGGGCTGTTTCGCGGTGGTTTGCGCGACCGACGCGTGCTGCGCGGAGTTGCGCGGCGATGGCACCTTGAACACCGGCAGGTGGAGGTCGGCCGCGATCGCGTCCAGGTGCGCGGCCATCGCCGCGGCGTCCGGATAGCGGTCGTCGGCCGTGCGGGCGGTCGCCCGCAGCACCAGTTCGTCGAACTCGGGTGGGACGCCCTCGATCTGGGAACTGGGCGCGGGGACGTCGTGGTCCATCCGCTGGTACGCCACGGCCAGCGCCGAGTCACCCGTGAATGGTGTTGCGCCGGTGAGTAGTTCGTAGGCCAGCACGCCGACGGAGTAGACGTCGCTGCGGGGGTCGGAGTTCCCGCTGGCGACCTGCTCGGGGGACAGGTAGGCCGCGGTGCCGAGAATCACGCTGGTTGAGGTGATTCCGGCCTCGGCCACGGCGCGGACCAGTCCGAAGTCGACGAGTTTGACGTCCCCGTCGTCAGAGATCAGCACGTTCTCGGGTTTGACGTCGCGATGCACCAGGCCAGCCTGATGGGCTGCCGCCAGTCCGCCCAGAACTGGCCGCAGCACCGCGGCGGCGGCGTGCGGTGGCATCGGTCCGCGCTCGCGCAGCAGTTCCCGAAGCGTGCCGCCCTCGACCAGTTCCATCACCAGGAACGGATGCCTGCCGTCGATGCCCTGGTCGTAGATGGCGACCAGACCGGGATCCTTGAGGCGCGCGACCGTGCGGGCCTCCCGCTGGAAGCGGGTGAGGAACTGCTGATCGCCCGCGTATCGGGGGTCCATGACCTTGCAGGCGACGGGCCGGTCCAGTCGGGTGTCCACCCCGCGGTACACGGTGGACATGCCACCTGAGGCGATCCTGGTCTCGACCAGATACCGGCCGTCCAACAGTGCGCCCTCGAGCGGGTCGTCAGAAGCGTTCGGCATCACTGGGTCATCGTAGGTGGACAGTGGAACCTGGCAGAAACCTTCTGGCGCACATGCCTACACTTGTGACCCGTGAGCACCATTCCGGCCGGCGACGACGTGCTCGACCCGGACGAACCTGTATTTGCCCTCAACCACGTCGCTGACATGCTCGGCGTCACGGTGACCAAGGTGCACCAGCAACTGCGCGACGGGCACCTGGTGGCGCTGCGTCGCAACGGCGCGGTGGTGATCCCGAAGGTGTTCTTCAGCGATTCGGGGCACGTGGTCAAGTTTCTGCCCGGTCTCCTGGCCGTGTTGCGCGACGGCGGTTACCGCGAAACCGAGATCCTGCGGTGGTTGTTCACCCCGGATCCGTCGCTGACGCTGACGTTCAACGGGTCCAAGGAGGTGCGGGAGAACGCCCGCCCTGTCGACGCCTTGCACTCCCATCAGGCGCGCGAAGTGCTGCGGCGCGCCCAAGCGCTCGCTTACTGAGCCGGCTGGGGCCTCACTGAGCCTGGTCCTGCTCGGCCCGCAGCCCCTGCCACCGGGCCAGTGAGTACCACGCGGCGACACCGCATGCCGTGGCCAGCAGCACGTGCACCCAGGAGTACATGCCGTGGGAGCCGTCGGGTTTGAAGATCACCATGATCCACGTCGAGAATCCGGCGATCGCCGCGATCCACGCCCGTGACTGCGTCAGCGCCGCCATCACCGCCAGCGGCCACGTGTAGTACCACGGCAGTGCCGCGGGCACGAACAGCACCACTACGCCCATGACCCAGGCGATCCCGGTCAGCGCTTCGCGGTCGGTGTGCCGGAATCGCCACCACAGCACCGGAAGTGACACCGCGATGATCGCGATGCCGATGATCCGGGTGACCTCGAGCACCGCGTAGAAGTTCACGTTGAAGACCAGACCGACCACGGCGTTCGACAGGTTGGCGATGGCCGTGGGCACGGTCAGCCAGTTGATGATCTTCACCGACCCGGCCAGCGCGGTCAGCCAGCCCAGACCAACGCCCGCCAGCCAGGACGTCACCGCGAACACCGCGACGAAGATTCCCACGGATCCGGCACCCGCGGCCACGAAGGCCGGAACGGGACGGCGCAGCGCGCCCGTCGGGCGTTCGCGCAGTTGCCGCATCCACACCCAGACCAGGAACGGCAGCGCCAATCCCGCGGTGGCCTTGACCGCGACGGCCCCGGCGGCCAGTGTGATGCCCGTGACCGGATGGCGGGCGAAGGTCAGTGCGATTCCGGCCATCATCAGCCCGACCATCAGCATCTCGTTGTGCACGCCGCCCATCAGATGGATGATCACCAGCGGATTGAGCACGCAGATCCACAGCGCCACCGCCGGATCGGCCTTCAGGTGCCGGGCGATGCGCGGCGTCGCCCAGATGAGCAGGGCCAGGCCGGGCAGCATGCACAGGCGCAACACCATGGTTCCGGCGATGACGTTGTCGCCGACGAGCATCGTGACGAACTTGGCGATCAGGATGAACGCTGGACCGTAGGGCGCGGTCGTGGTGGTCCAGATCGGACTCACGTTGTCCAACAGGGCATTCGGATTCTCGATCGGCCCCACCGCGTAGGGGTCCAGGCCATCGCGGAGCAGGGCGCCCTGCGCGAGATAGGAGTAGGTGTCGCGGCTGAACAGCGGCACCGACAGCAGCAGTGGCGCCAGCCAGAACCCCGTGGTGGCCACCATCGTGTAGACGGTCGTACCGCCTTCGCTGACCCGGCGTCCGAGCCACAGCCAGGCCACGAGCATGAGCGCGACGCCCGACCACAGCAGCAGCGACGACACCACCAGGCCGTGCCCGAACCGCAGCCACGACAGGTGCAGGCTCTCCAGGACGGGATCGTGCAGGCGGGTGCTGCCCGCGCCGAGGCCTCCCGCGGTGATCATCATGGCCCCGAGCAGGCCCAACAGAGCGGGCCGAGCCTCTTCTGCGGTGCTGAACTCGCGCAGTCGTGCGAATGCTGCGCTGCGGCCGTTGGGGGGCGCAGTCGGTGCGTCTGCCATGTCAGGCGGACCGGTTGGCGGCCAGTCTGGCGAGTTCGGAAAGGCCGACCTTGGCGGAGGAGTTGATCGCCGCGGCGTCGAGGGCGGTCAGCGCGCGCGCCGTGAGTTCCTCGATGCGGGTCTCGACCGCGGCCAGCGCGCCGACGGCCTCGATGATGCCGCACAGTTCGCGGACCTGGTCGTCGGACAGTTGGCTTCCGATCGACGTGCGCAGTTTCTTGGCGGCCAACGGATCGTGGGACTCCGCGCGGTCGACGGCCTCGGCCCACAGGACCGTGCGCTTGCCCGACCGCAGGTCGTCCCCGGACGGCTTGCCGGTGACGTCGGGGTCGCCGAACACGCCGAGCACGTCGTCGCGCAGTTGGAACGCGATGCCCAGATCGGTGCCGACGTCGTGGAAGACGGTTTGGATGTCGGGTCGGTCGGCGCCGGCCGCGGCACCCAACTGCAGCGGTCGGGTCACGGTGTAGCTCGCGGTCTTGTACGTGTTGACCGCCATCGCGGAGTCGATCGAGTCGGCCCCGCTGGATTCGGCGACGATGTCGAGGAACTGACCGCCGAGGACCTCGGTGCGGATGTCGGACCAGACGCGGCGCACCCGTCTGCGGGTGTGGTCGTCGACGTCCGCGGTGGCGATGATGTCGTCGGCCCACACCAGCGAGAGGTCGCCCGCCAGAATCGCCGACGAGATGCCGAACTGCTCGGGGGACCCGTGCCAGCCGCGACTGCGATGCTCGTCGGCGAAGTGCCGGTGCACGGTCGGCATGCCGCGCCGGGTGGCCGAGGCGTCGATGACGTCGTCGTGGATCAGGGCGCAGGCGTGCAGCAGTTCGAGCGCGCCGAACACCAGCAGCATGTCGTCGCTGACCTGATCCGCCTCGGGCGCCACGGCCCGCCATCCCCAATATGCGAAGGCCGGTCGCACGCGCTTTCCGCCGCGCAGCACGAAGTGCTCGAGTTCGGCGATCAGTTCGTTGTAGGCGGGCCCGATGTACTCGGCACCCTGGCGGCGCTCGCGCAGGTGAAGCCGCAGTTGCTCGGTGACGGCGTCAGCTACATCGACGGCCGACGGTGCCGCAGGTTTGACGCTCAGCGCGGGGCCCCTTTCTTGATGATCCACCCCAACTGACCAGAGTAGAGCCTACGGCCTGGTTTGCGCTTCCGACGGGTGCGGCGTGACCGCCTCGGCGGTTACTCCGAACCGACCGTGGGGGAGCGGTCCCGGGTCGACCAGGCCAGCGCTGCCACGGCCGCGGACGCCAGCAGCGCCGCGATGCCGAGCCACATGGCGCCGCCGGTGAACGAGCGGGTGCTGGGGTCGGTGTAGCGGGCCTGGGCACTCATGGTGTTGACGATGCCGGGTTTGAGCGTCCACTCGACGACATCGGTGTCGATGCGGTCGCCGTTGGTTGAGGTCACCTCGCCGGGGAACGACACGGTCAGTTCGACCTCGGACTCGGTGTCGGACAGGCTGGTCAGGTCGACGCGGCCCTCGAGGAGCACGAGGTTGCCCGCGCGGCGCAGGGCCAGGTCGACACCTGCCGCGTCGGCGTTGAGGTTCGCCAACTGGGGCAGCTCACCGAAGGTCAGGTTGGAGAACACGGCTTCGGATCCGACGTAACCGTCGGCCTCGTAGTCGGAGACGGCGACCTTCGGGGCGAACGGCAGGTCGTTGTCGAACTGCGGACCCTTGTCGTCGGAATTGCGGGGCTTGGCGGCGGCGATGATGTGGCCGGACACCGTGTCGTCGGGAGAGACGGTGATCGACGCGCGGACCCGCACACAGCCCACGGCAAGCGGGGCGACGACGAGCATCAGCACCACGAGAGCCAGCAGGCGGGTTCGGCGCCGACCGGGGCTTTTTTGGACACGCAGCACTGCGTCATCGTGCCAGACGTCCGTCCGATGTGGTTGCTGGATCAGTCAGAGCGGCAGTTGCCTGCCGAGGATCGCGAACGGTCGCGGGTCGCCGGCGAAGTGGTAGCCGCGGATCACATCGCTGAACCCGAGACGCCGGTACAGCCGCCAGGCGCGGTTGTCCTCACCGTTGATCTCCGGCGTCGACAGCAGCACGCTGCGCTCGGGCCGCCCGTGCAACAGCCTGCGGGCCAGCGCCTCGCCCAGGCCGTTGCCCTGCGCGCGGGGATGAATGTGGAGTTCGGTGAGTTCGAAGTAGTCGGAGACGAGGTGGTCGATCGCGTCTCCGGGCATGCCGGTGCGGCGCAGCCCCTGCAGCACCTGCTGCTGCCACCACTGGTCGGGCGACCCGCAGTAGCCGTAGGCCACGCCGAGCAGGGGAGCGTCTGTCAGGGCCGCGGTCGCGGGTGTGGCACCGCCTGGGACGTCGTCGAACTGCACTGCTGCCACTGCTTTCCACCCGTCGCGGCGCATGTGTTCGAGCCACATCGAAGCGCGCTGCTCCTCCGTGCCGCGCGGGTAGCGCATCGCGTCGACGTAGACGTGCAGGGCGTCGGAGAGTCGACGCTGCATATCGCTGGGCGACAGGTCGATGAGGTAGGTGGCCAAGGCCGGTCAGTCCTCCCGGAGGCGATGACGAGCGAGCAGGGAACGTGCGCGTGCGGTCTGCAGCCATTATGTCGGTGCGGGGGGTGAGCCAGTCACCGCCGTCGAGGGCATAGAATCAGGGGTGCGAACTAGGTGGTACCACGCACATACACCTCGTATCATCGAAGTTGGCAGTCCAGCACTGGACTCACACGACCCGATCGGTATTCCGATCCACACGACCGCCGCGGGCGCCGGCAAGGAGGGACTAATGCCACTCTCCGAGCATGAGCAGCGCATGCTTGACCAGATCGAGAGCGCGCTTTACGCCGAGGATCCGAAGTTTGCGTCGAGCGTGCGTGGAGGCACTCTGCGTGCCCCGTCGGCCCGCCGCCGCTTCTACGGAGCCGGGTTGTTCATCGTCGGTATCGCGTTGCTTGTCTCCGGCGTGGCCATCAAGGCCACGATGATCGGCGGCTTCCCCGTGCTGTCGGTCCTCGGATTCATCGTGATGTTCGCGGGCGTTGTGTTCGCGGTGACGGGTCCGCGCGGCATCGCCAAGGATGGGAAGGTCGGCGACGCCGGGGCGGCGCACCCGAAGAAGGCCAAGGGTTCGGGCGGATCGTTCTCCAGTCGCATGGAGGATCGCTTCCGTCGTCGCTTCGACGAGTGACAACCTGATTTCTGAGCACCGGGCCGGCCCTCACGAGGGGCCGGCCCTTTTGTTGAGTTGACGCCCCCCACAGGTGCCCACCGCGCCCATCTGCCCCCACTCGTCCCCACCCCGCGCCCCCTGGTACGCACATGCGCGTGACCAGGGATTTTTCGTGCGCACTCCGCGCTGTGAGCCCGGCCTAGATTCCCAGATGCTGCCCAAACGGGGCCGAAGTGGGGCCGACGCGACCTTCTGGGGGACAAAGTTGGAGAAAAGTGGGGGAGAGTGGGGTATGGTGGCGGAGTACGGAGCGAGGGGGTCCGGACAGGTAAGGCCCAAGGGCTGGGAGTGCGGAGGTGACGAGTGTTTCTCGGCACCTACACGCCCAAGCTCGACGACAAGGGGCGGCTCACGTTGCCCGCAAAGTTCCGCGACGCGCTGGCAGGAGGGTTGATGGTCACCAAAGGCCAAGATCACAGCCTCGCCGTGTATCCGCGGGCGGAGTTCGAGGAGCGTGCGCGCAAGGCTGTCGCCGACGCCAAGGCCAACCCGGACAAGCGGGCTGACCTTCGAGTGTTCGCGGCGGCCGCCGACGAGCAGCACCCCGACAGTCAGGGCCGGATCACCCTGTCCGGCGACCACCGGCGTTATGCGGGGCTGTCCAAGGAGTGCGTGGTCATCGGTTCGGTCGATTACCTCGAGATCTGGGACGCCCAAGCCTGGCAGACCTACCAGCAGACCCACGAAGAGAATTTCTCCGCAGCCGGCGATGAAGCACTTCCCGACAGCTTGTGAACCGGCAAGTGAACCGGCCCGTGCATCGTGGCCTCTGTCCGAATCGGCCCTGGCGTACTTCCCCAACGCCAGGTCCGCATCGGACAGGGACCTCGATGTGCGGGCGGCAAACCACCTGAGGGGCGGTGTCGCGGTGGCAGAAGATCAAGGCCCATATGGTCACCTGCCGGTCCTGCTGGAACGCTGCGTCAATCTGCTTGCGCCCGCGTTGACCAAGAATGGCCCGGACGGCGCGCAGGCCGTGCTCGTCGATGCGACGCTCGGCGCCGGCGGGCACTCGGAACAATTCCTCGAGCAGTTCCCAGCCCTGCGCGTGATCGGTCTCGACCGCGACCCGAGCGCGCTGCAGATCGCCGGCGACCGCCTGGCCCGATTCGGTGATCGTTTCACCGCGGTGCGCACGCGGTACGACGGCATCCCCGACGCGCTGGCCGAATGCGGTTTGAGCGCAACCCGATCCATCGACGGCGTGCTGTTCGACCTCGGGGTGTCCTCGATGCAGCTCGACCGCACCGAGCGCGGGTTCTCCTACTCGGCGGACGCGCCCCTGGACATGCGGATGGATCCGGACCTGCCGTTGAGCGCGGCCGACATCCTCAACACCTACGACAAGCGTGAACTCACGGCGATCCTGCGCGAGTACGGCGAAGAGCGCTTCGCCTCCCGGATCGCCGCCCAGGTGGTCCGGCGCAGGCAGGTCAAGCCGTTCAGCACGACGGCGGAACTGGTTGAACTGCTCTACGAGGCCATTCCGGCGCCCGCGCGGCGCACCGGTGGACATCCGGCCAAGCGCACCTTCCAGGCCCTGCGGGTCGCGGTCAACGCCGAACTGGACTCGCTGCGGGCCGCGCTGCCCGCGGCCCTCGACGCGGTGTCGGTGGGTGGGCGAGTGGTCGTCATGGCCTACCAGTCGCTGGAGGACCGCATCGTCAAGTCGGAGTTCGCCGAGGCCACCGCGAGCCGGACGCCGCCGGGCCTGCCCATCGAACTGCCGGGCCATGAACCGGAATTCGTGTCGGTGACCCGGGGCGCCGAACGGGCCGACGCCGACGAGATCGAACAGAACCCGCGCGCAGCGGCAGTGCGACTGCGGGCAGTGCAACGAGCGACAGAACGGGGTGGACTGTGAGAGGCAAGCGTGTCGCGACGCCGAAGGCGCCAAACGTGAAGGCCGCCGACTCGGCTCGGCGCCGCCCCGCCCCGACGGCCGTCAAGGGCGCCCGCCGGGAGGAGTCGCGCGAACGTCGTCGTCGCCCGGACACCGAAGCACGCAGGACCGCGCGTCGTCCCGTTGAACCGCCGCGGGACGGCCGGGGCCGGGGTCGCGACGCCCGCGCGCCCCAGCATGGCCCGGCCACCGCGCCGTCACGCCGCCCGGTTCGACCGAAGAGTGCGACGCAGGCGAAGGCCCGGGCCAAGGCCCGTAAGGCCAAGGCGCCCAAGGCTGTCCGCATACCGCTGCGGGAGCGGATGCTCACTCGCATTGCCAGCATCGACCTGAATCCCCGCACCCTGGCTGCACGGGTGCCCTTCGTGGTGCTCGTGATCGGTGCCCTCGGGGTGGGACTCGGTGTCACGCTGTGGCTTTCGACCGACGCCGCCGAGCGGTCTTATGAGTTGGGCAGTGCCCGCCAGGCCAATCGCGTACTCCTGCAGCAGAAGGAGGCGCTCGAGCGCGATGTGCTCGAGGCCCAGGCCGCCCCCGCGCTCGCCGAGGCGGCCCGCAACCTCGGGATGATCCCGTCCCGCGACACCGCGCATCTGGTGAAGGACCCGGCGGGCAACTGGATTGTGGTGGGCAACCCCAAGCCCGCCGAGGGCGTGCCGCCGCCACCGCTGAACACCCGGCTTCCCGACGAGCGCTCCGCGCCGCCGCCACCGCCGGCCAACCCCGAGCGTGCCGTGCGCCTTCCGGCGCCGCCCGTCGCTGAATCGGTCGTTCCGCCTGTGCAACCCCTGGTCGCCGCACCCGTCCCCGCAGGCCCCGAGGTGCTGGTCCGCCCGTCGGCGCCCGTGGCGCCGCTCGACCACGCACCGGCGGCGTCGCCGGCGGCACCGCTGCCGGGTCCGGCACCGGGCCCGCTTGAGGGACCCCCGCCCGTCGCCGTCGTGCCCGCACCCGTCGCCGTCGTGCCCGCACCCGGGGCGCCGGCATGAGTCGCAAGCCCGACGCGAGCGCACCAGGGCACTCGGCGCGCTCGCGGCGTACCCGTGAGATCGCTGAAACCGATTCCGGCACCGCGTCCTTCGCGTTCCGTCACCGGGTCGGAACGACGGCGATCTTCCTGGTGCTGATCGTCGTGTCGGCACAGCTGTTCAGCCTGCAGGTTCCGCGTGCGCCGGAACTGCGTGCGCAGGCGGCGGGCCAGCTGAAGGTCACCGACATCGAACAGGCCGTACGCGGAAGCATCGTCGACCGCAACTTCGACAAGCTCGCGTTCACGATCGAGGCCCGCGCGCTGACGTTCCAGCCGGTGCGGATCCGCGAGCAGCTGGCCGAGGCTCGGGAGAAGTCGGAGAAGGCGCCCGAACCCAAGCAGCGCCTGCGCGACATCGCGCGCGGGGTCGCCGAGAAACTCGACAACCGTCCCGACATGGCCACTCTGCTGCGCAAGCTCAACAGCAACGACACGTTCGTCTACCTGGCGCGCGCGGTGGATCCCGCCGTCGCCAGCGCCATCTCCGAGGACTTCCCCGAGGTCGGTTCCGAGCGCCAGGACCTGCGGCAGTACCCCGGAGGTGCACTGGCCGCCAACATCGTCGGTGGCATCGACTGGGACGGTCACGGCCTACTGGGCCTTGAGGATTCGCTGGATGCGGTGCTGGCGGGCACGGACGGTTCGATCACCTACGATCGCGGTTCCGACGGCGTCGTCATCCCGGGCAGCTACCGCAACCGGCACAGCGCGGTCGACGGTTCGACGGTGCAGTTGACCATCGACGACGACATCCAGTTCCATGTGCAGCAGCAGGTGCAGATGGCCAAGGACGCCTCGGGTGCGGCCAACGTCTCGGCCGTCGTCCTCGACGCCAAGACCGGTGAAGTGCTGGCGATGTCGAATGACAACACCTTCGACCCCTCGCAGGACATCGGCAGGCAGAGCGACCGACAGATGGGCAACCTGGCGGTGTCGTCGCCGTTCGAGCCCGGGTCGGTCAACAAGATCGTCACCGCGGCCGCCGCGATCGAGTACGGCCTGACCAATCCCGATGAGGTGCTGCAGGTTCCGGGCTCGATCGACATGGGTGGCGTCACGGTCGGTGACGCGTGGAAGCACGGCGTCATGCCGTACACCACCACCGGCGTGTTCGGGAAGTCCTCCAACGTCGGGACGCTGATGCTGGCGCAGCGCATCGGCGAGGAGCGTTGGTTCGAGATGCTGCGCAAGTTCGGCCTCGGGCAGCGCGCGAACGTCGGCCTGCCGGGCGAGAGCGCGGGCCTGGTGCCGCCCATGGCCCAGTGGTCGGGCAGCACCTTCGCCAACCTGCCCATCGGACAGGGTCTTTCGATGACCCTGCTGCAGATGGCCGGCATGTACCAGGCGATCGCCAACGACGGGATCCGGATTCCGCCGCGCATCATCAAGGCGACGATCGCGGCCGACGGCACCCGCACCGAGGAACCGCGCCCCGAAGGTGTCCGGGTGGTCTCGGCGCAGACCGCGCAGACCGTGCGCAACATGTTCCGCGCGGTCGTGCAGCGCGACCCGATGGGCTACCAGCAGGGCACCGGCCCGCAGGCCGCTGTCGAGGGCTACCAGGTCGCGGGCAAGACCGGCACCGCGCAGCAGATCAACCCGGCCTGCGGGTGCTACTACAGCGATGTCTACTGGATCACCTTCGCCGGCATGGCGACCGTGGACGACCCGCGGTACGTCATCGGCGTGATGATGGACGCACCGCACCGGGCCGCCGACGGCAGCCCCGGTTCGTCTGCCGCACCGCTGTTCCACAGCATCGCCGCGTGGCTCATGCAGCGGGAGAATGTGCCGCTCTCGCCCGATCCCGGCCCGCCGCTGACGCTTCAGGCCACCTGACGCGCAGGATCGTCGCCGCGCGCTCGGTAGGGTGTCAGGCTGGTCGGAACACCCGACGATGGCTGGGCGGACGGAGGTGCTGGAGTGTCGACCCTGCGTCCTGAGGGCGTTTCCGGGGTGTCGCTGGACCAGTTGGCCGCGGCCGTCGGCGCGACGCTGACCGGGCCGGCCGACCTGGTCGTGACGGGCGTGACCCTGCGCGGTCAGGAGGCCCGCCCGGGGGACCTGTTCGCGGCGCTGCCCGGGGCCTCGGCTCACGGCGCGGCCTACGCCGAGGACGCGCTGACCCGCGGCGCCGTCGCGGTGCTCACCGACGCCGCCGGTGCGGCCGAGCTGGCCCAGGCCGTGCCCGCGGCGCCTGTTCTGGTGCACGACGATCCGCGGTCGGTTCTGGGCAGGGCCGCCGCGCAGGTCTACGGCTGGCCGTCGGAGCACATGACCGTCGTAGGCGTCACCGGCACCTCCGGTAAGACCACCACGACCTACCTCATCGAGGCCGGTCTGCGCGCCGCAGGCCGCCGCCCGGGTCTGATCGGCACGGTCGGTGTCCGGATCGACGGCCAGGACGTCCCGAGCACGCTGACCACACCCGAGGCGCCCGCCCTGCAGGGCCTGCTGGCGGCCATGGCCCAGCGCGGCGTCGACACCGCCGTCATGGAGGTCTCCAGCCACGCGCTGTCCCTGGGCCGCGTCGATGGCATCGGGTTCGCCGTCGGCGGGTTCACCAACCTCTCGCGCGACCACCTGGACTTCCACCCGACCATGGCCGACTACTTCGAGGCCAAGGCCCGGTTGCTCGCCGCGGATTCGCCCGTGCACGCGCGCCTCGCCGTGATCTGCGTCGACGACGCCGCCGGACGCGCCATGGCCGACCGGGCCGAGCATGCGGTGACCGTCAGCACCACCGGGGCCGCCGACTGGACCGTGGAGGACGTCGTGGTGACCGGCGACGGCGCCCAGGAGTTCACGGCCGTCGACCCGGCCGGTGTGCATCACAGGATCGGGATCAGGCTGCCGGGCGGCTACAACATCGCCAACTGCCTTGTGGCGCTGGCGATCCTCGACGCCGTCGGTGTCGCCCCGGAACACGCCGCGCCGGGTCTGATGGCCGCGACCGTGCCGGGGCGGCTCGAACCGATCGAGCGCGGTCAGGACTTCCTGGCGCTGGTGGACTACGCGCACAAGCCGGGTGCGCTGCGCGCGGTGCTCGAGACGCTGCGCCGGCAGGGCAACGTCGGCCGGATCGCGGTGGTGTTCGGCGCCGGCGGCAACCGCGATGCGGGCAAGCGTGCGCCGATGGGCGCGGCTGCGGCCGAACTCGCCGACCTCGTGGTCGTCACCGACGACAACCCGCGCGACGAGGATCCGGCCGCGATCCGCGCCGAGGTCGTCACCGGCGCCGCAGCGGCGGCCGAGATCGTCGAGATCGGTGATCGGCGCGCCGCGATCGCGCATGCCGTCGCGTGGGCCCGCGCCGGGGACGTGGTGTTGATCGCGGGCAAGGGGCATGAGACTGGACAGACCGCGGGCGGCACGACGGTGCCGTTCGACGACCGCGTCGAATTGGCGGCGGCGCTCGACGCACGACAGGCGGCACGATGATCGAACTGACTCTCGCCGAGATCGCCGACATCGTCGGCGGCCGACTCGCCGACATCAGCGAGCAGGACGCCGCCCGCACGGTGGTCACCGGAACCGTCGAATTCGACTCCCGCGCGCTGCGACCCGGCGGGCTGTTCCTGGCGCTGCCCGGCGCGCGCGCCGACGGACATGACTTCGCGCCGGCCGCCATCGAGGCGGGTGCGGTCGCGGTGCTGGCCGCCCGTCCGGTGGGCGTGCCCGCGATCGTGGTCCCGCCCGTGGACCCCGATGACAGCGGCGCGAGCGTGCTCGAGCATGACCGCGACGGCGCGGGGGCCGCGGTGCTGGCCGCACTGGCCAGACTCGCGGGTGCGGTGGCGCGCCGCCTGGCCGCCGACGGACTGACCATCATCGGTGTCACCGGGTCGTCGGGGAAGACCTCGACCAAGGACCTCCTGGCCGCGGTGCTGGCCCCGCTGGGACAGGTCGTCGCCCCGCCCGGGTCGTTCAACAACGAACTCGGCCATCCGTGGACCGTGCTGCGCGCCACCCGCGACACCGACTTCCTGGTGCTCGAGATGTCGGCGCGGCACCGCGGCAACATCGCCGAACTGGCCGAGATCGCGCCGCCGCGCATCGCCGTGGTGCTCAACGTGGGCACGGCGCACCTGGGCGAATTCGGCTCTCGGCAGGCCATCGCAGATACGAAAGCCGAACTGGCACAGGCAGTCCCCGCCGACGGCGTGGTGGTGCTCAACGCCGACGACACCGCCGTCGCAGCGATGGCCGCCGTCACCGACGCCAAGGTGGTGCGGGTCAGTCGCAGCGCCTCCTCAGACAAAGCCGAGGTCTGGGCCGATCAGGTGTCCCTCGATGACCTCGCGCGTCCGCGTTTCGATCTGCACTGGGGGGATCAGCACGTTCCGGTGGCGCTCGCGGTGCACGGCGATCACCAGGTGTCCAACGCGCTGTGTGCCGCGGCCGTGGCGCTTGAGTGCGGCGCCACCGGAGAGCAGATCGCGGCCGCGCTGGCCACCGCCGGGCCCGCGTCGCCGCACCGCATGGCGGTGACGACCCGCGCCGACGGCGTCACCGTCGTCAACGACGCCTACAACGCCAATCCGGACTCCATGCGCGCTGGTCTGCAGGCACTGGCGTGGATGGCGCGCTCGGCTGCCGGAGCGGGAGGACCTCGGCGCAGTTTCGCGGTGTTGGGGGAGATGGCCGAACTCGGTGAGGACACGATTTCCGAGCACGACCGCGTCGGCCGTCTCGCGGTGCGCTTAGATGTGTCACGGTTGATCGTCGTGGGAACCGGGAGGGCAGTGGGCGCCATGCACCAGGGTGCGGTCATGGAGGGGTCGTGGGGATCCGAGGCGATTCGCGTCGACGATGTCGACGCGGCGCTGGCACTGCTGCGCGCCGAACTGGCGCCCGGCGACGTCGTGCTGGTCAAGGCGTCGAACTCGGTCGGCCTGGCCATGCTGGCGCAGACGCTCGTCGAGGACCCTGAGGGCGGCGCATGAGACTGATCCTGGTCGCCGTCGGCCTGGCGCTGGCGGTGTCGATCCTGCTGACCCCCGTGCTGATCAGGCTCTTCACCAAGCAGGGCTTCGGGCACGAGATCCGCGAGGACGGCCCACCGAGCCACAAGACCAAGCGCGGCACCCCGTCGATGGGCGGCGTCGCGATCCTGGCCGGCATCTGGGCCGGCTACCTGGGCACGCATCTGATCGGGCTCGCGCTCAACGGCACCGGACCATCGGCCACCGGGATGCTGGTGCTGGGACTGGCCACGGCGCTGGGCATCGTCGGGTTCCTCGACGACCTGATCAAGATCCGCAGGTCCCGAAACCTGGGCCTGAACAAGACCGCCAAGACCGTTGGCCAGGTGCTGGCGGCCGTGCTGTTCGGTGTGCTCGTGCTGCAGTTCCGCAACGCCGACGGACTGACCCCCGCCAGCACCGAACTGTCCTACGTGCGCGAGATCGCCACCATCACGCTGCCACCGCTGCTGTTCGTGCTGTTCGTCGTGCTCATCGTGTCGGCCTGGTCCAACGCGGTGAACTTCACCGACGGCCTCGACGGCCTGGCCGCGGGAAGCATGGGCATGGTCAGCGCGGCGTATGTGCTGATCACGTTCTGGCAGTACCGCAACGCGTGCGCGACGGCGCCGGGCCTGGGCTGCTACAACGTGCGCGATCCGCTGGACCTGGCGCTGATCGCCGCCGCGACCGCGGGCGCCTGTATCGGCTTCCTGTGGTGGAACGCGGCGCCGGCCAAGATCTTCATGGGTGACACGGGGTCGCTGGCGCTGGGTGGCGTCATCGCGGGCCTCTCGGTCACCAGCCGCACCGAGGTGCTCGCGGTCGTACTCGGCGCGCTGTTCGTCGCCGAGATCGTGTCGGTGGTCGTGCAGATCCTGGCGTTCCGCACCACGGGCCGACGGGTGTTTCGAATGGCGCCGTTCCATCATCATTTCGAACTCGTGGGCTGGGCCGAGACCACGGTCATCATTCGGTTCTGGTTGCTCACCGCCATCGCCTGCGGCCTGGGGGTGGCGTTGTTCTACGGCGAGTGGCTGACCGCGATCGGCGCCTGAGGTGACCGCACCGCTGGTTCCCGGCGCCCGCGTCCTGGTCGTGGGTGCGGGGGTGACGGGCCGGGCGCTGCTGGCGGCGCTGACGCCACTCGGTGTCCTGGCCGACCTGACCGACAACAATCCGATGGCGTTGGAGCCGTTCGCGTTCCAGGGTGTGCGGGTGATCGACGGCGACGCCGCAGTGGAGCGGGTGCGCGACTACGAGCTCGTGGCCGTCAGCCCGGGCCTGCCGCCCACATCGCCCATCGCGACGGCCGCGGCCGCCGCCGGGATTCCGGTGATCGGCGACGTCGAGCTGGCGTGGCGCCTCGATCAGGCAGGCACCTTCGGGCCCGCTCGGCGCTGGCTCGTGGTCACCGGCACCAACGGCAAGACCACGACGACCTCGATGCTGCACGCGATGCTCACCACGGCAGGGCGGGCCAGCCTGCTGTGCGGCAACATCGGCGACCCGGTGCTCGATGTGCTCTCTTCTCCGTCGGAGTTCCTGGCGGTCGAGTTGTCGAGTTTCCAGCTGCACTGGTCGTCCTCGCTGCGACCGGAGGCGGGCGCGGTGCTCAACATCGCCGAGGATCACCTGGACTGGCACGGCTCGCTCGAGCACTATGCGGGCGCCAAGGCGAAGGTGCTCGAAGGGCGGGTGGCCGTCGTCGGGCTCGACGACGAACTCGCGGCGGGTCTGCTGGACTCCGCGTCGGCCCCGGTGCGGGTCGGCTTCCGGCTGGGCCCGCCCGGGCCCGGGGAACTCGGCGTGCGCGACGGCATGCTCGTCGACCGCGCCTACGCGGACGGCGACGGCGTGGTGCTGGCGCCGGTCGACTCCATTCCGGTGGCCGGGCCCGTGGGCGTGCTCGATGCGCTGGCCGCGGCGGCCCTGGCCCGCGCGGTCGACGTGTCACCCGAGGCGATCGCCGAGGCCCTGGCGACGTTCCAGGTCGGACGGCACCGCGCCGAGGTGGTGGGGGAGGTCGACGGTGTCTCGTATGTCGACGACTCGAAGGCCACCAACCCGCACGCCGCCGAGGCCTCGATCAACGCCTTCCCACGTGTGGTGTGGATTGCCGGCGGGCTGCTCAAAGGTGCATCCGTCGATGACATGGTCGCGAGGTCGGCCGATCGCCTGGTTGCTGTGGTGCTGATCGGCCGCGACCGGGCGGTGATTGCCGACGCGTTATCGCGACACGCACCCGATGTCCCCGTCGTTCAGTTGGTGGCAGGGGAGGATGTTGGGGTGCTTGGGACAGATGAGTCAGTTGTGACTCGTGTGATTGACATCGCGCAGGGTGCGTTGGGGGACGCGGTGATGGCCCAGGCCGTCGGAACAGCGCGCGAATTCGCCGCCCCCGGCGACACCGTGCTGCTGGCTCCCGCGGGCGCCTCCTTCGATCAGTTCAGCGGCTACTCCGACCGTGGCGATCGATTCGCCGCCGCGGTACGCGCCCTGACCGTCACCGGCCGGTAGGAGCCCGGGGCGATGGGGGTTGACATCGTGAGCCGCTGGTGGGCCCGGGTCCGCCCGGGCGGAGCCGAACCGAAGGCGGCCCCGCAGGCCGCTCCGGCGAAGGCCGCGGGCGCGGGCGCGCCGCGCACCCGGTTCGGCACATGGCTGGGCAAGCCGATGACGTCGTTCCATCTGATCGTCGCGATCGCCGCTCTGCTGGTGACGCTCGGACTCATCATGGTGCTGTCGGCCTCGGGCGTGCACTCCTACGACGAGGACGGCTCGCCGTGGACGATCTTCGCCAAGCAGGTGCTGTGGACCGTGATCGGCCTCGTGGCGTTCTACATCGCGCTGCGCACCCCGGTCTCGATGATGCGCCGGCTCGCGTTCCCAGGCTTCGCGCTGACCATCGTGCTGTTGGTGCTGGTGCTCATCCCCGGCATCGGCACCATCGCCAACGGTTCCCGGGGTTGGTTCGTCGTCGCGGGATTCTCCATGCAGCCCTCGGAACTGGCCAAGATCGCGTTCGCGATCTGGGGTGCCCAGCTGCTGGCGGCCCGCCGCATGGAACGCGCATCCCTGCGCGAGATGCTCGTCCCGCTGGTACCCGCGGCTCTCGTCGCTCTCCTGCTGATCGTGCTGCAGCCCGACCTGGGGCAGACGGTGTCGCTGGGCATCATCCTGCTGGCGCTGCTGTGGTACGCGGGTCTGCCGCTGAAGGTGTTTCTGACCTCGGTGCTCGGCATCTTCGTGGCCGGCGCCATTCTCGCCGTGTCCGAGGGCTACCGGTCGGCACGCGTGCAGTCCTGGCTGGATCCGTCCGCGGACGCGCAGGGCTCGGGGTATCAGGCCCGTCAGGCCAAGTTCGCGCTCGCCAACGGCGGAATCTTCGGCGACGGCCTGGGCCAGGGCACCGCGAAGTACAACTATCTGCCCAACGCCCACAACGACTTCATCTTCGCGATCATCGGCGAGGAACTCGGCTTCATCGGCGCGGTCGGCCTGCTGTGCCTGTTCGCGCTGTTCACCTACACCGGCATGCGTATCGCGCGACGCTCGGCCGACCCCTTCCTGCGCCTGCTCACCGCGACCACCACGATGTGGATTTTGGGCCAGGTCTTCATCAATGTCGGCTACGTCGTGGGTCTGCTGCCCGTGACCGGACTGCAGCTGCCGCTCATCTCGGCGGGTGGAACGTCGACGGCCACCACACTTTTCATGATCGGCGTGATGGCGAATGCGGCCCGGCATGAACCGGACGCGGTGGCGGCGTTGCGTGCAGGCGCCGACGACCGGATGAACCGACTGCTGCGCCTCCCGTTGCCGGAACCGTATGTGCCCTCGCGTGTCGAAATGCTGCGTGATCGGATGCGCACGAAGCCCAAGGCGAAGTCCGCCAAACCGGCCAAGGCGAAGTCCGCCAAACCGGCCATGGCGAAGTCCGCCAAACCGGCCATGGCGAAGTCCGCCAAACCGGTCAAGGCCGCCCGGCCCGCCCCGCGGCGAACCGCCAAGTCCCATGCTGATGATGGTCGTGCGCGGCGGTCAGGGCATCATGGAGACGGCCAGCGGGGCCAGGATGCCCCGCGAGGTCGTAGACAACCGGCTGCTGCCAGCGGGAGAAACTCCCGGTCACGCGGCGCCAGAGCAGTGGAAGGTCAGCGTTACGGGTGAACGACTCGGTCCAGGTGCCCGCCGGCGGGCAGGAGCACAGCGACTCGGGACGCCAGCGCCATGACGACGTGTTCTCCGTGGTCCTCGCAGGGGGCGGGACGGCCGGGCATGTCGAGCCCGCGATGGCCGTCGCCGACGCTCTGACAGCTCTCGATCCGCGTGTGCGGATCACCGCGCTGGGCACCGCACGTGGTCTGGAGACCCGACTGGTGCCCGAGCGCGGGTACCACCTCGAACTCATCACGCCGGTTCCGCTGCCGCGGAAGCCGAGTGCGGATCTGCTGCGCCTGCCCGCGCGCGTGCGCACCGCGGTGCGCGAGGTCCGCGATGTGTTCGACGACGTGCACGCCGACGTCGTGATCGGGTTCGGCGGTTACGTCGCGCTGCCGGCCTACCTGGCCGCGCGCGGTGGGCTGACGGGACGTCACCGCGTGCCGGTGGTGATCCATGAGGCCAACGCCAGCGCGGGCATCGCCAACAAGGTCGGCGCCCGGTCGGCGGCCCGGGTGCTCGCCGCGGTGCCCGATTCCGGTCTGAAGAACGCCGAGGTCGTCGGCATCCCGGTGCGTTCGACGATCACCGGACTCGATCGTGCGGCCCTGCGTGCGCAGGCCCGTGCGCATTTCGGCTTCGCCGAGGACGCCCGGGTGCTGTTGGTGTTCGGCGGTTCGCAGGGCGCGGCCTCGATCAACCGCGCGGTGTCGGGGGCGGCCGACGCACTGGCCGCCGAGGGGATCGCGGTGCTGCACGCGCACGGCCCCAAGAACACCCTGGATCTGCGCACACCCGCGCCGGGTGATCCGCCGTACGTCGCGGTGCCCTATCTGGACCGGATGGACCTGGCGTACGCGGCCGCGGACCTCGCGATCTGCCGTTCGGGTGCCATGACGGTGGCCGAGGTGTCGGCCGTCGGGCTTCCCGCGGTGTATGTGCCGTTGCCGATCGGCAACGGTGAGCAGCGCCTCAACGCACTCCCGGTCGTCGAGGCCGGTGGCGGCCTCCTGGTCGACGACGCCGATCTGTCGCCCCAGTTCGTGGCCGACGTGGTTGCAGGCCTGCTGCGTGATGACGCCCGGCTCGCGGCAATGGGCACCGCGACCGCGCAGGTCGGTCACCGCGACGCGGCGCAGAAGGTGGCCGCCGTCGCGATGGAGGTCGCGCGCGCGGCCCGGACCGGGGGACGACGATGAGCGCACCCCTTCCCGAGGAACTGCGGCGCGTGCACATGGTCGGCATCGGTGGGGCGGGCATGTCCGGCATCGCCCGGATCCTGCTGGACCGCGGTGCACTCGTGAGCGGTTCGGACGCCAAGGAGTCACGCGGCGTGGTGGCGTTGCGGGCCCGCGGCGCACTGATCAACATCGGACATGACGCTGCCGCGTTGGATCTGCTGCCGGGTGGCCCGACCGCGGTCATCACGACCCACGCCGCGATCCCCAAGACCAATCCCGAACTCGTCGAGGCGCGCCGCCGGGCCATCCCTGTGGTGCTGCGGCCCGCGGTGCTGGCCAAGCTGATGGCCGGGCACACGACGTTGTTGGTCACCGGGACGCACGGCAAGACCACGACCACCTCGATGTTGATCGTGGCGCTGCAGCATGCGGGCATGGACCCGTCCTTCGCGGTGGGCGGGGACCTCGGCGAGGCGGGCACCAATGCGCACCACGGCAGCGGCGGATGCTTTGTCGCCGAAGCCGACGAGAGCGACGGGTCCCTGCTGGAGTACACGCCGAATGTGGCGGTGGTGACCAACATTGAGGCCGATCACCTCGACTTCTTCGGCAGCGCCGAGGCCTACAGCGAGGTCTTCGACAAGTTCGTCGACCGGTTGGCGCCAGGCGGTGCCCTGGTGGTGTGTGCCGACGATCCGGGTGCGGCCGCGCTGGCCGACCGCGCGACCGCGCAGGGCATGCGGGTTCTCGCCTACGGAACGGCGGGGGAGCGACCGCTGGCGGGCACGCTGCTGTCCTGGCAGCAACAGGGCACCGGCGCGGTGGCCGAGGTCGCGCTGGCCGGCGAACCCCATCCGCGTGCGATGCGGTTGTCGGTGCCGGGCAGGCACATGGCGCTCAACGCACTGGCCGCCCTGCTGGCCGCCGTCGAGGCCGGGGCGCCGGTGGACATGGTGTTGGACGGGCTGAGCGGGTTCGAGGGAGTGCGACGCCGTTTCGAGTTGGTCGGGGTGGCCAACGGTGTGCGGATCTTCGACGATTACGCACATCACCCGACCGAGGTCCGCGCGGTGCTCTCGGCGCTGCGCACCGTGGCCGAGCAGAGCGGCGGCGGCCGCACGCTCGCGGTGTTCCAGCCGCATCTGTATTCGCGCACAAAGACTTTCGCCGCCGACTTTGCGGACGCGCTGAGCGCCGCGGACCGGGTGTTCGTGCTCGACGTCTATGCCGCGCGCGAGCAGCCGCTCGCGGGGATCAGTGGCGCGACCATCGCGGAGAAGGTCTCGGTGCCGGTGCGCTACCTGCCGGACTTCTCGTCGGTGGCCCAGACCGTGGCCGAGATCGCGCGTCCCGGTGACGTCGTGGTCACGATGGGCGCCGGCGACGTGACGATGCTGGGCCCCGAGATCGTGACGGCAGTTCAGGTGCAGGCCAACCGCAGTGCGCCGGGGCGACCCGGAGTCGACTGGTGACCGAGTCGGACGATCCCGCCCCGCAGGCGGCCGACGCAGAACCCGAACCGCCGCACGCTGGAGCGCCTCAGACCGACGCGCCCGCGGAGGAGCCGGAGGATTTCGAGGGGCCGCGGCGGCGCGCGCGGCGCGAACGCGAGGAGCGCCGGGCCGCCCAGCAGCGGGCCATCGCGATCGAAGAGGCTCGTCGCGAGGCCAAGCGCAAGGCCCGCTCCGATGCCCTGGCTTCGGCCAAACCCGTTGCGCGCGGGTCGGTCCGGGGGCTGCGGGCGGTCGCGATGGGTGTGCTCGTCGCGGTGCTGGCGGTGGCCCTGGGACTGATCGTGTACTTCACGCCGCTGATGTCGGCGCGAGATGTCGTGGTGATGGGGACCGGCGAGGTGACGGCCGAGGAGGTGCTCGGTGCCGCGCAGGTGCGGATCGGCACACCGCTCCTGCAGATCAACACCAGTGACGTGGCCGACCGAGTCGCGACCATCCGCCGGGTCGCGAGTGCGCGCGTGCAGCGCGAGTACCCCTCGACGCTGCGGATCACGATCGTGGAACGGGTTCCGGTGGCGGTCAAGGACTATCCCGACGGACCGCATCTGTTCGACCGCGACGGCGTGGACTTCGCGACCGCGCCGCCGCCGCCCTCGCTGCCGTACCTCGACGTCGAGGCGCCGGGCCCCAACGACCCGACGACCGAGGCGGCCCTGGCGGTGTTGACCACGCTGGCACCCGACGTCGCGGGTCAGGTCGGCCGCGTCGCCGCACCGTCGGTGGCCTCGATCACGCTGACGCTGTCCGACGGCAGGGAAGTGGTGTGGGGCACCAACGAACGCACCGCGGAGAAGGCCGAGAAACTCGCGGCGCTGCTGACCCAACCCGGGCGGGTCTATGACGTCTCCAGCCCGGACCTGCCGACTGTGAAGTGAATCCGCGCAAAATTGCCCGCGGGTTTCGGCGCGCCTGCACGTCTGAACGCGGTAGCGGCCATACCGTCTGTGTTACACAGAACTACTTGACATAACTCTAAGCCTATGGTTGAGGTTGAGGGTTTGCCGGTCAGGAGTTCGGTGTACGACAGACAACCGATCTTGGGAGGAAGGCGACCCCATGACCCCCCCGCACAACTACCTGGCCGTCATCAAGGTGGTCGGCATCGGCGGCGGCGGCGTCAATGCCGTCAACCGAATGATCGAACAGGGCCTCAAGGGCGTTGAGTTCATCGCCATCAACACCGACGCCCAGGCGCTGTTGATGAGCGATGCCGACGTCAAACTCGATGTCGGGCGTGACTCGACGCGCGGCCTCGGCGCCGGCGCCGATCCCGAGGTGGGCCGCAAGGCGGCCGACGACGCCAAGGACGAGATCGAAGAACTCCTGCGCGGCGCCGACATGGTGTTCGTCACCGCAGGTGAGGGCGGCGGCACCGGAACCGGTGGCGCTCCCGTCGTGGCCACCATCGCGCGCAAGCTCGGTGCGCTGACCGTCGGCGTGGTCACCCGGCCGTTCTCGTTCGAGGGCAAGCGTCGGTCGAACCAGGCCGAGGCCGGTATCACCTCGCTGCGCGAAAGCTGCGACACGCTGATCGTGATCCCCAACGACCGACTTCTGCAGATGGGTGACGCCGCGGTGTCGCTCATGGACGCGTTCCGCAGCGCCGACGAGGTGCTGCTCAACGGCGTGCAGGGCATCACCGACCTGATCACCACCCCCGGCCTGATCAACGTCGACTTCGCGGACGTCAAGGGCGTCATGAGCGGAGCGGGTACGGCCCTGATGGGCATCGGCGCCGCCCGAGGCGACGGTCGCGCGCTCAAGGCCGCCGAGATCGCGATCAACTCGCCGCTGCTCGAAGCGTCGATGGACGGTGCGCAGGGCGTGCTGCTGTCGGTCGCGGGTGGCAGTGACCTGGGCCTGTTCGAGATCAACGAGGCCGCCTCGCTGGTGCAGGACGCGGCGCACCCCGAGGCCAACATCATCTTCGGCACCGTGATCGACGATTCGCTCGGCGACGAGGTCCGTGTCACGGTGATCGCGGCGGGCTTCGAGGCCGGCTCCGCCGGTCGCAAGCCCGTGGTGGCCGCCTCCGGAACCGGTCAAGCCGTTGCGCCGGGCCGTGCTGGCACCGTCACCACCTCACTGTTCGAACCGGCCGATCCGGCTTCCGTGCCCGCCCACACCAACGGGGCCACGGTGCGCGTCGGCGGTGGCGACGACGACGGCATCGCTGACGATGACGTCGACGTGCCGCCCTTCATGCGCCACTGACGGTGACCTACCGGGTCCGGCGCGTCACCACCACGCGCGCTGGCGGCGTCTCCGCGCCGCCGTACGACACCTTCAACCTGGGTGATCACGTCGGTGATGACCCCAAGGCCGTCGCGGCCAACCGGCGTCGGCTCGCCGAGGCCACCGGCCTCGGTGCCGACCGCGTCGTCTGGATGAACCAGGTGCACAGCGCACACGTCGAGGTCGTCGACGGTCCGCGCAGCAAGGCGTTCGACAAGACCGACGCCCTGGTCACCGCCCAGCCCCGGTTGGCGCTGGCGGTCGTGACCGCCGACTGCGTTCCGGTGCTGATGGCCGACGCCCGCGCCGGCGTTGTCGGGGCCGCGCACGCGGGTCGGGTGGGCGCGCAGAATGGGATCGTGCTGCGCACGCTCGAGGCCATGCTTGAGCTCGGCGCCCGGGCGGCCGACATCTCGGTGCTGCTCGGTCCGGCCGTGAGCGGGCGCAACTATGAGGTGCCCCGCGAGATGGCCGCCGACGTCGAGGTCGCGCTGCCGGGCAGTGTCACCGTGACCGCGAAGGGCACCCCGGGTCTGGACCTGCGGGCCGGAATCGCGCGCCAGCTCAAGGAATTCGGTGTCCGCGCGATCGACATCGATCCGCGCTGCACGGTCGACGACGCGGCCCTGTTCAGTCATCGCCGCGGCGCGCCGACGGGACGCCTGGCCTCACTGATCTGGCTGGAGCCCCAGCGATGAGCCGCCACGACGACCTGGCCCGTGCGTGGGCTGGCCTGCGCACCCGCCTGGCGGATGCCGCGGCGGCGGCCGGGCGCAGCGCCGAGGAGATCGAACTGCTGCCCGTCACCAAGTTCTTCCCCGCCTCGGACGTGCAGATTCTGGTCGACCTCGGCTGCCGCTCGTTTGGGGAGTCGCGCGATCAGGAGGCGCGCGACAAGATCGCGTCCCTGGCCCAGAGTCCGGATTTTCCGGATGACGTGAGCTGGCACATGATCGGCCAGATCCAGCGCAACAAGGCACGTTCGATCGCCGGGTGGGCCACCGCCGTGCATTCAGTGAGCAGCGTGAAGGTGGCGGCCGCGCTCGACCGGGGATCGGTGGACGCGCGCGCCGAGGGTCGGCGGCAGTCACCCGTCGGCGTCTACATCCAGATCAGCCTCGACGGCGACGTCAGCAGGGGTGGCGTCGACATCAACGATCCGGCCGCGGTCGACGCCTTGTGCGCGCAGGTGGATGCCGCGCAGGGACTCGAATTCGTTGGGCTGATGGCCATCCCGCC